>JASBVG010000037.1 GCA_030147505.1 Tardiphaga sp.
GTCAAGATCAACGAACTCGTCGGACGCTATATGGCGTCCCGCAATCAGGCCTGAGCGCCGAGAGGACTGAACCATGAGCGATCCGCAGGTGCCGCTGCCCGATCTCAATGCCGGCGATCCGATGGTGACCGGCGATGTCGGCTACGCCGAAGAGGAACATGTCACGCGCATCGCCGCCGATCTGGAGGCGGTGTTCGACGTGCCGGTGCAGGTCTCGGCGGTGCTCGGACGTTCCAAGATGGATGTGGGCGAGCTGCTCAAGCTCGGGCCCGGCACCGTGCTCGAACTCGACCGCCGCGTCGGCGAAGCGATCGACATCTATGTGAACAACCGCCTGGTGGCGCGCGGCGAAGTCGTGCTGGTCGAGGAAAAGCTCGGCGTCACCATGACCGAAATCATCAAGGCCGATAATTAACGGATTTTTGCACGCAACAGCGGCGCATATCGAGAGATAACAGGAGATCACCATGCGGCTTCTCATCGTCGGCACATTGAAGGGCCAGCTCACGACAGCGACCAAGATCGCCATGGATAACGGCGCTTCGGTGGTGCATGCCGAGGGCCTCGATCAGAGCATGAACGTGCTGCGATCCGGCAAAGGCGCCGACCTTCTGCTGGTGGATGTCGCACTCGACATCCGCGACCTCGTGATGCGACTCGAGGCCGAGCACATCCATGTGCCAATCGTCGCCTGCGGCATCACCAACGATGCCCGCGCCGCCGTCGCGGCAATTCACGCCGGCGCCAAGGAGTACATCCCGCTCCCACCAGAGCCGGAGCTGATCGCCGCCGTACTCGCCGCCGTCGCCAACGACTCGCGTGACCTGATCTTCCGCGACGAGATGATGGGCAAGGTCGTGAAGCTGGCGCAGCAAATCGCGGGCTCCGATGCATCCGTGATGATCACTGGCGAGAGTGGCACCGGCAAGGAAGTGTTGGCGCGCTATGTGCACAATCGCTCGGGTCGCGCCAAGAAACCATTCATCTCCATCAATTGCGCGGCGATCCCCGAGCATCTGCTGGAATCCGAACTGTTCGGTCATGAGAAAGGCGCCTTCACCGGCGCCATCGCACGCCGCATCGGAAAATTTGAGGAAGCCACCGGCGGCACGTTGCTGCTCGACGAAATCTCGGAAATGGATGTGCGGCTGCAGTCGAAGCTGCTGCGTGCAATCCAGGAGCGTGTGATCGACCGTGTCGGCGGCACCAAGCCGGTGCCGGTGGATATCCGCATCATTGCGACGTCGAACCGCAATCTGTCGGACGCGGTGAAGGCCGGCACATTCCGCGAGGATCTGCTGTTCCGCCTCAACGTCGTGAATTTGAAGATTCCGGCGCTGCGCGATCGCCCGGCGGACATTCTCGAACTCGCCCAGCATTTCGCCAAGAAATATGCCGATGCCAATGGCGTGCCGGTACGGCCCCTTTCCGCCGAAGCGCGCCGTGTACTGACCGGCAATCGCTGGCAGGGCAATGTGCGCGAGCTGGAAAACACGATTCACCGCTCGGTGCTGATGTCCTCGGGCGACGAGATCGGTGCGGATGCGATCCTGACCCCGGATGGTGATCGCCTCGATCTCGCCAAGACCTCACCGGCCGTGGCCCATGCGACGATGGCGGCAGAGACAGTGACCCGCGCCCTTGTCGGTCGCACGGTGGCCGATGTGGAGCGCGATCTCATTCTCGAGACGCTGAAGCACTGCCTCGGTAACCGTACCCATGCGGCGAACATCCTCGGCATCTCGATCCGCACGCTGCGCAACAAGCTGAACGAATATGCCGATGGCGGTCTGCCGATCACCCCGGCCGGCGTCGGCAGCGGTGACTATCGCGGGATGATGGGCGCGGCGTAAACGCAAACTCGTCGTTCCGGGGCGCGCATTTCGCGCGAACCCGGAGCCTCGATGTAGCGGAGCTCCAGTCCCTCACACTCCGGGATTCCGGGTTCGTGCGTGCCGCGCGCCCCGGAATGACCGTGCAAGCGCCTATGAATAACTCGGCGCGCCCTGCTTGCGGAAAATCTTGATCGGATCGCCCGGCGTCAGATCCGGCTGCCGCCACATGTTCCAGGCGAACAGCGCGAGATAGCCGATCGACAGCGCACCGACGATGTAGATCGCCCAGACACCGAAGCGCTTCACGCCATCGCCCCTCGGCGCGCATAGTGGCGGTGCCACAGCCAGATCAGCGGCACGACAATCAATTCGCCGATCAGGCTGGCCAGGAGACCTATCGTCGGGAAGCCGTGGCCGACCACCGCCATGAGCCGCCCCGCGGCACCGAACATCAGGATGAAGGTCACCACCGCGATCCGCTCGCCACGCTTCTCGATCTGCGGGATCGCCGACCAGTAGATCAGGCCCGCGCCGATCAGAACGCCCTTGATGAAGCGCACATAGCCCTCCAGCGTCACGCCAACCGTGACGCCCGCAAGGCTGGTGCCGAAGAGTACGCCGGTGAGACCGAACAGAATGGCGACAAGGCCGACGATCGCCAGCGCGATTTGAAGCAGTCTGCGTTCCAAAGGCCATCTCCTCACTCGACCACCCATAACTGGAACATCGCAGGCGTCCGGGCAAGCCGTCCGGGCGGGCATATTGCCACCGGAACCGGCGCGCTTGCACCCGCCGCCCGAATGGTTAGCTTCATTCACCGAGTCGCCGCGCTGCCGGCCCCTTTTCCCGAGATTACATGACCAGTTTTACCCCGCATCAGGATGCCGCGCTGAAGGCCGTGGGCGATTGGCTGAAGGCCAAGCCCGGCCAAAACGGCACGCCGCAGGTTTTCCGCCTGTTCGGTTTCGCCGGCACCGGCAAGACCACACTGGCGCGCCATATCGCCGAAGGCGTCGATGGCGAAGTGAAATTCGCCGCCTTTACCGGCAAGGCCGCGCTTGTGATGCGCAACAAAGGGTGCCACGAGGCTTCCACCATCCATTCCCTGATCTACCGAGCCCGCGAGAGCGGCGAGGAAACGCCAAACTTCGAACTCTGGGACGACGCGCCGGCCTCCAAGGCCAAGCTGATCATTGTTGACGAATGCTCGATGGTGGACGCCGAACTCGGCCGTGACTTGCTCTCCTTCGACTGCCCACTGCTGGTGCTCGGCGATCCCGCGCAGTTGCCGCCGATCCAGGGTGGCGGCTTCTTCACCGAGAGCGAGCCCGACGCCATGCTCACCGAGGTGCATCGCCAGGCGGAACACGATCCGATTGTGCGGATGTCGATGGATGTCCGCGAAGGTCGGCCGCTCTCACTCGGCACCTTCGGCGACAGCGAGGTCGTGTCACGAAAGTCTCTCGATCCGGAGCGCGTGATGGCGGCGGATCAGGTGCTGGTCGGCCGCAACAATACGCGCCGCGCCTATAATATGCGCGTGCGCGAAAAGCTGGGGCTCACCGATCCCCTGCCCGTCGCCGACGACAAGCTCGTCTGCCTGCGCAACAACCGCAAGAAAGCGCTGTTCAATGGCGGATTGTGGCGCGTACGCGCCCGGGCGACGTCGAAATCCGCCATCGTCACCATGCGCATCATGCCGGACGAGGATTTTGGCGGGAAGGTTACGAAGGTCTCGGTGCGCGCCGACTGCTTCACCGGCGGCGTCGAGGGGCTGACCTGGGACCAACGCAAACCCTATGACGAGTTCGATTACGGCT
The DNA here is from genome assembly GCA_030147505.1 of Tardiphaga sp. GTDB lineage: Bacteria > Pseudomonadota > Alphaproteobacteria > Rhizobiales > Xanthobacteraceae > Tardiphaga. The sequence goes on from JASBVG010000037.1 coordinate 3,656, forward strand.
ATGTGCTCACCGTGCACAAGAGCCAGGGCTCGCAGTGGGACAACGTGGTGCTGTTCGACGAGAGTTTTGCGTTCCAGGATAGCCGCGCACGCTGGCTCTATACAGGCATCACGCGCGCCGCCAAGCGATTGAGCATTGTCGTCTGACCTCTGCATCTGCGCGCGAATGTCGCAGGAACAAAATGCCGGTGCCCCGAAACCGTCATGCTGTTCGCGTGTTAGTCCTGTTCCTAATATCCGAGGCAGGAGTTGAAATGCGATTGATGAAATCCGCCACCGCCGTGCTTATTGCCGGTATCACCGCCGTGTCCGTTGCGGCGCCCGCCGTGTCTGCGCCTCTGATGACGCAGGGCGCGATCAGCCAGGCCGTCGTTGGCAATAATGCCCCCCCTGTCGAGCAGGTGCAGTATTATCGCCGCCATCACCATCATCACGGTTATCACGGCGGCTATCGCCGCGGCCCGAGCGCCGGTGCCGTCATCGGCGGCCTCGCTGCCGGCGCCATCATCGGCGGCGCCATTGCGGCCAGCCAGGCGCAGGCTGCCCAGCAGCAACAGAACCACGCCTATTGCGCACAGCGCTACCGGTCGTATGACCCGGCCTCGGGCACCTATCTCAACAAGAACGGCATGCGTTACGCCTGCCCGTAACGGCGATTGTCCTTACGATTCGAAAAGCCGCGAGACACTCGTCTCGCGGCTTTTTCATTGCAGGCGACTTTCCACTGCATGCGACATGCCGAAGAGGTCTCACGAAACCGTGTGCGGCTCTCCGTAACGCTCCCGACCGGTGTTCGTATCTCCAGTGATCGCCCGTCAACCGGCAATTGCCAGCCGTCGCTGCCGGGCTAGACTGCCGATATCGGCACGCGACACCCAAGAGGATACGCCATGCGCTCTTTGTTCAGCCGTCTGACACTCGCCGCCGCTGCCGGCGCCCTTGCCGTCACAACCGCACTGACTGCACCGACCTTCGCGTCCGAAGAGGCCGTTGTCATTCCGGCTCCCGCAGCAGACGCGCAGGCGGCCGATGGTATGCAAACCGCGGTGATCGCGGGCGGCTGCTTCTGGGGCGTCCAGGGCGTCTACCAGCACACCAAGGGCGTCATCAGCGCCGTGTCAGGCTATGCCGGCGGCAACAAAGCGAGCGCCAATTATAATGCCGTCAGCTCCGGCTCCACCGGCCACGCCGAAGCGGTCGAGATCAAATACGACCCGAAGCAGGTCAGCTATGGCAAGATCCTGCAGATTTATTTCTCGGTCGCCCATGATCCGACCCAGTTGAATCGCCAGGGCCCGGACACCGGCACGCAATATCGCTCGGAAATCTTCGCCACCACGCCGGAGCAGAAGAAGGTTGCGGAGGCCTATATCGCGCAACTGAACGCCGCCAAGGTCTACAAGAAGCCGATCGCCACCAAACTGGGCATGCTGCAGGCGTTCTATCCGGCCGAGGCCTATCATCAGGACTACCTGACGCTTCACCCCAATCAGCCCTATATCGTCTACAACGACCTGCCGAAGATCGAAAATCTGAAGAAGATCTTCGCCGAGAATTACATCGAGAAGCCGACGCTGGTGAATGCGGCCAAAGCCACGAACTGACGTGGCAGTTGCATGCCGGCGAGCGGCAGAACTGGAGGCATGATGTCCGATACCAAATCCACCGCTGACAAAGTCGTGAAAAGCGAAGCCGAATGGCGCGCCGAACTCACGCCGATGCAATTTGCCATTCTGCGCGAGAAAGCGACCGAACGGCCGTTCAGCGGCGAATATGAATTCACCGAAACACCGGGCACCTATATCTGCGCCGGCTGCGGACAATCGCTGTTCGAATCGGATGCGAAGTTCGATTCAGGCTGCGGCTGGCCGAGCTTCACGCAGCCATCACGAGAAAGTCATGTCGATGAAGAACAGGACCACACCCACGGCATGATCCGCACGGAAGTGCTGTGTTCGAAGTGCGATGGGCATCTCGGACATGTGTTCAACGACGGCCCCGGCCCCACCGGCTTGCGATACTGCATCAACTCCGCAGCCTTGAAACTGCAGCCGAAGTAACTAACTGGGCACCATTGAACGACATGTTCGCCCCGCGTGACCTTGATGGTGGCGCGGGGCGTTTCTGTCCTGAGCCTTGATCACTGCCTTCAATCTGCCCATGCCGTTTCGGCATGCACGACGTGAAGAACAAGAAATCCCAAGAAGCTGAAATTCGATGTCTATCCGCTCCAACCGTCTGCTGCTCGGTATCGCGCTCGCGGGTCTCATTCTCGAGAGCGTGGTGTCGCATCCTGCCTTTGCCACCTCGAAGGTCTCGCTGTTCAAGGTGGTCACCGCAAAGGACGAGATCGTCATCGGCCTCGACGACGATCAGCTCGCGACCTTCGAGGCGAAGAATGCTGGCGGCGTGGCCAAGCATCTCGCCGAAAAGGGCACGCTGACCGCCTGGCAGTATGGCGTCCGCAAGGCGGAGGCCGGCGCGCTCGAGCAAGCGCCGCTGCGCCAGATCGGACTGTTTTCCAACGACACGCTGCGCGTGGAACCCTATACGACGCCACTGAAGATTGTGCCGCTGCCGGATACGACCGGCCAGTGATCCACGAAGCTTAGATCAAACAAGCTTAATGCAGCCTGTTGCTTCACCTAACCTACTGTGAAGACATAACTATTACGCGAATACCATTGCCGACACCGCTGGCTTCATGCGCAGTTCCGGGTGTCGCTTTCCGCCGAAACGTGCTTATATACAAACCTGTCCTGACATCTTGTCCGCCCCCGGCCGTCCAGATTGGCCGCCCCGCGAGTGACAGCCCCTTTCGTTGCGTAACAGATGAGGTCCCCCACCATGGCAGCTTTCAGCTACAATGCCTCCGCAGAACTCTTCCCCGCCGCGATCCGCAAAAAGAAACGCGCGGGTTTTGCGTATCGTCGCTTCGATACGGCCGCAGCTGCGGTTCAATTCGCAATGGAGGAGCTGCCGGCAGACTCGCTGAACGGCGCCTATCTGCAGGTGGATGAAGCCCGTTTCGACCAGCGCGGCATCCGCACCCTCTACGAAAGCGAGCACTTTCCGCTGGAGCGCCGTGCGCGCCCGGAAGAGACGAGCGACGCCGACGCGGCGTAACGCCGAATTGTAGCCCGGACCGACCGTAGCGAAGCCGGGCTACGGATCTATATCGTCGGCTGTTTGTCCAGCCAATTCCGCAACATTCTGACGTTGCGGACATTGGCGCGGAACATGACGTCGAATGCATCGCCGACAAACGGCACGATGCCGACAGCACCATCCACCGCGACATTGCCCAGCATCCGCGCCGTGATGTGCCATGGCGCGCCGAGCGCGCGTGCCTCGCGCACCAGCCATAGCGAAATGGCGGTCGTGATGATGTCGCCCACCACCGGGATAAGGCCGATCAGGCCATCGATACCATAGCGGATTTTGGTACCCGGCACGATGAAGGCGACATCGAGCAACTGTGCGATCGCCTCCAGCCGTGCCACGCGCTGTTCACGCGTCAATGGCCGAAACGGATTGGCGCCACCCTGCCCGAGATCGAAGCGGAATGCCCGCCCGTTAAATCCCTGAGCACCGAAACCTTGCCCGCCAAAACCGAGTTCATCAGGGCGAATTTCGCGCCCGTCCTGATCGATGATCGGAGCATTGCCGGCCGACGCTGCGCGCGGGCCTTTGGCTTTTGTGAAGACACGTTCATTGGACATGGCAACCACATGGGAGCGTTGAACGGAGAACGCAAGCGGCATCGCGTCGCGCTTTGTCGAGACGGTTGTGCATCAACAATCCGCTTAGCGAACATTGAATTGGTGCCCAATCGATGTATTCTTTTGCGGTAGGGGCGGAACTTCAAACAATCACTGAGCGTGGGGCTAAAAATGCGGCGACCGTTGGGGGACGTGTGCCTGGACATCGCCAGCTTTGCGCGCGAACGCAAGCATGAGTTCCTGTCCTACATTCTCCGCCTCGCCGCCGCCGAGGCCTACAAATCCACCGCCGCGGAAGATGCGTTCGAATTGCCGATGACGCGCAAGTTCGCGGCGCGCGAGCTGATTGCCGGTATCTGGGACTGGGACATCAGCAACAACCGCGGCTATCTCGATGCCGGCGCGGCGAATTTCTTCAGCGTCGATCCGGAGCGCGCGGCGCGCGGCCTGCCCAATGAGAAATATCTCCGCGCCGTCCATCCCGACGACATCGCGCGCTTGCAGGCAGCGATCGCATCCTCCATGCGGCTTGGCGGCATCTTCGAATGCGAGTACCGGCTGATCAGGAACGACCGGATCCACTGGGTGCTGGCCCGCGGCAGCTGTACGCTCGATCGTCATGGCCGCCCGGTGCGTCTCCCCGGCGCACTGATCGACATCACCCACGACAAGGTAATGAACTGATCTATCTACTGGATCGCACTCCGGCTCAGACTGCGCTGCTCCGGGCACGGTCGATCATGGCGTCCATGTCGATATCCGGCGTCATCGACGGCGAGTCGATCTCGTAGACGGCATAGCGGTTCTTGCCCTCGTTCTTCGCCACATAAAGCGCCTGATCGGCGGCGGCGATGAGACGTTCCGGATACTGGCCGATCCGCGTCTCCCATTGCGCGACGCCGATGGAGGCTGCGATCTGGACTTCGCCGGGCATGCAGGCGGCGGCATCGGCGCGGCACGCATCGAGAACGCGATGTGCGATCGATGCCGCTTCGGACACCGTGGTCGACGGCAGCACGACACAGAACTCGTCACCGCCGGAGCGTGCCAGCAGATCGCCGGGGCGGAGCTTGCTCTGGGTCATCAGCGTGAAGTGACGCAGGCAATCGTCGCCAGCCGCATGGCCATGGCCATCATTGATCTCCTTGAAGCCGTCGAGATCGATTGCCAGCAGCGCGAACGGCTTTTGCGTGCGATGCGCGAGCGCGCATTCTTCCGCGAGGCGCTGCACGAGATGACGGCGATTGGCGACACCGGTGAGATCGTCCACCAGCGCGAGTTCGGCGACCTCGTCGCGCAGGCGATCGATGGCCATCACGAGGAACGCGAAATTCCAAGACATCGTGAGGAAAACCAGCACCAGCAGAAGTACGGCTTGCACCTGGTTCAGCTCGATGAAGCCGATCGAGCCGCCCGACTCCAGCAGACCACTCAGAGAGCGGATCGCATGGGCTACGATCACCAGAACAGCGAGCGTCGCCGACAGCAGGCCGCCTGCGGTGCGACCGCCATGGCTGCGCGACAGCCCCAGTGGGATCGTGCCGGCAACCGAGACCGACTGGACAGCCGCATAGACCGCGATGCGCATGGCGATGCTGTCGTGCCAAACCGTGAAGAGCGCGAGACCGGCGACGCCAATGCCGATCAGCGCGAATTGCAGCTGCCAGCCCGGCGGGCGACCATAGAAGCGGCTGACGCCCATCACAGCAAGGCTGGTGGCGAGCAGCAACAGTCCATTGCCGATGACGATCGGGACAATCGGATCGATCTCGACGAACACACGCAGCAGCGAGATGGCCATGCCAACGGCTGCAATGAACGCCGCGGCTGCCCAGTAACGGGCCGCCTGCAGGTTGGGATAGCTGCGCGCCACATAGGCCCAGACCACCCCCAACGCCAGAAAATTGACGTCGAACACCGTGAGCAGCGTCGGTACGCTCAGCATGGAGTTGTCTCCATTGGCTGTACGGCGCGCTTGCGCACGCTGGGTTTGATCGCTGTCATTTCGTAGACCTGCCGTTCCCGTCGAGGCCGCAAATTGCGACCGCGACGCTTAACGGAGTCTCACCAGAGCGGGATAATCCACACCGTGGTTGGGAAAGGATGAAGGGGAACCGGCAAGTCGTCCTTAACCATGAGACGTCGGCTTGTTCGCCAGACGATCCTCCGTAATGTCAGATACTTGGCGGCAGCGCGCGAAAACAGCCTGCGCGCTCAACCGCCAGCTGCAAGACGGTCGGCGAAATACCCGATGGTCTTGCGATAGATCGTAGCCCTGTTCCACTCGCGCATGGCCTCGAAATTGGCGGTGCCTTCACCATAAGGCTGACCGCCCTTGAAGCCTGCGGTCTTCAGCAGGTTGGCGGTGGAGGCCAGCACGTCCGGCACCGAGTGCCTGAGATCGACATGGCCGTTGCCGTCGAAGTCGACGCCATACTTGATATAGCTCGACGGCAGGAACTGGGTCTGGCCGAGTTCGCCGGCATAGGCGCCGACGAGATCCGACTGCGGGAGATCGCCGCGCTGCAGGATCTTCAGCGCCGCCAGCAGCTCACCTTGAAAAAGCTCGGTGCGGCGGCAATCATGCGCCATGGTGGCGAGGGTACGGATCACCGGCATCTTGCCGATATCGCCCTTGCCGAAATCGGACTCGAGACCCCAGATCGCCACCACGATTTCAGGCGGCACGCCGAAGCGCTGCTCGATGCGCGACAGCAGCGAGGCGTGGCGCTGCATCATCGAGAGGCCCATCTTGATGCGCCCGGGGCCGACGCGCGTCGCCACATATTGCTCGAAGGTCTTGTTGAAGGTGCCGCGCTGGCGGCGATCGAAGGACAGCACCGCCTGATCCTGGGTGACACCGGCGAAGGCCTGCTGGATCACGCCCTGCGAGATGCCGGCCGCGGCAGCCTCTTGCGACATCTGCGCGACGAAACCCTGAAAGTCGCCGCCGCATCGGGCGGCGTAGGATGGAGTGGCAATGGCAGCGGAAGCAATCGAGAGAGCGGCAATGGCGGCGAATCGAAACGACATGAAAATCCTGCCCGGTTGCGGTTGCGCGAGTGTGGCATGACGGATGTGTCGGAACAACGGCGCCTTCTCGTTCCTGGCGCGTGAAAACGCGTTCTCGCGGCGCCCATGGCGTCCGAGGTGTGAGTATTTCTCCCCAAACACATGAGGGGAGGTGGCACGCCGCAAGGCGCACTTGGTAGCACTTGACGCGATCGGTGCGCACTGGATCGCCAGTGCTGGCCGGCCGCGCAACGCCTTACGGCGCGCCACCGCGACGTTCTTTCTGGCCGAAGGACCGTTCTTCCGGGCAAAGGCCGTTGACCCAACCGGGGTCCGGCAGTTTCCTGCCTTTCGCCAGTGCCACGTCCAGCCGCGTTAGCGGCAGACCCCCGTAGTGGGGTCGGACGGTTACCCCCGACCACCCGAGTGCAAAGGGATGCGTGGTCCCCCTGCCCGCAGGCGCCGCATCCTGCCCCACTCAAAGACGCCTCATGAGAGCGCCCCTCGTGAACAAGACGAGAGTGATATGGCGAAAGATGGGAATTTTATCAAGAACAAATAAAGAACGATATCGCGCGGATGCGCTGCCCGCCACGCGCTCCAACTGTCATCCCCGCGAAAGCGGGGATCCAGTAAACGCAATATCTTCGGACTAATCACCGAAGCCAGTGTCTACTGGATTGCCCGGTCAAGCCGGGCAATGACAAACGAGTATGCGGCTGCGCCTAGCCGCTCTTCGCAAACAGCTCCCGCCCGATCAGCATGCGCCTGATCTCGCTCGTGCCGGCGCCGATCTCGTACAGCTTCGCATCACGCAGCAGGCGCCCGGTCGGATAGTCGTTGATATAGCCATTACCGCCGAGCAGCTGGATCGCATCGAGGGCGCATTGCGTGGCGCGCTCGGCCGCATAGAGGATCGCGCCGGCTGCATCCTCGCGCGTGGTCTCGCCGCGGTCGCAGGCTTTTGCCACCGCATAGACGTAGGCACGCGAGGCGTTCATCGTGACATACATGTCGGCGACCTTGCCCTGCACGAGCTGGAAATTGCCGATCGGCTCGCCGAACTGCTTGCGCTCATGCACATAGGGCAACACCACATCCATGCAGGCCTGCATGATACCGAGCGGGCCGCCAGATAGCACCGCGCGTTCATAATCGAGGCCGGACATCAGGATGTTGACGCCCTTGCCGACGGCGCCGAGCACATTTTCTTCCGGCACTTCGCAATCGGTGAAAACGAGTTCGCACGTATCCGAGCCACGCATGCCGAGCTTGTCGAGCTTTTGCGCGGTCGAGAAACCCTTCATCCCCTTCTCGATGATGAAGGCGGTGATGCCGCGAGGGCCGCCATTGGGATCGGTCTTGGCATAGACGATCAATGTCTCGGCGACGGGACCATTGGTGATCCACATCTTGCTGCCATTGAGGATGTAGCGATCACCCTTCTTGTCGGCGCGGGTCTTCATCGACACGACGTCGCTGCCGGCTCCGGGCTCGGACATCGCCAGTGAGCCGACATGCTCGCCCGAGATCAGGCCTGGCAGATATTTGCGCTTCTGCGCATCGCTGCCGTTGCGGCGCATCTGGTTGATGCAGAGATTGGAATGCGCGCCATAGGACAGGCCGACCGACGCCGAAGCGCGCGACACTTCCTCCATGGCGATGACATGTTCGAGATAGCCGAGCCCTGCCCCGCCATACTCTTCCTCGACCGTGATACCATGCAGGCCGAGCTCGCCTAGCTTGGGCCACAGGTCGATGGGAAACTGGTTGTTCCTGTCGATGGCGTCGGCGCGCGGCGCGATCTCATTCTGCGCGAAATCGCGCACGGTCTCGCGGATCGCTTCCGCGGTCTCGCCGAGATCGAAGTTAAACATGTGTTGGGCGTTCGGGATCATCGGGCGGCCTCCGGTCGTCTCTAAATTATTGCGCGGCACGCGCGCATTTACCCCATTGAAGACAGCAAATGCGCTGGCAAATCAACCTTTTCGGCACGTCCGAAAGTTGTAGTCGCGCTTGCGTCGATCCACATTCCGGCATCTAATTAGACGCAATAAAGACACCGCGAAGCAAAACGGTGTGCACCAGGGACGAAACGAAACCGGGGAATTGTCATGCACGGGACAATTGAGACCAGCCGCGCCGAATCCGACCACGCCGAGTCTGAACTCGCACGCCGCCAGCGCCGCGCACGCGACGCCGCCTACACCACGCCGCTCGAAGACTTCGATCCGGGCAATCCCGAACTGTTCCGCGACGATACGTTCTGGCCCTACTTCGAGCGCCTGCGCCGCGAGGAGCCGGTGCACTATTGCCGCGACAGCATGTTCGGGCCGTACTGGTCGGTGACCAAATACAACGACATCATGTCGGTCGAGATCAATCACAGCACATTCTCATCGGCAGCGGCATTCGGCGGCATCACCATCCGCGACGCCGGCGTGCAGTTTCGCCGGCCGATGTTCATCGCCACCGACCCGCCACATCATTCCGCCCAACGCAAGACCGTGGCGCCGATGTTTGCGCCGAATCATATGGACGAACTCGCAGGACTGATCCGCGAGCGAACCTCAGCGGTGCTCGATGCCCTGCCCCGCAACGAGACCTTCGACTGGGTCGACCGGGTTTCCATCGAACTGACGACGCAGATGCTGGCGACCTTGTTCGATTTTCCGTGGGAGGAACGGCGCAAGCTGACGCACTGGTCCGATGTCGCCACCATGCTGCCGCCGACACCCGAAGCGGAAGCGCAGCGACAGAAGGAACTGCGCGAATGCGGCGAGTTCTTCGGTCGGCTGTTCCAGGAGCGCATGAATGCGCCGCCGAAGAGCGATCTGCTGTCAATGATGGCGCATAGCGACGCAACACGACATCTCGATCCGGAAAGCTTCCTCGGCAATATCATCCTGCTCATCGTCGGCGGCAACGACACCACGCGCAATTCGATGTCCGGCGGCGTCTATGCGCTGAACCGGTTTCCGGAGCAGTACGACAAGCTGCGCGCCAATCCGGCACTGATCGAGAGCATGGTGCCGGAGATCATCCGCTGGCAGACGCCGCTCGCGCATATGCGGCGCACCGCGATCGCCGATACCGAACTCGGCGGCAAGCAGATCAAGAAGGGCGACAAGGTCGTGATGTGGTACGTCTCCGGCAATCGCGACGAGGAGATGATCGACCGGCCGGACGAATTCATCATCGACCGCGAGCGCCCGAACCGCCACCTCTCCTTCGGCTTCGGCATCCACCGCTGCGTCGGGCTTCGCCTCGCCGAACTGCAACTGAAGATCGTGTGGGAAGAAATCATGAAACGCTTTGAGCGCATCGAAGTGGTGGATGAACCACACCGGGTCTTTTCCAGCTTCGTGAAGGGCTACGAGACGCTGCCCGTCCGTATCCCCGGCTAACAGAACAAGATCACCAAGAGAGCAGACGCCATGAACATCCAGAACCGTATCGATCCCGACAAGGCGACCCGCGACCGCATCGCACGCGAGCTCGCCTATTCGATGCCGCTGAAGGATTTCCACCCCGGCGCGCCAAAGCTGTTCGCCACCGATACGCTGTGGCCGTTTTTCGAGCGGCTGCGCGCGGAGGAGCCGGTGCATTACTGCACCAATGCACCGATAGAACCCTACTGGTCGGTGACGAAGTACAACGACATCATGAAGGTAGATACCAGCCACGGCATCTTCTCGTCGGACTCAAAGCTCGGCGGCATCGGCATTCGCGACGAGCCGGAGGGCTATAGCTGGCCGAGCTTCATCTCCATGGACGAGCCGAAGCACACGCCGCAGCGCAAGACCGTGACACCGATGTTCACCCCCGAACATCTCGACGAACTGGCCAAGCTCATCCGCACACGCACCTGCAAGGTGCTGGACGGGCTGCCGCGCGGCGAGACGTTCGACTGGGTCGATCGCGTCTCGATCGAACTGACCACGCAGATGCTGGCAACCTTGTTCGACTTCCCGTTCGAGCAGCGCCGCAAGCTGACGCGCTGGTCCGACGTCGCGACTGCCCTGCCCAAGAGCGGCATCGTGTCGTCCGAGGAGGAGCGTCGCCGCGAGATGGATGAGTGCGCCGCCTATTTCCAGAATCTCTGGAATGAGCGGGTCAATTCCGAACCGCGGAATGATCTCATTTCCATGATGGCGCACAGCGATGCCACGCGCTTCATGGACAAGGACAATCTGATGGGCAACATGATCCTGCTCATTGTCGGCGGCAACGATACCACCCGCAACACGATGACCGGCTCGGTGCTCGCGCTGAACGAGAATCCCGACCAGTATCAGAAGCTGCGCGACAATCCGGCGCTGATCGAAACCATGGTGCCGGAAGTGATCCGCTGGCAGACGCCGCTGGCGCATATGCGCCGGACAGCATTGCAGGATACCAATCTGGGCGGAAAGGAGATCAGGAAGGGCGACCGCGTGGTGATGTGGTACGTCTCCGGCAATCGCGACGACGAAGTGATCGAGCGGCCGAATGAATTCATCATCGACCGCAAACGCCCGAAGATTCATCTGTCATTCGGTTTCGGCATACACCGCTGCGTGGGCATGCGCCTGGCGGAGTTGCAATTGAAGATCGTTTGGGAGGAAATACTGAAACGGTTCGAGAACATCGAAGTTGTGGGGGAACCCAAGCGCGTGTATTCGAGCTTCGTCAAAGGCTACGAGCATCTTCCGGTCCGTATTACGTAAGGCCAAGAATCTCGTAGCCGGGATTACCCAATTTCCCCTTGAGAAGAGAAGCCAGTTCCTTGACGAAACATGCTGCCGCTGAAGCGGACGAATTTGCTGACATCCGCGATGCCGTTGCCAAACTGTGCGCGCAGTTTCCCGGTGAGTACTGGCGCAAGCTCGATCGCGAGATGGCCTATCCGAAAGCCTTCGTCGATGCGTTGACGGAGGCGGGTTACCTCTCCGTGCTGATCCCCGAGGAATATGGCGGTTCGGGCCTCAAGCTTTCGGCGGCAGCGGCGATCCTGGAAGAGATCCAGCGCGCCGGCGCCAATGGCGGCGGCTGCCATGCCCAGATGTATACGATGGGCACGGTGCTGCGTCATGGCAATGACGAGCAGAAGGCCAAGTGGCTGCCGAAGATCGCATCGGGCGAAGTCCGTCTGCAGGCGTTCGGGGTCACCGAGCCTACCTCGGGGACGGACACTTCCTCGCTGAAGACCGTCGCCAAGAAAGACGAGAACGGCGACTACATCGTCAACGGCCAGAAGATCTGGACCAGCCGCGCCGAATATTCCGACCTGATGGTGCTGCTCGCCCGCACCACGCCGAAGGAACAGGCCGCGAAGCGCACCGATGGTCTCTCCGTGTTCCTGGTGGACATGAAGGAGGCCAAGAAGAAGGGCCTCGAGATCCGCCCGATCCGCACGATGATGAATCATGCGACCACCGAAGTGTTCTTCACCGACATGAAGGTGCCGAAAGAAAACCTGATCGGTGAAGAGGGCAAGGGCTTTCGCTACATTCTCTCCGGCATGAATGCCGAGCGCATCCTGATCGCCTCGGAATGCGTCGGCGATGCGAAGTGGTTCATTGCCAAGGCCAGCGCTTACGCCAAGGAGCGCCAGGTGTTCGGCCGGCCGATCGGCCAGAACCAGGGCATCCAGTTCCCGATCGCCAAGGCCTACGCGAACATGCGTGCGGCCGAGCTGATGGTGAAGGAAGCACTGCGCAAATACGAAGCCGGCATGGAATGCGGCGCCGAGGCCAATATGGCCAAGATGCTCGCGGCCGATGCGAGCTTCGAGGCGGCTAATGCCTGTATCCAGACCCATGGCGGTTTTGGTTTCGCCGAGGAATATGATGTCGAGCGCAAGTTCCGCGAGACGCGGCTGTATCAGGTCGCGCCGATCTCGACGAACCTGATCCTGTCCTTCGTGGCCGAGCACGTGCTCGGAATGCCGCGCTCATACTAGGTCATTTGCTCCTCGCCGCTGCGAGGATCCCAACATCGAAGCAATCCATTTTCCGGATTGCTTCGATGCGTCTACGATGACAGCTGATCATTCGGGGAATTCATATGCTGCCGCTCAAAGGCCTCACCGTCGTCGCCGTCGAACAGGCCGTGGCGGCGCCCTATTGCAGTTCGCGCCTCGCTGATGCCGGCGCCCATGTCATCAAGATCGAACGCCCGGAAGGCGATTTTGCCCGCGGCTATGATGCCGCCGCCAAGGGCCAGAGCAGCTATTTCGTCTGGCTCAACCGCGGCAAGGATTCGGCCGTCGTCGATCTCGCGACGCCCGAAGGCCGCAAGCAGCTGGAAGAACTGATCGCCACCGCCGACGTGCTGATTCAGAATCTCAAGCCCGGCTCCATGGACAAGCTCGGCTTCACGCTGGAGCGCCTGCGCAAGGACTATCCGCGGCTGATCTGCGCCACCATCACCGGCTATGGCGACACCGGGCCTTACGCGCATCGCAAGGCCTATGACCTCCTGATCCAGGCCGAGAGCGGCCTCGCTTCCATCACCGGCGGCCCGGAAGGCCCCTCGCGTGTCGGCGTCTCCATTGTGGATGTCGCCACCGGTGCCACCGCCCATGCCGCGATCCTGGAAGCGCTGATCGGGCGCAGCGTGTCGGGCGAAGGCGCCGATATCCGCATCTCCATGTTCGACGTGATGGCCGACTGGCTCACCGTGCCGCTGCTCAATGCCGAGAACGGCAAGGAGCCGAAGCGCATGGGCCTCGCGCATCCTTCCATCGCGCCCTATGGCGTGTTCAATTCGAAGGAAGGCAAGGGCATCCTGATCTCGATCCAGAGCGAGCGCGAATGGAAGATCCTTTGCGCCAAGGTGCTGGGCAATGCCGACCTCGCCACCGACGCCAAGATGACCAACAATGTCGAGCGCGTGCACAATCGCGACTACACCGACAAGGTTGTCGGCGACATCTTCGGCTCGCTAAGCCGCGAGGAGCTGCTGAAGCGCCTGAGCGATGCCGACATCGCCTTTGCCGAGGTGAACACGATGGCGGATCTGTCAAAACATCCGCATCTCCGCCGTATCACCGTGGATACGCCTAATGGTCCGGTGGCCTATCCCGCGCCAGGAGCGATCTGGATGGATGCAGATCGCAGCTACGGCGCGGTACCAGGCATTGGCGACGTGCAGAAGTAAGGAGCGCGACATGACCGACAAGCTCGACATCGATCATCTCAAGCAGTGGGTCGGCCGCACCGACGAGCAGTCAGACGTGATCACGGCGCAGCTCGTGAAGGGCCTGCGCGCCACGCTGTTTCTCGACATCGGCGTACCGAAGACGGGCGACGCCGCGCCGTTCACCACCCATTGGTGCCTGGCGCAGCCGGTGGCCGCCATGGACAAGCTCGGCCCGGACGGCCATCCCGCCCGCGGCGGCTTCCTGCCGCCGGTGCCGCTGCCGCGCCGCATGTGGGCCGGCGGCGAGGTACAGTTCATTGCGCCGCTGCTGGTCGGCGATGAGGTGACCCGTTCGTCGAAGATTCTCGACGTCAATGTGAAGACCGGTTCCACCGGCACGCTGTGCTTCGTCAATGTCGAGCACACCATCACCACGCCGCGCGGCGTCGCCATCCGCGAGCGCCAGGACATCGTCTATCGCGACATGCCGACCAGCATGGCGCCGCCGGCCCCGGCACCGAAGGAACCGCTGAGCGCGAAGCACCAGGAAACGCATTATGCAGATCCGGTGCTGCTGTTCCGCTATTCCGCGCTCACCTTCAACGGCCACCGCATCCATTACGACCGCGACTATGTCACCAAGGTCGAATTCTATCCCGGCCTCGTCTTTCACGGCCCGCTGCAGGCGGCGCTGCTGGTAGAGTTCTGCGCGAAGCTGAAGGGCGGCAAGGCGCCGACCCGGTTTGCCTATCGCGGCGTGTCGCCGTTGTTCGATGGCGCGGATTTCACCGTGAATGCCAACGAGACCGCCGATGGCTATGAGGTCTGGACCGCCAACGACAAGGGCGCGCCGACCATGAAGGCCACGGCGAGCTGGTAATCTCGCCACTCACTCCGCCCTCATCCTGAGGAGCGCGCCCTTGCGCGCGTCTCCTTGTGAATGGCATAGCCATTCACTGGGATGGCGAGAGTGCGTCGCCATGGTTCGAGACGGCGCTTCGCGCCTCCTCACCATGAGGGATGAGCGTGGGGCGACTGATATGCAAAACCAAGCCGACATCGACGACATCAGATTGAAGGAATTTCTCTCCTTCTTCGCGGGAAAATACCGGCCCGCCGAAAAACTGCTGACCGAAGCCCTTGCGCCAGCTGCACTCCGCGACGCCGTCAGCGACTGCATGGACATGTCGCTGCAATTCACGCCGATGGAAGTCGCCAAATTCGACAGCGAACTCCGGCTGAATGACATTCCGTCGCTCTCAGAACTGCGCCGGCGCTATTCGAGGACCTATGCGCGCGTCCTCAAGCGCGACCGGATCGAGGACGAGACGGAGTATTACCTGCTGCGGAATGTGCTGTTCGATCCTGGCGAGAAGGCGGAGGGTGAACGCGAGCAGCTGGAGCGGCTGATTGCGGAGTTCGAGAAGAAATAAGAGGCGGAGCTCCGTTTTCCCTCCCCCAAGCGGCGCAGCCGCACAGTGGGGAGGGAAAAGTGGAGCGCCCTCGCCTCTGTCTCATCCTTCCCACGGTTGACTCTCCCCGGCTTTCCGCCGTTGATGAGTCAACCAGACAGACACGGCAGGAAAACTGCCCGACCCGTGAGGAAATTGCCTTGGCTCGCTCTCCAAAATCCACGACCACCACCGTCAAAGACGCCACCCTGCATCTCCTGCGCGGCTTCGGCATGACCAAGGTATTCGGCAATCCCGGCTCCACCGAATTGCCGTTCCTGTCCGACTGGCCGGACGACATCGATTACGTCCTCGGCCTGCAGGAAGCCTCCGTGGTTGGCATGGCCGATGGTTATGCGCAGGCGACGCGCAATGCGGCCTTCGTCAATCTGCATTCGGCTGCCGGCGTCGGCCATGCGCTGGGCAATATCTACACCGCGCATCGCAACCAGACGCCCATGGTCATCACCGCCGGGCAGCAGGCGCGCAGCATCCTGCCGCTGCAGGCCTTTCTCTATGCCGAGCGGGCATCGGAATTTCCCCGGCCCTATGTGAAATACAGCGTCGAGCCGGCACGGGCCGAGGACGTGCCCGCAGCAATCGCCCGCGCCTATTATGTCGCGATGCAGCCGCCCTGCGGACCGACCTTCGTCTCGGTACCGATCGATGACTGGACGCATCCGGCAGATCTGATCGAGGCGCGGCATGTCAGCCGCGAATTCGGGCCGGAGCCGGAGGCGATGCAGCAGTTGGTCGCTGCGTTCGGCAACAGCAGAAACCCCGCTCTCGTCGTCGGCCCCGGTGTCGATCGCGCCGGTTGTGTCGAGGAGATGGTTGCCGTTGCAGAGAAGACGAAGGCGGCGGTGTGGGTTGCGCCATTCTCGGCGCGCTGCAGTTTCCCCGAGCGGCATCCGCAATTCCACGGCTTCCTGCATGCCTCGCCCGCGCAGCTCTCCGATGCACTGAAGGATCATGATCTCGTCGTGGTGATCGGCGCGCCGGTCTTCACCTTCCATGTGGAGGGTCATGCGACGATCTTCGATGGCGGCAGCACGATCTTCCAGATTACCGACGATGCCGACAGCGCCGCCATCGCTCCGATCGGCACCAGCATCGTCGCCACCATGAAGCCGGCGCTGACCATGCTGCGCGATCTGCTGCCAGACACGAAGCGAAATGTAACGAAGGGCCGCGTGCTGCCGCCAGCCCCTGTCGCGGCCGATCCGATCCCGATCGACTATCTCCTGCACACGCTGTCGCAGGCGATGCCGGCAGACGCGATGCTCGTGGAAGAAGCGCCGTCGCATCGCCCGGCGATGCACAAATATCTGCCCATGCGCGGCGCCAATTCGTTCTACACGATGTCATCCGGCGGTCTCGGCCATTCCCTCCCCGCCTCGGTCGGCATGGCGCTTGCGCATCCTGGCCGCCGCACCGTGTGCCTGATCGGCGACGGTTCGGCGATGTATTCGATCCAGGCGCTGTGGACCGCAGCGCAGCGCAAACTGCCGCTCACCGTGGTCGTCATCAACAATTCCGGCTACGGCGCGATGCGCTCGTTCAGCCAGGTGATGCAGGTGAGAAATGTTCCGGGCCTCGATCTGCCCGGAATAGATTTCGTCAAAATTGCCGAAGCGATGGGTGCACATGCCATGCGCGTCACCACAAGTTCGGAACTTGAAAAGGCCTTCCGGCATAGCCTGCAGCATGCGGGCGTCAGCCTTGTCGAGGTGGTCGTCGACTCCGCGGTTCCCGTGCTTTATGGACAAAAGCATTGATGACGATGCGATGACGGATTGGAACGCATGACGCAGGCGAGTGACCGCACGACCCGGCCGCAGGGCAAGATGACCCACTCCTCGCATTGGGGCGCCTTCTCCGGTGAATGGATCGACGACAAGCTCGTGATCTCACCGCATCCGATCGACCCCGATCCGAATCCGATCATCCAGAATTTTCCGGAAGCGCTGCGCCACAAGGCGCGTATCGCAAAACCGATGGTCCGCCGCGGCTGGCTGGAGAATGGGCCCGGCCCGAGCGATCGCCGTGGCCGTGATGGCTTCGTCGAGATGGAATGGGACGAGGTGCTCGACCTGCTCGCCGGCGAACTCAAGCGCGTCAGGGACAAGCACGGACCGCAGGCGGTGTTCGGCGGCTCCTATGGCTGGTCGAGCGCGGGCCGCTTCCATCACGCACAGAGCCAGGTGCATCGTTTTCTCAACATGGCGCTCGGCGGCTATGTGCGCTCGGTGAACTCCTATTCGGCCGGCGCTTCGACGGTGATCATCCCGCGCATTCTCGGCGACTACGAGGACATGACCCGCCGCAATATCGGCTGGGACGAAGTGGTCGCGCATTGCGATCTGGTCGTCGCCTTCGGCGGCATGAACACCAAGAATTCGCGCGTCGCCGGCGGCGGCATCAGCAAGCACACCGAACATGGCGACATGATCGCGGTGAGCAAGCGCGGCGGTGAATTCGTACTGGTCTCGCCGCTGAAGACCGACCTGCCCGACGAGGTCAACCAGGACTGGCTGCAGGCGACACCGGGCTCGGACGTCGCACTGATGCTGGCGCTGGCGCATACGCTGGTGATGGACGGCACGCATGATCGCGCCTTCATCGATCGTTGCAGTGTCGGCTTCGATGAATTCGAAAACTACCTGATGGGCCGCAGCGACGGCCAGCCGAAGGACGCCGCCTGGGCAGCTCCGATCACCGGGCTTGAAGCCGATGTCATCCTCAAGCTCGCGCGAAGACTGCCCGGCAAGCGCGTACTGTTCACCGTCGCGCATTCGCTGCAGCGGGCGCGGCACGGCGAACAGCCGGTGTGGATGTCGGCGGTCCTCGCCACCATGCTGGGCCAGATCGGCCTGCCAGGCGGTGGTTTTGGTTACGCACTCGGTGCCATCGCCAATTACGGACGCCGCTACAACGCCGTGCCGATTGCAGGACTATCGCAGGGCAAGAACAGCGTGCCCGCCTTCATTCCGGTGGCGCGCATCTCCGACATGCTGCTCAATCCGAACCAGCCGTTCGACTATAACGGCTCGAAGTTGAACTATCCGGACATCAAGCTGGTCTATTGGGCCGGCGGCAATCCGTTCCACCATCATCAGGACATCAACCGCCTGCGTCAGGCTTTCGCGCAGGTGGACACGCTGGTGGTGCACGAGCTGGCATGGACGGCGACCGCGCGCCATGCGGATATCGTGCTCCCCGTCACCATGTCGCTGGAGCGCGAGGATATCGGCAGCGCGCAGACCGATCCGTTGATGGTCGCGATGCATCAGATGGCCGAGCCGTTTGGCGAGGCGCGCAACGATTACGACATCTTCTCGGGCCTCGCCGAGCGCCTCGGCAAGGGCGCGGAATTCACCGAAGGCCGCACCACGCGCGAGTGGCTGCAGCATCTTTACAAGACGACCTATGACGGGCTTGTCAACGGAGGCTATGAAGCGCCGGACTTCGAGACCTTCTGGAAGAATGGCGAAGTGCTGCTGCCGCAGAAGCCGCTCGATGGCGGCACGCTGCGTATGTTTGTCAGTGATCCCGAAGCACATCCGCTGCCGACGCCGAGCGGGAAGGTGGAGATCTTCTCCTCCACCATCGCCGGCTTCAACTATGCGGACTGCCCGGGCCATCCGGCATGGCTGCAGCCGCTCGACGTGCCGACCGCGGACGCGCCGCTGCATCTCGTCGCCAATCAGCCGGCCTCGCGCCTGCACAGCCAGCTCGATTTCGGCGGCCACAGCGCCGCAGAAAAGCGGCGCGGGCGCGAAGTGGCGCGCATGCATCCGATCGACGCGGATGCACGCGAGATCACGGATGGCGACATCATCAAGCTGTTCAACGAGCGCGGCGCCTGTCTCGCATCGGTGGTCGTCACCGAGGACGTGATGGCCGGCGTGATCCAGTTGCCGACCGGCGCCTATTACGATCCCGAGGACATCAACGAGGACAAGCCGCTCTGCGTGCACGGCAATCCGAATGTGCTGACGCGCGATATCGGAACGTCGAGCCTGGCGCAGGGATGTACGGGGCAGCTCACCGTGGTGCAGGTGGAAAAGTTCACCGGCAATCTGCCGCCGATCCAGTGCTACGATCCGCCGGTGCCGGTGGAGCGGCCGGGGCCGCCGAGGCTGGAAGCTGCGGAGTAGTTTTTTCTTTTGTAGCGCGCAGGCCTTTATGGATTCCCTCCCCCAAGCGGCGCAGCCGCGCCGTGCTCGGGGGAGGGAAAGAGCGCCTTCGCTACTTCCCAAAAGTCTCCCGCATCTTCGCCTGGATCTTCGCCATGCCGCCGATCCAGCGGTCGTAATTCTCGGTCTTCTTGCGCATATAGTCGACCACCTGCCTGTGCGGCAGGATCAGGAACGTCTCCGCTTCGATACCCGCCAGCGCATCCTGAGCCACCTGCTCCGGCGACAGGTTGCCGTCATTCGACTGCGGGCCCTTCGGGATGTTCTTGAGCATGTTGGTATCGACGCCCTGCGGACACAGGATCGAGACCTTGATGCCATGGGCGCGATGCGAGATGGCGAGGCTTTCGGCGAAACCGACGGCAGCGTGTTTGGTCGTCGAATAAGCGGGGCTGCCGACTTGCGACAGCAGGCCTGCGGCAGAGATCGTGTTGAGGAAATAGCCGCCGCCGCGCTCCTTCATCAGCGGGACGAGATGCCGCGCGGCATAGACATGGGCCATCACATGGATTGCCCAGCTCCTCGTCCAGGGTTCGTCGCTGGTGCCGCCGGCATTCGGCATCATCGGATCGAAACCGCCGCCGATGCCCGCATTGGAGCAGAACAGATCGATGGGACCGTAATGCCGTTCGGTCAGTTCGATCACATGCTGGATATCTGCTTCCTTGCCGACGTCGCATCGGAACGCGGCGCCGCCGATGCTGTCCGCGACCGCCGTCGCGCGCTCGCCATCGAGATCGACGACGACGACTTTCTTGGCGCCTGCTTTGTGAAAGGTCTCACACAGCGCCTGGCCGATGCCATTGGCGCCGCCGGTCACGACGACGATCTTGCCGCCCACCTGCATGGGTTTACTCCCCCGATGTTATATTTTCTTGTCGCTTATGCCGCGGTGCTCAGCACCATGTCGAGCACCGCCGTATAGTGGCATGCGGCGCCGAGCAGGACAAATGCGTGCCAGATCGCATTCTGGAAACGCAGGCGGCGCCAGGCGTGGAAGATGACGCCGAGCGTATAGAGCGTGCCGCCAGCCGCGACGAACCACATGGTCATCGGCGGCAACGGCGTGAACACGGCGTCATAGGCCATCATGCCGCTCCAGCCCAAAGCGAGATAGAGCACCACCGCAAGCCCGTCGAAGCGACCGGGATAGCGCAGCTTGATGACGATGCCCGCGACGGCGACACTCCACACGAACGCGAGCAGCCCGGCGGCGAGCCAGCCATTCCCGATCTGTGCGAGGAACGGCGTGTAGGTGGCGGCGATCAGGAGATAGATCGCCGAATGATCGAAGCGGCGCAGAAACCATTTTCGCGGCGACACCGGCCACATATTGTAGGCAGCGGAGAAGCCGAGCATCGCAAGGAGCCCGGCGGCATAGATCGAGACGCTGACGATCTCGGTGGCCGTGGCGAAGACGGCGGTCAGCACGATCAACACTGTCAGCGCAATCAGGCCGGCAAACACGCCAAGACCATGGATGATGCCGTCGGCGATCAGTTCGGCGCGGTCGTAGTTCCAGCGGATCGCGCCGGCGACCCTATGGGCGGAATTGGCAGTGAGCTGCTTCAGGCGGAAAACGGTCATGGCGAATGCTGGCCGGTCGGCTGGTGATGCAGATGGCATGCTCGCCCCAAGCACGCCGCGATATCCCCTCATGTCGCGATAGATGATGCGGTGCGGAAGGTCAATGAAAGCTGAATGACAGAGTTGTAATCACCCTCGATCCAACTTGATTTCAGCCCGATAATCGCCACTTTGTGATCGCGTTTCGCATTTTCTTGTTTGCGCATGATCTTGTCCGAAAACCGGTACCCACTTTTCGGGATCACGCGCCCACCGGAGCACTCACGCCCCATATGGCCAGCCTGTCCGAACTCGTCGAAGAAGCCCGGCTGTCCGCGCGCGCATTGCTCGATTATGGCGACGGTCTGTTCAATCCCACCGTGCGGCTTGGCGTCACAGGTCTGTCGCGCGCCGGCAAGACCGTGTTCATCACCGCGCTCGTCCACGGGCTGACGCGCGGCGGCAAGTTTCCGGTATTTGAATCGCTGGCGACCGGACGCATCGCGAAAGCGCGTCTCGCACCGCAGCCGGACGATGCGGTGCCGCGCTTTGCCTATGAGGAACATCTTGCGACACTGATCGACGGGCGGCGCTGGCCGAATTCGACCACCGATATCAGCGAGCTGCGCCTTGTCATCGACTATCAACGCAAGAACGGCGCAGAGCGTACGCTCACCCTCGATATCGTCGACTATCCCGGCGAGTGGCTGCTCGACCTGCCACTGCTGAGCAAGAGCTATGAGGAATGGTCGGCGGAAAGCCTCGCGCTGTCGCGGCAAGGCCCGCGCGCGGCGATCGCGGCGGAATTCCTCGCCCATCTCGCGACGCTCGATCCGAAAGCGCCGGAGAACGAGCCGTTCACGCTGACAGCGGCGAGGCTGTTCACCGACTATCTGCGCGCCTGCCGCGATGAGCGCTTCGCCATGAGCCTGCTGCCGCCAGGGCGTTTCCTGATGCCTGGCAATCTTGCGGGATCGCCGGCCCTCACCTTCGCGCCGCTTGATGTGACCAAAGGCGGCGATGCTCCGGACGGATCGCTGTGGGCAATGATGAAGCGGCGCTATGAGGCCTACAAGGACGTCGTCGTCCGGCCGTTCTATCGCGATCACTTCGCGCGGCTGGATCGCCAGATCGTGCTGGTCGATGCGCTGTCGGCCTTCAATGCCGGGCCGGAAGCGCTGCACGATCTCGAAGCGGCGCTGGCCGGCATTCTCGACAGTTTCCGCATCGGCCGCACCAGCATCCTGAGCACGCTATTCCGCCCGCGTGTCGATCGCATCCTGTTTGCAGCGACCAAGGCGGACCATTTGCATCATCTCAGCCATGACCGGCTGGAAGAGGTGCTGAAGCAGATCGTACGGAAAGCACTGGCGCGCTCGGAGCTGGCTGGCGCCGCCGTCGATGTGGTCGCCATCGCGGCCGTGCGTGCGACCAAGGAAGCCCTCGTCCAGCGCGGCCGTGAAAAGCTGCCGTCGATCCTCGGCACGCCGGTCGCCGGCGAATCCGCCAATGGCGAGATTTTCGACGGCGAGACCGAAGTCGCGACCTTCCCCGGCGACCTGCCGAGCAATCTCGACGGTCTGTTCGATGGCGGCGCCTTTACCGGCCTGTCCAGCGCCAGCGCCGACAGGGCCGACTACCGCTTCCTCAAATTCCGACCGCCATTGCTCGCGCGCACGGACGGCGCGGAGCCGGCACTGCCTCACATCCGCCTCGACCGCGCGCTCCAGTTCCTGATCGGAGATCGCCTGCAATGACCGACCGCACGCGCCGCCCGGCCACGTTCCGCCTCGACGATCCCCATGTCACCGTGATGGGCGGCGACGACGATATCGGCCGCCTGGCCCGCGGCGCCATCCGCATCACGCCGGAGCCGGAGCCGCAACTGCCTGTCGCCATCGAGGAACCGCTGCGCCCGGCACGAAAGGGATTTGGCTGGGGCACGCTGTTCTGGAGTGCGCTCGGCGGCCTCGTGCTGCTCGGCACCGGCCTCGGCGTCGCCAATCTGATCCGTGACCTTTTCACCATCAATGACGGTCTCGGTTTTCTCGGTCTCGGCCTCGCCGCGCTGGTGGCGCTGGCGCTGGCGGTGATCATCGCACGGGAGGCGCTCGCCTTGATGCGCCTCGCCACCATCGAGAAGCTGCACGCCCGCGCCGCCGAGGTGATCGCCAGCGACGATCGGAGCGAGAGCCGCGCCGTCCTCACCGATCTGCTCAAGCTCGCACACAGCAATCCCCGCCTCGCCCGCGCGCGCACCGCGCTTGCCGCCCATGCCGGCGAGATCATCGACGGAGCCGATCTGATCCGGCTGGCCGAACGCGAACTGATGTCGCCGCTCGATATCGAGGCGCGCCGTCTGGTCTCGGTCGCAGCGCAGCGCGTCTCCGTCGTCACCGCGATCTCGCCGCGCGCGCTGGTGGATATGCTGTTCGTCGCCGCCGCCGCGATCCGCCTCGTGCGGCAACTGGCAAAACTCTATGGCGGGCGACCCGGCGCGCTCGGCATGATCGCGCTGCTACGGCAGGTCGTCGGCCATCTCGCAGTCACCGGCGGCATGGCGGCAAGCGATGGCATGATCCAGCAGGTGCTCGGCCACGGCATCGCGGCGAAGCTCTCACAGCGGCTCGGCGAAGGCATATTGAACGGCCTCCTTACCGCCCGCTTCGGCCTCGCAGCCATCGACGTGACACGGCCGCTGCCATTCACCGCCCTGCCGCGGCCACAACTGGCGGATCTCGCGAAGGATCTGGTGCGGAAGAAGGACGACGAGGAAGCGTAGAGCGGATTGGGGGAAGCCGTAATCCGCCGCGCTGCTTCAACTGCAGACTCCGCCGGCAGATTACGCTGCGCTAATCCGCCCTACGGCACAGGCCAGTGACGGCGGCCGATAGAACGGCGTGTCCGGTGCCGGATTGAGGTCCGGCGTCCAGCCGGTGATCTTGTCGATCTGGAACGATCGCATCGGCGTGCCGCGCCACATCGTGTGCATCTGTCCCAGCGGCTGCAATGTCGCGCCCGCGTTCAGCAACAGCGTACGATCTTCCGCATCAGGCTGCGCAATATAGAGCCCGGGCTTGTTCTTGATGCGATCCATGCCCGGATCGCGGAAGCCCCGAAAGCGCGCGCGCTCGTTCACCTGGATCACCGGCACGCTGTCCTTCAGGTGCCAGCGCAGCATCGCATAGACGCGGTAGTTCGTCGTCGCGATCCAGGTGGCGCCGGTGGCCTGCATCTCCTGCACGGCGCGCGCCGCGAGGCGGTCGTAGCCGGCCTCGGTGCCGATCGGATCGTTGCGGCCGAGCAGATTCCACGGCGCGGCGACGGAATAGAGGAAGGCGAGCACGACGAAGGGAATGCCTGTCGCGATCGATATGGCGATCCAGCGATGGCCGGCGCGCACCGTGCTCGCCGACCAGCCATCCTCGGCAAGGCGCGTGACATTGATCGCCGCCACCGCGATGGCCGGAGGCCACATGAACATCGGCCAGGTGTCGCCGACGCGCAGCGTCAGCGAGCGCCACAGAAAATAGGCGAACGGTACCAGCACGCTGAGCGACAGCAGCAGCGCAACCGGATCGCGCTGACGGGCGCCGCGCCACAGCGTTAGCACGCAGGCCGACACCAGCACGGGAAACAGCACGAAACCGACCTGCGCGAATTGCATGCCGAAGAACTCGCCGAACGTGCTAAGCGAGAAAGCGTGCGGCGCGGTCACACGCACGAACTGGAACTTGAACGACGCCCAGTCATGCGTCGCATTCCAGATCGTCACCGGCGACGACACAGCGAGCGCGACCAGCACCGCGAGCCACGGATACGGGCTTTTCAGCCAGCGCATCCGCCAGTCCGGCAGCAGCATGAAGACGAGAATCGCCGGAACGGTCAGCACCACCGTGAGCTTCGACAGCAATGCGAGCCCGCCGAACGCACCTGCCGCCAGCCACCAGCGGCCATCATCGCTTTCGGCCAGCCGCACCAGCGACCACAGCATCGCGGTCGCAAAGGGGATCATCGCGACGTCAGGCGCCACCTTGGCCATCAGCAGGCCGTAATACAGCGCGGCCTCCGTCATCAGCACGGTGACCATCATCGCGCGCAAATCCCGGGTGACGCGGCGGACGATGTCCGCCAGCAGCAACTGCGTCACGGCCAGCGCCA
The DNA here is from genome assembly GCA_030147505.1 of Tardiphaga sp. Classification (GTDB taxonomy): domain Bacteria; phylum Pseudomonadota; class Alphaproteobacteria; order Rhizobiales; family Xanthobacteraceae; genus Tardiphaga. Next base: position 28,891 of record JASBVG010000037.1, read on the forward strand.
CGATGCCGGCGAAACGGGCGCCGAAAGCGGTGTCGCCAAAGATTGCTGTGCCGGCACGGACGAACCAGGCGATCATCGGCGGATGATCGAGGAAGGACAGCACGCTCTCCTTCGACCAGGTCCAGTAATAGGCCTCGTCTGTGCGCAGCTCGAACATTCCCGCATAGACCAGCCGCATCACGGCGAGCACGAGCAGCAGCGCACCCACGGCGGCAAGCGACCGGCGCGAAAGATTACGACGAAGGGGACCGGGGGCGAATGGCGTCATGGCGGGCTTTTGGGCTGGTCACGCCATGGTGTCAACTTGTTGATCCCGCTGGTGTAGGATGGGGTCGAGCGCAGCGATATCCATCACTTCCTGCACCGGAGGCGATGGGTATCGCTGCGCTCGACCCATCCTACGCTGCCTCAATGGTCCCAGCATGACCCGGACTGCCATTCCACTCCCTGCTTCGCATGCCGCCGCGCCGTCCTGGTGGAGGGGCATCGGCCTGCGCCAGATCCGGCTGACCTGCGCCCTGGTGCTGTTCACCTATCTGCTCAGCCACTTCATCAATCACGCGCTCGGCAATATCTCGATGGACGCGCTGCAGGCCGGCGTCGTCATCCATGCGGGCATCTGGCAGTTCTTCCCGGTGGCCGTGATTTTCTATACGTCCGCGCTGGTCCATGCCTCGCTTGGCATCTGGGCGCTGTATGAGCGCCGCCAGTTCCAGTGGAAGACCACCGAGCTGCTACAGCTGATGCTGGGCCTCAGCATTCCCGCGCTGATCGTCGCCCATGTCGTGGCCGTGCGCCTCGGCGAAAATATCTACGACATCGACCGCAGCTATCCGCAGGTGTTCGCCGCCTGGATCGGCGCGCCTCTGCGCCTGTGGGCGATGTATACGGTGGTGCTGGTGGCGTGGACCCATGGCTGCATCGGCCTGTATTTCTGGCTGCGCATGAAACCATGGTTCAGAACGGCGGCGCCATGGCTGCTCGCCGCGGCGGTGATCCTCCCGACACTGGCGCTGCTCGGCCTCTTCCAGGGTCAGCGCTTCGTCGCGGCTCATATCGCGGCGCCGGAATGGCAGGCCGCCAATCTCGGTCCGAGCCAGGTCGGCACGCCCGCGCAACAGGAGATGCTGGCGGCCATCACCGACAATCTCCTGATCGGTTATGCCTTGCTGCTGCTGCTCGTGCTCGCCGCCCGCGGCGTCCGCATCATCCTCGAGCGATGTGTCGGCATGATCAGCCTCGCTTACGGCAACGGGCGCACCGTGCGCGTACCGGTCGGACTGAGCGTGCTCGAAGCGAGCCTGCGCCATAAGGTGCCCCATGCCAGCGTCTGCGGCGGCCGGGCGCGCTGCTCGACCTGCCGTATCCGCATCACCAGCGATCTCTCCGTCCTGCCCGAGCCTTCGGCACGCGAGAGCTTCGTACTGAGCCGGCTCGGCAGCGAGGGCGATCCCGCCATCCGCCTCGCCTGCCAGCTGCATCCGACCGCCAATCTCGCCTTCGTGCAGCTGCTGGCACCGCATGTATCGAGCGCCAATGCCCATGCCACGCATCCCGCACGGATCGGCCAGGAGCGCTATCTCGTCTGCATGTTCGTCGACATGCGCGGCTCCACCATGCTGGCAGAGAAGCGGCTGCCTTACGACACCGTGTTCATCGTCAACCGATTCCTCGCTGCCGTCTCGCAGGCCGTGGTTGCCTGCGGCGGCAAGCCGAACCAGTTCATCGGCGACGGCGAACTCGCGCTTTTCGGGCTGAACTGCGATCCGCAGACCGCGTCCCGTCAGGCACTCAGGGCTGCGGCACAGATCGCCGAAAATGTCGACGAATTGAATCAAGCTTTACGGCACGACCTTTCGGAGCCGCTCCGCTTCGGCATCGGCATCCATGGCGGCGAGGTGATCGTCGGCGATATCGGCTATCGCGACAACATGGTGTTCACCGCGCTCGGCGACCCCGTGAATGTCGCTGCACGCTTGCAGGACATGACCAAGGGCCTGTCCTGCGCAGCAGTCGTCTCGGAAGATGTGTTTGCTTCAGCACAGTTCGATGCAGATAAATTCGCTGCGCATGACCTTGCCGTGCGCGGTCGCAGCGCGCCGATCAAGGTGCGTGCAATTGCCGACACGCGGCAACTCGCATCCGGACATGTGCAGCATCGCACCGTCGGCGCCTGAACGGATCTTCAGAAAATTCCTGCGAAACGACCTCGAACCCGGCCTGAAAACGGCACGACGAATGGGCGATGGATCACAATGATCCTGCAACCAGCGCATCGCGCATCACGCCAGGAGAACGACCATGTTTCGCAAACTTGCTCTCGCAGCTGTCGCCGCAGCGTCGCTCGGCGCCGCCGTACTCGCTCCTTCCGCCGCTTCCGCCCATGGCTGGGGCTGGCATGGCCATCATCACCACCATCACGGCGGCTTCTACGGCCCCGCTTTCCGTGTCGGCTTCGTCGGCCCCGGCCCGGGCTGCTACGTTACCCGCCGTGTGATGACGCCCCATGGCCTGCGTTGGCGGACCTTCAATCGCTGCTATTGAGCGCCACGCCATGGCGGAAGCCCTTGCCGACCGGCAGGGGCTTTCGTCATGCGCTGCACCGTGCTGCAGCGGAGCTACACTTGCCGTCCTGACTTGCCATCTTGCGGCTTTCCGCCACGCCGCGCGCTTGCACATGCGACCATCGGTGCACGCGATTTCTCGCTGAGCGTGAAATTGGCGATTGCCGCCTACCCTTTGTGCTGTCAAGCTGTGTTGCCCGCGCGTAAGCTGTGCGGGTCGGATCGACCGGTTGGCGGGGACAGGTCATTCGTTCTGAGATGCGATCCTGCGGAGACGACGTGATGGCTAAAGGTACTGTTAAGTGGTTCAACGCGACCAAGGGCTATGGCTTCATTCAGCCAGCGGCCGGTGGCAAGGACGTGTTCGTGCATATCTCTGCGGTTCAGAAAGCTGGCCTGCAGTCGCTGAACGAAGGCCAGACGATCGAATTCGAGGAAGTCGCCAACCGCGGCAAGACCTCGGCCGAGAATCTCAAGGTCTGATCGGGCTCTGAGACGGGCGTGATTGGGGTCGCTGGCCTGCATTGGCCAGCACGAGCGAAATCAATAACGCCATCGATCGGAAATGCATTCGGCAGGGCGGCTCTGCGGCCTCCCTGGGCGGGATGCTGCTGGAACTCGTCATTGCAAGGAGCCTGTTGGCGACAAGCATTCGGTTCCTCGCTAAAAACCTGGATTGCTGCCTCGCTTTGCTCCCTGCAATGACGACCGCATTCAGCGTCGCAACTCTTCAATCCTCTTTGACCCATTGCGTCACCGGCATCACTGCCGGCGGCTGTGCATAGGCCTGGGTCCACATATCCACCGACCACTCGGTACCAGTAGACTTTTCGCGCAACACCGCGGTGTTGTGCGGGGTCTGCAAGACCAGCGCATTGCCGCGATAGTGCGGATTGCCGACCGTGTGATGCCTGAACATGCCCCAGTCCTGCATGATCAGCAGCAGGCTTGTCACGTTACGCGTCGTGTCCCAGCAGTCGTAATTGTGCTTGTCGTCGAAATAGCGGAAGTCCGCCTTGGCGATGCGCTTGTCGGTGCCAAGCACTGGACCGAGGCGACGGTCGAACCAGATCACCGCCTTCTGCACGGCGGCGCGCTCGGCCACCGCCGAGGCCTTTCCGCCCGTCATGATCTTGCCGAGCGCCGCGCGATCCGCGACCGAGAAATCGAAGATATGACGGCGCCGGCAGACGAAGCCGTAGCAGACCGTCATGGAACCGGCCGAGGGCGGATAGATGGATACCGACGTATAGAGCTCGGCCACCTCGCGCGACATCTCGATGGCGGGGGCAGGCGATGACGGCAATGTCGCTGCAATGATGCCCGTCGCCAGAATGGCGCAAAGACGAAAGAGGCCTGCCCGCATGATCTGCTCCGAACGCGATGCGCCGGACCGTATCGCAGGGCTTCCGGACTGCCAAGGCAACCGTGTCACGCCCCCACCGGCAGCGGCGCCTCGCGCTTGATCTCTTCCATCACGGCGTAAGTGCGACTCTCGCGCACCCCCGGCAGCGCCAGCAGGGTCTCGCCGAGAAAGCGCCGATAGGCCGCCATGTCGGCGACGCGCGCCTTGACCAGATAGTCGAAACCACCGGCGACCATGTGGCACTCGAGCACTTCCGGCGCGAGCCGAACGGCACGCGCGAAACGCTCGAAGACATCGGGGGTGGTCTTGTCCATCAGCACCTCGACAAAGACCAGCAGACCAAGGCCAAGCAATTGCGGATTGAGCCGCACGCTGTAGCCCTCGATATAGCCGTCGCGCTGAAGCCGCCGCAGGCGCTCGCCGATCGAAGTCGGCGACAGGCCGACCCGCTCCGCCAGTTCGACATTGGGGATTCGGCCATCAGCCTGCAGCACGGTGAGGATCTTGCGGTCGATTTTGTCGATATCGCTCATACCTTCCGGATTACACTTGAAATTCCGTAATATCTACGGCCGAATACAAAAATATCCGGTCGAAATACGGTTGCACGAAGATTATTCTCCGATGATCCGACAGGAAACCGCCCTCACACGGGATTTCATCCAGATGCCCTTCTCCGCTCCCTATGCCTCCGACGACACCACCATCGCCGCTACGCTTCTGGCCGAGGCGAGACTGACGCCGGACCGGGAAGCCCGCATCGATGCCACGGCGTCGCGGCTCATCGCGGCGATCCGCGCCCGGGACGACCGCTTCGGCGGCGTCGAGGACATGCTGCGGGAATACGCGCTTTCGACCAGGGAGGGTCTCGCACTGATGGTGCTGGCCGAGGCGCTGCTGCGCGTGCCCGATGGGCGCACGGCGGATGCCTTCATCGAGGACAAGCTGGCGGATGGCGATTTCATCCATCACGAAACGAAATCGAGTGCGTTCCTGGTCAATGCCTCCGCCTGGGCGCTCGGCCTGTCGCAGCGCGCGATCCAGCCTGGCGAAACACCTCAAGGCACGCTCGGCCGGCTCGCCAAGCGCATCGGTCTTCCCGCGGTGCGCGCGGCCACGCGTCAGGCAATGCGGCTGATGGGCAGCCATTTCGTCCTCGGCGAGACCATCGGCGATGCACTGGCGCGCGCGCGCAAGGCCAGCGAGCGCGCGCCCCGCTACTCCTACGACATGCTCGGCGAAGGCGCCCGCACGGCGGAGGATGCCCAGCGCTATTACGACTCATATGCCGCCGCCATCGACGCCATCGGCCGCGCCGCCGGCGACAAGCCCCTGCCCGACCGACCGGGCATCTCCGTAAAACTCTCCGCATTGCATCCGCGCTTCGAGGCCGTGAGCCGCGGGCGGGTGATGGCGGAGCTGGTGCCGCGTCTGATCGCGCTGGCACAGCAGGCCAAGCGCTACGATCTCAACTTCACCGTCGATGCGGAGGAAGCCGACCGACTCGAACTCTCCCTCGACATCATCGACGCCGCCCTCGCCGATGTATCGCTATCCGAGTGGAACGGCTTCGGCCTTGCGATCCAGGCCTACCAGAAGCGCTGCATCGATGTGATCGATCACATCGATGCGCTTGCGCGCAAGCACGATCGCCGGCTTATGGTGCGGCTCGTCAAGGGGGCCTATTGGGACACCGAGGTCAAACGCGCGCAGGAGCGCGGGCTGGATGGCTATCCCGTCTTCACCCGCAAGGCGATGACGGATCTCAACTACATCGCTTGCGCACGCAAGCTGCTAACGCTGCGACCGCGCATCTTCCCGCAACTCGCGACGCATAATGCGCTGACGGTGGCGACGATCCTCGAACTCGCCGATGGCGACGGCTACGAATTCCAGCGCCTGCATGGCATGGGCGACGCGCTCTACGCGCAGCTCGGCAAGGACCGGCCGGACATCCGCTGGCGCACTTACGCGCCGGTCGGCAGTCATCGCGACCTACTCGCTTATCTGGTGCGGCGATTGCTGGAGAACGGCGCGAACTCGTCCTTCGTGGCCATCGCAGCCGATGAGAGCGTACCCGTTTCGGCCTTGCTGCAGCGGCCGGCGGATCAGATCGGCAGCGCAGCTCGAGCGAACCACGCACATATTCCATTGCCGCGCGATCTCTACGGCGCCGAGCGCACGAACTCATCCGGGATCGAGTTTGGCGAGCGCAAGGCGCTGGACCAGCTGCTTGCGGATGTCGCGACGAGCAAGCTGGAGACGAAGCCGACCCCTTATGCGACGACCGAGCAAGCCAACAAGACGATCGCCGATGCCGCGGCGGGTTTTGCTGCGTGGAGCCGAACATCCGCGGACATGCGGGCTGCGATACTGACGCGCGCCGCCGACCTGCTCGAAACGCGCCACGCCTCCTTCATCGCCCTGTTGCAACACGAGGGCGGCAAGACGCTGGACGATGCTTTGGGAGAAGTACGCGAAGCCGCCGACTTCTGTCGCTATTATGCCGCGCAGGGCCGCAAGCTGTTCGGCGCAGGCGAAACCATGCCGGGCCCGACCGGAGAGAGCAATGTGCTGACGCTCCGCGGCCGCGGCGTGTTCGTCGCCATCTCGCCATGGAATTTCCCACTGGCGATCTTCCTCGGCCAGATTGCTGCGGCACTGATGGCCGGCAATGCGGTAGTCGCCAAACCCGCCGAGCAGACACCGCGCGTGGCAGCCATGGCAATCGCGCTGCTCCATGAATCGGGCGTGCCGGCACATGCGCTACATGTCGTACAGGGCGACGGCCGCATCGGAGCGACACTGGTCGAACATCCCGCCATCGCTGGCGTCGTCTTCACCGGCTCCACCGAGGTGGCGCGCACGATCAACCGCACGCTCGCCGCCAAGGATGGCCCGATCGTGCCTGTTATCGCCGAGACCGGCGGCATCAATGCGATGATCGTCGATGCGACCGCACTCCCCGAGCAGGTCGCCGACGACGTCGTGACTTCTGCTTTCCGCTCCGCAGGCCAGCGCTGTTCAGCGCTGCGGCTGCTGTTCCTGCAGGATGACGTTGCCGATCGCATGATCGAGATGATCATCGGAGCTGCACGCGAGTTGAAGATCGGCGACCCCGTTGATCCTGCGGTGCATGTCGGGCCTGTGATCGATGCCGAAGCGAAACAGAAACTCGATGTGCATATCGCACGGATGAAGGGCGAAGCGCGCCTGCTCCATGCGGGCGCCGCACCTTCCGGCAATTTCGTCGCGCCGCATGTGTTCGAACTCGCGAGCGCGCGGCAGCTCACAGAGGAAGTGTTCGGCCCAGTCCTGCATGTGGTGCGCTATCGTGCCGCGGATTTTGACCGCGTGCTAAGCGACATCGCGGCCACCGGCTTCGGCCTCACCCTCGGCATCCATTCACGCATCGACGACATGATCGAGCGAACCATTGTCCATCTGCCCGTCGGGAATATCTATGTGAATCGCAACATGATCGGCGCCGTTGTCGGCGTGCAGCCGTTCGGCGGCTTCGGCCTTTCGGGCACCGGCCCGAAAGCCGGCGGCCCGCACTATCTCGCGCGCTTCGCCACGGAGCAGACGGTGAGCATCAACACTGCAGCAGCAGGTGGCAATGCAGCATTGATGACAGCGAACGACTAGCGCCGCAGCGTCCCATTTCCGGCCGTTGCATCCCCACTGCAAGATGGTTCAAATGCGCCGCTGGAGTCGCCGTGGAATTAAATTCCGGCAGACGGCAGGAACAACAATTGCTTTGGGAGTGACGCGATGGAAGACGGTTTGTTCAAGGGGCTCAAGGTTCTGGATTGCGCGAGCTTCATCGCCGCACCGGCTGCAGCCACTGTTCTGTCCGACTTCGGCGCCGATGTCATCAAGATCGAGCCACCCGGCGCAGGCGACCCCTATCGCAACCTGCCCAACCTCCCCGGCTATCCCAGGAGCGAGCACAACTACGCCTGGATGATGGAGAGCCGCAACAAGAAGAGCCTCGCGCTCGATCTCGCCAAGCCGGAAGGCCGCGAGGTGCTCTACAAGCTCGTTGCCGAAGCCGACGTCTTCATCACCAATTTTCCGCCGCCGGTGCGCAAAAAGCTGAAGATCGCCTATGACGACATCGCGCCGTTGAACGACCGGCTCATCTATGCCTGCTTCACCGGCTATGGCGACAAGGGCGCCGAGGCCGACAAGCCCGGCTTCGACTCCACCGCTTGGTGGGCGCGCTCCGGCATGATGGATCTCGTCCGTGCCGATGAGGACACCGTGCCGGCACGTTCGATCGCCGGCATGGGCGACCATCCCTGCGCCATGGCGCTCTACGGCGCCATCGTCACCGCGCTCTACAAGCGCGAGAAGACCGGCAAGGGCTGCCAGGTGAAATCCAACCTGATGGCCAATGGCGTGTGGTCGTCGAGCGTGCTGGCGCAGGCGAAGCTGTGCGGCGCGACCTTCGAGAAGCGCCGCGGTCGCCACGAGGCGCTTAATGCCGTGACCAATCACTACCGTTGCCGCGACGGCCGCTGGATCATGCTGTCACTGCTGGCCGAAGAGCGGCAGTGGCCCGCCTTCACCAAGTGCCTCGAGCGCGAGGACCTGTTCGACGATCCACGCTTTGCCACTAAGCCGGATCGCCATGCCAATTCGGTCGAACTGATCAAGATCCTCGACGGCGTCTTTGCCAAGCGCGATTTCGCCGACTGGCGCCAGCGTCTCGACGGTCAGGGTCTGGTGTTCGGTTTCGTCGGCATCCTCGACGACATTCCGCACGATCAGCAGATGAAGGACAATGACGTCCTTGTGCCATTCGAGAATTCGGACATCCTCACCATCAACAGCCCGATCTGGGTCGGCGGCGAAACCAAGCGGAAGCCACGTTTGCCGCCCTCGCTCGGCCAGCACAGCGACGAGATCCTTCGCGGCATGGGCTATGACGATCACCAGATCGAAAGGCTGAGGGCCGCGGGAGCCGTGCAGTAAAACCCCTTCCTTAGCCTCTCCCCGCTCTTGCGCGGGAGAGGCCAAGGCCTGCGCGGGGTCTATCGCCCCAGCAACCACCCGAAGAAGCCCAGCCCGAGCAGCACCGCAACGGCCACCGCCCAAACGCTGACCCGGATCGCGCTCCCTGTCTGCCTGGCGCTCTCGTTCTCGTTGATGACGGCTTCCCGATCCTTGATCTCTTTTTCCGTCTCGTTCATCGCCCAGTCCCCGTCACTTTACAAAACACATGCCGATGCGCGACGCCTTGTCGTCCTCCACCGGCTGGCACGACAGTCCCTCGGCACAGGTCCATGACGCGAAACTGGCATCGAGCCGCCCCTTCGCGTCGCGGCGGTAGCAGGTCGCGCCCCAGCCGTCATTGACCGAATGTCCTGCGAGTTCGCGACTGCCGCGCATCTGCGGCCGATCGGAGAATCCCCGTGAAAAGTCCGGCACCTTCCCATCGCGCATCGACATGACGATGGCGCGACGGCGGGGCTGGTCGCCGATGAAATGCGGCGATGCGGGCACAGCGCCCTGCACCATCTGCGCTGCCAGTGAATCCACGCCGGTGAAATGAAAACCGCCTATCCCGCGTATCTGATGGCAGCCCCCGCAGGTGATGTCGCTGAGGCGGCGCGCAAAGCCGGCCGGCGAGCGGATATTCTCAAGCGCGCCATCCTGCGCCGCCTGCGCCAGCGCGGCGACGACGTCGCCCTCGGTGAACAGCCCGTTGCCTTTGCCGTCCGCCATCAGGCCGAAAGCCGGCTGCAGCGCCGACGGCGCAAAGCCCACCGGAGTCGCGGCCAGCGACGTGGTGGCGAGAAACCGTTCGGGGATCAGCAGCGTGCCGCGATCGAAGGCGCTGAGATTGGCGGGCGTGAGCAGCCAGTCGCGAAACGCCCGGCCAAGCGCGGCATCCGTGAGGAGCCTGTCGCGATCGATCTGGTTCTCCATCGGCGCCTCGCGAAACGACTGTGTGGACGCGTCGCGGCGAAACACCTTCTGCAAGTAGTCGGTGCGGAACTCCGCCGCTTCGGATTTCGGCCGATGGGAGATCTGCAGGTTGGTCTCGATGCGATCGATCTGCGCGGCATCGATCGTTGCCAGCGCGCCGTTATGCGCGATCAGGCGAGCGGCAAGCGCAGCGCCGGTTTCGGTGAAAGCCGATGCTGCCAGCCAGCGCGCCGCGAGATCGGCGCAGGTCGTGCGCTCCTGCGGCAGTTTCGCATGCAGCACCAGATTGAGCGTCATCGGCAAACGCGGCGGCGCATTGCCGGCACTTGTGCGGGTCAGCCGGTAGATCAGCCGGATCTCGCCGCAGGTTTCCGGTGCGACATAGGCGCGGTCCATGCGATTGACGATGCCGGCCAGCACGAAGCGGGTGTCCGGCGACGCGAGCATGGCCTGGTCGAACAGCAGCACGTCATGGCCAGCGCCGACACCGATGCTCTCATTCGGCGTGCGCTTGCGGTGATCGGCGAGATAGTTTGCGAAGGCATCGTCCAGTGCCGCCCGCACCGGCGCCATGGCAGGCAAAGCGAACAATGCGTCATTGGCGATGGGCGCTGGAGTGGCAGGCGCCAGCATCTGCGCGAGACCGAAGCGCGATGTCTCCAGCGCGTGCAAAGCTGGCGCATCGGAGACGGCGAGTTGCCCCTCCGCCCGCGCGGCCAGCGGCGCGAGGCAAAGCAACACGGCAAGCAGGCGAGATCGAAGTCGCACGGCACCATCCCGACAGGTCAGAACGCGAGGCTAGCGCAAAACAAAGGCCGCTGCACGGGCAGCGGCCTCGTCAAATGCAATGGGAGACGGATCAGCGCGCGACGATCAGGCCGCGGCTGGTGACCACCGTCCAGCGGCCGTCCTGCTTGCGCACCGCATCGACGCGGCCGAGGCCGGGAACGGGATCGCCGGGATAGACCTCGAACACGCCCTGGCGGCTTTCGATGGTGGCGCCGCCGCCGGCGACATCGAGGATGCGCCAGCCTTCGACAGTCGGCAGACGGGCGACTTCAGGCTTCGGTGCAGGGGTCGGCGTGGTGTTGATAGAGCCCGTCACTTCCTTTGCGGGGGCGGAGGCGACCGGTGCAGGCGCGGGAGCAGCTGCCGGAGGAGCCGGCGGCGCGGTGCGCAGCTTCTCGACGGCTTCGTTCAGCTTGGCGATCTTGGCGTTGGGCTCGGCCTGCGCCTTCTCGATCTTGTCGAGGCGATCGTTGAATTTTGCCCGCGCGGCAGCAGTGGCCTTGCCGGCCTTGTCGGCATCGGCCTTCAGCGCAGCGACCTCGCTTTCGAGACGATTGATATGCTCTTCGAGCGCAAGGGTGGTCGCCTTGCCGTCATCGGCCGCAAGCAGCTTGCCGAGGCCCGATGTCGCCATGGTTCCACCGACCGCGCCGACGGTGATGCCGATCGCGATCATCGCGGCGATCGCCAGCATGCGCGCGGTGCCGCTCTTCTGCTCCTGCTCGCTGCGCGGCTCGGCATTGACCATGTCTTCCCACGAACGCTCGCGCCTGTGATCGTCGCGCTGCGCGCCGTCCAGCGTCGGCCCCATCAGCGTGATGCGGCCGGGCGCGCCGAGCTTCGGCGCTTCCTTCTTCGCGCCGCCGGCGCCCTGCCCGGGCACCAGTCCCGGCGAGTCCACATGCCTGTTGCCGGCCTGGTCGCCGCTCTGGTCAGGGGTGAAATCGGCGCTGTGCTCGCTCACGGTAAAAGTCTCCAGGATCGTTCAACCTTTTGGTAACTTTCATTGCTTGCCAAATTCTTACCCGCGCGCCTGCTTACGAAAATTCACCTCTCGTCCGGACCGGTGCCGCGCTTGACCCTGTCGCAAGCCCGCCGCACAACGGACGCGACGAAAACACAGGAAACGCCATGAAACTCTACGATTCCATCGGCCCGAACCCGCGCGTGGTGCGCATTTTCCTGGCCGAAAAAGGCATCAGCCTGCCCGTGCAGACCGTCGATCTGGCTGCCGGCGAGAACCGCGAAGCCGCGCATCTGGCGCGCAATCCACACGGCCAGATGCCGACGCTCGAACTGGATGACGGCAGTTTCCTGTCGGAAACGGTGGCGATCTGCGAATATTTCGAGGAAATGCAGCCGCAGCCGGCGCTGATCGGCACCACGCCGGCCGAACGGGCCGAAGCGCGGATGTGGCGGCAGCGTATCGATCTCAACATCTGCCAGCACATTGCCAATGGCTATCGTTTCGCCGAAGGCCTCAAGCGGTTCGAGACACGCATCGTCTGCGTGCCCGAAGGCGCGCCGGGGCTGAAGAAGATCGCGATGGACCGACTCAAATGGCTCGACGGCCAGATGGGCGACAAGCCGTTCATCGCCGGCAGCCGCTTCACCATGGCCGATATCGTGCTCTATTGCTGGCTCGATTTCGCCGACAAGGTCGGCCAGCCCTGGGACCGCGGGCTCACGAAGATCGCGGCGTGGTTCGAGCGGGTGGGACAGAGGGAAACGGTGAAGGCATAAGAACTACAGCACCACCGGTGCGTCAGGCAGTTCGTTCGCGTTTGTATCGTCTCCAGGAAAATGCGCCTGGAGATGCGACGTCACGGCTTCAATGCCGGCGATGACGCCCTGCTCGAAGCGGCCAGCGCGGAAATGCGCTTCCATCATCTGGCAGATCGTTTCCCATCCGGTAGCGCCGACATGCCTGTCGATACCACGATCGACGACGATCTCGACATCGCGATCGGCCAGCAGCAAATAGATCAGCACACCGTTATTGTGCTCGGTGTCCCAGATGCGTAGCTGCGCAAACACATCGATGGCGCGCTCGCGCGCCGACTGATTGCGGAACAGCGGCGCGCCGTCGAGCGCACCTTCGACGACAAAGCGGATCTGGCCGGCATGGCTGGCCTCGGACGACGTGATGGCCCGTTCGATCCTTGCCAGCGATTGCGGCGGAAACGCCCTGCGGACACGCGAGCGATTGCCGAGTAGATGCTTGCCGATGCGTTTGAGGCTCATCACCAACTCCCCGAGGCGCCGCCGCCGCCGAAACTGCCGCCCCCGCCGCTGAAACCGCCGCCGCTCGATGAACTCGAACTGCCGGATGACCACGAACCGCCGCTGCTTCGGCCGCCGGAATAACCGCCCCCGCTTGACCCGAAGGCATCGCCGATCAGGCTGATGACGCCCGCGATCACACCGAATATCAGGGCGATGGGAAAGCTGCTGAGCACAAACCACATGCCCAGCGTTACCAGCCCGCCAAAGGCAAGCGAGCCGAACAGCCGGCCGAGGATCGCGCGCAGGATGCCGCCGACAAACAGCGCGCCGAACAGGAAGAACGGCGCATATTCGAACATCTGCTCGAACACGCCGGAATCCCCGCTCCACTCGGAGCGCGCGGGCGGCGGTGGCAGCGGCTCGCCGTCGATCACCTTGATCATGCGATCGACACCAGTAGAGATGCCGCCGGCGAAATCGCCCGACTTGAATCGCGGTGCGATGGTTTCGTCGATGATACGTTTGGTCGTGACGTCCGTGAGTGCGCCCTCGAGGCCATAGCCGACCTCGATACGCAGCTTGCGGTCGTTCTTGGCGACCAGCAGGATAGCTCCGTCGTCCACCTTCTTGCGGCCGATCTTCCAGGCTTCAGCGACGCGGATGGAGAATTGTTCGATGCTTTCGGGATCGGTGGTCGGCACGATGAGGACGGCGATCTGGCTGCCCTTGCGCGCCTCGAAATCGGCGAGCGTGCCATTCAGCGTTGCCTGCTCGCCCGCTGTTAGCGTGCCGGTCTGATCGACCACACGGCCGGTCAGAGCCGGCACGGCCACCTCCGCAAACGCGCTGGCGCTGCAGCAGAACAGCAGCAGCGCCAGCAGGCCGGCTTTGACGAGCCTCATCGCGGCGCTTTACTTCGCAGGCGCCGGCGTCGGGTTGAAATCAACCTTCGGCGCCGTCGAGATCTCGCTCTCGTTGGCGACGGAGAAATTGGCCTTTTCCTTGAAGCCGAACAGCATAGCGGTGAGGTTGTTCGGGAAGGTGCGCACGCCGACATTATAGTCCTGCACCGCCTTGATATAGCGGTTGCGCGCCACCGTAATGCGGTTCTCGGTGCCTTCGAGCTGGGACATCAGGTCCTTGAACAGCGCGTCAGATTTCAACTGCGGATAATTCTCGGTGACGACAAGAAGGCGGGACAGTGCACTGGAGAGCTCGCCCTGCGCCGCCTGGAATTTCTGCAGCGCGCCGGGATCGTTGACCACGTCAGGCGTCGCCTGCACCGAGCCGACCTTGGCGCGGGCATTGGTGACACCGAGCAGCACGTCCTTCTCCTGCTGCGCAAAGCCCTTTACCGAATTGACGAGGTTCGGCACCAGATCGGCGCGGCGCTGATACTGGTTCACCACTTCGGACCAGGCGGATTTCACCTGTTCGTCATTGGTCTGGATGGCGTTGTAACCGCAACCGGACAGGCCGAGGGTCGCCAGCGCTGCCAGCACGGTCAAGAACTTGCGCATCTTTGTCTCCTGTGACGCAGCCGAAGCTTCGGCCGGTTTGTAGCACGGGGCAACCGCGGGGACAGCCACAAGTTCGCGCGGCCATGCTGCAATGCGCGCATCGGATTGTATTTGCGCGCACCGGAATCGTTGCTAGCCTCCCGGTATCAGCGGCCCGCAGAGGCCGGGACAAGATGGGAGGATGCGATGACGGACGCGCTCAACACGTTTCCGACGGTGGGCCAGCAAACCTTGCGCGCACTGGCGCGCTATCCGGACCGTATCGCTTTCAGCTGGCCAGGCGGCTCTCTCACCTATCGCGGCGCGACCGAGACGATCGGACGGCTGCAGCACGTCTTCATGAATCTCGGCGCACGGCCCGGCACCAAGGTCGCTTTGCTCACCGCCAATCGGGCGGAGACGTGGTGCACCGGCGTTGCTGCGCAACTGTCACGTTTCGCGATCACCTGGCTGCATCCTTTGGGATCGCTGCAGGATCAGATCGACCAGATCGAGGACGCGGAGGCGGCGATCCTGGTGATCGATGCCGTCAATTTCGGCCAGCGCGGCAGCGAACTGGCGGCGAAGGCGCAGGGGTTGCGCCATGTGTTCACGCTCGGCCGCGCGGACTACGGCGTCGATCTGCTGCAGGTGATTGAGAAGAACGGCACCGCAACCGCACGAGATTTCGCCGATGTCGATGACGTCGCGGTGCTGAACTACACCGGCGGCACCACCGGGAAATCGAAAGGCGCGTTGCGCCGGCATCGCGAGGTGTCCGGCTTCGCCAATGCCATTCTCTCGGACTTCGAGATTCCGGATACGCCCAGCTATCTCACCGTGGCGCCGATCAGCCATGTGGCCGGGACCAAGGTGCTGCCGACGCTGATGCGCGGCGGCACCGTGCATATGCTCAAGGGCTTCGATCCAGAGGCCGTGCTGAAAACCATCGAACGCGAGCGCATCAATTTCACGCTGTTTGTGCCGACGATGGTCTATGTGCTGCTCGATCATCCGGCGATGGAGAAGACCGACCTCTCCTCCCTCGACCTCGTGCTCTATGGGGCTTCGCCGATGTCGCCGAGCCGGCTGGTGGAAGGCATCGAACGGATCGGACCGGTGTTCTCGCAGCTCTATGGGCAGACCGAATGCTATCCCGTCTCGGTGCTCCGCAAGTCCGACCACGATGTGAAGCAGCCGGACCTGTTCCTGTCCTGCGGCTTCCCGGTCGCCGTGTGCGACGTACGCATTCTCGACGACGAGGATCAGGAAGTGGCGCCGGGAGAAGCCGGCGAGATCTGCGTACGCGCGCCGCATGTGATGCTGGAATACTGGAAACGGCCGGAGCAGACAGCGGAGACGCTGAAGAACGGCTGGCTGCATACCGGCGACATCGCGCGCATGGACGAGCGCGGCTATATGTTCATCCTCGACCGCAAGAAGGACATGATCGTCTCCGGCGGCTTCAACATCTTCCCGCGCGAGATCGAGGACGTGCTGACCACCCATGCGGATGTCGCCATGTGCGCCGTGGTCGGCATCCCCGACGACAAATGGGGAGAAGCCGTCACCGCCGTGGTGGTGACGCGGAGCGGCGCGCAGCCGAATGCGGATGAACTCATCGATCTCGTGAAGGCGCAGAAGGGATCGGCGCATGCGCCGAAGCATGTGAAATTCGTGACGGAACTGCCGATGACCGGCGTCGGCAAGATCGACAAGAAGGCGCTGCGCGCGAGCTTCTGGGTCGGGCGGGAACGAATGGTGGGGTGAGACGGAACCGCGTTTTAACTTTTCAAGCGCAAGCCGATGCTTTACCGGAAATCATCGTCTTCCACTTGGGTCTCACAATGTCCTGGTTCCAGCTTCCGCTTCGCGAGCAACTGCTTGTCGGCGCCGCGATGGCGCTAACCTTCGCCGTCTTTTATGTCGCCGGCCTGCAGGTCGGCGGCCACTGGTAGAATTCCCGTAGCCCGGATGGCGGTACCGGCGTAACACGCTGGACCGCAATCCGGGCAATCTTCGCTCTAGTGACTTGCATGATGATAGTAACTCGCCTAGCTTGCCGGTCATGCAACGCAAGAGCTTCAACAAGATGGAGTGCCCGGTCGCCCGCAGCCTTGAGCGCGTGGGCGAGTGGTGGAGCATCCTGATCATGCGCGACGCCATCTACGGGATGACGCGCTTCGACGCGTTTCAGAAAAACCTGAACATCGCGCCGAACATGCTGACCAGACGCCTCGCGGTGCTGGTCGAGGCCGGATTGCTGGAGAAGCGGCTCTATTCCGAGAAGCCGCCGCGCTACGAATACATCGTCACCCCGCGCGGCCGCGATTTCCGCCCCGTGCTGTGGTCGCTGCAAAGCTGGGGCAACCGGCATTTCGCTCCTGAAGGCGAGAGCGTCATGCTGATCGACAAGGAGACCGGCGAACGCGCCGATCCGATCCTGGTCGATCGCCTGACCGGCAAGCCAATCACCGAAGCCACCCACACCAATGCTCCCGGCCCGGCCGCCAGTGCACGCGTGCAGCGCCGCCTCACCAAACCGCGCCCGC
Organism: Tardiphaga sp.; assembly: GCA_030147505.1. Taxonomy (GTDB): domain Bacteria; phylum Pseudomonadota; class Alphaproteobacteria; order Rhizobiales; family Xanthobacteraceae; genus Tardiphaga. The sequence continues at coordinate 45,824 of JASBVG010000037.1, forward strand.
AGAAGGACGGAACGCAATGAAACTGGAAACGCCGAAGGCCATCGTGGCTGCCAACCCGACGCCGCTGCCGGAGATGAATCCGCGCACACGTATGCTGCTGCAGGCGCCAATCGCCCCCACGCTGGTGAAGCTCGCCTGGCCCAATCTACTGGTGATGCTGGCGCAAGCCTCGACCGGCCTGATCGAGACCTGGTGGGTGTCGCATCTCGGCAGCGATGCGCTGACCGGCATGGCCGTGGTGTTTCCCGGCTTCATGATGATGCAGATGTTATCTGCCGGCGCCATGGGCGGCGGCATTTCCTCAGCCATCGCCCGCGCGCTCGGCGCCCGGCGCACCGACGATGCCGAAGCCCTGGTGCTGCACGCGACCGTCATCAATATTCTGCTCGGCCTGATCGGCTCGGCGATCTTCCTGATCTTCGGCCGCGCCATCTACACCGGCATGGGCGTCAGCGGCGGCGCGCTGGATGCAGCGCTGGAGTATTCCAATGTCGTATTTGGCGGCAGCATCCTCGTCTGGCTGATGAACGGGTTCGCCAGCATCATCCGCGGCACCGGCAACATGCTGGTGCCGTCGTTATCGATCTGTATCGGCGTGGTGATCCTCATCCCGCTGTCGCCGCTGTTGATCTTCGGCTGGGGTCCGGTGCCGGCGCTCGGCATCGCTGGCGGCGGCTGGGCGGTGGTGATCTCCACCTTGGCCGTCGCAGCCGTGCTCGGCGGTTACATTCTCTCCGGCCGCTGTATCGTGCACTTCAAATGGGCGCGGCTGCGCTGGGATTTGTCGGCCGACATCCTGCGCGTCGGCGCCATTGCCGCGGTGATCTCGCTGCAGACTAGCTTTACCGTCTTGCTCACCACCGCATTGGTTGGTGGCTTTGCCGGCGGCGATGCGGTGGCCGGCTTCGGCACCGGCGTGCGGCTAGAATATCTGATGGTGCCGCTCGCCTTCGGCTTCGGCGGCCCGCTGGTTGCCATTGTCGGCACCAATATCGGCGCAGGGCAGCAGGATCGCGCATTGCGCGCCGCACTGATCGGTGGCGCCATGGTGTTCGCCATCACCGAAAGCATCGGCCTCGCCGCTGCGATCTGGCCGGCAGCGTGGCTCGGCCTGTTCGGCTCGGACCCCCAAATGCTCGAGACCGGCAGCACCTATCTGCGCATCGTCGGCCCCGCTTACGGTTTCTTCGGTCTCGGCCTGTCGCTGTATTTCGCCTCGCAGGGTGCCGGCAAGATGCTCTATCCCCTGCTGGCCGGCGTTTTGCGCCTGCTCATCTCCATCGGCGGCGGCTGGCTGGTGTTGCAAATGACGGGATCGCTAACCTGGCTGTTCGCCTGCCTCGCGCTGGCCCTGGTCGTCTATGGCAGCATCATCGCCACCGCTGTCGCCACCGGGACCTGGTTCAAGGCGAAAGCGAACTGACCTGCCTGAAAACCGAGGCAGCATGCATATGCCTCATGCAGTTGGGTGTCTGCAGACCAGCGGCGAACAGGCCTAGATAGCCGGGGATCGGCCACTCTGGCCGCATCCAGGAATCCCCGCACATGGCACATGGCATCCCGGCACAGGCTCCCCAGCCGACGGAAGGGCTGACGCCTCAGCAGCAGCGCTGGGCCCGTGTCGCGATTTTCACGGCGCTGGCCATGGCCTCACTCGACACGGCGATCGCCAATGTCGCCTTGCCGACGATCGCCGCCGAGTTGAAGGCAACGCCGGCCGATGTGATCTGGGTGGTCAATGTCTACCAGATCGCCATGGTCGCGACGCTGTTGCCGTTCGGTGCGCTGGGCGAGATTATCGGCCATCAGCGTATCTATCTGTTCGGATTGGTCCTGTTCACGGCGGCCTCGGTCGCCTGCGCATTGTCGTGGTCGCTGGAGACGCTGCTGATCTCCCGCGTCCTGCAGGGGCTCGGCGCCGCCGGCGCCATGAGCGTCAATGCCGCGCTGGTGCGCACCGTCTATCCGCCGCATCATTTCGGCCGCGGCCTCGGACACAATGCGCTCATCGTCGCGACGTCCTTCACCCTGGGGCCGACCATCGCCTCCGCCATCCTCTCGGTGGCCAGCTGGGAATGGCTGTTCGCCATCAACCTGCCCTTCGGCCTCGCCGCCCTCGCCATCAGCCTCAAAACCCTGCCCAAGACCGCACGCGCCACGCACAGTTTCGACTATCTCGGCGCGCTGCTGGCCGTGGCGTGCCTCGGCCTGCTGATCACCGGCATCGACAGCGCCGCGCATCACGTCGCGGCGCCGGTCGTCATCGCAGAGCTTATCGCCGGGCTACTGATCGGCAGGGTGCTGCTGCGCAAGCAGGCCGGACATCCCGCGCCGATGCTCCCCATCGACCTGTTCCGGCGGCCGCTGTTCGCCCTGTCGGCGGCGACGGCGGTGTGCTCCTTCTCGGTCCAGAGCCTCGCTTTCGTGTCACTGCCCTTCTATTTCGAGGAGATCCTGCATCGCTCGGCCGTGGAGACCGGCTTCTTCCTGACGCCCTGGCCGCTGGTGGTCGGCATCATGGCGCCGATCGCCGGCCGGCTGTCGGACCGCTACCCCGCAGGCTTGCTCGGCGGCATCGGGCTCGCGCTGCTCGGCATCGGCATGCTGCTGCTGGCGACCCTGCCGCCGGAGCCGAGCATCGCCAATATCGTCTGGCGAATGGTGATCTGCGGCGCCGGCTTCGGTTTCTTCCAGGCGCCGAACATGAAGGCCATCATGTCCAGCGCCCCCGCCGGCCGCAGCGGCGGCGCCAGCGGCATCGTCGCCACCGCCCGGTTGACGGGCCAGAGTACCGGCGCGGCGCTGGCTGCGTTCTGTTTCGGACTCTTCGGTCAGGCCGGCGCCACCTGGGCGCTGGCGCTCGGCGCCGGCTTTGCCGCTATCGGCTGTGTGATGAGCTTCCTGCGGCTGGTGGTGCAGCACCCGACCGACGCCTGAGAAATATTTGCGACAAAGCGCGCGCGTCACATTTCTCTTTTGCAATGCCGCATTAAGTGATGTGATATACTGCAATGCAAAGAGGGTTGATTTGCACCGCAAGTAATAAAACTGAGTTCCAGATTCGTTAGGTAGTCATGCACCCCGACGCTTCGAACCGGTTTCCATTCACTTGCGTATGGGGCACGAGGGGCGCGCTTGAGGGTTCTGTTCGTCACGCCTGAGATCGACGACTATGTCCGCGTCGGCGGCCTTGCTGCCGTGTCGGCTGCCCTTCCCCGCGCGCTTCGCAACTGGACCGATGTCCGCGTCATCCTCCCCGGCTATCGCGACGTGGTCGCCCATTGCGGGCCGCTTGAGATCGTCGGCCACTGTCCCGCGCTGGCGGAGATGCCGGCCTGCTCGCTCGGCCTCGCCGCCACCAAGGACGGCATGCCGATCTATGTGCTGCTCTGCCCGCAGCTCTACGACCGCCCCGGCAATCCCTATGGCGACGAGAACGCGCGCGACTGGCCGGACAATGATATTCGCTTCGCCCGTTTCGCCTCGGCCGCCGCGCTGCTTGCGGCGGGTCAGCTCGATCCGAATTGGGGCGCCGACCTCGTCCATGCCAATGACTGGCCGGCCTCGCTGGTGCCGGCCTATCTCCGCTGGAATGGCAGCCAGATCCCGACCATTTTGACGATCCACAATCTGGCCTATCAGGGCCTGTTCCCGAAAACCGCGCTGCGCCGGATCGGCGCGCCGGAGGACTCGTTCCATATTGACGGGGTCGAGTTCTACGACAAGCTGTCCTTCCTCAAGGGCGGCCTGAACTATGCGACGCATCTCACCACGGTGAGCGAGACCTATGCCCGCGAGATCACCACCGAGGAATTCGGCTGCGGGTTGCAGGGCCTGCTGAAGAAGCGTTCCAATGCGGCGCAGCTCACCGGCATCCTCAACGGCATCGACGAGACCTGGGACCCGCGTTTCTGCAACGAGCTGATGCGCCCGTTCGGCGCCGGCGACTGGGAAGCCAAACGCGCCAATGCCGATGGCGTGCGTCAGCAATTCGGGCTCGCGCTCTCACGCGGGCCTATTTTCGGTCTGGTCGCGCGCTTGGTTCATCAGAAGGGCGTCGATCTCGTGCTCGCCGCTGCCGACGCCATTGTGTCGGCTGGCGGACAGATCGTCGTCACCGGCCGCGGCGAGACCGCCATCGAGAATGCATTGATGGAAGCCCATCGCCGCCGCCCCGATGCCATCGGCGTGGCCATCGGCTTCAACGACCGCGAAGCCCGCCGCATCTTCGCCGGCAGCGATTTCACCCTGATGCCGTCGCGCTTCGAGCCCTGCGGCCTCAGCCAGATGTATGCCCAGCGCTTCGGTTCGCTGCCGATCGGACACCAGACCGGCGGCCTTGCCGAAACCATCATCGATGGCGAGACCGGCTTCCTGTTCAGCAAGCCTTCCACCGAATCTTTCCTGGGCGGCATCCTGCGCGCCTTCGCGACCTTCGGCTCGCAGGACCGGCTGAACTCCATGCGCCGCAGCGCCATGGCAAAATCGTTCTCTTGGAACATTTCGGCGGCGAGCTACAGCTCGCTGTATCGGAAGATGGCGCTCGCCGCCTGAGGCTCGTCATTTCTCAAGCTGCTTGCGCATCAGGTCTTCCTGCTCGCGCAGCTCGGGCGTCATGGCATCGCCGAAATCTTCAGTCGAGAAGATCTGCCGTATCTCGATCTCGGAGCCGCTATCGAATGGCGCGCGCTTCATCCAGGCGATGGCATCGTCGCGCGTGGCTGTCTCGATGAGCCAGAAGCCGCAGATGAGATCGCCCGACAGCGGATACGGTCCGTGCGTGACCGCAGGCTCACCACCATCATAGCGAATGCGCGTGGCCTTGGTGGTCGGATGCAAACCTTCACCAGCCTGCATCACATCTGCCTTGACCATCTCCTCGTTGAAATTGCCCATTGCCGTGAGCAATTCCATCGACGGCATGACCCCCGCCTCCGAGTCCTTCGTCGCTTTCACGATCACCATGAAACGCATGATATTCTCCCCGTTTGATGTTCGACTGTCCAAATGACGACTGAGAATGTGTCAGACTGACATTGCGCGAACATTATTTTGCGACCGTCGACGCGTTCATCACGCCTGTTTCTGGAAAACACCGTCTTGATAGGTCGCTCCGAAATAGACCTTGATGGCACGGATGCTCGTCCCTGCGAAGGTGAACACCTCGGTATTGCGGAAGCTCTTGCCGCTGGTCGTAACGCAGCGATAAGTCACGAAGGCAACATTCCTTTCAACGACAATGTGTTCGATGTCATGCGCGGCGATCCAGTCGGTCGATCGCCAGCACCTGGCAAAATATGTGGCCTTATCGACTGCGTCGTCGAACGGGCTGGTGAAGCTGAAGTCGTCGGCGAATGCTGCCTCGATGGCCGAACGGTCATCTGCCAGATAGGCTGCGAACAGATCGCGGATGATCTCGACCTTATCTATCTGTGGCATCGTCACTCCTCCGGAAACATACCGAGATAGGGCTCCGCCTCCTTGAGCACCCGCACGACCGACGGTCGCAGTTGCAGCCGCTGAAGATAGGCGAATGCGCGCGGATGGGTCTCTGCATATGGCACAATCTTGTTGGCGTAGAACAACGGCGGCATGGCTGCACAATCCGCCAGCGTAACGACATCTCCCATCGCCCATTGTCGATCGGTCATGTCGCATTCAATTATGTCCAGCGCGATGCGCAGCTTATTCTTTGCTTCCGTGACGCCATACGGATCTCTGGCATCGGCCGGGCGAAGCCGATCACCGACAATCATCTGCATATGGGTATGGACGTGCAAATCGAAGAATCGATCGCGCAGGCGCGTCTTCAGACCGAGATCTCCCTCCGGGATAAAGCGCGTCGCACCGGGATAATGACGATCGAGATATTCGATGAGGATGGTCGCCTCAGGCACCACCTCGCCGCGGGCATCATCCAGCAGCACCGGAAATTTTCCGATCGGCCAGAGCTTCAGCAGTGCTGCGCGCTGATCGGGATCGCCGAGGTTGACGTTGTTCGGCGTGAACGGCGTGTCGTTCTCATACAGTGCGATCAGCGCTTTCCAGCAATAGGACGACAGCGGATGAAAATACAGAATGAGTGACAAGGGCCTTCTCCTGGTCTTGTTGGATATCTGGAAGACGAATCGCAACAGCCATTGCCGACAGGCAATTGTCAGGATCCCGATAAAAATCCGGGTTGTCCCGCCCCGCCGTGTCTCCTAAACACACCGGCAAAGATGACGAAATGATCGGGACGGACAATGGTCAAGACTGAAGGCACCCAAATTACCCGCAAAGTGGCTCTCGTGACCGGCGCCGCGCGCGGAATCGGGCTCGCAGTGGCGAAGCGGTTTCTCGGCGAGGGCTACCGGGTCGCGCTGCTCGACATCGAGGGTGAGCTGCTCGCTGCCAGCGTCGAGGCTTTGAACGATCCGGACAACACGCATGCGCTGCATGCGGATGTCTCGGACGAGAATGCTGTGGCCAAAGCCTTCGCAGACACGCAGGCGCGCTTCGGCCGTCTGGATGCGCTGGTCAACAATGCCGGCATTGCCAATTTCAAGCCGGTGCTGGAAACCACGCTTGACGAGTGGGAACGTATCATGGCGGTGAACCTCACCGGCCCGTTCCTGTGCACCAAGGCGGCCGCGCCGCTGATGCGCGAACATGGCGGCGGCGCCATCGTCAACATCGCCTCGATCTCGGCCCTGCGCGCCTCGACGCTGCGCGTCGCCTATGGCACCAGCAAGGCCGGCATCATCCATTTTACCAAGCAGTGTGCCGTCGAACTTGCGCTGCTCGGGATCCGCGTCAATGCTGTAGCGCCGGGGCCGGTGGAGACGGCCATGGCCAAGGCAGTGCATACGCCCGCGATCCGCGCCGACTACCATGATGCCATCCCGCTCAATCGCTACGGCGGCGAGGACGAACTGGCGGACGCTATCTTCTATCTGTGCAGCGAGCGCGCCAGCTACATCACCGGCCAGATGCTCGCGGTGGATGGCGGCTTCGACGCCACCGGCATCGGCCTCCCGACGCTGCGACGTGAAGGAATCAACGGCTAAAGCTGCCTCAGCCCCAGGATGAATGTCCCGAGCGCAGCGGTCGAGGTGACCGTGCGGACGTGGTTCCAGCCGGTCCAGACCGAGAGATAGCGCGTCCAGAGAGCAGCGGCCTCGCTGCTATCTGCTGCAGAAGCTGCCAGCGCATCGTTCATCGGGACGTTGAAGACGATGGTGACGAGAAACGTGCCGGCGACGTAGAGCAGCGCGCCTGCCACCAGCCAGCCGGATGCCGGACCGGCCCAATTCAGCATCGCGACGATCGCAAGCACGACGCAAACCAGCGCCGTGCCCATGAACGCCGTGAGAAAGAGCGGGCTGAGGATCGTGGTGTTGATCGACTGCATCGCAGCAATACCGGCAGGAGCCGGCAGCTTGCCGAGCGCACTCATGATCGTGACCGAGAAGACGAAGAAAAGCCCCGCCATCAGGCCCGATCCGATCGCTGCGGCAAAGGCCAGACTGAACGTCATTCGCTTCATCCCTCTCCCTCGAACGATGCAACCTAACCTATTCGGCGAGCTGAGGCGACAATTCGCGAGGACGCAACGTAGCCATGGTGATCACCAATGCGGCGACTGCCGTCAACGCGATGGTCGTCACCATCGGCAGCGACGTGCCATTGAAGAACAGGCCGGCGACGGCAATCACCGCGCCGCCTGTCAGCATCTGCAGCGTGCCACCGAGCGCACTGGCACTGCCGGCGATCGGGCCATGCTCCTCCAGCGAGAGCACCATGGTCGATGGGATCACGAGACCGAGGAAGGCGAAGGACGTAAACAACAGCGGGATCAGCACCCACAGGCCGGTGAAGCCGGCCAGCGTCAACGCCAGCAGCAGCACAGCGAAACTCGTATATGCCACGACAGCGCCCATCACCACGCGCCCCATGCCAAAGTGTCCGCCAAGCCGGCTTGCGAGCTGCGACATGCCGATGAAGCCGATGGCATTGATCGAGAAAGCCACGCTGTATTCCGCCAGCGTCATTCCATAGGTCTTGATGTAGACGAAAGACGACATCGACAGGAAGGTGAAGAAACTGGACATCCCGAGACCGCCGATAAAGGTGAGGCCGAGAAAATGCCAGTCGCGAAACAGCACGCCGAAATGGCCGAGCACGCTGCGGACATCACCGCGGATTCGTTCATGCACCGGCCGCGTCTCCGGCAGCATCGTTGCCAGCAGCACGATGGCGATCAGTGCAGCAACCGTGACGGCGACAAACACTGCGCGCCAGCCGAACGGCACGATCAGCGCACTACCACCGAGCGGCGCGAGGATCGGCGAGACCGAGAACACCAGCATCACCAGCGACATGAGCCGCGTCGCCTCGACGCCGGTATGCAGATCGCGAATGATGGCGCGCGGGATTACCCCCATGGCCGCAGCGCCGAGGCCCTGAACGAAGCGAAACGCGATCAGCCATTCCACGGTCGGCGCCAGCGCGCAGCCGATCGAGCCCGCGACGAACAGCGCCAGACCGGCATAAAGCGGCGCCTTGCGGCCATAGACGTCGGAGAGCGGGCCATAAGCGATCTGGCACAATCCGAAAGCGATGAAATAGGAGGTCAGAGTGAGCTGCGTCGCCGAGGTCGTGGCGCCAAGGTCGGTTTCGATGTCCGGCAGCGCCGGCAGATACATATCGATGGCGAAGGGACCGACGGCACAGAGCAGGCCGAGCACGATGGCATTGCGGGCAAACGGAGACATTGCAGACACTTTTCAGTTCGGAAGAATCCAGACGTGCTTCTCCCCGCAAATCGCGGGGAGAAGCCGGCAAACCATTACTGGTCGGGGCAGTCCTGCGCGGTGTTGATCATCCAGGGCACGCCGAACTTGTCGACGCACATGCCAAAGCCCTTTGACCAGAACGTGGCAGCGAACGGCATCTTGGTCTCGCCGCCATCGGCTAGCGCGTTGAACCATTTCTCGCCTTCGGCCGGGGTCTTGGCCTGCAGGCAGACGGAGAAGCCCTGCATCTTCTCAAAGTAATCCGGCGGAGAATCCGATGCCATGATCACTTCGCCATCGATGCTGAGCTGCGCATGCAGCACCTTCTTCGCCATCGAGGGCGGCATATGCTCGGCCGCAGGCGAGCCTTCCACATGCATGACGACATCGATCTTGGCGCCGATCGCCTTTTCATAGAACTTGAAGGCTTCTTCGCAATTTCCGTTGTAATGGAGATAGGGATTGATCTGCATGGTCGTCTCCTTCGGGTTAAGCCAACAATCTCGCATCGCCAGATGGCTATGACGTGACGTTGCTTCAAAGACGAATGGGCAGCGCCGGATCCGACATCGTCTCAAGATTTTTGCAGACGGCTTGCACGGCGGCAGCCTCGGCCTCAGCTCGCCCCGCCCTACTGCTTTGCGACAGCCTTTTCCTTGCTGTCTTCCATCAATCGGTCGATATGCTTGCGGATATGATCCGCTTCGGCAGTCGTGTTCGCCAGCGCGATCGCTCGGTTAAAACTTTCCCGGGCCTCATCGCTGCGACCGAGCTGTAACAGATACGCGCCCTGCACACCGAAAAAGTGGAAATAATTGGCGAGCTTTGTGGCCAATGGCGCAATCATGTCGAGTGCGGCCTGCGGCCCCCGCACCTTCGACACCGCAACCGAACGATTGAGCGTGATCACCGGCGACGGTTGCAGGATCTCGAGCGAGCCATACAACAATTCGATCTGCGCCCAATCGGTATTCCCAGGGGTCGCAGCGCGCGCATGCAGCGCGGCGATGGCCGCCTGGATCTGATAGGCGCCGGTACGGCGATGGCGCATCGCCTTGTCGATCAGCGCCAGGCCTTCAGCGATCATCTTTCCATTCCAGAACGAGCGATCCTGATCTTCCAGCAGGATCAGCGCGCCATTGGCATCGAAGCGCGCAGCCGAGCGCGCATATTGCAGCAGCATCAATGCAGCGAGGCCCATGATCTCGGGCTCGGCGGGAAACAGCTTCAGCAGCAAGCGCGCGAGGCGGATCGCTTCCTCGCAAAGCGGTGCGCGCAGATCGGCGCTTTCGCCGCCGGCAGAATACCCTTCGTTGAAGACCAGATAAAGCATCGCGGCAACGGCGGCGAGCCGTTCGCTGCGCTCCGGTGCGCCTGGAACCTCGAACGGGACCTTGTTTTTGGCGATGGCGGATTTGGCGCGGGTGATACGCTGCTCCATCGCGGCCTCGCTGACCAGAAATGCGCGCGCAATCTGCTTCACCGTCAGGCCTGAGACGATGCGCAGCGCCAATGCGATCTGCTGGGTCGCCGGCAATTGCGGATGGCAGCAGACGAACAGCAGCCGCAGGATATCGTCGCGATAATGCGATCCATCGAGCCGGTCGGCGAGTTCGCTCTCGGCATCGTCGAGATCGGAGATCGCACGGTCGTCATCCGGTAACGGCTGCTGTCGCTTGCCGCGGCGGAGATCGTCGATGGCGGTGTTACGGCCGACCATGATCAGCCACGCCGCGGCATCGCGTGGCGGGCCGTTTTGCGGCCAGGTTTTCAGCGCGCGAAGGCAGGCGTTCTGGAACGCCTCCTCCGCGGTGTCGAGATCGCGAAAATAACGCAGCAGCGCACCGAGCGCCTGGGGACGCGCCGTGGTCAGCGCCGCATCGATCCAGGCGACATCGGTCATGACTGAAACGCTCCATGAAAGACACCGATCGGACGGATTTCATAGGCACCGCCGGGATTGGCGCGGCCGAGTTCCTGCGCAATTTCGAGCGCCCCATCGAGGTTCTCCGCCTCGACGACATAAAAGCCGAGCAACTGCTCCTTGGTTTCGGCGAACGGACCGTCGAGCACGACAGGCGGATCGTCCTTGCGCAGCGTGGTGGCCGCCGTGGTCGGCAGCAGCCGCGCCACCGGGCCGAGCCGCCCCTGCTGGGCCAGCTTGCCATGCACGACGGCGAGCTTTGCCATCACGGCATCGTCCTCGTCTTTCGACCAGCCGCCGACAACGGCTTCATCATGATAGCAGAGAATGGCGTACAGCATGGGTGCTCCTTGGTTGAAAGACGGGCAGCGCAGGACGATGCCGACAGGTTAGCTGAAATTATTGTGGCATGACGCGCATCGGGGGCAGGATGAAATCGATCAGTTCCGGCAGAGCTGTTCGATGGCGCCCGCCAGCGTCGCTTCGATCTCGGCCCGGGGCATGCCGGCGCGCGAGCGTACCGCGGAGAGATAGATCATGGCCGAGGCCATCTGCGCACGCACGGTCACATCGATGGTGTCAGGCAATTCCCCGCGGGCGATCGCGGTGCGAAAGCACCAGACGAATGCATCGTCGATATCCTTGAAGCCTTCGCGCACCATTGCGCTGATCTCGGCATCGGCGATGGCATCGGATGCGACCGTCATGACTGTAAAACAGCCGCTCGGTCCGGCCTCGCCCGCCATATGGATGTCGAGCGCCAGAGTGAGAAACCGCTTCAACCGCTCGCGGATGTCGATATCGGCGTTGAAGATATCGACGGCTCCGGCGGTGTAGTCATCGCGATAACGCTGATAGCTCTTGATATACAGAGCGCGCTTGTCGCCAAAAGCGCCATAGAGGCTCGGACGATTCATGCCGGTGGCGGTGCTGAGATCGTCGAGCGACGTCGCCGCATAACCGGTGCGACGAAACAGATTCAGCGCCTTGCCGATCGCCACATCCGGCTCATAAGCGCGCGGGCGCCCGCGCCGCTTCCCCTCACCCGCCTTCTCCGATCCTGCCGAGGCCGGCTTCTTTTTTTGTACCATTTCGCAAATAATCCTTGACCACCTCATTATTGTGCGAGACGGTACGAAAATCAACCGAGAGCGTCGCAGCGTGGCGCCACACCAGCGAAGGAAACACCATGGATCTGTATTTTTCTCCGATGGCCTGCTCAATGGCCACCCGTATCGCACTTTACGAGGCAGGCGGCGACGCCCGCTTCATTGAGGTCGATCCGCCGAGCAAGACACTGCTCCAGGATGGTTCGGATTTCCACGCAATCAACCCGCTCGGCCTGGTGCCGGCGCTGCGCACCGATGACGGTGCGATCCTGACCGAAAATGCGGCGATCCTTCAGCACGTGGCCGAGCGTTTTCCGGACTCAGCGATTGCGGCCGGGGCCGGGATGGAGCGCAACCGCTTGCAGCAGTGGCTTTGCTTCATCGGTACCGAATTGCACAAGTCGCTGTTCCAGCCACAGCTCCTGAAGAAAACGCCGGCGGAGGCGAAAGCCTATGCGCTCGAGGTAGGCCGGTCGCGGCTCGATTATCTCGATAACCACCTCAAAGGCCGTGAATTCCTGCTGGATCGCTTCAGCGTCGCCGATGCCTATCTGACGACAGTGCTGAACTGGACCATGGTGATCCCGCAGCTCGATCTCAATCAGTGGCCGGCGATCAAGGCCTATCACGCCCGGATGCGCGAACGGCCGAGCGTCGTGCGCGCCGTGACCGAGGAATTCGAGCTGTTCAAGGCCGAACAGGCGCGCCACAAGGCGGCGGCGTAACTACGCCACCGCGCGGCGACCGATGATCGCGAAACGGAGGCGGCCGGAGATCCAGTCGATGGCCGCCACCGCAACCAGAATCATCAGGATCAGGAACGACACTTTCTGCCATTCCAGCACGCGAATCTGCTCCGCGAGCTGCAGGCCGATTCCGCCGGCGCCAACGATGCCGATGATGGTGGCAGAGCGTGTGTTCGACTCGATGAAATAGAGCACCTGTCCGGCGATCACGGGCAGCACCTGGGGCATCAGTCCGAAGCGGATTTCATGCAACGGACTGCCGCCGGAGGCCCGGATACCCTCGACCTGCTTCTTGTCGGCCCCCTCGATGGCCTCGGAGAACAATTTGCCGAAGGCGCCGAAATCCGACACCGCGATGGCGAGCACGCCGGCGAACGGACCGAGCCCGACGACATTGATCCAAACCAGCGCCCAGATCAGCGTATCGATGCCGCGGATGGTATCGAGCGAGCGGCGCACGGGGAAACGTAGCCAGGCCGACGGAATGACGTTGCGCGCGGCGAGGAGGCTGACCGGCAGCGCAAGCAATGCCGCAAGCGTGGTACCGAGCACCGCAATGGATAGCGTCTCACCCATCGCCTGCAGATAGGCCGGGAGCGACGAACCGGGGTCCGGCGGGATCATCATCATGGTGATCCAGCCGAGTTGCTGCAGGCCATGCAGCATGCGCGCCGGCGAGAAATCGAGCTCATTGAGGCCGAAGATCAGGAGCGCCAGGGCCGCGACGAGAACTGTCGGCACAGCCGCGCGGGACTTCAGTGGACGGTCGAATACATCCGGATAACGGTTGCGCAGTTCCTGGGTGTCGATGTCCGGATGCTTGTTCACGACCGCGCCTCCCTGCCGAACAGGCGACCACGCAGCCAGCCAGTGCCGATATCGATCACGAAGACGGTGACGATGATCATCAGCAAAATGGCGCTGACGTCGGAATAGTAGAACTTGCGCACGGCGACCACGAGCTCCTGCCCAATGCCTCCCGCACCGACAAAGCCCATCACCGAAGCGCCACGCACATTGATCTCGAAGCGCAGCAGCGTGTAGCTGGCAAAGCCCGCCGAGACCTGTGGCAGCACCGCGAAGCGCATGCAGTCGATCCAGCTCGCACCGGTGGAACGGATGCCCTCCACCGGCTTCATGTCGATATTCTCGACGATCTCGCCATACAGTTTGCCGAGCGCACCGACGCAGTGGATAGCGATGGCGAGCACGCCGGCCATGGGACCGAGGCCGAAAGCGATCACGAAGATCAGTGCAAAGACGATGTCCGGCACCGTGCGGCAGAATTCCATGAAGCGCTTGACGACAAAACGCAACCAGCGCGACGGCGCGGTATTTTCCGCACCGAGAAAGTTCAAACCAAAGGCAAGCAACGCGCCGACCACGGTGCCGACATAGCTGATCAGCACAGTCTCGCCGAGCAGAGCGAGCCACTTCTTCCAGCCCCAGAACCATTCGCCGATGTCGTTCCAAACCCGCACACCACTATCGAGCGTGAAGATGCGATCGAAATAGCTGAAGAAGTTGCCGATCTTGGTAAGGAAGGTCGCGATATTCACCTCGGCGCCGACGGCCGCGACGAACAGAACCACGGCACAAGCCACGACCGACAACAGCGTGCGCAACCGACGGCGCGACACGGCCTTGCGATAATCAGCGTTCAGCGCGGCAAGCTGCTGGCTCGGCAGAATGGAGACGGCGGCAGGCAAAACAACCTCGATATCCGAGAGTAAAACTGAGTAGTCCCCTCTCCCCTCCGGGGAGAGGTGAAACAAGAGGGCGTTCACCTATAAAAAAGGAGCCGGATCATGCCCGATCCGGCTCCCGTGTGAAGTTGGGCCTTACGACGCCTTCTTCTTGCGCAGGGCGTCCACGAACTTGATCAGCTCGATGGTCGCGTCCCAGTCCTTGGTGGTGGCGGGATGGAAGCCCTTCTTCTGACCATCCGACAGCTTGTCGAACGCGGCCTTGTCCTTGGTGGGGGCTTCCTCGAAAGCCTTGCGGATCGCGGCCTTGAGATCGTCCGGCAGATCCGAACCATAGGCATAGGGGCCGTTGATGATCGGGGCCGACTTGTGGATGATGCGGAAGTCGTCCTTCTTCATCGCCGAACCATCGGCATTCTTCAGCATGCCCTTGGTGAGCATCTGCTGCAGCGTGGAGTCGCCGTCGTTGGTCCACTGATTGGCGGCGATATCGACGGTGCCCTGGGACAGCGCCAGCATCGCGTTTTCGTGGCTGCCGGTGAACACGACCTTGCTGAAGAAGGTGTCGGCATCGGTGATGCCCATCTTGTCGAGTTCGAAGCGCGGCACATTGTTGCCCGAGGTCGAGTTCGGATCGACAAGGCCGAGATTCTTGCCCTTCAGATCCTGCACGGTCTTGTAGGGGCTCGACGCCTTGACGAAGAACACCGAATAATAACCGGTCGAACCATCGATATTGATGTCGTTGGCAAACGCATCGGTCTTCACGCCAGTGAGGCGGGCGCGAGCGAACGAGGCCGAACCATAGCTGGCGAGATGGATGTTGCCCGAACGCTGGCCTTCAATGACCGCCGCATAGTCGTTGGCGATGCGCAGATTGACCTTCACGCCGAGCTCCTTGGAGAGATAGGCGGTGAATGGCGTCCAGCGCTCGGTCACACCCGAGGCATTCTCTGCCGGGACGACGGCGAAGGTCAGTTCCGGATATTTGGCCTTGTAGTCCTGCGCGTGAGCGGAGGTGGCGGCGAATGCGAGCACGGCGGCGCCGAGCACGATGGAACGACGATTGATCATGGCAATCCCTGCGTGATCTGTGGGGGTAACGGAGTTTCTTATTGGTAGACAGAACGTCTATCGCCGCGATGACACTATACGCCTGAAATACAGGCAGGCATCATCACGGCAATTCGGTCAGGCGACGGCGGCAGTGCCGTATTCGGGCAAGCGACCATCGTTTGGCGCATGCGCTGGCGCCGATCCCATCACCTCATCGGCTTCGAGATCGTAGAGTTCCCGTGCAATATAGTCGGTGAGCTGTGCAGGCACTCCGTCGAACACGACGCGGCCAGCCGACATGCCGATCAGACGATCGCAATAGGTGCGCGCCAGATCGAGCGAATGCAGGTTGCACATCACGGTGATGCCGAAATGCTTGTTGATGCGCAGCAGCGCATCCATGACGATGCGGGTGTTGCGCGGATCGAGCGAGGCGATCGGCTCGTCGGCGAGAATAATGTCGGGCTGCTGCACCAGCGCGCGTGCAATCGCGACGCGCTGCTGCTGACCGCCGGAAAGCTGATCGGCACGCTGCGACGCATATTGCGCCATATCGAATTGCTCCAGCGCGGACATCGCCATGGCGCGATCCTGCTCCGGCCACATCTGGGTCAGCGAGCGCCATTGCGGCATGCCGGCGAGACGGCCCATCAATACATTGGTCAGCACATCGAGGCGACCGACGAGATTGAACTGCTGGAAGATCATCGCCGAGCGTGCGCGCCACTTGCGCAGCTCGCGCCCCTTCAATGCCGTCACGTCGAGGCCATCGAACACGATGCGGCCGGAGGTCGGCTCGGCCAGGCGATTGATCATGCGCAGCATCGTCGACTTACCGGCGCCGGAGCGCCCGATCACACCGACAAACGAGCCCGGCGCAATCGTGTAGTTGGCATTATCGACTGCCGCCTTGGTGCCGAAACGGCACGTCAGGCCTTCGACTGCAAGCATGAATAACTCCAAGCGTTAACAAACATTGCACGCCTATCGCCGGCGAATGACAGTGATGTGACGCCACTGTCACAATGCTCAACCCGCAGCCCTGCAGCTCCTGCGGGCGGAATTTCATTCTCTTGTCACGTCACCGTCACGAAACGGTCTGATGACGTGCGCGCACGAGTACTCGTCATGGATGTGTCATGGTTGGAAAGATGTTATCGCTCGATCCCGTCATCGAGCCGAGCGCAAGGCTGAAAGATGCAACATTCGGCCGCTATAATCAGGTGGGCGCGCGGACCGTGCTGCATGAAGTCTCGATGGGCGACTACTCCTATGTGGAGCACGAGTCCCAGATCGCCTATGCGACGATCGGCAAGTTCTGCTCGATCGCATCCATGACCCGGATCAATCCCGGCAACCATCCAATGCAGCGTGCATCACAATCGCATTTCACTTATCGCGCCAGCGCCTATTTTCCCGGCGAGACGGACGATACCGACTTCTTCGCCTGGCGCCGTGAGCACCACTGCACGCTCGGACACGACGTCTGGATAGGCCATGGCGCCGTCGTACTTCCGGGTCGACACGTCGGCACCGGCGCGGTCATCGCCGCGGGTGCCATCGTCACCAAGGATGTCCCGCCCTATACGATCGTGGCCGGCAATCCGGCACGGCCCATCCGCCGCCGCTTTTCGGAAACGGTGGAACAGAGCCTGATGGACCTTGCCTGGTGGGATTGGGATCACGAAACCTTGCGGCTGGCGCTGCCGGATTTCCGGGCAATGTCGGTGGAAGATTTTGTAAGTAAATACAAAGGCGTCAAATCGACGCGGCAGATGGATGCGACATGACGGAACTCTTTATCGAAGGCGGACGGACCCTGCTTGGACAGGAGATCGGCGAAACTTCGCTCACGGTCTCGGGCAACGCTATTGCAGATATCGGCAATGCCGCGCATGGCGCTCTCGGTATCGACGCCCGTGGCCTTCTGGTGATGCCGGGCATCGTCGATATCCATGGCGACGCCTTCGAACGGCAATTGATGCCGCGCCCCGGCGTCGATTTTCCCGTCGATGTGGCGCTGATCGACAGCGACAAGCAGGCGATCACCAACGGCATCACCACCGTGTTTCACGGCACCACCTGGTCCTGGGAGCCTGGCCTGCGCGGCGCCGAGAACGCGCGCGGATTGCTGACCGCGATCGAGACGCTGCGCCCGCATCTCGCAGCGGATACCCGCTTCCACCTGCGGCAGGAGACTTTCAATCTCGACGCCGAGGAAGAGATCATTGGATGGATGAGGGACGGTCGCATCGATCTTCTCGCCTTCAACGATCATATGGACCTCACCGGCATCTCCAAGCCGGCGAAGCGCGCGAGGATGGTGGAGCGCACGGGTCTCAGCGCCGAAGCCTTCGATCAGTTGGTGGATGGCGTACTGTCCCGCGCCGATCAGGTGCCGGCCTCGATCAAGCGGCTTGCTAAAGTCGCCAATGCATCCGATGTCGCGACGCTCTCGCATGACGACAGCAGCCCCGCCATGCGCAGCGGATTTCGCGATCTCGGCGTTCGTATCGCGGAATTTCCGATCAACGAAGAGACCGCAATCGCAGCTGCGGCGGCTGGCGATTTCATCGTCTATGGCGCACCGAACGTGGTGCGCGGCGGCAGCCATACCGGCTGGACCAAGGCGTCCGACATGATCGCCAAGGGCCTGTGCTCGGTGCTGGCATCCGATTACTATTATCCTGCACAACTGCTCGCGGCTTTCCGCCTCGCGCATGACCGCATCCTCACGCTGCAGCAGGCCTGGTCGTTGATCTCCGCCGCACCGGCGAAGGCCGCAGGACTAGTGGATCGCGGTGAAATCGCGACCGGTCGTCGCGCGGATATTCTGCTAATCGACGACAGCGTAGCCTTACGGCCGCGCATCGTTGCCGTCATCGCCAATGGCAGGCTCGTTCATCTCGCCGATGCCGAGCGGCTGCGTCCTGCGGCAACCATGCCGCACAAGACTATTGCCGCCGCGTAACCTGAAGCTTCCTTTTGAAGCATGATCTTCTCCGGAAAACCGGTATCCACTTTCCGGGATCATGCTTTATGCTGCAGCCATGAGTGAATATCCGAGATATGCGATCTATTTCGCACCCGACGCCGACCGCGCGCTGACGCGGTTCGGCGCCGAAATGCTGGGCTACGACGCCTATAGCGGCCATGTGATCGACCATCCCAAGGCCGTCCTTGCCGATTTTCCCGATTGGGCCGCCATGACCGCCGATCCCCGCAAATACGGGTTTCACGGCACATTGAAGGCGCCCTTCCCGCTCGCTGACGACAAGAGCGAAGCGGACCTGCTTGCGGCTATCAACGTGTTCGCCGAGAAGCCGCGCGAGATTCCGATCATCGCGCCGGTCGTGCGCATCATCAGCGGCTTCACCGCCATTGTTCCCGACGAGACCGACGACGATCTGCAGTTGCTCGCTGAGGCATGTGTACGCGAGTTCGATCCGTTTCGCGCACCGATGAGCGCGGAAGACCGCTCCCGCCGCAAGCCGGACGCGCTCACACCGCGCCAGATCGAACATCTCGACGATTGGGGTTATCCTTACGTCTTCGAGGATTTTCGCTTCCACATGACGCTGACCGGCCGCCTGACCGAGGAGCGCGGAGCAGCAGCATTGGCGCTGCTGCAACACCGGTTTGCCGAACTCGACATCGACGAACTGCGGATCGACAGCACCGCACTGTTCAAGCAGGACAGCGCAACAACACGCTTCCGCATTATCAGTCATGTGCCGTTAACGCAGGCCTGAGCCTTCTTCAGCGCCGTCGCCAGACGAACAGCGTGCCCCGTGCGGGCACGTTGGCTTCCAGGCGGATATCAATCGCCTGCTGTTCACGCAGTTCGAAATACTGTTCGGCCATACGCCTGACATATGTCTCCGCATGCGCGAAGCGACCGGACGGCAGGATTTCGAAATCGCGCGCGGCATTCTCGAAGCTCGCTGCGAAGAGTCCGCCCGGGGCTGTCGCCTGTGCGACCGCGGCCATCAAGGCATCGAGCCGGCCGAAATAGATCAGCGTATCGGCAGCAAAGACCAGATCGTATGCCACGGGATTCGCTGAAATGTGCGCGAGTGCTTCGGCATGAGTGAGCGTGTCGTAGGCTTCTCGAGACGCGGCTTGTTCGAGCATCCGTGCGGACAGGTCGACGCCGCCAAGCTTGCCGGCGAGCGGCCTGAGATGCTCCCCGGCCAGACCGGTGCCGCAACCGAAATCAAGCACGTGATCGAACGAGGTGCGATGACGCCGGACCATGGCAGCGAGACGCTCCGGCACGCAATAGCCAAGGACATGCACCAGCTTATCGTCGAAGCCATTGGCGAAGGCGTCGAAATGCGCCTCGACATAGGCAGGCGGCACGCGATCAATGGCGCGGCCGGCGACCGCGTCGTTGAGATGGCGTTGCACCGCATCGTCAGGCTTTGACGCAATCAGCAATTCTCCGAGCCTGACAGCGATATCGCGATGACCGTAGGCGCTGAGCAGACCAAAGCCATCGCGGATCACGACATCGACCGGTTCGACTTCGATACCCGCGAGCGCCGAATAGCTGGCAAGTGCATCCTCGATCTTGCCGGCGATCATCGTCGCGTAAGTCCGGGCGCGCGCGTAGCAGCGCAGGCTGTCGCCTTCGAGCGGCATCGCCATCGAAGCCAGTTCGAATGCTTCGGCACTCTCCGGAAATCGACCGATCAGATACAGCGATTTTCCAAGCAGCATACAGGTTGCCCCGTCGGCCGCGCCAGCCACAACAACCGCTTGCAGTTCCGTTGCGGCGTCGCCATATCGCGCCGACCTGAAATAGGTAACACCCAGCCCGAATCGGGCATCGATCAGATTGGCATCGCACAACAGCGCTTGCAGAAAGGCATGCTCTGCGGCGGCAACATCGCCGTCTCTGTCCGCCGCGGCGGCGCGGCGGAGCCAAGTCTGACCATCGGCTGCGCCGCCGTCGGAAAATTCTACCATTAAAAGTCTTCTCAAGAGCGGATCGAGAGATTGGAAACGAGATATCGCCTCGAATCAGAATGATGATCTCATCTAGACTCGCAGCAGATGCGCGGAAAGGTGCATCGATGCCACATGCTCAGCGCGGACTGCTGCACAGCTTGCCTTGAACCTGGCCCATCATTCGTTCGACCTATCCTTGCGCTGGGGACGCATCGTGGACGCACGTGCAGCAATCATCAGGACAGAAAATGTATCGCATTTTATGTTTCCAAACATTCCAAAAGCGTGTGTTTCGCAGGGCGTCGATATGTTCAATCGCGGCGATCAACACAATGTCAGATCGTGTCATCCAGCTTTCATCACGCTGACTCAGAGGCGCCCTAAACCGCCACTACACAGTCCGCACACCGCGATCATGGAGTGCATCATGACGACCACCCCGACGACACAATCGCATACGCTGCCGTTCGATGCGCAGCGCGTTGCCGTGTTGCGGCAAGCGCTGGACATCGCTGTGGAGCAGATTGCCGCGCAACATCGCACGCCGGCCACCAAGGCCATGATGGCGCAGATCATCGTCCGTCATGCCGCCGATGGCATCACCGACACCAGCGCACTGGTGAATCATGCTGTACAGGCCGGTGCAGCAGGCGCACCGTAACTTCGCGATACTGCAAACGCGCCGGTTCAGCCGGTAACTTCTTGCGGATGTGTTGCATTTCGCAACGCATAAATGGCAACCGCCGCGGTTTCGCGTCTCCGCTGCCATGTCTTCGCCAAATTACCACGTGATTTTTTGACCTCAAGTCAACGACTTGGGGTCTTTTTTACGTGGCGGCTTGGTGCTTGGGGACATGATGGAGACGGCGATGATCATGTCTGAGAACTATCTTCGCGACCGTGCGGAAGATTGCAGCCGGTTGGCCCAGCAAGAGAGCGACCTCGACATGCGCAGTATGCTGGCCGATCTCGAAATGGATTACCGTGCAAAGGCCGTGCATGCTGCAGCCAAAGGCTGGCGCGACCCACCGCGTTATTTCGAAGGCCCGTGCGCATAGACCCGGGATGGTGGTGATGGCGTCTTGACGAAAGAGGTGACGCCTGCGCACCGAACAATAACGGCCAGGGCTACTCGCCCCAGGCCGCAAAAGCGTCGTTAAAAGCGCGCTCGCCCGGTGAGCCCTTCTCGACCGCGATGATCGCTCGACGCTGATTGGTATAAACCAGCGGAATGTCGAACCAGGAACGCTCCTTCAAGAGCTGCAGATTCCGGACACGGTCGCTCTCGACATTGCTCAGGCCCACCAGGAAGAAGCCATCGGTGACCTTCACCGCGAGACCGGCCAGCGGCGTACCACGGGCCTGCTCGTTGGACTTCATCAGGATGCCCGGGACATTGGCGACGCCGCCGCCATTGAAATCCTGTGGCAGGACAAAGGTCAGCTCCGCCGTATGACTCGCCGGTAGCGTGGAGTCGCTGTTGCGACGGAATGACATACTCATCTTGAACTTGCGTTCGGGAATGTCGATGTCGGCGCGCACGGCCACATCGCCGGGGCGACCACCGCTGCCCTTGATCTGTTCGGTGCGCCACACCACCGTGCCGACGAACTGCTTGCCCTTCGGTTCCGACGGATCCTCGTCGTAGAGCACGACGCGCTGCGCAACCGGCGCAACCTGGTCGGACGGCTGGCCGACGCGATCGGTGATCTTCGGCCGCGGCGCGAGAGCACCGTCCTTATTCTCGCTGGTCGGCGCCGGCGTGCTGCCGGTGCCGCCGAGACCGCGCATCATGCCCGAGATCTGCGGCCAGGCAAGGAAGGCTCCGCCCACAAGAATCAGCAGCAGACCGACAATCAGCAGCGTCTTGAACGGAAATCCGCCGCTGACGCGCTTCGGCTTCGGCGGCTTCTGTTTCTTGCCTTCCTTGGCGGGCGAAGGGACAGCCTCTGCATCCTGCTGATCGTAGGGTTGCTGCTCGTCGTAACCGAAGACCGCGCTGCGATCTTCCATACTCGGCTCGAGCCGATCGAATTCCGGCGTCGGCGACGGCACGTTTGCATAGGTTTTGCGCGCGGCGCGATTGGCCTGCGCGGCGGCGCGGCCGAGATCGTCGACATCGGCAGTCACATCGCGGAAGCCGCGCATCGCCGCCTCGCCACGATCGTCGCCGCCGGCAGGTGGTGGAACGGCCTGATCCGAACGACGCTGCGGCGACGCCGGGCGGGCGGCGCCCGGCTCACGCGGAATCGGCGGCGGATCGACGCGCAACGTCCGCTGCGGACGCTGCTCTTCCGGCGCACGCGGCGACGACGGCGTAGGCGCGACAGGCTGGCGAGCACGGGCGGACGGTTCGGTCGGCGGCGTGCCCGGTCGCTGGGTGGCGCTGCGGAAGGCATCGCCGGCGCGCGGACGATTCGCATCCGCGGCTCGCGATGCATCGCGGGCGCGCTGCGCGGCTTCGGATTCGACCTTGCGAACGGCCTCCTCGAGCGACAGCCGCTCGCGGGTGATCTCGGATTCCGAGAGCGGCGGCTCGACACTGCGCAGCTGCGCAATCAGCGCCGTGCGGGCGCGTTCATAGAGGGCGCGTCGCTGCTCGCCGGGGGCACTGGGGTCCAGGCCGGCGATGGCACGGGCAATCAGGGGATAGTAGTCAGCCATCTCGACTCAGTTTCGCGGGGCCCCTCAATTTGAAAGCCATACGGTAATAGTTCGTTAAGCCTCAAATGGATTCTGCACCAGGATGGTGTCGTCACGTTCCGGGCTGGTGGAGAGCAGAGCGATCGGACAACCGACCAGTTCCTCGACGCGGCGGACATATTTGATGGCCTGCGCCGGCAGATCGGCCCAGGACCGCGCATTGGCGGTGGGCTCCTTCCAGCCTTCGATGGTCTCGTAGATCGGCTCGATCCGCTGCTGGGCACCCTCGCCGGCGGGCAGATGGTCGATTTCCTTGCCGTCGAGCTTGTAGCCGACGCAGACCTCGATGGTGTCAAAGCCATCGAGAATGTCGAGCTTGGTCATGGCGAGGCCGTTGATGCCGCAGGTGCGGACGGTCTGCCGTACCAGCACCGCATCGAACCAGCCGCAGCGGCGCTTGCGTCCGGTGTTGACGCCGAATTCCTTGCCGCGGCGGCCGATCTCCTCACCGATCTCGTTGTCGAGTTCGGTCGGGAACGGGCCGGCGCCGACGCGCGTGGTGTAGGCCTTGCAGATGCCGAGCACATAGCCGACGGCGCCCGGACCCATGCCGGTGCCGGTCGCGGCCTGCGCGGCCACGGTGTTCGACGAGGTGACATAGGGATAGGTGCCGTGATCGACGTCGAGCAGCGCGCCCTGCGCGCCCTCGAACAGGATACGCTTGCCTTCGCGGCGCTTGTTGTCGAGCAGCTGCCAGACCGTTTCGGCATAGGGCAGCAGCGCCGGCGCCAGTGCAGCGAGATCCTTGACGATGTCGGCGGCCTGAAACTCTTCGAGGCCGAGCCCGCGGCGCAGCGCATTGTGATGCGTCAGCAGGCGCTCGACCTTGTGCGGCAGCGTCTGCAGATCGGCGAGATCCATCAGACGAATGGCGCGGCGGCCGACCTTGTCCTCATAGGCCGGGCCGATACCGCGCTGGGTGGTGCCGATGGCCGTGGCCTTGCTGGCGTTTTCGCGCAACGCATCGAGTTCGCGGTGCAGTGGCAGAATCAGCGTGACATTCTCTGCGACGCGCAGATTCTGCGGACCGACATCGACGCCCTGGCCTTTCAACTTGGCGACTTCATCGACGAAAGCCTGCGGATCGAACACCACGCCGTTGCCGATCACCGAGAGCTTGCCACCACGAACGACGCCCGAAGGCAACAGCGCCAGCTTGTAGGTCTTGCCGTCGATGACCAGCGTGTGGCCGGCATTGTGGCCGCCCTGATAGCGGGCGACGACGTCCGCCTGATCCGACAACCAATCGACGATCTTGCCCTTACCCTCGTCGCCCCACTGGGCGCCGACGACGACAACATTGGCCATATGGCGCTAGTCCTCTGAAAATCCACGCGTTCAAGCGCGATCGCCACGGCAAACGGTCTGCCGTTTGCCGGATCACGCCCAGGCATCCGCCCAAACGCGCCAAAGAGGACGCTGTCTGCGATGCAAACCGGGAATAAAGGAATAAGGCGGTGAAAACAAGCGCGAAGCCCAAGAAAACCGCCCCGTCAAGGCCGCGCAAACCTTTGATATCCCCTGAAAATCTGGCGCTGTGTGGCGAGAATGGGGCAGGTATCGACATGCACAATCTTTATCAGGATACGCTGCGATTAATCCGGGCCACGCGCTACATTGGGGAAACGAGGCCCCAACCAGGCGAAACAATCACCGGAGGAACCGATGGCCGAAACCCGTCACCTCAATCCACCTGCACTCGGGGAGCCTCCCGGGTACTCCCAGATCGTCGAAGCACGTGGCGGACGGACGATCTACATTGCGGGACAAACCTCTCATGATGCGAACGGAGAATTGGTCGGCAAGAACGATTTTGCCGCACAAGCAGCTCAGGTTTTCAGGAATTTGTCGATCGCGCTCGACGCAGTTCAATGCACTGCTGCCAATGTGGTCAAGCTCAATGTCTATCTACGCGACATGTCGAACCTTGCCGCCTATCGCGAGGCACGCAACCGGTTTCTCGATCAGACGATACCGCGCGGCGCGCCAGCGGTCACGCTCGTGGAGGTATCGCGGCTCTATGGGCCTGATCTCATGATCGAGATCGATGCGATTGCCGTCGCGTAAATGCAGTCTGGATGAGCGCCAGATGTGGGCCCTGCCCCCCCAAAAACACATAATCTCGTATCGCTCCGCTCATGTGGCTACAAAAAGACGACAGAAAGAGAAAATGCCATGGCCCGTATCGACTATAGCGATCCTGTCAGCGCCAGCGAACGCACGCGCGAGTTGCTCGACAAGAATCGCAATGCCAACATCTTTCGCATGATGGCGCATTCGCCGAGCTATCTCGAACAATATTGCCGGCTTGGCGGAGCTATCCGTAACAAAGGTGAGCTCGATCCCGTCATCCGCGAACTTGCCATCACACGCACTGGAATTCTGTGCGAGGCGCCCTATGAAGTTGCTGCGCACAAGCGCATCGGCAGTTATGTCGGCGTCAGCGACGAACAGAATGCGGCCCTCGACGACTGGCGGAGCGCTGGCTGTTTTGACGACACGCAGCGCGCAGCCTTGGCTTTCACCGATGAGATCGTGACGCTGCATCGCCCGACAGAGGCGACGTTCAAAGCAACCGCGGCGAGACTCACGCGCGGAGCGCTGGTTGAACTGCAACTGTCGGTCGGCTTCTACATCATGACCTCGAAATTCCTCGAGACCTTTGCTATCGACATGCAGCCGGTCACCGAAGTCGTGTGACCGCTGAGCGAGCATTCGATGTCCAAGTCTACCCGCGCCACTCAGACCCTGACGAAACTGGGTACCACCTTCACGCTGCACACCTATGACTACGATCCCGACGCCGAAAGCATCGGGCTGCAGGCGGCGGAAGCGCTCGGCATCGCACCGCAGCGCATGCTGAAGACGCTGATGGCGGAGGTGGACGGCAAGCCGGTCTGCGTGGTGGTGCCGTCCGACAAGGAAATGAGCATGAAGAAGCTCGCAGCCGCCTTTCGTGGCAAATCGGCCAGAATGATGCGGCCGGCAGATGCCGAACGCATCACAGGGTACCATGTGGGCGGCATCAGCCCGTTCGGGCAAAAGAAACGCGTGCCGACCGCGATCGAGCAGGCGGCACTCGCTGAGACCACGGTCTATCTGAATGGCGGCCAGCGCGGCTTGCAGATCGAGATCGCGCCGGAAGCAGCCCGCGCCGCGCTAGATGCCACCACCGCCGAATTGATGGACTGACCCGCATCACACTCCTGGCATCGCGGCAATGAACCGCTGCCGGGACTGGGAACACGGATATAGACTTTGCATTGTCCTTTCGAACCTTAAAGGGAGCATCGACATGCGCTCGACCCTGGCAGCTACTGCACTTCTCGTCGCCGCAGGCGGCCTCTGCAGCATCAGCGCGACACCGGCCGAAGCACGCGAATATCCGTGGTGCTCGCGCACCTCGGCTTCCGGCTTCACCCCCAGCTGTACATTCACGTCCTACGCGCAATGCATGGCGACGGTCAGCGGCCAGCGCGGCGATTGCATGCAAAATCCGGTGCTGGCTTTCGGCGAACAGCGCCAACCGCGCCGCAAGGGGCGGCAGTATCGCGAGCAGCCAAACGACTGGAACAACAACTGGAATAACGGCTGGAACCAGCGCTGGTGAGCAGTACGGTCTACGGCTTGCGCCAGCAGGCCCACGCGGCGACGGCGATCGGCAGGCCGACGCCAAACCAAGAGAAATAGCGGCCGAGATCGCCAGCAAGCAGTGCCGACAGAAGACCAGCGAGTGACAGCGCGCCGATCACGATCGGCGCGCCAAAGACTTTAAGCCATTGTGAACGTGGCGAGGAGACCGGGCCGCTCATCACAACGCCTGCACGACGGTTGATGTATCCCCGCCAGCCCGCGCCGGTCGGCGCTGCTTGCGGCGGCGCGCGACGTAGAGATAGAGGCCGCTGCCAAGCACGATGATGGTGAACACCGTCAGCAGCGCCCAGATGATCTTGAGCGGCATCCCGCCATAGTCGCCGAAATGCAGCGGCTGAGAAACCAGCACCGCCTTCAGATAGACTGGCAGATCGCTGGTGCTGGAGACTGCGCCGGTTTCGCCGTCGAGCAGCACCGGCTTCACCAGACGCGACGTCAAAGGCGTATCGCCGCGCAGGAAGACCGCGAAGTGATGCGTCGATGTAAACGGTGTCCCCGGGAATGCGATGAAGGCCGGCTCCATGCCCGGCGTGGCCTTCATGGCATTGCCGAGCACGGTGTCGAGCGACGCCAGCTTCGCCGGCGTCGGCTGGCCGGCATAGGGCGCGGCGATGGCGGCGAGTTCATTGCGCTGCCAGACTCCGAGCAGGATTTCAGCATAGGCATTGAGGACGCCGGTGCCGCCGACGACCAGCGCCCAGACGACGGTGACGACGCCGAGCAGATTGTGCCAGTCGAGCCACCAGATCCGGCGTGACTTCTGCTTGCGGATCGCCGCAAAATCCAGCCGACGGGTGAACGGCCAGTACAGAACCACACCGGAAATGATGGCCACCATGAACACAAAGCCCATCACACCCATGAACCACTTGCCGGGAAGACCGAGATACATGTCGGTATGCAGCCGCAACATCACCAGCATCGGCCCGGTGCCGAGCAGGCCCACAGGCCTTGCCGTATAGGCATCGAAGGCTTTCACGACCGTGGTTTGCGGATCCGACGTCACGGTCCTGTTGGTGAAGGTCGAAACCATACCCGGCTCGTCCTTGTCCCATCCCATATAGAGCATCACGTTGCCGGGATGGTCGGCCAGCGCGGCGGCGCCAATGGCGTCGAGGCTGAGCCTGGACGCACCGGTCGCATGCACGTCCAGCTTCGGCGAATAGCCGAGCGCATCGTCGATCTCATGATGGAAGATCAGCGGCAGTCCCGTGAGGCAGAGCAACAGCAGGAAGACCGTCGAGATCAGACTGGTCCAGGTATGGATCACCGACCAGATGCGGGCGGTTCGTGCCTTCAACGGATCGCTCCTTCATTTGACGCACAAGTGCAAATGTCGCCTCCGGCAACCGGAAACGACATGAGCCCCATCGGTCCGCAACACGGCGGCGGCTCAGACTACCACTTGTAGCCGATGCTGCCGGTCACCCGGCGACGATCGCCGTAGAAGCAGGCATTGGCGCTGGAACAGCTGGCAACATAGGTCTCGTCGGTGATGTTGTTGGCATTCACAGCAAAGCGCCAGTTCTGCCAGTCGTAATGGATCGATGCGTCGGCGAGGACCCGCGAAGGCACGATCAGCGTGTTAGCCTGATCGGCGAACGACGCGCCGACATAGCGCAGACCGCCACCAAAGCCGAAGCCACGCAGGATGCCATCCTGGAACGTGTAGTCCGCCCAGCCCGACGCCATTTGGCGCGGCGTATTGGTCGGTACCAGACCGATCAGAGCCGGATTCGGATCATAGCTGGTGAACAGGTTGTAGTGCGTGAACGAGCCAACGACCTTGAAGCCCGGTGCAAGATTGGCGACGGCCTCCAGCTCGATGCCGCGCGAGGTTACTGCGCCGACTTGCGTCTGCAGGTTTGGCGGAACGCTGTTCGGATTCGCGGTCAGCACATTCTGGCGCTTCAGGTCGAACAGGGCGACACCAAAGTGACCGTCAAATCCGACCGGCTGAAACTTGACGCCGATTTCGGTCTGTTCTCCGGTCTCGGGCAGCAACAGGCCACCAGTCGAACTATTGGTGCCGATGACGGGATTATAGCTCGTGGCATAGGAGACGTAAGGCGCCAGACCGTTGTCGAAATTGTAGATCAGGCCGGCGCGTCCGCTGAACTTGCTGTCGCTACGGCCGAGCGCCGCTGTATTGGCGAGGCGGCTGACATCCGTGGTATCAACCCAGTCGTTACGGCCCGAAAGCACCAGCGTGAACCGGTCGAGCTTGATCTGGTCCTGCAGATAAACACCGAGCTGCTGCTGATTCAGCTGCGTATCACGGAACGGCGTAGCGGTGAGCGGCGCCGCACCCGTATAGACCGGATTGATCACATTGATCGGCGCAATGCCCGAGGTGAAGCTGAACGCCTGGGTATCGCTGATCGAATAGTACTTCAGATCGAGACCGAACAGCGCAGTATGGCTGAGAATACCGGTATTGAAGCGGTATTCGACCTGGCTATCCATCTGCGCCTGGTTGGCAATGCCGCGCGTCGTGAACGGATAGCGGAAGAAATCGCCGGTGGTCTGATTGGCATAACCGTTGCCGGTGATGCCGGCATAATTGACGTCCACGTGGGCAAAACGGGCATTCTGCCGGAACGTGACATTCTCCGACAAATTACGTTCGAACTGGTAGCCGAGCATTTCCTGCTCGCGCTTGAAGAAATCAAAATTCGGCTCACCGCCGAAGAAGCTGGTCGGAATGCGGCCGAACGGACCATTGGTGACCGTGCCGACATAAGGCAGGAATTGCGCGGCGCGCGTCTCGTTATATGAGGCCGAAGCAAGGATCGTCAACGTGGTATCGACATCCGGCTTCCAGGTCACCGACGGTGCGATAAAGTAGTTGTTGTTCGGCGTGTAGTCGGTCTGCGTCTTGCCGTTCTGCACCTGCCCGACGAAGCGCGTATAGAGTTCGCCGTTACCCGGCGCCAGCTTGATCGGCGTGTTGATGTCGAAACCGAAATAGGCATTTCCGTAGTTGTCTACGCCCGTCTCGATGTAACGGATCGGCTCCGCACGCGGCATTTTGCTGACGACGTTGACGATACCGCTGGGGCTGGAGCCGCCATACAGGATCGCCGACGGACCGCGCAGCACTTCGATGCGCTCCATGTTGAACGGCTGCAGCTTCCAGCTCGCATAGGACGTGTAGAACAGCTGCATGCCGTCGAGGAACATGCTGTTGTCGTCAGATTTGAAACCGCGAATGAGGAACCAGTCGTTGCGGTTGTCGGCACCGAAAGTCGCGCCGTAGACACCCGGCGCATAACGCAACGCATCGTCGAACTTGCGCGGCGCCTGATCGCGGATCTGTTCTGCACCAATCACGGTAATGGCCTGCGGCGTCTCATTGATCGGCGTGTTCGTCTTCGTGCCGGTGGACGAGCGATTGGCGACATAGCCCTGGATCGGACCGCGCGGACTTTCCACGAACACATTGCTGCGCGGCGGCTGCGCCACCGGACGCGGTGCGACCGCAGTGCGGGCGGCACGCGGCGCACGCTGAGCTGTCGCTGCGCGGCGACGCTGGGCTGGCTGGTTCACCACCACCGGCGGCAGGTTTTGCGCCCCGCTCTGGGCGGTGCTCGACTGCGCCATGGCGGTGTCGACGGACAGGATGCTGAGCACACCGGCGGACGACAACAATGCGAGCCGGGACAAACGAACAATGTTCAAGGTAATCCCCCGTGATCCGTATCAACCGCAGCGGTCGTGGATCTGCTGAATTTCAAGCACTGGGTTAGGCGGCCATGCGTGCACAGGCCAATAGAACCGTTCCAAAATTGTCACAATGGGCAGGGCTGTGACCCAAGCGCCGCACTTTGTGACCGGATGTGTCGTCAGATCGAAGTGCAATCGTGGGCCTGACGCATAGACGCTGCGCGTCAACGCCAGTTGTGTCGCCCTCCGGACTTCTCACCTATGGCGTTACAGACTTTACCGGGGCCGATGTCCTCCACGCCACCACGATCAATGCTCGGCTGGTTCACGAACCAGCCTTATCTCCTGCTCAGCCTGACCTCGCTGTTCTGGGCCGGCAATATCGTGCTCGGCCGCTACGTGGCTGGCCATGTCCCGCCGGTGACGCTCTCCTGCGTCCGCTGGATCGGAGCCTTTCTGCTGCTGCTTCCTTTTGCGTGGAAGCCGCTACGGCAGGATTGGCCTGTAATCCGTCAGCATGTGCCGCTGATGTTGATGTTGGCCTTGACCGGCTTCGCCGCCAATACGGTCCTCGCTTATTGGGGCCTGCAATACACCCAGGCGCTCAATGCGCTGCTGATCCAGTCATCAGGCCCACTCTGCGTGGCGCTGTGGACGCTGATCCTGTTCGGGGTGCGGCTGACGATGGCACAGTTGCTTGGCATCGTGGTTTCGCTGATCGGCGTCCTCATCATCATTCTACGCGGTGACCTGACGGCCCTTGCCAGCATCGAGATCAACAAGGGCGACGCCATGCTCGCCGGAGCACTATTGGTGTTCGGCATCTATTCGGCTTTGATGATGAAGCGGCCGGCCACGCATCCGATGTCCCTGATTGCCGTGACGACGGCGCTCGGCGCACTGATGACCGTGCCCGTCAGCGTTTGGGAACTCAATTCCGGCTCGCCGCTGTTTTTCGACCTCGTGACGCTGGTCGCGCTGGCTTATGCGGCAATCTTCCCGTCAACCCTTGCTTATCTGTGCTTCAATCGTGGCATCGCACTGATCGGCCCGAATCGCGCTGCGCCTTTCCTGCATCTGATGCCGATGTTTGGCTCGGTAATGGCGATCGCCTTTCTCGGCGAACAGCCGCAGTTGTTTCACCTTACCGGCTATGTCCTGGTGATATCGGGCGTCATTGTCGCGTCCCGCGGTTGAGACATCCCCCGTGTGAAGCGTGACGCCCGCTAAAAACGCGCATTCCTCACCATTACAATCGCTGCTTTCTACTTCCTCACCTCCGCAAGCTCGGATAGGTTGCCTGCAACAATGATGGCCGACAAGGCCGATGTGAGGAGAGGAAACATATGATCGGACTTCGCGTGTTTCGTGGCGCAGCGATTGCCGCAACGCTGATTGGCGCAACGTCGATGTCCCCGACCGGTGCAATGGCGCAGAGCGCAGGCTACCCGAACCGGCCGGTTACATTGGTCTTGCCCTTCGCCGCCGGCAGCGGCACCGACACCACGACACGCCTGATCGCCAAGGAGCTTGGCACAGCGCTGAATGTGACGACCGTGATCGACAACAAGGCTGGAGCCAATGGCTCGATCGCCGCCAGCTTTGTCGCGCGTGCGCCGGCCGATGGCTACACGCTGTTCGTGACCACGAACACGACGCATTCGGCCAATCCGTATCTGCTCAAGACCATGAACTACGACCCCATCAGGGATTTCACGCCGATCGCGCGCACCGGCGACCTGCCCTTCATGCTGGTGATCAATCCGGAAATTCCGGCCAATTCGGTGAAGGAGCTGATCGCCCTCGTGAAAAAGAATCCAGGGAAATACACCTATGCGAGCGGCAGTTCGTCCGCGATCGTCTCGGGGGCAACTTTCGCGCGGCTCGCCGGCCTCGACATGCTTCACGTGCCCTACAAGAGCTCGCCCCCGGCCATGACGGATGTCATTGCCGGCCGGGTCAGCATGATGTTTACGGACGTGCCGACCGGCCTGCCGCACGTGAATGCCAAATCGCTGAAAGCGCTGGCGGTGACAACCAAGTATCGCTCCAAGATCATGCCGGACCTGCCGACCATGGACGAGGCCGGCGTCAAGGGCTTCGACGTCACGTCATGGCAGGGTTATCTCGGCCCGGCCAATTTGCCGAAGGACATCGTCGTCAAACTCAATGCCGAAATCCGCAAGATCGTCGAGCGTCCCGATATTCAGAAGGAACTCGCTGGACGCGGCATGGAAGCCTTCTCCGGTACGCCGGAGGAATTCGATGCGTTCCTGAAAGAACAACTCGTCGTGTGGAAGAACCTCGTCGAGGGCGCGGGAATCGAAAAACAGTAAGCGAGGACGCGCGAAGGGCGCTCCGCTTACGCCCTATGCGGTCTCATAGTCCCAGGAACTTGAACGGCGGCGCTTCCTTGA
The DNA here is from genome assembly GCA_030147505.1 of Tardiphaga sp. Lineage (GTDB taxonomy): Bacteria > Pseudomonadota > Alphaproteobacteria > Rhizobiales > Xanthobacteraceae > Tardiphaga. The sequence goes on from JASBVG010000037.1 coordinate 78,535, forward strand.
ACTGCGCCGTCGCATCCCCCGCATAGGTGTGATCCTGTTCGCGGCCGAGATCGAGCTTTTTGACCCGCCCGGTCTCGGGTGAAAAATCGATCGCTTTCAGATCCACCCAGAACGTATTCGGCGTGAGCGCGGACTCGAAGAAGTACAGTTTGCGCGCATGATCGATGACCGCACGCCAGCGCGTCGAGGAGATGTTGGGCTGATCGGGCGTTGTGATCCCGTAAGGAACCGAAGTGTTGCGGATAACGCTGAAGACGCTGGCTATGGCGCGATTCGGGTTCTCGTCCTTCGGGATTGCATTGACGTAGAATGATGCGCGCGCAAATCGGTCGGCCGCGCGGTTGGTGCCCGGCAGGAACGTCGTTCCGCCGATCTGGGTCCAATAGGTATTGAGCGCGAGCTGCTCGTCATAGATCGGGGAATTGGTCATCACCTGATACTGGCGCCCGTGATGGATGACCTGCTTGCCCTTGATGTATTCGACAATGGCGCTGTCACCCGATGCATCAGACATCGACAGATGCAAGGTCGCCAGCCGCTGCTCGCCCGGCACAGCATCCGTGACGACGACGAACGGCTCTTTCTCGAGCGCCGCGACCGCCTCGGCAACGGTCGCAAAATTGTCGAGCACATATTGCGCCCAGGCCGCAATGGTCAGCCCGGGCTTGCTCTGATCGAATTTTGGATATTCGGACTCCACCAGCCACAACAGATTTGCGTTGAGCCCTGCCTCGTTAAGGCCATCGGTCGTCGAAATATCGTAGCCGGTCGCAACCACACTGCCATATTTTGCAGTCCACTGGACCGAATTCGGACCGGCCTGGCCAGATCGCGCGATGCCACGCGGAAGAATCCAGAGATTGGTCTGGACGTCGACCTTCCAGTCCATCGACCGGGCGGTGATCACCTGCCCGTTGGCACCGTGATAGACAAGGCGCGTGCAGGCATTGGCGGTGGTATGGGCGAGCAGCGCCAAGCAAAGCAGCGTCGCAAGACTTGTACGCAAACATGCGATCATGGGCTATTGTCCTCCGCGCAACCGACGGTGCGGCGGCTTCGACACCGATGCTGACACGACTTCCGGGCGCGATCCAGCCGGTGACACGGACCACGCGCGCCCTTACCAACCCGCAGGCATGGCGACGGCATGTCGCAGGGATTTCCCCCGCTGTCATCCGGTCTTCATGGAACTGTCAGCCCAGCGTAACCACCCCTCTTCAGAACACCGCGCGTGGTCCCCACCCCTCTCAGGAGACAAACCCATGCGCAGCACTTTCCTCTGCTCCGTCGCTTCCCTCGTCATGCTCACCTCCGCCGCGTTCGCGCAGGCTGAAGGTGAGTTCCCCGCCAAGCTCGCCGGCCACGCCGTGCTGCCGGCCAATTCGACCATCGAAGCTCCAGCCGATGCACCGAATGATCTGAAGACCTCCGGCAAATACACCACCGGCAAGCGCGTCGAGAAGCTCGGCAGCGTGATGGGCAAATCCAAGGAACGCGACACCGGCATCGCACTGCCGATGCAGGGTCAGCCGCTGCAGGGCCATTCCGGTATCAAGGTGATGGCCGACGGTTCGTTCTGGGTCCTGACCGACAATGGCGCCGGCGCGCGCGCCAACTCGCCCGACTACATGATCTATCTCAATCGCCACAAGATCGACTGGAAGAGCGGCAAGATTGAGAAGCAGGAAACCGTGTTCTTGCACGATCCCGACAAGAAGGTGCCGTTCCGCATCGTGCACGAAGACACTGCCAAACGCTACCTGACCGGCTCGGATGTTGACACTGAAGGCTTCCAGATTGTTGGCGACAATTTCTGGATCGGCGAGGAATTCGGCCCCTACATCATCAAAGCCGACAAGACCGGCAAGGTGCTCGAATTCTTCGAGACTGTCGTCGACGGCAAGCCGGTGCGTTCGCCGGATCATTGGCAGGTGGCGACGCCGGGCGCGCCGGGCGCCAGCTACACCAATGTCAATCTGCGCCGCTCCAAAGGCTATGAAGGTTTTGCCGCCTCGAAGGACGGCAAGTTCCTCTATGGCCTGCTCGAAGGCCCGATCTGGGATGCCGAGAAGAAAGACTGGGAAAAGGTCGACGGCAAGGAAGCGGCCCGCATCCTGGAATTCGATGTGGCCGCCCAGAAGTTCACCGGTCGGTTCTGGCACTATGTGTTCGAAACCAATGGCAATGCTATTGGCGACTTCAACATGATCACGGCCGACAACGGCTTGATCATCGAGCGTGACGACGGCGAAGGTACCAAGGACAAGGCCTGCGCCGACGGCAAGCGTGGCACCGATTGCTTCCCGGACCTTCCGAAGCTGAAGCGCGTCTACAAGATCGAGATGAACGACAGCAATGTCGGCAAGCCCATCCGCAAGGTCGGCTTTATCGACCTGCTGAAGATCCAGGACCCGGACAAGCTGGCCAGAAAGCCGCTGAACGACGGCGTGCTGGCCTTCCCGTTCTTCACCATCGAGAACGTCGACCAGGTCGATGCCACGCATATCATCGTCGGCAACGACAACAACCTGCCGTTCTCGTCGAGCCGCGATCCGAACAAGGCCGACGACAACGAGTTCGTGCTGCTCGAAGTCGCCGACTTCCTGAAGGCGAAGTAAGTCTATCTCAGGCGACCGCCTGAAGCGCGAAAGCCCTCCCGCCAGGGAGGGCTTTTTTGTTCCCTCGCCCCGCAAGGGAGAGGGAAGACTTCAAGCCGCTCGCACCTTCGCCAGAAACTCATCCACGGCCTTACGCAGGATTCCCGATTGACCGTCGAGTTCCCTGGCATTGCTCAGCACGGCACCGGCAGCCTGACCAGTAGCTTCGGCCGCCGCACTGACACCGCCAATATGCTTGCTGACCTCGCTTGATCCCGCGGCGACCGATTGGATGTTGCGAGCAATTTCCTGAGTCGCCGCACCCTGTTGCTCGACCGCCGATGAAATCGATGTGGTGATCTGACTCATCTGCGCGATGGTGCCGGTGATCGCATTGATCGAGCTGACGGCATCATTCGTTGACGCCTGCATCGCCGAAACCTGCGCCGAGATTTCCTCGGTCGCCTTTGCTGTCTGGCTCGCCAGAGCCTTCACTTCGGATGCAACGACAGCAAAACCGCGTCCGGACTCGCCGGCGCGTGCGGCCTCAATGGTTGCATTGAGTGCAAGCAGATTGGTCTGCGACGCAATGCTGTGAATAAGTTGCACCACCTCACCGATCTTCTCGGCGCCGCTGGCAAGTTGCTGCACCGTCGCGTTGGTCCGCTCGGCATCGCCGACCGCGCGGCCGGCAATCTCGCTCGATGCAGCGACCTGACGCAGCACCTCGCTAACCGAAGCCGACAACTCTTCCGCGGCAGCAGCTACGGTTCCGACATTGTCGGATGACCGGGCCGACGCGGCTCCCACCGTCGATGCACGCGAACTCGCATCGCTTGCGGTCGCCGTCATGGACTGCGCGGTGCCTTGCATGCCTGCCGCCGCGGTCGATACGGAGCGTACGATTCCGTTGACGCTGCGTTCGAAATCATCGGCGAGACTATCCATTGCCATACGACGCTCAACTACCGATCGCGCCTGCGCTTCCGCTTCGACTTTTTCGAGGGCGTGCACGCGCAGGGCGTTGTCCTTGAACACCTGAACGGTTGCAGCCATCGCGCCAATCTCGTCATGACGCCCGATCTCAGGAACGGCGTCATCGAGTGCACCATCAACGATGCCGCGCATGCGCGCACCTAGACGGCCGAGCGGCAACGTGATGCTGCGGCCGATCATCCATGCCAGAATGCCGAGCACAGCAATCACGGCAAGCGTGACAAGCAGCACCGACCGCGCACTCTCCCAGACCTGCGCCTGCAGATCGTCAATATAAACGCCGGTGCCAATCACCCAGCCCCATGGCTCAAAGCCGACCACGTAGGACAATTTCGGCTGCGGCGCATCCTTGCCCGGTTTAGGCCAGAGATAATCGACAAATCCCGCCTTCTGCTTCTTCACCACCTCGGTGAATTCCACAAACAATCGCTTGCCGTTCGGATCTTTGCTGCCAGACAGCTCCGAGCCGTTCAGCTCCGGCTTGATGGGATGCATCACCATTTTCGGATGCATGTCGTTGATCCAGAAGTAGTCGCCATTGCCGTAGCGCAGCTTTCCAATACGAGCTGCAGCGGCTTTGCGCGCGACCTCGTCAGAAACGCCTGCCCGAACGGTTGCGTATTCTTCTTGCGCGATGTTGAGAGCGAGCTCGGTAAGATGTGTGAGTTCGCCCTGGCGTTGCCGCTTTAGCGATTCACTGAGCGTGTTGAGCTGCATCCATGCCAGACCGGCAAGTCCACAAAAGCACAGACCGATGATGCTGTAGAGACGAAGACCGATCGAAAGACGAACAGGCGGCATGAAGTGACCCGACCAACAATGCTGAAATATGTAGTCAGCATTGCAGCGGGTGGTTTCCAGTTCATGAAGTCACCGGCTGCCTGACCGTGGCGTGATACCGGCAGCCAACTTAAATATATGCGGGCGGTATCGAGTGACCGATTTGGCCCTCCGTCGTTAGTCTATTCGGCAGATACTACCGCAGAACGAACCGCCCGATCTGCCCGAGACGGATGAAAGGCTATCAAAAGCCCCTCGTCGAAGGGCCCTTGATTCGCCATAGCCCGCTGTTAGGCCGCCCGCACCTTGGCGAGGAAGTCATCGACCGCTGCGCGCAGCAGGCCGGACTGCCCTTCCAGTTCCTGCGCATTCGACAGCACCTGCGATGCCGCCGAACCGGTCGCCTCAGCCGCGCTGCTGACACCACCGATGTGATTGTTGATCTCGCTCGCGCCCGCCGATACCGACTGAATGTTGCGAGCGATCTCTTGCGTTGCCGCGCCCTGCTGCTCGACTGCCCCCGAGATCGTGGTCGTGATCTGACTCATCTGTGCGATGGTGCCTGTGATAGCACCGATCGACGCGACCGCTTCGCTGGTGGACGCCTGCATGGCAGCGACCTGCGCCGAGATCTCCTCGGTCGCCTTGGCTGTCTGGCTCGCCAGTGCCTTCACTTCAGACGCGACGACCGCAAAGCCGCGACCGGATTCACCAGCCCGCGCCGCCTCGATGGTGGCATTGAGTGCGAGAAGGTTGGTCTGCGAGGCGATGCTGTGAATCAGTTGTACCACTTCGCCGATCTTTTCGGCGCCGCTGGATAGAATCTGCACCGTCGCATTGGTGCGCTCGGCATCGCTCACCGCCTGGTTGGCGATTTCGCTCGATGCTGCAACCTGACGCAATACCTCGCTCACGGATGCCGACAGTTCCTCGGCCGCGGACGCCACAGTGCTGACATTGTCGGACGAACGGTTCGATGCGGCGCTGACCGTCGCAGCACGTGCACTCGCGTCACCAGCCGTCGCGGTCATCGATTGGGCGGTGCTCTGCATGCCGGCGGCGGCGGCCGATACCGAGCGAACGATGCCGGTTACACTGCGCTCGAAATCAGTTGCGATGGCTTCCATGGCTGCGCGGCGCTCGGCCGCAATACGTTCCTGGGCATCCGCCTCCACCTGCTCCAGCGAGCGGATGCGCAACGCGTTATCCTTGAACACCTGGACGGACTTGGCCATCGCGCCGACTTCATCGCCGCGGCTGACGCCCGGGATGTCCGCGTCCAGCTCGCCCTTCGCGAGCGTTTCCATGCGCCCGCCAAGTTGACCAAGCGGCACCGTGATGCTGCGGCCGATGAGCCAGGCGATAACCCCCGCCACCGCGGCGATTGCCAGCATCGCCAGCCCCAGTGCCCAGATGATCGGTTTCAGATGCGCGTCGAGATCATCGAGATAAGCGCCAGTGGCGATGAACATGTTCCAGCCGGGGAGCGCCGCCGCATAGCCCATCTTGCGCGACGGCACGGTCTCGTTCGGCTTTTGGAATTCATAGGTCAGGACATGAGAGCCCTTGGCGGCGACTCCGTCACGAAATTCACGCGTGATGGCCACGCCGCTGACCTTCACGTCGAGCCGGTTCGAGCCCGCCTTGAAACCCGGCAAATGAACCACTTCGCCATCCATGGTGTAGATGAAGAGATAGTTGCCGTTATCGTAGGTCATCGGCTCGATGCGGCGTACCAGTTCCGCCGCGGCCGCCTCCTTGGTCAGCCTGCCCGCAGCAACATCCTTCTGAATGTTTGCAGCAACATTCGTCCCGATCTCGACGATCGATTTCAGCTGTAGCATGCGTGCATCAAGCATCTCGCGCTTCATCATCTGGGCAGCGAAAATGCCGGAGGCGCAGAGGCCTATCATGGTGACAGCCACCAGGACGACCAGCTTGTAGGTGATGCGGATATTGGCAAGCTTCACGGTTTCATTCCCCCAGGTGCGACTTCTGCCGCTGATTCCTCGGTGAAACGTATCGGGGTAGTGTTCCTAAATCCTTACACCCGCCGGAGGCGCAACCGAGCTGCCCTGACTGCAGCGAAATAATTGTCCGCAGAACGAAAAATCCCCGCCTTCAAGGGCGGGGACTTGAGGATTGGCTATACGACGAGAACGTGCTCAGAACGCCAACGTCTTCGCCTGCTTCACCTGTGGCAGTGCCTTCACCTTGGCCAGCACCTCGGCCGGCACGTCACCATCGACTTCCACCAGCGCAATGGCATCGCCACCCTGGCTCTGGCGGCCGAGATGGAAAGTCGCGATGTTGATCTTGGCATCGCCGAGCAACGAGGCGAAGGCGCCGATGAAGCCAGGCTTGTCCTCATTGGTGATGTAGATCATCGACTTGCCGAACTCGGCGTCGACACGGATGCCCTTGATGTCGACGAGACGCGGTTTGCCGTCGGCATAGACCGTACCGGAGACCGCGCGCTCCTGCTTGTCGGTGGTCACGGCAATGCTGATCATGCTTTCATAATCGCTTTGCGCGGCACGAACGACTTCATCCACCACCATGCCGCGCGCATGAGCAACGCTCGGCGCCGACACGACGTTGACGTCGCCGAGCATCGGCCGCAGCAGGCCCGACAGTGCGGCCGAGGTCAGCGCCTTGATCTTCATCTCGGCGACGGCGCCTTCATAGGTGATAGTTACCTTGGCGATATCGCTATCGGTCAGCTGACCGGCGAAGGAGCCCAGCTTCTCGGCTAATTCGATGAACGGCTTCAGCTTCGGCGCTTCTTCCGCAGTGATCGAGGGGAAGTTGATCGCGTTGGAGATGGCCCCCGAAAGCAGATAGTCCGACATCTGCTCGGCGACCTGCAATGCGACGTTCTCCTGCGCTTCGTTGGTGGAGGCGCCGAGATGCGGGGTGCAGATCACATTGGGATGGCCGAACAGCACGTTCTTGGTGGCAGGCTCCTCGACGAAGACGTCGAAGGCCGCGCCGGCGACCTGCCCGCTGTTGAGCGCATCGACCAGCGCCTGCTCATCGACCAGACCGCCGCGGGCGCAGTTAATGATACGGACGCCCTTCTTCATCTTCGCGATCGCCGGTGCGTCGATGATGTTACGGGTCTTGTCGGTAAGCGGCGTGTGCAGCGTGATGAAATCGGCGCGCTTGAAGAGTTCCTCGAGCTCGACCTTCTCGACACCGATATCCTTCGCGCGCTCGGGCGACAGGAACGGGTCGAAGGCGATCACCTTCATGCGAAGGCCGAGAGCACGGTCGGCGGCAATCGCGCCGATATTGCCGCAGCCGATCACGCCGAGCGTCTTGCCGGTGATCTCGACGCCCATGAAACGGTTCTTCTCCCACTTGCCTGCCTGCGTGGAGGCATCGGCCTGCGGGATCTCGCGCGCAAGCGAGAGCATCAGAGTAATGGCGTGTTCCGCCGTCGTGATCGAATTGCCGAACGGCGTGTTCATCACGATGATGCCCTTGGCCGTGGCCGCGGGGATTTCGACATTGTCGACGCCGATGCCAGCCCGACCGATCACCTTCAGGCGCGTCGCCTTTTCGATGATCTTTGCGGTCGCCTTGGTGGCCGAGCGGATGGCGAGGCCATCATAGTTGCCGATGATCTCGGCGAGCTTGTCCTTGTCCTTGCCGAGGTTCGGCTGGAAATCGACGTCGATGCCGCGATCCCGAAAGATCTGAACGGCGGCAGGAGAGAGAGCGTCGGAAATGAGAACTTTAGGGGCGGTCATGGGATGTGATCCTCGAAATGGCTGAAGGCATTCGACGACGTCACCCGCGGGCCTGACCTGCGGGTCCACCTTTAAAGATGGATGGCCGGGCTCAAACCCGGCCATGACACACGCTCTTGAGTAGTTACGCCGCCTTGGCGAGCGCAGCCTTGGTCTCAGCGAAGGCCCAGTCGATCCATTGCGTCAGGATCTCGACGTCTTTCGCTTCCACCGTGGCGCCGCACCAGATGCGCAGACCGGCTGGCGCATCGCGGTAATGCGCGAAGTCGAAACCGGCATTTTCCTTCTCGACCGCCGCGACCAGCTTCTTGGCAAAGTCAGCCTGAGCATCCGGTGAGAGCGCAGTGATGGCGGGATCGACGACCTTCATGCACACCGAGGTGTTGGAACGAATCGCGCTGTCTGCCGCAAGAAAATCCACCCACGGCGTCTTCTTCTGCCAGTCGGACAGAACCATGGTGTTGGCATCCGCACGCGCGATCAGTGCCTTGAGGCCACCGACCGACTTCGCCCAGTTCAACGCGTCGAGATAGTCCTCGACGCAAAGCATCGACGGCGTGTTGATGGTCTCGCCGACGAAGATGCCTTCGTTGAGCTTGCCGCCCTTGGTCATGCGGAAGATCTTCGGCAGCGGCCACGGCGGCGTATAGCTCTCAAGACGCGCAACGGCGCGCGGCGAGAGAACGAGCATGCCATGCGCGGCTTCGCCACCCAGCGCCTTCTGCCAGGAGAAGGTGACGACATCGAGCTTCGCCCAATCCAGCGGCTGCGCGAAAGCGGCCGAGGTGGCGTCGCAGATGGTCAGGCCTTCACGATCAGCCTTGATCCAGTCGGCATTGGGCACGCGCACGCCGGAAGTGGTGCCGTTCCAGGTGAAAACAACGTCGCTGTTCGGATCGACCTTGGAAAGCTCCGGAAGCTCGCCATAGCCGGCATGCAGCTTCACCACGTCCTTGAGCTTCAGCTCCTTGACGATATCCGAGACCCAGCCCTCACCGAAGGATTCCCACGCAATGGTGGTGACAGGACGCGGCCCGAGCAGCGACCACAGCGCCATCTCGACGGCCCCCGTATCCGAAGCCGGCACGATACCGATGCGATAATCGGCAGGTACCTCAAGCACTTCGCGCGTCAGATCGATCGCGAGCTTGAGCTTGTTCTTGCCGATCTTGGCGCGGTGCGAACGACCGAGCGCGGCATCATTGAGTTTTTCGGGAGTCCAGCCGGGGCGCTTGGCGCAAGGGCCGGAGGAGAAATGCGGCACATTCGGCCGCGAAGCGGGCTTCGCTGCAGTCATCGTCTATCCTTCCAGATAGTAAGCCTCCCGTTGGGGGGAGGTGTCCCGAGACCGCAGATATTGGAAAGGCTCCGAAGCGTCAAGCGACTTCGAAGTCTTCACGGGCGATTGATAACGTGTTCAGACAGCGCCTTCGGCTGATCCGGCGTCTCCATCGCTCACTTTGCCGCGATGCGCGGCGTCGTCTTCGCCAACATCAAGCGGTGCCTTGGCCGGCGTCAGTGGCGCATCTTCCAACAGCACTTGAGCTTCGACCACGAGCTGCGCAGCCTTCCGCCTGCTGCCCACTTTCATCACGCTCTGATCATGGACCTTCACGACGTAGTCGGTACCGATTTTCTCAATGGAGTAATTTTTCATGCTCATTCCAACGTCTCAGACGTGGATAGATACGTTACCAAATCCCGGCCGTTCCGAAACAAACCCTTGCGGAGCTGTGCTGGTTTATGCGGCATTAACGGGATCGCAGAATTGCGCCGCCGCATGATACCGACCATCGACGGGCGCCTTCGCTTGAAGTCTCGGAACGTAAAAAAGAGCAGCAATGGCATTGCCGCTCTTTCGTTTTCTCTCTCGCTACGATCATCGAAAGAGCGATTGCGCTATCCGCGGACCACGGGAGCTTGCCGAAAAAAACGCCGTCCGCGGCGTTGTTCCACATTCAGAATTTGTAGCCGATACCTGCGCGGACGGTGTTGATGTTGGTATCGACTGATGAGGTGAAGCGGATGTATTCCCACTCCGCACGGGCGAACAGACCACCGATCAGGTTGATGTCGATACCGACACCGGCGGTGTAGCCATAGATCAAATGGCTATACTTGCCATCCTCGACGGACCTGTTGAGCTGGGTTCCAAGCAGATAAGCAGGTGTGGTCGATCCCGGCCCGGCGGATACGAAGTCGCGCATCGACGCCGTTCGTACGATATCGGCCTGCCCCAGCGCCAGGCCGCCGAATGCGTAAGGCAGGAAGCTGCCAAAGGCGTAGCCCGCGCGAGCGCGGAAGGTGCCGATGTCGCTGATGCTGATCGAGCTCGACGCGCTCGACGTCACGTTATGATAGTTGTTGTCGGAAAGCAGACTGTAGCGCCCCATTTCACCGGACGATGCGCCACCGAATTTGCCGTGAACGTAGCTCATCTCCACACCGACGACGATGTCGTCCCATTGCGAGTTGTAGCCCGCAAAGCCACCATACACTTCAGAACGCCTGGACTGATCCGTGAAGCTGAGCGGCCATGAAGCGACACCCGTTTCGCGCCCGACCAGGGTATTGGCAACCAGACCAGCCGTCATGTCTGAATTGGAGCCGGTGAACTTGGTGTCGCCGGAGCCATAACCGGCCTGAGCGCCGATATAAAAGCCATCCCACATGCGTCGAGGTGCAATCGGCTCATCCTGAAACGAGCCACGAAGAAACGGGAGATCGGCGGCCTGCGCAGCCTGACCGAGACAGACGGCGGCAGCGGCAATCAGAAAGCTACGCATCACGACAATTCCTCAACTCACCAACTGGTCTGATCATGCGCCGTTAACCTTAACCGTTGGTTGCGATCATACCGCCCGCGCAAAACAAAACGGCGCGGGATGATCCCGCGCCGTTAAGCAGTGTTAATCGCGAAGCGGCACGACGTGCGCGTTTAGCCCTTGCGGATCAGCGGGGGCGGCGGCGGCGCATAGACCGGAGCAGCATCCAGATTCCAGCGGACGCCGAGGCGCAGATCGTGCGAAGTCAGATCGCGATACTGGAACGACGACTGGCCTGCATTGGTGCCGTCGTAAGAGCGGCCATAGCCGTGGACTGCGGTGCCCATGTCGAGATAGCGATAGGCCAGTTCAACCGTGAAGGCATTGTTGACCTTGTAGGCCAGGCCGGCATGCGCCGCCCAGGCGAGGTTCGTCTTCGAAGCACCCTCGGCGAAATAGGAGCCCGGCGCGCCGTTGGCGAGACCGGTATCGAGGATGCCGGTGGTGGTGACATTGGCGAAGCCGACGCCTGCGCCGATGAACGGCGTCACGCACCACCAGGTGCCGAGATCGACATAGGCGTTCACGAGGCCAACCCAGCTCTTGTACCCACCGTCATAGGAGTCGGACTGGAAGCCACCCGGCGTGTAGGTGATGTAGTCGGTGCCGCTGAACTTCACCTTCGAGCGGTACTCACCGGTGATATCGGCGCGGAACCAGTTGTTGAACTGATAACCGACGCCGAGGCCGTAGGAAACGCCACCGGTGAAGCCGTGACCGACCTGCTCGACACGCGCAGTTGCCGGCAAGGTGTCATACAGATTGTTATGAAGCTTTTTCAGGTTGCTGTTGGTGACACCGATATCACCGCGCAGATACCAGCCACCGAAATCGTCGACCGGCGGCGGGGCATACATGGCAGGCGGAGGGGCAATCGGCATGTCGGCGGCAAAAACGGCGGTCGACATCAAAGAAGCCGCACCGGCGGCCAGTATAAATTTCACGCTACGCATTGGCTTCATCCTTGTTGGGCCAGAGAGGCAAACGAACGAGGCCTCTCACTCGGAAACTCACAGGCGGACGATGACACCAATGTCTTAAGCGGCACTTAACCCTAACAATTAAGGTTGATAATTGATGATGAGCAGGCAGACGATCTTCATCACTCGTCACAGGAGCGCCCGAACTCCTAACGATCCTTAACGATCATGTAGTTCCAGAAACGCAAAAACGCCGCGCATCCGCGCGGCGTTTGCAATCTCTTAACTATCTGAAGGTCCGCGAGCTCAAGCCGCAGCAGCGTGTCCCAAGGCATGCACGATGGTGTCGACCACTTCTTCGACCATGACTCGATCATCCCCCTCGCCCATCACGCGGATCACCGGTTCGGTGCCGGACGGACGGATCAGGAGACGGCCGTGACCGTTGAGGCGCTGCTCTGCGGCGGCGATGGTGGACTTCACTTCCGCATCGTCGAGCGGTTTGCCACTGCGATAGCGCACATTCTTGAGTATCTGCGGCAGCGGATCAAACAGATGGCAGACCTCCGACACCGGACGGCCGAGCTTCTGCACCACGGCCAGAACCTGCAGCGCCGCGACGAAGCCGTCGCCGGTCGTCGCATAGTCGGACATGATGATGTGGCCCGACGGTTCGCCGCCGACATTGTAGCCGTTCTGCAGCATCTGCTCGAGCACGTAACGATCGCCGACCGCTGTGCGGATCAGCTCGATACCGTGTCCTTGCAGGAATCGCTCAAGACCGAGATTGGACATTACCGTCGAGACGATGCCCGGTTTGGCGAGGCGCCCGTCATCCTTCCAGCTCTGCGCGATAACCGCGAGCAGCTGGTCGCCGTCGACCACGTGGCCGCGCTCGTCGACAATGATGACCCGGTCGGCATCGCCATCGAGCGCAATGCCGATATCCGCGCGCATCTCGCGCACCTTGCGGCTCAGCGCTTCCGGCGAAGTCGAGCCGCATTCCTTGTTGATGTTGAAACCATCCGGCTCGACGCCAATGGAAATGACGTCTGCACCGAGTTCCCACAACGCTTCCGGTACCACCTTGTAGGCCGCGCCATTTGCACAATCGACCACCACGCGCAGACCCTCGAGGCTGAGATCGCGCGGCAGCGTGCGCTTGGCGAATTCGATGTAGCGATCATGCACGCCGTCGATACGGCGAGCGCGGCCAAGGCTGGCGCTTTGCGACAGCTTGCGGTCAAGATTCTCGTCAAGCAGTTCCTCGATCTGCTTCTCGACATCGTCGGACAGCTTGAAACCGAGCGGACCGAACAGCTTGATGCCGTTATCCTCGAACAGATTGTGCGACGCAGAAATCATCACGCCGAGATCAGCGCGCATGGATTTGGTGAGCATCGCCACCGCCGGCGTGGGCATCGGGCCGACCAACAGTACGTCCATGCCCACCGAAGTGAACCCGGCCACCATCGCGTTTTCGATCATATAGCCGGACAGGCGCGTATCCTTGCCGATTACCACCCGGTGGCGATGTTCGCCCCGCTGGAAAACGAGACCGGCGGCCTGCCCAACCTTCAGCGCCAGTTCCGGCGTAATCAGCCCATTGGCACGCCCGCGAATGCCGTCAGTTCCAAAATACTTGCGGCTCATTGTAACCCCCGTCACGCCTACCCGTCGCAGGCGCTCAAATCCCGTCCAGGCCGCCGGTGTCGCGGCAGCCGCATGTGTGACGGTCTTATAAGGCCGGAGCCCCTAAATTCCCTTCAAAAAATATGATGAATCATTACCGAGCCAGTCCCTGGGCAACCCTAACCCGTTGAACAGGCGGTATTTTCGCGAAAGTCGATCCGCAACGCGACGGAACCGACCGGTCTATCCGCGACGTTTGATGTGATTATCCGCTTTCGAAGGGGCGGGCTGGGTCACGCTCACCGGATCGGATCCTGGAAAGGTCTCCTGCAATCCCTCTTCGAGGGCATCATCCAGCTGCCGCTTCTCGGCCTCGGCCTCGTCACGGGTCTTGCTGGCATCGTGTGGCTTCGAACCGGTCATGACTCTCACCTTGGAATTCGACGACATGTTGATGACAAGACAGATGTGGCGGAACAGCTAACCATGCTAGATGACCTCGCAACAAGAAATTGCAAGAACGGCTGGGAGCTTTCATGAAGCATATCACCTGCATCGAAGACCTTCGTCTCGAACACAAGCGCAACGTACCGAAGGCATTCTTCGACTATGTCGATCATGGCTCCTACAGCGAGGACACGTTTCGCGCCAATACCGAAGACCTGCAGAAGCTGAAATTCCGCCAGCGCATTCTCGTCGATATCGCCAATCGCGACACCTCGACGATGATCCTCGGCGAAAAGGCGACCATGCCGGTGATCTGCGCGCCGGTCGGCTCCACCGGCATGCAGTACGGCGACGGTGAGATTCATGCCTGCCGTGCAGCGCAGGCTTTCGGCATCCCCTATACGCTCTCGACCATGTCGATCAATTCGATCGAAGACCTTGCCGAGAATGTCGAGAAGCCGTTCTGGTTTCAGCTCTATGTCATGAAGGACCGCGGCTTCATCAAGGAGCTGATCGAGCGCGCCATCAAGGCCAAGTGCAGCGCGCTGGTGTTGACCGTCGATCTGCAGGTGATCGGCCAGCGCCATCAGGACATCAAGAACGGCCTGTCGGTGCCGCCGCAAATCTACAATCTCAGGAACATCATCGACTTCCTCAGCCACCCGGCTTGGCTAAAGCGCACGCTGCAGGCCAAGCGGCGCAACTTCGGCAATATCGCAGGCTTCGTGAAGAACAGCGACGATCTGGAATCCGTGTCGCAGTGGACCGCATCGCAATTCGACGCGACGCTGAACTGGAAGGATCTCGACTGGATCCGCAGCGTCTGGCCCGGCAAGATCGTCATCAAGGGCATTCATGACGTTGAAGATGCCCGCGAGGCGGTGAAGGTCGGTGCGCAAGCCATGGTGGTGTCGAACCATGGCGGCCGCCAACTCGACGGCGCGCCGTCGTCGATCTCGGTATTACCTGGCATCGTCGATGCGGTGGGCTCGGAGATCGAAGTGATGTTCGACAGCGGCATCCGTTCAGGTCAGGACATCATGCGCGCGATCGCGCTCGGCGCGAAGTCCTGCATGATCGGCCGCGCCTATATCTACGGCCTCGGCGCCTATGGCGGACCGGGAGTCACCAAGGCGCTCGACATCCTGCGCAATGAACTCAGCGTCACCATGGGGCTTTGCGGTGTGAACAACATCGCCGAAATCGACAAGCGCGTGCTGGTGCCGTGATATCGTAAGGCCGGCCGTTGAGGCAAAACCGTAATCCGCCGGCCGACATTATGTGGCAAGGACGGCGGATCACACTTCGCTAATTTGCCCTGCCGCTCTGGCTCAATTCATGCCGATCATGCAGGCTTCGCCGCGGTCAGGTCGGCTTCGACCTCCGCGCGCAGCTCCGCCGTCACTTCCGGCCGCTGGCCGAACCACAATTCGAAACCGCGCACCGCCTGATACAGCAGCATGCCGAGGCCATCGGCCGTACGCATCCCACGCGCACGCGCCGCTGCGAGCAGTTGCGTTTCAAGCGGGACATAGACGAGATCGGCAACCACGGCCTGATCGGGCAGAAGATCCAGGTCGATGACGAGTTCCGGCTGCCCCTTCATGCCAAGCGACGTCGTGTTCACCAGCAGCGACACCTGCGGCAGTTTGCTGGTGACCTCATCCCATGCCAGCGGAACGACACGCTCACCAAACAGCTTGGCCAGTTCCTGCGCACGCTCGATGCTGCGGTTGGCGACATAGACATGTTTGATGCCGCGTTCCAGCAAACCGAAAATCACAGCACGCGACGAGCCGCCGGCACCGAGCACCAGTGCATCGTCAGCGTGATCCCATTCGACCGCGGAGTGATCGAGATTGTCGATAAATCCTTCGACATCTGTGTTGGTCGCGCGCAGCGTGCCGTGATCGTACCACAAGGTGTTGGCGGCCCCGACGGCGCGTGCGCGGCGATCCGGTGCCGTCAGCTTCAGCACGCGTTCCTTGTGCGGAATGGTGACGTTGGCGCCGATATAGCCACGCCGCGACAGGTTCATCACAAAATCCGCGACGTCTTCCGGCGGCACCGACTCGATGGTGTAGCCGCCTGCGATGCCGAGATGGCGAAGCCAGTGATGATGGATCAGCGGCGAACGCGAATGCGCAGCCGGCCAACCGATCAGACAGGCAGCGCGAGGTTTGGCATCGTCGGACATGGACATTCCTTCGCTTCAAGCGGAAGCGGTCGTCGCATGAGAATCATGCATAGGGCTGGCGGCAATCATCGGGCAGGCCTGCGCCAGGCTGCAAGTGCGGAGATCGCACAGATCAACAATGCTGCACCTGCCGCGAACCAGACCGCGGCGAGATTGAAATGCAGATAGCTCAATGTACCGACACCCGCCCCTGTGACCATCGCGCCCCAGAGTAGCAGATTGGGAATCCACGCCCAGCGCGGACCACCTTGCAGTGCAACGGCCAGCAGTTGCCCGATCCGAACCAGCGTGCCGGTCATGTAGGTCAGCGCGATCCCGGTCGTGCCGCCATCGGCCTGAAATATTGCGTTTTCGAGCCCCATCGCCACCACGATAGCGATGATCGTTAGCCCGGGTTGACCGAGCAGATAGGCGAGTCCACCCGCCGCAAGCAGCAATCCCTCGACCAGCAGCAAGACAAATTGCCGGCACCTGCCGCGGCCATGGCCGAGCAGGCTGCCGAGCCCGGCCCCGGCGACGAACAAGGCGATCAGCTTCAACGCCTCCAGAGCCTTGGGCCAGTTGAGTTCGGCGATCATGACGCCGAGCCGTGTGGAATTGCCGCTCATGAACGAGATGAACAATCCGCCGAGATGAATAAAGCCGATGCCGTCCACATAACCCGCCAACGCGCTGAGGGCACAAGCGAGCGCCAGATTGCTCTTCACAGTCAGCATGTTCGTCCGTCATCCCTGCACGTCATCGCATTTATTCAAAAGCGATGGCGCGAAGGCAAGAGCGGTATGGTGATTTTGTACGGATCGCGGTTTCCGACGTCGTTGGCCCCGTCAGCTTGCACTCACGGGACCATCAATGACTACGCCGCCACGCGGTGTGCCGCAACGATCTGGTCGGCGGTACGGCCGTTCACTTCGGCCATATGGTCGAAGCTGCGGGTAAAGCTGCCGGCGCCGGCAGTTGCTGACCGAAGCTCGACGATGAGATCGCCGATCTCGGCCTCCGGCAACTGCGCACGAACAACATCCCACCCCGTCCAGCCCTCGCGGGTGTCGAAACCGAGTATCTGCCCACGTCGGCCGGAAAGAATGGCATTGACCTTCGCCGTCGCCTCACTGGGACAGACGATCTCCACCGCATGGATCGGTTCCAGCAGCACCGGCTGGCATTGCGGCAAAGCCTCACTGACACCAATTCGCGCCGCCGTGCGAAACGCCTGATCGGACGAGTCCACGCTGTGATAGGAGCCGTCCGTGAGCGTCACCCTGACATCCACCACAGGGAATCCGAGCGGCCCGCGCGCGAGGCCGTCGACGACGCCCTCCTCCACCGCGGGAATGTAGTTGCGCGGCACCGCACCGCCGACAACCTTCTCGCGAAATGCAAAACCCTCGCCCCGTGATTGCGGGCCGATCTCCAGCACCACATCGCCGAACTGGCCGTGGCCGCCGGACTGCTTCTTGTGCCTGCCGCGCTGCGTGATCGGCTTGCGGATGGTCTCCCGATAACCGATCGCCGGCGAATGCGATTTCACATTGATGCCAAAGCGATCGCGCAGCCGCTCCATGGCGACACGCAGATGCATCTCGCCCTGTCCCCACAGCACGACGCCTTGGCTCTGCGCATCATTGACGGTGGTCAGCGACGGATCTTCCTCCGTCAGCCGCTGCAAGGCCTGCCCGAGCTTGACGTCATCCTTCCGGTCGATCGATGCCAGCGCCACCGCCAGCACCGGCAATACGGGCTCGCCGAAATGCAGAACGTCAGGCGCGGTCTTTCCGACAGCGAGCATGTCCCTGGTCCTCACGGGATCGAGTTTGCCGAGCGCAACGGTATCGCCAGCGTCGGCGCTAGAGCGCTTCTCTCCCGCATGCGTCAGAGCGAGGATGCCGGACACACGTGCGCTCTCGCCCGTCGAGGCGATGATCGTCGCCCCGTCATCGATACGTCCTTGCAGCACGCGCGCATAGGACAGCTTGCCGCCGTGCTGCAGATGGCTGGTCTTGAAGACATAGGCCAGCGCATCCCCGCTCGCCGCCCCGAGGCGACTTGCGGTGGCGCGGACATCCGGCGCTTCATGACGCAGCGCCTTCATCAGCCGCAGCACGCCATTCTCGCGGATCGCCGAGCCGATCAGCACGGGGCAGATCACCCCCTCGCGCAATTCGCGGGCGAGATCGTCGAAGATGGCATCGGCCGGCGGCACGATGTCGTCGAGCAACTGCTCCATCAAGGCGTCGTCGTGATCGGCGAGTTTCTCCAGCATCGAGAACCGCGCTTCCTTCTCGCGATCGAGATTGCTGCCATCCAGCGCCACGACTTCGGACGCCTTGTGTTCGCGATAGACAAATGCGCGCTCCAGCGCCAGATCGACGAAGCCGGCAACGAGATCGCCGTTCCAGATCGGGATCTGTCGCAGCACGAGCGGCACACGCGAGGCCGGCTGCAACGTCGCCAACGTCTCGCGCACGCGCTTGTGGGCGCGATCGATCTTGTTGAGAAACAGGAAGCGCGGGATGCGCAGTTCTTCGAGCTCGCGCATGATGAGCTGCAATTGCGGCAGTTTGCGCTCGTCGGCCTCGCAGACCACCACGGCGGCGTCGACTGCAGGCAGCGCCGCGCGCATGTCCTGCGCGAATTCGACAGAGCCCGGGCAATCGATGAACGTGTAGCTGTCGCCCATGAAGCTTGTGGTCGCTGTGGTGAGCCCCACCCCCATCTTGTGGGCACGCGCTTCGGCATTCGCATCGCCGGTACTGGTACCGGCTTCGACACTGCCGACTTTCGGGATGGCGCCGGTGCGCGCCAGGATAGCTTCAAGAAGTGTGGTTTTTCCGCTCTGGAAAGGGCCCACCAATGCGATGCATCGCGCATCGCCCTGGGAGCCTGGGGGACTTCTCAGGTCTTGTCCCATACGCCGCCTCCTGATCTGGAGCTCGGCCCGTGATTGGGTCGGCGCTTGAATGCTCCGCCCGGTTCGCGCATTTGGCAAGACGGAAACGTTGCTGCGCTGCGATGGCACCAGGGCGGATCAGGCAACGCCATACGCCGCCGTTCTTCGCGACATGCGCGGCCGGCGGGCTAGCTACGCTAGCCCGCCCTGCACATAACAGATGCAGCTTAGCATAGATGCAGCTTAACGTCCCGGGCGCAGCTCGAGGCTCTGCAAGCCCGCAGCAACGTTCAGTCCCACCGACCCCTGAAGGCTCAGCGGTTGCAGGGCGATCGAGTTCTGCGAACCGCCGACGAGAACATTGGCGCCGACACCGACACCGACGGATGCGCTGCTCTGCGCGCCCGCATAGTTGCCCGAGATATCGCCGGGGCCACTATAGTTCACCGGCGCGAACACTGCCCATGACAGCGCGGTTTGTTCGGTGATGCCGAGATCGAGGCCGACCTTGCGGATGGTCGCCACATAAGGCTGATCCGGCCGGCCGGTGCCGGTCAGCACGCAGCCGAGATTGGTCACCGAGCCGACGACGAAACCCATGCTGGCACCGCCCCGGCAATTCAGCACACCGAGCTGGACGCCCTGCTGCGATTGCGCTTGCGACACGGTGAGGACAGCAGTCGTGGCAATGCCGAGAAGAAGCGCGGACAGGCGAGTCATCGAAAGTCTCCGGGTGATGAACGGAAGCAGGGAAGTCGATCGACTATCCATAGCCAATGCCACCGCTCAATGACAGCGGACCAACGCGCGCCCCATGCAACAAAAAGGGCCCACTTGCGCGAGCCCTTTCGTTAACCTTGCCGATCGTTGAACGACCGACAGCGATTAGTGGTGACGATGACGGCGTGCACGGCGCTGCGGAGCAGCCGGCGTCAGCTCGATCTGCACGATGCCAGCGGCAACGTTGAGACCGACCTGGCCCTGGACGCTGACCGGCTGCAGGCCATAGACATTGTTCGGGCCGCCGACGAGGAAGTTGCCGCCGAAGCCGACGCCAACCGACGCATTCGAGCCCACGCCGCCGTAGTTGCCGGCGAGACCGCCGCGCGGCACGCGGGTGGTCGGAGCGAAGATCGCCCACTGCACGGTGGTGTTGTCGGTGAAACCGAGGTCAACGCCAAAGCGGCGGATGTTGGCGACGTAACCTTCGGCACGGCCACCCGCGCTCTGGAAGACGCAATTCAGCGTCGCATTCGAGCCGAGCACGAAGCCGACGTTCTGGCCGCCACGGCATTCGAGAACGCCAGCCTGCACGCCCTGGGGCTGCTGGGCGTTCGCCGTTGCAACCGATGCCGCGAGGGCCACGGCCGCAAGGCCGAACATCTTGGAAAGTCGCATAGTCTTAACTCCACCTTGGGGTTTTGATAGTGCGGGGAACAAGAAGGAAGCGCCGTGTCGAAAACATGGCGCTTCCCGAATAAAGCCTCGAAACCGTCAAAAGTTTCGACGCTTGTTTGTTTACCGGAGATTTCCGCAGAAGCGCTGGATGCGCTTGCAGGCATCTTCCAGGTCAGAGGTCTTGGTCGCATAGGAGATGCGGAATGCCGGGCCAAGGCCGAAGGCCGAACCCTGCACCACCGCAACGCCCTCGGTCTCCAGCAGTTCGGTGACGAAATCCTCGTCATTCTCGATCTTCTTCCCCGACGGCGCAGTCTTGCCGATGGTGCCGGCGCAGGACGGATAGACGTAGAACGCGCCTTCCGGACGCGGGCATTCGATGCCCGAAGCCTGGTTCAGCATCGCCACCACGAGATCGCGGCGCTCCTTGAACACGGCATTGTTCTTCGCGATGAAGTCCTGCGGACCGTTCAGCGCTTCGACCGCCGCCCACTGCGCGATCGACGACGGGTTCGAGGTCGACTGCGACTGGATGGTGGACATCGCCTTGATCAGCTGCGCCGGGCCGCCGGCGTAACCGATGCGCCAGCCGGTCATGCAATAAGCCTTCGACACGCCGTTCACGGTCAGCGTCCGGTCGTAGAGTTTTGGCTCGATCTGCGCGACGGTGGTGAACTCGAAGTCATCATAGACGAGGTGCTCATACATGTCGTCGGTCATCACCCAAACGTGAGGATGCTTCACGAGGACATCGGTGAGCGCCTTGAGCTCGGCCTTCTTGTAGGCCGCGCCGGTCGGATTCGACGGCGAGCACAGGATGACCCACTTGGTCTTCGGCGTAATCGCGGCTTCCAGCGCGGCAGCTTGCAGCTTGAAGCCGAATTCTGCGGTACAGGTCACCGACACCGGGGTGCCGCCGGCGAGCGACACCATTTCCGGAGAGCTCACCCAGTACGGCGCGGGGATGATGACTTCGTCGCCCGGGTTCAGCGTCGCCATCAGCGCGTTGTACAGCACCTGCTTGCCACCGGTGCCGACGATGATCTGGTTCGGCTTGTAGGTCAGGCCGTTCTCGCGCTGAAACTTCGCGATAATCGCGTCCTTCAGCTCGGGAATGCCGTCCACCGCGGTGTACTTGGTCTTGCCGGCCTCGATGGCGTGGATCGCCGCCAGCTTGATGTTCGCCGGGGTGTCGAAATCGGGTTCGCCGGAACCAAGGCCAATGACGTTGCGGCCAGCCGCTTTCAGCGCGCGCGCTTTATCCGTGACCGCAATCGTTGCGGACGGCTTCACGCGGTCGAGAGCGGTAGACAAGAACGACATCATCTTCTCCTTGGAAACAGTCGCAGACCCGCGGCCCGCGGCGATAAAATTGCGATCCTGCTTGGGATCGGCGCACCCTAGTGCCTGCGACCTTGCATCGCAAGGCGGTTGGGCCGCAAACGCATCTGGAAGCCATGCAATTTCAGGGAAATTTAAAGTGAGCGAGATACGTTAACCCGCAGCCGCAAACGACGATTTTGAGTGAAAATGTCCGGTATCCGGCAACAGATCGAGAGCGGCGTCTGGCTCACCGCAGAACGCATCCGCGTCTATAGCGTGATCGTGCTCGCGGTGGCTGTACTGGCCACCGCGGTGTGGGTTGCGCTGGCCGATGGCGCGATCGACCGCAACGGCAAGCCGCTCGGCACCGATTTCTCCAATGTCTATGCCGCCGGCACACTCGTCTGGCAGGGCAAGGCCGCAGATGCCTACGATCCGCCGCTGCAGCATGCAGCCGAAATCGCCGTGTTCGGCGGTCGCGACGTGCCGTTTTACGGCTGGCACTATCCGCCCTTCTTCCTTGTCATCGCCGCACTGGTGGCCACGGTGCCCTATCTCTGGGGTCTGGTGCTCTGGCAGCTCGCAAGCTTCATTGCCTATTGCGCCGCGACGCGCGCAATCCTGCCGCGGCGCGAGACACTGCTCGTGGCATCTGCTTTTCCGGCCGTTTTCGTCAATATCGGCCACGGCCATAACGGCTTTCTCACCACTGCGCTGCTTGGCGGCGCCTTGCTGCAGCTCCATCGCCGCCCATGGGTCGCGGGCGTCCTGATCGGCCTGATCGCCTATAAGCCGCAATTCGGGGTCCTCATTCCGCTGGCGCTCATGGCCGGCGGTTACTGGCGCACCATGGCCGGCGCTGCGCTCACCGTAATGGTGCTCATCGCAATCAGTACGATGATGTTCGGCACCAGTATTTGGCAGGCTTTCGCGGACTCGACGGCCTTCACCCGTGACGTCGTGCTGGAACAGGGCGGCACCGGCTGGCCGAAGATCCAGTCGGTTTTTTCAGCAATGCGGATGTGGGGCGCTGACGTGTCCTTTGCCTATGTCGCGCAGGGCATGCTCGCTCTCGGCGTCGCGCTCGGCCTGATCTGGCTGTGGCGCAGTGATGCGGCCTTTGCACTGAAGGCTTCCGCGCTCGCCATCGGCAGCCTGCTTGCGACACCTTATGTGCTCGACTACGACCTCGTGGTGCTGGCGATCGCCATCGCCTGGTTCGCCCGGCACGGCCTCACCCACGGTTTCAGGGATGGCGAAATCAGCGTCCTCACCCTCGGCTGGATCATGCCGCTGCTGGCGCGCAGCCTGGCCGGCGCAATCCATCTTCCCCTCGGCCTGATGACGATGATCGCTTTCTACGCCATCGTCATCCGCCGCGCCGTGCTCGACCGGCGCGCCTTACGTCATCACGATACGCTCGCAGCCGCGTGATCTTCCAGGCCTGCGAAGCTACACAGATTCAATTTGCCGGATGTCAAAAGTCCTTGGTGGTTTTCGACTTTTTCCAGTATCCGACCCTTGCGAGCGGCCTCCGCCGGCATCATTGTCTAGGCGCAATGCGACGCTGAGGTCGCCCCGCATCACCTGAAAGATCGACCCCGGCGAATGTACAAGCTCTATTCGATGCAGCGCTCCGGCAACAGCTACAAGGTCCGCCTTGCGCTGGCGTTCATTGACGCGCCATATCGCGCGATCGAGGTGGACATTCTGCGGGGCGAGAGCCGGACGCCGGAGTTTCTCGCCAAGAATCCCAGCGGGCAGGTGCCGCTGCTGGAAATCGCCGAAGGCCGCTACCTCGCCGAATCCAATGCCATTCTCTGGTACGTCGCTGTCGGTACATCACTGGCGCCGGAATCGCGCATGGACCGGGCCGAGGCGCTGCAGTGGATGTTCTTTGAGCAGCACGCGCTCGAGCCCAATCTCGGTGCTGCCTATTTCTGGCTGTGCCTGGTACGCGGCGGTCGCGATCTGCAGACCCATGCCCTCGACGACTGGATGGAGCGTGGCTATGCGGCGCTGCAGGTGATGGAAAATCACCTCAAGACCCATGAATTCTTCGCAGCTAACCAGCTCACCGTCGCCGACATCGCGCTTTACGCCTATACTCACGTGGCCGAGCAATGCGACTTCGACCTGTCGAGCTTCCCGTCGGTACGCCGCTGGCTGCGCCATGTCGAGCAACAGCCCGGCTTCGTCGCGATGGATTGGCATCCCACGTCGTCGGAATATGATACCATCGACGTAGTCGCCGGGGCCTAACTCGCATAGTCGTGAGCGTAAAAGGCCGAAAAGCCACGGTCCCGCCACAGTTAGCGCATTTTGCGCCGCAATCTCGCCCGGCCCGGCCGTAAATTTTAGTATGCGGATGATTCGTCCGCGATTTGAAGGATTTACGGCCATGATACGGTCGCTCCGCGGGGCAGTTGGATTTCAGGCATGCCCCGCGCCCGTTGCATCCAACCGGTTGACCCACGCTGTCGCGGCATCGTTGGCGGTCGGCTGTCTGTCTCTCTGCGTCATTCTCACGCTGGCCGTGCTGTCGATCCGGAGTGCGTCGGCGATGCCGTTCTGATCGTCGCAAACCCATGATTCCCGCGATGCCGTCATGCATCGCCACAAATTTAACGACGCCTCCGTGATGGAGCCTGCGCGATGAAAAGTGCCCTATGAAAAGGCCGGTGGTTTGGGTCACGACCTCGCTGGCGATCGCGATCCTGGTAACGACGACACTCCTGATCGCCACCACCAGCCGCGGCGAGCAGACCTCATTCGGCTCGTCTGCCGGCCGACTGGAGGTGCAGACCGTCGCATCCGGACTGTCCTATCCCTGGGCTCTCGCCTTCCTGCCCCGGGATCGTGTCCTCGTCAGCGAGCGGCGGGGCCGCATGCGCATCGTTGCCCCGCAGGGGCAGCTCTCTCCGGCAGTCAAGGGCGTTCCCGAAGTGATGGCCACCGGCCAGGGCGGCCTGCTCGACGTCGTCACGGACAAGGATTTTGCGCAGAACAACACAATCTACTTCTGTTACTCTGAACGTGCCGGCACTGGCGGCCGTACCGCCATTGCGCGCGCCAAGCTCGTCGATGGTGCAGCACCGCGGCTCGACGAACTGAAGGTCATCTTCCGTCAGGAAGGCCCCCTCTCCAGCGGCAACCATTATGGCTGTCGCATCGTGCAGGCCAGCGACAGCTATCTCTTCGTCACCCTCGGCGAACACTACAGCAGCCGCAACGAAGCCCAGAGCCTCGCCAATCATCTCGGCAAGATCGTTCGCATCACGACCGATGGCGCTGTTCCGCCGGACAACCCCTTCATCGGCCGCGAAGGCGCCAGGCCCGAGATCTGGAGCTACGGCCACCGCAATCCGCAGAGCCTCGCGATCAATCCCGCGAACAACGAGCTCTGGGAGATCGAGCACGGCCCGCGCGGCGGCGACGAGGTCAATATCATCGGCAAGGGCAAGAACTACGGATGGCCGGTGATCGGCTACGGCATCGACTATTCCGGCGCCAAGATCCACGAAAGCACGTCGAAGCCCGGCCTCGAGCAGCCCGTCAAATACTGGGTGCCGTCGGTCGGCCCGTCGGGCATGACCTTCTACACCGGCGATCTCTTCCCGCGCTGGCGTGGCAGCCTGTTCACCGGCGCCCTCGCCGGCCAGTTTCTGGTGCGCCTGCAACTGAACGGCAATGCCGTGACGTCAGAAGAGCGCATTCTGCAAAATCTCAACGAACGTATTCGCGATGTGCGTCAGGGCCCGGACGGCGCGCTATGGCTGCTGACGGATAGTTCGTCAGGACGCTTGCTGAGGATTACGCCGGCGGGCAAGTAAAACGCTGGACGGGCAGAGCGAAGGCGCAAAGCGCCGGAGCGAACCCCATCCTACATCCGCCCCTCACCATTTGTGGAAAATGAAAAACGCTCCGAGCGCGATGAACGCGAAGCCGAGCGCGTGATTCCAGCCGAGCGGCTCCTTGAGATACAGCACAGAGAAGGCGGCGAACACCACCAGCGTGATCACCTCCTGCATCGTTTTGAGCTGCGCGGCGTTATAGACCTCGCTGCCCCAGCGATTGGCCGGCACCGCCAGCCAGTATTCGAAAAAGGCAATGCCCCAACTCACCATGATGACGACGGGGAGTGCGTGATCCTTGAATTTGAGATGCCCGTACCAGGCGAAGGTCATGAAAATATTCGAGGCCAGCAACATCAGGATCGGCAACAGCAGTGGCGAAATGAAAGTCGGCATCCGGCAGTTATCCCTGTCAAAGCGGCGCTAACATTTAGCAGCTGCCGCTGGTTCCCGTCGCTTCGATAGCATTTAAGGCGAACACAGGGAAAATATCGGCATCGTCGTCCACACTGCTTTAGCGATACTGGGGGGAAACTGTGGGCCCCGACGCAACCAGGCGTCACTGTGCGATTAGTACGTTTGTACGAACACGGGTCAAACCCGATGCAGATCGACTGGCGCATGTTTCTCGATCCGGGAATAGAGGCCGCAATCGTCGTGATCGCGGCCCTTGGCATGACGCTGGCCGTCCGTCTGCATCGTCACCGCTATCAGGCCCGACAACGAGCTGCGCAGCAGCACGCTACTGCCGAACGTCTCACTGCCGCGCTCGACCGCATCGATATCGGCATCGTGCTGCTCAACGCCGACACCCGCGCCGAATTCATCAACCGTGCCTTCCGCGACTACTTCGCGCTACCGGACGCCAAGGCCGACAGCAAGCCGCCGCTGATCGCGCTGATGTATCATGCCCGGGACACAAACGCCTACACCATCCCCGACGACGAGATCGACCTCTTCATCGCCCG
Source organism: Tardiphaga sp. (assembly GCA_030147505.1). Lineage (GTDB taxonomy): Bacteria > Pseudomonadota > Alphaproteobacteria > Rhizobiales > Xanthobacteraceae > Tardiphaga. Next base: position 105,117 of record JASBVG010000037.1, read on the forward strand.
CCGCATCGAGCAGATCCGCGCCGGCAATCCGGCGCCGGAGACGCTACGCCTCGCCAGCGGCCGCGTTCTGCGGCTGAGTTGCACCGTGCTGCCCGATGGCGGACGGATGCTGAGCTACACGCCCATCACCGATCTGATCCGCCAGGGCGACGACAAGGCCGACCGGGACTACTATCTCGCCCTGCGTGCCGGCGACGTATTCGATAGCCGGCTGGACGCGGCGGAGTAAGCCTGAGTTGCAACCTGTGGATAGTTAACCCTGTCATGGCGGTGTCACCCGCTGCAGCTAGGTTTTCCGCACAGCCGGTCGCTTCCCCCCGTCGCCGACTGACTGTTCCCCCCAGCGGTCTCCGTCAGTTGCCGCGCTGACCGGGACCGCTTCTTTTTGCTCGAAACAGCCAGCACCGGTATAAGCAGCTCATGATCCGTCTTGTTGCCGTTGCCTTGTCGATGCTTGCGATGATCGTGCTGCTGGCGCCGCTGCAGCTCGTCAGCATCGCCTTCGGCTGGCGATTGCAGCAGGTCATTCCTCATATTTTCCATACCGTGCTCTGCACGGTGATCGGCATTCACATCCAGGAAGTCGGAGAGCGCAGCAAGACGGCGCCACTGCTGATCCTGTCCAATCATGCCTCCTGGCTCGACATTCTCGTGATCGGCGCGAAGACGCCGGTAGTGTTCGTCGCCAAGAGCGAAGTTGCCAAATGGCCTGTGTTCGGCTGGCTGGCCAAAATGCAGCGTACCATCTTCGTCGAGCGCGAGCGCCGCCAGAGTACCGGCGCTACCGCGCGCGAGATCGGCGATCGCATGGTGTCCGGCGACGCCGTGGTGTTGTTCGCCGAAGGCACGTCGAGCGATGGCATCCGCGTGCTGCCGTTCCGTTCGGCTCTCGTCGGCTCGGTCCATCACGCGCTCGGCGAATCTACGCATCACGACAAGGTCATGGTGCAGCCGATGTCGATCGCCTATGTCGGCTTCGGCGGCCTGCCCGTCGGCCGCGCGCTGCATGAGCGTGTCGCCTGGTATGGCGATGTCGATCTCGTCCCGCATCTGATCGGCATTCTCACCTCCGGCGCCATCGACGTCACCGTCACCTGGGGCGAGGCCGTCGCTTACGATATGTCCGCCGATCGCAAGCAGATCGCTCGTCATGCGGAGAATGCCGTACGCCAGATGACAACGGCGGCGCTGCGCGCCGGTCCGCCGAAGAAAGCGCAGACCGAGCCCGTCGCCGAAGCGACACCGGCGATTGCCTGATCCCGTAGGGCGGATTCGCAGCATAATCCGCCGTCGGTCTTCGCCGCACGCGCTCGGCCGACGGATGACGCCTTCGGATAATCCGCCCGATGACTGCGCGCGGGTGCCATGATGCGCCATGTCTTGCCCAGATGATGACAGCGCGCAATAGTCCGCGCCCTCGCTCCGTTCACAAGGCAACTCCCATGGAAATCCGCAATCTCGGCCGCTCCGGCCTGCGCGTCTCTGCCGTCGGTCTTGGCTGCAACAATTTTGGCCAGCGCACCGATCTCGAGACCTCGCGAAAGGTGATCCACAAGGCCATCGATCTCGGCATCACGCTGTTCGACACTGCCGACATCTATGCCGGCATGGGTGGCTCCGAGACCGTGCTCGGCGAGGTACTGGGGGATCGCCGCAAGGACATCGTGCTTGCGACCAAATACGCCAAGCCGATGAGCACCGACGGCACCAAACAGGGCGCCTCGCGCCGCTACATCATGAACGCCGTCGAAGCGAGCCTGAAGCGGCTGAAGACCGACTATATCGACCTCTATCAGCAGCATGAATTCGATGCCCATACGCCGATCGAGGAAACGCTTCGTGCGCTCGACGATCTCGTCCGTCAGGGCAAGGTGCGCTATATCGGCCATTCGAATTTTCCGGCCTGGCGTATCGCCGAGGCGGAGTTCACTGCGCGCCAGATGGGTGTGACGCCCTTCGTCTCCTGCCAGGACGAATACAGCCTCGTGGTCCGCGACATCGAGAAGGATCTGCTGCCCGCCGCGCAACAATACAATCTCGGCCTGTTGCCGTTCTTCCCGCTCGCCAATGGCCTGCTCACCGGCAAATACAAGCCCGGCACAGAGCCACCCGCGGACAGTCGTTTCGCCAAGGCGCCCACTTTGCGCGAACGCTCGGCGACGCCGCGCAACGAAGCGATCGCGATGAAGCTGGACGTCTTCGCGCAAGAGCGCGGTCGCACGCTGCTCGAACTCGCCTTCTCCTGGCTTGCCGCACGGCCGCAGGTGTCGAGCGTCATCGCCGGCGCGACGCGCGTGGAACAGATCGAGCAGAATGTGAAGGCGGCGAGCTGGAAGCTCAGCACGGAAGAAATGGCGGAGATCGACAGGATCACGCTGGGATAGTTCTTCTCCCTCCCCGGATCGCAGCGACTGGGGAGGGTAGATCAAAGCGAGCGTTCAGCGAGCTTTGAGACGGGGTAGGTCTCTCCCCACGAAAGGACGGAGTGCAGGGAAACACCCACCCGTCTCGACTGCTTCGCAGTCGATCCACCCTCCCCACTGCGCACAGCCGCTCTGTGCTTGGGGGAGGGATTACCCAATCAATCCCTTTGCCGGCTTCACCAGCACACTGTCCGGAAACACCCGCTCCGCCAGCGCGCGTTCGTTGATGCCGAGATGATCGTGCAGCACACCTTTCAATACAGCGCGCAGATCCGTCGTCGGCGCGAGATCGCGTCCCTCATACAATTTTCCATTGGCGAGTCCGGGCCAGTCTGCGATCACACGCCCGCCCTTCACCGCGCCGCCCGCGAGCAAAGCGATCGTTCCGGTGCCGTGATCTGTACCCGCAGTGCCGTTGATTTTTGCCGTGCGGCCGAATTCGGTCGCGACCACCACCACCGTGTCGCGCCAATGTGCGCCGAGTCCATTCTGGAATTCGGCCAGCGCGCCATCGAGCCCACCGAGCAATTGCGCCAGACGGCCCACCGGTCCGCCTTCCTGCGCATGTGTATCCCAGCCATCGAAAGCGAGCGCCGCAATGCGTGGTCCGTCATCGGCGGCCATCAGCTTCGCAGCGCCGCGTGCGACCTGTCCCATCGCGGCAATCGCATTGCCGCCTTTCGGTTTCATATCGTCGCCGACGGCGAGCTTGTCGAACTTCAGCCCTTGCGACAGCGCCGTCGCCAGCGCTGGATCGCGGTCCTGATAGAGCTGCAGCAGCCGCATCGCTGTATCGTCCGCCGCATTCGGCAGATTGACCGGCGCCCAGCCGACGGTCGGCGCGGCGCCGCGCAGCACCAGCGGCGTGGTCGGCCCGACAGCGAGACCCGAAGCCACGCGCTCGCCGCGCGGCAGCGCCTCGATGGCCCGGTTCAGCCAGCCGGACTGCACGCGACCAGGACCGGGATAACCGCTTTCCAGCACATCCTGCCCGTCGAAATGCGAACGCTCGCGATAGGACGTCGCCACCGCATGCACGATCGCTGCCTGTTTGTCGCTATACATGCGCGCGAATCCCGGCATCGCCGGATGCAGACCGAAGAAGCCATCGAGTGGCAGTGCTGCGTTCTGCCCGTCTTTCAATAGCGCGATCGATCCATGCAGCCCGGTATAATCGGAATCGCCGAGCGGCGCGACGGTGGCGAGACCGTCGAGCGCACCGCGCAGGATCACCACGATCAATCGCGGATCACGGCCATCGGCGGCGCGCGCAAATTTCGGCAGATAGGCCCATGCCGCAAAGGCTGCACCGGACAGCAGCAGCGAGCGGCGCGTGGGAGAGAGCGTCCGGCTTTCACAACAGTCCATCGTCATCTCCTCTGGAATTCCGGAGACATCAGGAGCAGAGCCAAAGCCTGTTGCCGCGTCTCCGCCCGTGCGATCGTCTGGCGGGTCTCGGCGGAGGCCGCCTCGCCCGCCACAACCTCCAGCAACTCGCGCGGATCAACACTCTCCGGAATGCGCGACGAGATTTGCGCCGCGATATCGAGCCGCAATTTCATGCCCTCGGGCACGGCCCATGCCGCATTGCTGTCCGCGAAACCATTCGGCCCCGGCGGCGTCCAGAGCGGTTGGCCGAGTGTCTGCAGGCCCGCGAAGTAGCGGCTGGGATCTTCTGGAATGCGCGCCAGCAGCCGCCCGGAGGCAATGAGATATTCGTAGGGCGTGCGCAACTTGTTCACCGGGGTTTGCCAGGCCTCGTTCGAATCCAGCAGCGCCAGCGTTACGGCTTTCAGATCGCCATCCGTCTTCCTGAACACGTCCTTCAGACGCATCAGCAGCGCAGGCGGCGGCGCGTCCGACACGAAATGCTGCGCCAACTTGAGCGCGATGAACTTCGCCGCCGATGGATGCCGCGCGATGTCGGCGAGCGCCGCTTCGCCCTGCGCAACGCCGGTGTCCTCATAGGTCCTGCCGAGCAGGTGCTGCGGGCCGGGCTCATGCGCATTGGCATTGAAGGCGAAACTGCCGGGCGCGCCGATCTTTCCTTCGCGCCCAGCGAAGGTCCAGCCCGTGATGATGCGCGCCAGCGACGTCACATCGGCCTGCGTATAACCGCCGCCGACACCGAGCGTATGCAGCTCCATGATCTCGCGCGCCAGATTTTCGTTGAGCCCGCGTTTGCCGTTCTGCCCGGCGCGCGAATTCGGACCGACGGACTGCTGGTTGTCGAGAAAGAACAGCATCGCCGGATGCTGCTCCACGGCCTTCACCATGTCGACAAACCTGCCGAGCACATGCGGCCGGATTGCCTCGCGCTCGAACGATCCCGCCCACATCCGTGCCGGCTCGCCCTTGTTCGCGGAAATACAGAAATGGTTCGACCAGAACACGACCAGCCGCTCGACGACGCCGCATTCCGCAATGGTCGCCCGCTGGATGCGCGCCAGGGCCTCGGCACGAAAAGTCTTCTGCACCACATTCGGCGGCATCTGGGCGGGTGGCGGCCTGGGGGCGTCAGGCTGCACCGCCATCATGGTATTGCCGGTCATAGCCGGTGCTTCCGATCTTTTCTCAGCCTCGACCGGCGCAGCCTTGGCAGCTGCCTCCCATGCGGTCTTCACCTCGAGTTGATAGGCATACATGGCATGGGCTAGTTCCTGCGTGGTCTGCAGGCCGGGCAACTCCAGCATGACAGCCTGAGGACGGGCCAGCTCCGCCTTCACATAGCCACGCGGGTCGGACGCCGCGTTGACGATATCGCCCGATGCACCGCCCCGGGCACCGAAGCCGAAACGGTTGAGCGCGATCAGCGCGCCTTGCGGGTCGCGGGCCATCGGGTTTCCCTCGCTCCATCACCGCCCTATGATGCGTTCGCGACGATGTCTGCTGCGCATATACGGCTCGGGCAGATGAATGGTGCATGAAAATCGAACGCAAATTGAGGCCGTTTGCATGACAAATCGGACAGAACCGGGCAGTCTGCCCAGCGAGGTTTCGCTGAGCCGTCGCCTGACTTGTTCGGCCTGCGGCACCGAGTTCGGCTGCGATCTCTCGGGCAATTGCTGGTGCGCCGAGGAACCCGCCCGGCTGCCAATGCCGACCGCCGGCGGCGATTGCCTGTGCCGGGACTGCCTGCGCAAGGCCGCAGCGAAGTACGCGCAAGCAACATCGACCTGAGCGAACCTCGTCTTCGCGCATATTTTCTTCGGGACATTTCGACGCTGCGCGCGAATGGATCACCGCAAAATGTTGCGTCTCGCTACGCTGCGCGAGACCATATCTTCCAGGCTGCACGCTGCATTACAAATCGGCCATCTCCGCTGCACGCGGCAGCAATCGGCGCTTTGCATTTCATGAAGGTTTTCCGTCGACCTTGATCGAAAGCAAGACATGCGGACCTCGTCCGCCTGCATTGGAAAGCTCTGTGATCGATTTGCCTGTTTTTATGCGGCGCGCGCTCGTTCCCGCCGGTCTCGCTGCCATCATTGTCGGCATCCCCCTGGCCGCCAATGCGAGCAGCTCTCATGCCTCGGCACATCTGCTGTCCCGCGACGATCTGAAGACAATTTCGGAAGCGACTCGTCTCGCCAGCACAGGCAAGCTCGATGCCGCGACACAGGCACGCGATCAGATCCGCGATCCGCTCGGCCGCAAGGTAACGGAATGGGTGATCCTGCGCTCCGATGGCGACAACGAATTCGCCCGCTATGCCGATTTCATTCAGGCCAATCCGGTCTGGCCCGGCATGACGCTGCTGCAGCGGCGCGCGGAGGCACGGCTGTGGATCGAGGGCGCCGATGCCGCAACCGTGCGTGCGTTCTTCTCCGGCCGCGAACCGCGCACGGCGCTCGGGCAACTGGCGATGGCACGCGCGCTGGCATCGCTCGGTGATCCCAAGGCGATACGTTACGCGAGCGCGGGCTGGCGCAGCGATGGTTTCTCGGCGAAGACCGAAGCCGAAGTGCTCAAACTGTTTGGTTCGCGGCTGACGCAGGCCGATCACGCCGCCCGCCTGCACAGCCGGCTTTATGCGAACGATTTTGATACAGCGATGCGGGCTGCCAGACATCTCGGCCCGGCGGCCATCGCCATCGTCTCCGCGCGCGCCGCGGTGATCGGCAAGAAGCCGAAGGCCGCGACGTTGCTTGCGACCGTGCCAGCAAATGTGCGCAGCGATCCCGCTTATCAGTTCACGCGCATCCAGTGGCTACGTCGCAGCGGCCGCGACAGCGAAGCCGCAAAGCTGATGCTGTCTGCGCCGCGGGATCCCAGCGTGATCAACAGCCCTGACATCTGGTGGCTGGAACGCCGCGCGCTGGTGCGATCGCTCCTCGACGGCGGTCAGGCGAAGCTTGCTTACCGCCTCGCGCGTGACGCAGCGCCGGACAAGGAAACTTACCGCGTCGATCGCTCCTTCATGGCAGGCTGGATCGCGCTCCGCTTCTTGCGCGATCCGCAGACGGCGACACGCCACTTCAACGAAATCCCCGCGCTCACCCGCGGCCCCACGGCGCTGGCCCGCGCGCAATACTGGCTCGGCCGCGCCGCCGAAGCCGGCCGTAACCGCGCATCGGCGCAGCAGCATTACGCCCTCGCCTCGCAGCATGGCACCACCTATTACGGCCAACTCGCTTGCGCCCGAATCGGCTGCGGCCACACCAGGCTGCGCACACCACCGGCGCTCAGCCAGACGCAGCGCGCGACGCTCGCAAATCGTGAACTCGTGCGTGCCGTCGAAATTCTCTATGCCAGCGGCAATCGCCGGCTCGTCGTACCATTCGTCGGCGACCTCCACCGCGGCAACGACACGGCCTTGCTCGCGATGGTCGCCGAGTCCGCGCGAAAACATCGCGATCCCGGCGCGATGCTGGCCATCGGTCGTGCGGCGCTCAATCGCGGCCTCGCTTTCGACAGCTATGCCTTTCCTGCCGCCGGCCTGCCCGACTTCACTCCGATCGGCACAAAGACCGAAAAGAGCCTCATCTATGCCATCACCCGCACCGAAAGCGCGTTCAATCCACGTATCACCTCGGGCGCCCTCGCCACCGGCTATATGCAGGTGACGCCGGCCGCCGGCCAGACATTGGCGCGGCGCATGGGCTTCACCTTCAATAATGATCGTCTGCACAACGATCCCGCCTATAATCTGCAGCTCGGCTCCGCCGAGATCGCCAACCTGCTCAGCGACTATGACGGCAATCATGTGCTCGCTTTCGTAGGCTACAATGCCGGCCGCGGTCGCGTGCGCCAATGGATCGAGCGCTATGGCGATCCACGCCAGGCCGATGTCGATGTCGTGGACTGGGTCGAGCGTATTCCCTATGCGGAGACGAGGAATTACGTGCAGCGCGTGCTTGAAAACCTGCAGGTCTATCGTTCGAAATTCGGCAGTCCGGCGCTCGCCATCGAGGCCGACATGCGTGGCCGGCAGGGCTGAGAAAGCGACGCTAAGGAATCATGGCTGAGCGATTGAGATTATCGCAAAATCCCGTCCGCCGACCGCGCGATTTGACAGCGCTACAGATTGCGCGCCGTCCGGCTGCGGCGATCGCGTTCCGGCTGTTCGTAATAGCTGCGCTTGGCATGCCGCATCTGGATATCGGCGCGCTTTACTACATCCACCAGCTGCTCATTCGCGTTGCTGGTGGCAACCCCCACCGACATCGTGAGCAACGTATCCGGATAATACTGGTTGTTGAGCTCGATCAGCTCCGCCAGCGTCACAACCACCGCGTCGCCGCCGGCGGCATCGGTCAGCGGAAGGATGACGGCGAATTCATCGCCGCCAATGCGTGCCACCGTGGCCGGCTTGTCCACAAGCGAACCGAACACCTCGCCGGCGCGGCGCAGCAGCGCATCGCCGGCGCTATGGCCGAGATGGTCATTGGCGGTCTTCAGCCCATTCAGATCGGCGATGACGATGGTGACGGGATGAGATCCCTTGCGCTTGCGCTCCAGCCGATTGAGCTCTTCGGTGAAGAAGGCGCGGTTATAGGTACGTGTGAGCACGTCATGGGTGCCGAGAAATTCGAGATAGGCTTCGGCCTTCTTCCGCGCTGTGATGTCGGTGAGCGCGACCTGCACCTGTGACCAGTCGCGCTCATGGCCCGGCAGCACCGAAAATTGCAGCAGAAGGTGCAGCTTCGTGCCGTCCAGCGCATAGTTCACCACCTCGCGCTGCTGGAACAAGCGTCCTTCCCACAGATCGATCAGCTGCTCGCGAAAATGCGGCCCCATCTCGTCACGAAAGACTTCGGCGAGGCTGAGCAACAGCGTTTGCTTGTCTGGCGCGCCGAACAGCTCCAGCGTACGGCTGTTGACGTCCAGCACGCGGATTTCGCTCATGCAGCGCTCGACGAATTCCTCATGGACGTCGGTGAAAACACGGAAGTCCTCGACGCCGCGCTCGCGCACCTCGTCGATCAGCCGTTTGACACCGCTGAAGTCCTCCACCCAGAGTGACACCGGGGAATGCGCGAACAGGCCGAACGCATAGTTTTCGCTCTTGGCGAGACGTCGCCGCGCCGTCTCACGCTCGGTGACATCCTCGATGGAAATCATCACCCGCTTCCAGCTATCCTCATAGCCGGGCAGCACCCGGCCATGCAGCTGGACATCGAGACGATCGCCCTTCAGCGTGTAATTGACCGTATGACTCGAAAAAGTGGTCGCGCCGCTCCACAATTGCGATAACTCGGAGACATGACTCTTGAAGGTGTCGTCGCGCATCACCAGCCCGAGGCTAACCATCAGATGATTGAGGTCGCGCGCGCCGAACATCGACAGCGTCATCTGGTTGACCTTGATGATGCGGATCGATTGCGAGCATTGCCGCACCCGCTCCGGATTGGCGAGCAGGAAGGTCTCCATGTCGTCGACGCCCTGCTGCTGCCATTGCTGGAACAGCGCCTTCACATCGCTGAAGTCCTCGATCCACAACGAGACCGGCGCGAGATCGAACATTGCGGTGTCGTCATCGACGATGGGTTGAGAAGACATGGCAACCTGGCAATTAGATTCGCGTGAACAAGCGATGGTATTCTAATGTAACTCCCCTTGCGAAAAAACAACCGATGCCGGCGCGATCGGGTTTCGATGGCTAAACGTTGTAGCCTGCCGATTTCCGCGCCATGCCACCAAATGCATCGAGCAGTCTCTCGCGCCAAGCATAGATCGCGTCGTCCGGCTGCAAAAGCTGGAAACCGGAGATCGCCCGCGCCCATTGGAACGGGCCGAACACGATATAGTCGGCATAGTTCGGTCGTTCGCCACCGAGAAAAGGCTGCGAACGGAGCGTGAGCCTGACCGGATCGAGCGACTTGCGAAATGTCACGACGTCCCTGTCGCGCGTCGCGGCGACCTCTTCCAGAGTTTTCTTGAAGCGCGCTTCACGCGACTCCCGGAAATACGCCTGATCGGCTGGACGCAGATGGGCATGGATATCCGTGATGATGAGCGGCACCATGCCCGGAATCACCATAGCATCGCACCACCAATTGATCATCCGCCCCATCGCGCGCCCGCCCTCACCGCCGAACAATGACGGACGATCCGGATAGGTATCCTCGAGATAGGTCGCGATGTTCCAGGAATCGTTGATGGCCCGCTCGCCGTCGAGCAGTACCGGCACCTTGTCGGATTGATGCCGGGCAATGGCCTCCTTCTCCGTGAAACGCCACGGGATCGAAGATGCCTCGAGTTCCTTATGTGCCAGCGCCATCCGCGTGCGCCAGCAATAGGGGCTGAAAGGCCGATCGTCCTCGGTGCCGACGAGTTCGAACAGTTGCAGTGCCATTTGGGCGTCTCCCGTGTTTTGGCAGTCATCGCGAGGGGCCGAAGGCGACGAGGCAACCGGCATTTCCTTCGCACCGTAGTGAATTGCTTCGCCGCCGCGTTCACGAGAAGATTGGCATAGCCAATGTTCCTCGCCTCGCAATGATGGCCCGCGACTAGCCCCTCACGACCGCCGATGTCTGGCCGAACAGGATCTTCCGCTCCTCCTCGGTCCGGTTCACCGGCTGGCCGAAATTCGGATTGACCTCTTTGGCGACGGCATAGGCGCGCTGCACTGCCGGACGCTGTGCGATCCGCTCCAGCCAATGCTTGAGATGCGGAAAGTCGTCGATGTCCTGCCCCTGGTTCTTGAACGGCACGATCCAGGGATAGCTCGCCATGTCGGCGATGGAATAGTCGCCGGCGATGAAATCGCGATCGGCGAGCCGCTTGTTGAGCACGCCGTAGAGCCGATTGGTCTCGTTGACATAACGGTCGATGGCGTAGGTGATCTTTTCCTGCGCATAGTTGCGAAAGTGATGGTTCTGCCCGGCCATCGGCCCGAGCCCGCCCATCTGCCAGAATACCCACTGGATGGCATCGTAGCGCGCATGGAGATCGGCGGACAGGAACCGGCCGGTCTTCTCGGCGAGATAGAGCAGCATCGCGCCGGACTCGAACACCGAAACCGGCTTGCTGCCCCCTTTGGGCGCATGGTCCACCATCGCCGGAATCCGGTTGTTCGGCGCGATCGCCAGGAACTCGGGCTTGAACTGCTCGCCCTTGCCGATATTCACGGGGATCACCTTGTAGGGCAGCCCCGCCTCTTCGAGGAAGATCGTGATCTTGTGACCGTTCGGGGTGGACCAGTAGTAAAGGTCGATCATGCAATGATCCCTGCTGCGATCTGCGACAGACATCCAGTATCTGGACGCGGTGCAGCAAGATCGCCAGAATGATCGCGCCAAGTCAATCGCGCCGCACTGCAGCCCGCGCAACCTTGTACCCCGAAAGCCGCCGGCCTCGACCTTTGACGACGGCCTCGTGCCCCCTATTTGCCGCCGGCAATTCCGCCGACGAAGCTCGTTGCCCGGCCGCCGATAGCGAGCGCCAATGCACGTTCGGAGATACCGCAGAAAAAGCCGATCAACATCGCCACGGTTCCATTTTTGGTGAAAACTCCGGGCTCCGTGTTGAGATTGCCGATCTTCACATTGATCGCGTCGTTCCAGAACAGAAGGCAAGCGGCCAATGTCAGGATCACCACGAAGATGATGCGCAGCGGCGGATCGGCCAGGTTTTCCTCCGGTGCGATCAACTGCTCGAAGGTCAAATTGACTTGCCGGATGGAGAAGGATGCCCACGTTCCCAGCGACGCGCCCGTGCACGCGAGCAGGAATGTCTTGTGATCATTCCACCAGCCTAGCCATGAGGCACTGTTTGCAGAACCGTAATTTGCCCGGATCAGAATGTAGGCTGCCAGAAAAACGATGGCGAAACCGCCCGCCCACTGGCCGAGCACGCGCAGATAGCGATTGAAGATCCGGTCGGCCTCGCGTGCGACGAATTCTGCTTTCAGGCCGGTCAGGGCCAGCACGGCCAAGGCCGTGTGCGGCCCTTGCAGGCCAACCCGGGCGATCCCCGCGAGCTTCCCCATATATTCCTGGCGCAGCAGGTCCGCACGCTTGTTCTGATTCTTTTCAGTTCGGATTTGCCGACAGACGGCATCGATGATCGTGCTCGCATTGTTGATCTGCACAAACAGACTTTGTTGCTCGGCCGACGGAGTGCCTTCCGGCCCCGGCAAATCGGATTCGACGCGAATAACGAAATCGACGATAGGAGGGTTCGTTTTGTCGCTCTCGGTGAATGTATGGACCGAGAATAGCGGCCGCCCCAACCGATCGCGCAAGGCCCGATAGCTTCCCGCCACGAAAGACACGTTGGCTGCGGCTTCTTCGGAATCGTAGCCGCCGCACCAATCCGCATAGTCATCCTTCAGCTTCCGGCTGGCGTCGGTTCGCTGTTTGCGGCGCGCATCGAGCGCATCTCCGGTGAGCTTGTCGGCGACATCCTGCGCCTCGTCGGCGTCCAACCTGTCGAGAAAAGCCTTCAGTTGATTGAGATAAAATTGGTCCGGCGGATCGGGCTTGAAAGCAAAGACCGTCAGCGCGAGTTGATCGGGAAACTGAGGCGCCGACACGGCTGCGAGCGCGATCTGCGGATTCGCCGCGTCATAATCCGCCATGATCGTATCGCTTTGGGCCTTTGCGCTGTCGCCATCCAGCGTTCCGTTGGCGAAGCTGTCGGCGCCGGCCCGCAACCGGGACACCGCGCCCTCTCGCCATTGCCGGCGCGCGATCGCCAGGGCTTCGCGCATTGACGCCCCCGTGTCGGCCGTCGCGGCGGCGGCGATCTTCGCGAGCGCGCTCTGGACAGCTTCGATATAAGCGAGATCGGCCGCCGACGGTTGATGGGGTTGAACCGCTGCGATGTCGAAATCCTTCGCGAACCGCGCATCGTTTCGATCGAGAATGTTGAAGCTGGCCATCAGATGCGCTTCTTGTTCGGGCACTTGGAGTAGCTGCATTTCACCTTGACCTCGGGCCCGGATGCCGGCGGCTCGAGGTCGATGCGGATATCCAGATTGCCGATATCGCCGAGATTGGGCGCGCGAATCTCCTCCATCGCATCATCCAGCTGAGAGGGATGACGTATCGTTGCAGTCATGTCTTCGATCGGTTTGTCCGGCCGAATGGCCGATTTGAGCTCGAAATAGAGCGCAGCCTCGTATTCCGTCAGCTCCTTCTTGCGCTTGTCGAGCGCCGAATAGAGAAGCGAAAGCGCTGGTTTGGACATCGCAAGGACCTCATATCGACAAGGACAAAGGTAGATTTAAATAAACAATACAACCTAAAAGTGACAACAAACAACCCTTTCGTGACGAAGGCCGCTGCCCCATATTCCGGCCATGGCGAAGAAACCCGACACTCCGAAAAAGCCCGCAAGATCAACCAAGACTCCCAAGGCAAAACCCGGCGCGGGACGTCCCGACGTCAAACCGATCGCGCCGGCGCTGGCGGAATTGCTCAATCCCGCCATCAATCGCGGCGATGCCGGCATGGGCTCGGGCACCGGCCTGCAGCCACCGCCGGACAATTCGCGCGATCGCCGCTCCGGCGGCGAAGCCGCCGTGCATCGCGCGCGCAAATCGACGCCGAAGACATTCGAGGGCGACAACACCCCGCGCCCGACGCCGCTGCAGCCTTATCCGCAGCCGGTGGTCGCGCCCTATGCGCCGCGACTGAGCGAGCAGAAGGGTTTCGAGGAAGCGCCGCAAGCCAATTACGGCACCTCGGCCTCCATCCCGACACTCGACCCGGAACTGGCGAAACAGCTCGGCCTGCCGACGGCGGAGGATGACGAGGACACCACTCTCGCCCGTCCGGTCCGCAACAAGATGGAAGCGCTCGGCGTCAAGGCGACCGCCGACGCACTGGAAGCGCTGATCCGCGACGGCCGCCCGGAATTCCGCAAGCAGGATGGCGGCGACAAGGTGTGGACCCCGCACCGTCCGCCGCGCCCCGACAAGTCCGAAGGCGGCGTGCGCTTCGAGCTGAAGTCCGCCTATGAGCCCCGCGGCGACCAGCCTACCGCCATCAAGGAACTGGTCGAAGGCATCGACCGCAACGACCGCACACAAGTGCTGCTCGGCGTCACCGGCTCGGGCAAGACCTACACCATGGCCAAGGTGATCGAGGCGACGCAGCGCCCCGCGATCATTCTCGCGCCGAACAAGACGCTCGCTGCGCAGCTCTATGGCGAGTTCAAGAACTTCTTCCCCGACAATGCCGTCGAGTATTTCGTCTCGTATTACGACTACTACCAGCCGGAAGCCTACGTCCCCCGCACCGACACCTATATCGAGAAGGATTCGTCGATCAACGAACAGATCGACCGCATGCGCCACTCCGCGACGCGCGCGCTGCTGGAGCGCGACGACGTCATCATCGTGGCCTCGGTGTCCTGCATCTACGGTATCGGCTCGGTCGAGAGCTATACGGCCATGACCTTCGCGCTGAAGAAGAACGAGCGCATCGACCAGCGCCAGCTCATCGCCGATCTCGTCGCTCTGCAATACAAGCGCACGCAACACGATTTTACTCGCGGCACCTTCCGTGTCAGGGGCGACGTCATCGACATCTTCCCGGCGCATTATGAAGACCGCGCCTGGCGCATCAACCTGTTCGGCGACACCGTCGAGAATATCGAGGAATTCGACCCGCTCACCGGCCACAAGCAGGACGAACTCGAATTCGTGAAGATCTACGCGAACTCGCATTACGTCACGCCGCGCCCGACCCTGCTGCAGGCCATCAAGTCCATCAAGGATGAGCTGAAATGGCGGCTCGATCAGCTCAACAATCAGGGCCGTCTGCTCGAGGCCCAGCGCCTCGAACAGCGCACCACCTTCGACATCGAGATGATGGAAGCCACCGGATCCTGCGCCGGCATCGAAAACTATTCGCGCTATCTCACCGGCCGCCGCCCCGGCGAGCCGCCTCCGACCCTGTTCGAATATGTGCCCGACAACGCTCTCGTCTTCGCCGACGAGAGCCATGTCTCGGTCCCGCAGATCGGCGCCATGTTCAAGGGCGACTTCCGGCGCAAGGCGACGCTCGCGGAATACGGTTTCCGCCTGCCCTCCTGCATGGACAACCGTCCGCTCCGCTTCGAGGAATGGGACATGATGCGCCCGCAGACCGTGGCGGTGTCGGCGACGCCGTCCGGCTGGGAGCTGCAGGAAAGCGGCGGCGTGTTCGCCGAACAGGTCATCCGCCCCACCGGCCTGGTCGATCCGCCCGTCGATATCCGCCCCGCCCGCACGCAGGTGGACGATCTCCTCGGCGAAGTCCGCGCCACCGCGGCGGCGGGCTATCGCTCGCTGATCACCGTGCTGACCAAGCGCATGGCCGAAGACCTCACCGAATTCCTGCACGAGCAGGGCATTCGCGTGCGCTACATGCACAGCGACATCGACACCATCGAGCGCATCGAGATCATCCGCGACCTTCGCCTCGGCGCCTTCGACGCGCTGGTCGGCATCAATCTCCTGCGCGAAGGTCTCGACATTCCCGAATGCGCGCTGGTCGCCATTCTCGATGCCGACAAGGAAGGCTTCCTGCGCTCGGAAACCTCGCTGATCCAGACCATCGGCCGCGCCGCGCGAAACGTCGACGGCCGCGTGATCCTCTATGCCGATCAGGTCACCGGCTCGATGGAGCGCGCGATGGCCGAGACCAATCGCCGCCGCGAGAAGCAGGTCGAATACAATGTCGCCAATGGCATCACGCCGGAGAGCGTGAAGAAGTCCATCGGCGACATCCTCAACTCCGTCTATGAAGGCGACCGCGTGCTGGTCGAGATCGGCGACGGCGGCATGGCCGACGACGCCATCGCCATCGGCCACAATTTCGAGGCGGTGCTGGCCGATCTCGAAACCCGCATGCGCGAGGCCGCCGCCGATCTGAACTTCGAGGAAGCCGCAAGATTGCGCGACGAGGTGAAGCGCCTGCGCGCGACGGAGCTTGCGGTGGTGGACGACCCCACCATCAAACAGCGCGGCGTCGCCGCGCGTGGCGGGGCCTATCAAGGCACGAAGAAATACGGCGACGCCGCCAACCTCCCGGCGCGCCTCGACAAGGCCGCTCAGGGCAAGGCCCGCAGCAAGTTTGCGAGCAAGGCACGCAAGCCGACGCTGGACGAAATGGGCCCGGGCATGGAGAGCAAGATTTTCCAGCCGACGAATTCGCGGGAGTCGGGGCCGGAATTCGGGCCGGCACCAAGGTCGAGTGCCGGCGCTCCGGGGCGGCGGGGCGGCTGGAAGAAGAAGTGAGCGGAACGGCGGCGCGCTGGCGATAGACTTCGATCCACGAGATCGACGTTCTTGTCCTGGACGCGATGCGGCACGAGGTGCTGCTTCGCAGAGCCGGGACCAAGTCAAACTCTGATGCTTGTGAAGGTCCCGGTTCTACGCACCAGTGTTTGCACGCTGCGGCGCGCCCGGGACAAGGGCCGATGTTCACTCCATTCGAGCGAGCTTCGACCACGCGACCACGGCGGGCGGCGGCTGAACCCGCCGCGCCGCCATGGCGCTCGCTGATCCCCAAGCACAGCGAGAGCACGCGTCGGGCCGGAAGCTTGCCCGAAAACATGGCACGACGGTGGTCAGTATTGAACATCGCGCGCCCCCGCACGACGGCGCGCGCATTCATTCCAAGGCCTGCATTCCAAGGCTCCTGATGCGCTGGACGCAAAGCAACATGCGAGCCTGATCGGCGAGAAGAAACTGTCGTCATCCGACGCAAAACTGCTGGCAGTGAAGCCGGTGCCGACGAACTGAAGCATCGTCTACGCCGAACAAGCACAAACGTGCTCGGCTTGACAATGTAAGGAATATTCCTTACTTTGAACTATCAGCATTGCGGAGCGTTCCGATGGCTCGACCATTCGAAGAAACCAGCACGATCACCTCGAAGGGACAGACCACTGTCCCGAAATCCGTGCGCAAGGCTCTCGGTCTCAGCGAAGGCGACCAGATCGCCTTCCGCGTCGACGAGAGCGGCGTGACATTGCGACGTGCGGATGAAGCCGAGGACGATCCCGCCATTGCCGCGTTCCTGAATTTCCTCGCGAAGGACATCGAGGCCAATCCCGGCAGGCTGCGGACTCTTGCACCTGAAATGGTCGCGCGCATCGAACAACTCACCGAAGGCATGCGCTTCGATCCTGCTGAGCCGATCGAAGGCGACGTCGATCTCTGACTGGATTTCATCGTCCCATGGTCATCAACGGCTGGACGATCTATGCGCATCCCCTCTTCCTCGATCAGGTGGCGCGCCTGAGCGAGAACGTCGCGCGTGACCGCAAGAAAGATCCGACCAACTACACGAGCAAGCCAAACGCCAAGCTGTTGAATGCCATCCGCACCATCGCGCTCGAACGCATCCCGCAAGACCCGACCGACAAACGCTATCGCCTCGGCGGTACGCTCGGCAGCAACCACAAACACTGGTTTCGCGAAAAATTCGGCAACGGCCGTTTCCGCTTGTTCTTCCGGTTCGACACGAAGGCAAAGATCATTGTTTATGTCTGGGTGAATGATGCAACGACACTGCGAACATACGGCTCCAAGTCTGACGCCTATGCTGTGTTCGTATCCATGCTGAGCAGCGGCAACCCACCGGAGGATTGGGATCGTCTCCTTGAGGATTGTCAGAAACCAGATCCACTGGAGAAAACTCGAGAACTCTTGGGAAAGAATGAAAAGCGGACACCCGATATCTGAGTGGCACAAGATCATGCCAACTCCCCCTAAATGGACGTCGCGGTATTGCCGAATGACATGGTTGGGTCTGTCCATCGACGACGACCTATTGACAAAATTCCTATAATCTCTATTCTCTCCCTGTCCTGTTCACGAGGGGCGCTTCTCGAGGGCGTCTTGAGTGGTGGAGCAGGATGCGGCGCCCGCGGCCTTGCCTCGCAAGCAGGACTCGGGAGGCCGGGGGCCACCGTCCACCCCCATTAGGAGGGGTTGCCGATAGTTCGGCTGAGACGGCACAGGCGAACGGCGGCGAAATCCGTCGGGATCAGCGAAACCGAAACTCGCTACGGCAGGAGTAAGGGACGCGCCGGTGCATAAAAAGAACGGTCCTCCAGCCAAAAATCCCGCGATGGCGCGCCATTAGGCGTCGCACGATGATGAAGGCCGGTAGTGGCCGACATCATCGTGATTGCTACCGGACTATGCGCTTGTTGGCGCGTCATCCCCCTCACCTTGCGGGGGAGCCCAGGTGAAAAGCCACTTCGCGCAAGGGCGCGGCAAGGACGGCGCGTGCGCGCTGCAAATTTTCACAGCAAACTTTCATGGACCTGGCTGTTTGACATGGTGGAACGGACAACGCGTCAGGCCCATGAACTTGCCTGACCAACTCACATGTGATGCGCCGCAGCAACACCACATGACACCACTTTGTGATCGGCGTGCCATCGATACATGGCAGTGCTGCAGGCGATCCGCAGTTCGGCTCTGTACAAGACATGACTTTTTGTCGCAGTTAGCGGCATGATTGGAACGCCATGCTTGCAGAGGAAACGACGATGACCAAACAGCCCTGGTACAAGGTGCTCTACATCCAGGTGATCATCGCCATCATCATCGGCGTGGCGCTCGGTTACTTCTATCCCAATGCCGGCAAGGCGATGAAGCCGCTCGGCGACGGCTTCATCGCGCTGATCAAGATGATGATCGCGCCGGCGATCTTCTGCACGGTGGTGCATGGCATCGCCTCCATCGGCGACATGAGCAAGGTCGGCCGCATCGGTGGCAAGACATTGCTCTATTTCGAGGTGGTATCCTCGCTCGCGCTGCTGATCGGGCTTCTGGTCGGACACTTCCTGCAGCCCGGCGCCGGCTTTAACATCGATCCCGCGACGCTCGATGCGAAGTCGGTCGCTAGTTATGTCACGCGCGCCAAGGAGGAGAGCTTCGTCTCGCATCTGCTGGCGATCATCCCGACCTCCTATTTCGACTCGCTGGCCAAGGGCGATCTGCTGCAGGTGCTGCTTGTGGCGATCCTGTCGGGCTTCGCGATCTCGCATATGGGCAAGCCCGGCGAGCGCATCGCCGAAGGCATCGAGCTTGCCGGCAAGATGTTCTTCCGCATCATCGGCATGATCGTGCATCTGGCGCCGATCGGCGCCTTCGGCGCCATGGCTTTCACCATCGGCTCGTTCGGGCTCGGGGCGCTGGTCAATCTCGGCTACCTGATCATCACCTTCTACGCGGCATCGCTACTGTTCGTGCTGCTGGTGCTCGGCGGCATTGCGCGTGCCTTCGGCTTCTCGATCCTGCGTTTCATCGCCTATATCAAGGATGAACTGCTGATCGTGCTCGGCACCTCATCGTCGGAAACCGTGCTGCCGCGCATGATCACCAAGATGGAGGCGCTCGGCGCGTCGAAGCCGGTGGTCGGCCTCGTCATCCCGACCGGCTACAGCTTCAATCTGGACGGCACCAATATCTACATGACGCTGGCCACGCTGTTCCTGGCGCAAGCGACCAACACGCATCTCACCATCGGCCAGATGGCTGCGGTGCTCGGCGTCGCCATGCTCACCTCGAAGGGTGCATCGGGCGTGACCGGCGCAGGCTTCGTGACGCTGGCGGCAACACTGTCGATCATTCCCGACATTCCGATCACCTCGCTCGCGATCATCGTCGGCATCGACAAGTTCATGAGCGAATGCCGCGCGCTCACCAACCTGATCGGCAACGGCGTCGCCACCATCGTCATCAGCCGCTGGGAAGGCGAACTCGACCGCCACAAGCTGCATGAAGCCATGGCGCATCCGATTGCGTTCGGCGAGGAGATGGAACGCGTGCCGCTGGGTGAGCTGCCGGTCAAGCCGGCGGCGTGAGCCAGCATTGCTGGCCCGTAAGCCGAGCCACATGCCGACCGGAGTCAATCCGGCATCAGCGCCGAGATCGCCTCCGCGGTCGCTTTCGTCTCCGACAACAGCAGATACTTGCCATCCCGCAACGTCGCAGCGCTGGCGACGACGACGGCGCGCTTCGGGCAAATGCCGAGGCAACTCGTCATCACCACACGGGGCGGCTTCACATCCTGCGCGGCGCTGCGGTCCTTCGATTCTGACTTGAGCGCCTTGCGCAGCTTCTTGCCATCATCGATGCGGCCGAGGCACTTCTTGCAGACAAGGATCGGCGGCGCGCGGCGCAGCCTTGCGGCAATAACGGGTTTTGGAGCCATGGGGTCTATATAGATGCCGGGTTCTCGATTGCGATCACCCGGAGCGGCGGTTGGACGTATTCTGGACCAGATTGCCGTGCGCGGCCTGTTCGCGAATATTGTGCTTTTCATCGTCGCGATGGCCTTTGGTGTCATCGAGCAGCACCTTCGGCACGTTCGATGGCCCTTTGTCGCTACGGTTCTGCGCGGGGACAGGCTGAATATGCTTGGTCATATGTCCCTCCGTTGTGGAAGAGTGGAATAACGCCACCGGGGGCGTCCGCGTTCCGGGCTCGGCTGCGCGATCAGCGACCGGCGTCCCGGGATGGCTGAACCGGAACACTGCCGAACCATTGAACCTTCAAATAGGTTGGCCTGACGCACTTAGGTCGTTGGGGGAATGCGCATGAACGTCGCTTTGTTGATTCTGCTGGGCCTGGTCCTCGGATTGCTCGGCGGCGGCGCTCTCGGCGTTGGCGCCGGGGTTGCCTGGGTCGAACTGTTCAAGACCACCAATTTCGAAGGCTACAGCGCCATGTTGGTGTTTTTCACCTTCATGCCCATCGGTGCCCTGCTCGGCGCCATTGCCGGAGCCATCCTGTTCGGCCTCGCCGGCCGCCCGCAAGAACTGAGCGTTGAGCATCTCCAGCAGCGCGACGGTGACATTCTCCACCCCCGGCACGAGATTTGATCGTCAAATTAGCAGTTGTGCATTGCAAAATTACATCTTGCAATGCACAAGAAATTTTATTACTTTAAGCCTCAATTGATTACCGTTGACGCCCGACGTCGCGTTTTCGCGCGGGCCCTTTGCTTCAGCCATTCCGGATTTTCAGCAAGATGACAGAGCATTCCCTCTGGCGTTTGTCGCGTGCGTTGCATCGCGCGATCAACGACCAGCATTTCGACGATCTCGCCGCCATGATCGACGACCATATCGACTGGGCCGTGTTCGGTCCGATCGACATGTTTCCGTTTCTCGGCATGCGCCATGGAAAGACAGCCGTTCTCGAAGCCTGCCGGCAAATTTCGCAGAATGTCCGCGTGCATCGCTATGAACGCGAATCCGTGCTGCTCGGCGAGGATTCTGCCTCGGCGATGATGCGTTTCTCACTGACGGCGCTGGACACCAATCGGCCGATTAGCCTGCGTGTCGCGCAGTTCGCGCAATTCCGCGCCGGACGGCTGATCAGCATGCGCGTCGTCGTCGATACATTTGATCTGGTCGAACAAGCGCTCGGCCGCGCGATCCATTTGCCAAAGATCGCGTGAATGTGGCTTGCAGCAAAATGCTGCGACGCGCCATAATTCTGCCTGTCGTGACGGTATGATGTGCGGACCGATGCGATCTGCTGGGCATGAGCATGATGGCTGCGATTACGGCTTGCTTTTATCGACTTGGTTTCATTGTAGCGATCTGCACGGGCGCGGCGACATGGCCCGCCTACGCGCAAAACCCGTGGGCCGGGATCAACGATGTCGAGACCCACGATCTCGCGCCCCCACCCGGCGAGATCGAGCCGGTCGATACGTCGCCTGTTGCAAAGAGCGATCCGGCGGAACCCGACTGGAGTTCGCTCAGCGCCAACGACTCGCCGACGGCCAAGGGCTCGCTTCGGGAGAAAAAGTCATCGCTGATCGTCGGCAAGCAGACGTCGTCCTGGACATCGAATGACAGCGACGGCTCGTCGGCTGTCTCGGTGAAGCAATCGGTGATGCCGTTCTGGGATACGCGTATCGGCGCCGACATGAATGTGGCGCATCAGGGCGCGGCGCGCAGCGCACAGGACGCCTATCGCAACCAGTTCGGCGACGGAACGCAGGCAATGTCAAATGGCACGGCTTGGGCCGCGATGACGGCGCCCGGCGTCGGTTCGATCTGGGATCAGACTGCCATCGAAGCGCGCGTCGACCCTTATGCCGACCAGACCAAGTTCGGCACGTCGATCAGCAAGTCGGTACCGCTGGCCGGCAACCAGTATTCGTTGACCCTGCAGAGCGGCTACAACGTCATCCAGCAGGGCAGTATTCCGATGGTCGGCTATAACGGCCGCCCCACACGAACCTATGAGACCGATCAGCTTGCCCGTTTCAATATTACCGATACGGGCACCACTTTCGTTGCCGGCCAGTCTCTGGCGACGACTGACGACAAATGGCTTCGCAAATTCGGCGCCGAGCAAAAACTGTTCGGTGGCGTAAACGTGTCAGGGTCGGTGAGTGAAACCACCAGTGGCGTGACCAACAAGAGTCTTACCGCCGGGTTTAAACACAGCTGGTGATTTAAGTTTACATACACTTTATCCGCGAATTTTCCGCGAAAAACGAGCACCCGCCGCAGATTGGCCGCTATCCTGTCGGAATCGACTGCGCAGATGACAATGTTGTTACGCCGTGCGGGGGACAGTCCGCGCGTCATGCGTCGATCAGGAGAGAGCCTATGAACGCACGTCCCGAGCAGACCGAAACCACCACCGAAGACAGCAACCTCGCCGCCGTCTCCGAAGTGGAAGCCGGTATCCGCGACTTCGTCCGCAACGACATCGCCTATCTCCGCCGCCCCGGCGCAAACGCTGCCAACGGCGCCACCGGCGAAACGAGCGCCGCCCCGGAGGCTTCGCTCGATTCCTCCGCTGAAGCGACCGTGAACAGCGTCAATTCGCTGATCCAGCGCGTGGCTGGTACCTCGCTGGCCGAGATCGAGAAGCTGATCGGCGAGCTGGAAAGCCTTCGTGACCTGCTGCATGCCGAAGGCCAGCGCGTCCAGCGCGAGATCTCGGGCTATGCCCAGCTCAGCCAGGCGGCCATGAAATCCACCCGGCTGATTGCCGACAATGTCGCCCAGTGGAAGCGCGCCGCGGATAATCTCCGTCACGACTGATCGGTAAATAGCTAGTGCTTTCAAGCGCCGCTCCGGTTCGGAGCGGCGTTTTTCATTGAAATTTCAGTTTCTTGGGCACAATTTCAATTGAACTTTAACCACCTCTCCCTGACCAAGTTCTAGGCAGAGAAAAATCTGTCAGGGGTCTGGGGAGACATCCGTGCAAACGATTCGTCCGAATACCGCCGCGCCGATTCCGGCACGCGCGACCGCGCCCAAAATGGGCACTATCATCGTTCGATTTTCGGGTTTGCTGCTGGTGGCTGTGGCGCTGCTGGCCTTCGCCTGGAGCCGCTGATTTCCGCGGCAAGTCCACTCGTTAAAGTTCTGTCCTGCCGCCCGCGCTCAGGCGCGAGGGGGCAACGCGTAATTACTCGCTGACGACCGCGCTGCTATCCAGGGTGTAGGCGCCGTCGGCATAGCCCTTGACGACCATGCAGGTGCCGAACATCACGGCAAGCGTAACGCTCGCGAAGATGAAGCCGACAAATTTCAGTCCGGCGCGATCAGCCATTGTAGTCCCCAGTCAGTCCTAAGCATTCGTTGTGCGTCTGTCGCACATCACGCTCACAAAGTTCAAAACACATTAACGTTGGGCCGGTTCCACCGACAAAGTTGGATTGGGTTAATTCCGGTCGCTGCGCTGTGGCAGGAATACCGTGCCGAGGAAAGAATAAACTTCTTCACCTCGCTGATTCACCGCGACGTTCCTAGATTGAACGATACCCCAGCCGGGCTTCGATGCCGTAGCCCGCGCCGAAACGATTTCACTGGAATAGGTCAACGTATCGCCTGCAAGTACAGGCTTGAGCCAGCGCAGATCGCGAAAGCCGGGCGAAGGTCCACCCATGCCGAATTCCTCGCCGCGCGCTTCAGCTTCCTGACGCGCACGGAGACCTTCAGCCACGATCAACTTCATGCATACCGAAGCGACATGCCAACCCGACGCCGCGAGGCCACCGAACATCGAATTGCGGCCGGCTTCTTCATCAAGATGGAACGGTTGCGGATCGAACTCGCGTGCGAACGTTTTGATGTTGTCCGCGGTAAAGGTGAACGTCCCGAGCTCGCGTCGAAGACCGATCTTCATGTCTTCAAGGAAGGGCATGTTACACCTCCTCCGCAGTCGTACGGCGACCGATCATCATCGGCACGGTCATTTCGGACACTGTCTGTCCCTTGGCGTTGCGCACAAAGCATTTGAAGGTCACGAGACCCATTGATGGGCGCGACTGCGAGGCGCGCGTCTCCAGCACCTCCATATCGAGTGTGAGTTCGTCGCCCGGCCGGAACGGCATCAGCCACTTCATCTCGGTGACCCCGGGCGATCCCAGGGATGCGGTTTTGTACACAAAGCCATCATAGATCATGCGCATCATCAGCGCGCACATGTGCCAGCCTGAGCCTGCGAGGCCCTTCAGCATCGAGGCCTTCGCAGCCTCTTCATCGAGATGCATCGGCTGCGGATCATATTCTTTGGCATAGGCGATGATTTCATCGCGGGTGATCAGGCGGGGCCCGAAACTGCCGAAATGGCCCGGCTGAAAATCTTCGAATGTCAGGGTCATGATGGGGAATGCCGTCAAAGGAGCCTGATTGTGGCCGTTATTTGGGGCAATCTCAACCCGGTCGCTTGCATGGCTTGCCCGTGACTCACGGGAGGGGAGACAGGCCTTGACGCAAGCGACTTCAAGACGTCACGCTTACTGCCGGGGGAGATTTTCCAAATGTTCGAATTCCGCGACCTGTTTCAGTGGGACCGTTTCATCACGCCCACAATCATCAAGACATTCTATTGGCTTGTGATCGCCCTGATCGTCCTGTTCGGGATCTCCGGCATCTTTTCCGGCCTTGCCACGATGGCGATCAGTCCGTTTGGCGGATTTATCCTGCTGCTATCGAGCCTCGCCAGCGTCATCGTCGGCGTCATCGCCGCGCGCATCAGCGCCGAATTCGTGCTGATCGTGTTCCGGATCAACGAACATCTCGGCGCGATCCGTGATCAGGGCGAGCAGCGGGGTTTGTAATATCGAGACCGCGAACGCTGCGTCATCCTTCGAGGCGCGCCAAATGGCGCGCTCCTCAGGATGACGGCGGAGTACGAAGCGAGGGATTACGTATTGAACCGGAAATGCAGCACGTCGCCATCGGCGACGATGTATTCCTTGCCTTCCAGCCGCAGCTTGCCGCCGTCACGGGCGCCGGCTTCGCCATTCAGCCTGACATAGTCGTCATAGGCGATGGTTTCGGCGCGGATGAAACCCTTTTCGAAATCGGTATGAATGACGGCCGCCGCCTGTGGCGCCTTGGTGCCCTTGGTAATGGTCCAGGCACGTGCTTCCTTGGGGCCGACGGTGAAGTAGGTGATGAGCTGCAGCAGCGTGTAGCCAGCACGGATCAGGCGATCGAGGCCGGCTTCCTCGAGACCTAGCGTCTCAAGAAAATCGACGCGCTCTTCGCGTGACAGCGTGGCGATCTCGGATTCGATCTTCGCCGAAATGACGACGGCCTCGGCACCTTCTTTCTTGGCGTGCTCGAACACCTTCTCGGAAAACTTGTTGCCGTTCTGTGCCGAACCTTCCTCGACATTGCAGACATAGAGCACAGGCTTGGACGTCAGCAAGCCGAGCAGGCGGAATGCGCGCTCCTCTTCTGGCTTACGCTCCATGCTGCGCGTCGGCTTGCCGTCGCGCAGCAGCAACAGCGCGCGCTGCAACAGATCGAGCTGATCCTTGGCATCCTTGTCATTGCCCTTGGCCTTCTTGGCGAGGTTCTCGACACGCTTTTCGCAGGAGTCGAGATCGGCCAGCATCAGTTCGGTCTCGATGATCTCGATATCGGCGAGCGGATCGACCTTGCCTTCGACGTGGGTGATGTCGCCGTCCTCGAAACAGCGCACCACATGGGCGACGGCATCGACTTCGCGAATGGTGGCGAGGAACTGGTTGCCGAGGCCTTCGCCCTTCGACGCGCCCTTCACCAGGCCGGCGATGTCGACGAAGGTCAGGCGGGTCGGGATGATCTGCTGCGACTTTCCGATCTCGGCGAGCTTGTCGAGCCGTTTGTCCGGCACCGCGACTTCACCAACATTCGGCTCAATGGTGCAAAACGGATAGTTTGCGGCCTGCGCGGCGGCGGTTTCTGTGAGCGCATTGAACAGCGTCGATTTGCCAACGTTCGGCAGGCCGACGATACCGCATTTGAATCCCATGACCCTGTCCTAATTCTTCGACGGCTTCTCGGCGAAACCGTTCTCGTCCTTCGACGTAAAACCCTTGGTCTGCATCGTCAGATGCACCTTGTTCTGGAACGACGAGTCGTTACCACCGACCAGCAATCCGACATGATCGGACACCGCGTCGTTGAATGCTTCGAGCTGCGGGCGTTCGGCCTTGGCGAAATCGTTCAACACGTGACCATGCACGAGTTCCTTGGCACCGGGATGTCCGATACCGAGGCGCACCCGGCGATAATCATTGCCGATATGGGCGGAGATCGAGCGCAGGCCATTGTGTCCTGCGATACCACCGCCGACCTTCACACGCACTTTGGCGAAAGGCAGTTCGAGTTCGTCGTGAAACACGGCGATATCGCCGAGTGAAATCTTGAAGAACGCAGCGGCCTCCTGCACGGAGCGGCCGGACTCGTTCATGAATGTCATCGGCTTCAGCAGAATGACACGTTTGCCACCGAGTGCGCCTTCCGAGGTCTCGCCCTGAAAACGACGGCGCCACGGTGCAAAACCGTGACGCCGTGCAATCTCGTCGACAACCATGAACCCGATATTGTGCCGGTTGCCCTGGTATTTCGCACCAGGGTTTCCGAGACCGACAAAGAGGCGCATGACGCGGTCTCCCGCGCCAGCTTACTTCTTCTTCGCCGGAGCGGCGGCAGCAGCCGGAGCCTTCGCACCAGCGGCCGGCGCCTTGGCACCAGCAGCGGGGGCAGCAGCGGCAGCCGGAGCGCCCGCAGCCGGCGTCTCTTCGCCATACCCCGACGGCGGCACGATGGTGACCAGGGTCATATCGGCGTCGCGGGCGAGCGTCTTGACGCCCTTCGGCAGCTTGACGTCGGTGATGTGCAGCGACGAACCGATGTCGAGCGTCGAGACGTCAACTTCCAGATACTGCGGAATGCTGTCGGCTTCAGCTTCCAGTTCGATCGTGTGGGCGACGATGTTGATGGTGCCGCCGCGCTTCACACCCGGAGCGACTTCAGCGCCGTTCACATGCAGCGGAACGCTGACGCGGATGGTCGCGCCTTCGCCGAGGCGGAAGAAGTCGACGTGGATGGGGAAATCCTTGACCGGATCGAGGTGGAAGTCGCGCGGAATCACGCGGTGCTTCTTGCCATCGAGCTCAATGTCGAAAATGGTGGTCAGGAAGCGGCCGGCATTGATGCGCTGGCGCAGTTCCTTGTCGTCCACCGAGATCGCCAGCGGGGGCTTGTTGTCACCATAGATCACAGCCGGGATACGGCCGGCGCGACGCTCTGCCCGTGCGGCCCCCTTGCCGCTCACCGGACGTGCGGTCGCCTTGAATTCCTTCACGGTCGCCATCGTCTAAGTCCTTGTTTT
>JASBVG010000039.1 GCA_030147505.1 Tardiphaga sp.
GCGGGTGCGGGGAGCTGCTGGAAACGGGCGACGTCCGCCTTGAACGACGTGGCGCAGCCGGACAGGGCCACCAACGCCAGCGCGGGCGCTGCGAAAAGGCCGATCTTGCTGAAAGCTTTCATTTTTTCGCGTCCTG
Organism: Tardiphaga sp.; assembly: GCA_030147505.1. Taxonomy (GTDB): domain Bacteria; phylum Pseudomonadota; class Alphaproteobacteria; order Rhizobiales; family Xanthobacteraceae; genus Tardiphaga. Next base: position 137 of record JASBVG010000039.1, read on the forward strand.
AATCAGGCGGATGCCTGTTAGTCTTCTTGCGCCCTGCTCTAGCAAAACGCAACTGAACATCGTTTGAACGCACCAACCCGTCGATTGGACGCAAGCCATGTCCGCACATCCATGACGCCATGTCGCAGAACGATCCGTCAAACCACTGGAAAAGAGTGACAGACTGTTGCAGGAAAGCCGCATGAAGCATGCCTTTCTCACCCTGCCGCTGTTCGCTCCCTTGCTGATAGCAGCCGCGTCTTCGCCCACGCCAACCGGAAATCCGGGCGACTGGGTCACGTCCGAAGATTATCCGGCAACGGCACTGCGCGAGGGACAGGAGGGAGTTACTGCCTTTTTGCTGGACATCGACAAGAATGGCGTGCCGGTAAAATGCACGATCAGTTCCAGCAGCGGCGCCGCCACACTGGATCAGGCCACCTGCGACCTACTCATAGCTCGCGCCCGTTTTACGCCTGCGCGCGACACGAACGGCAAGCCCCTAGTCGGAAGCTACAGCAACAAGATCAACTGGCGGATACCGGAGTCCGATGGCAGCTTCCGACTACCCCCGTTGCCGTTCCGGCAGGTCACGACCTTCACGATCAACACCGATGGCAGCGCATCGGACTGCGTCGCGACGATCAACGACAAGCCGATGCCGGAACAACATTGCGCAACGCAAATTCTCAGTCGGCGTTATCCGATCCAGCGGGACAGCGCCGGCAATCCCGTGCGCAAGAAGATGCGCATGGCGATGACATTCGAAACGATCGAAGAAGGTAAGTGACGGGCGCAGTTCGCGCCCGTCCTTCCAGTTGGCTCAGCGCATCAGACCCATGGCATCATAGGCGGCGCGCAGGGTCGGTTCGGCCGCCGCCGCCGCCTTGGCCGCGCCCTTGTCGAGGATCGCATCAAGCGCGGCATCGTCGGTGCGCAGTTCCACGAAACGCTCGCGCATCGGCCGCAGCGTTTCGACCAGCAACTCGCCCAGCGCCGGCTTGAACGCGCCAAAGCCCTTGCCCGCGAACTGCGCGCAGACTGCGTCAGGCGTGCTGTTCGACAGGGTGGCGTAAATGCCGACCAGGTTGGTCGCTTCCGGACGACCGGCCAGACCCTCCGCCGTTTCGGGCAGCGGCTCGGGATCGGTCTTGGCCTTCTTCACCTTGGTCATGATCGCATCATCCTCGTCGGTTAGGTTGATGCGGCTCATATCCGAAGGATCGGACTTGGACATTTTCGCCGTGCCGTCGCGCAGCGACATGATGCGCGCAGATTCCTTGGGGATGATCGGCGCCGGCAGGGTGAAGACATCGACGCCGAAATCGGTGTTGAACTTGGTGGCGATATCGCGCGACAGCTCGAGATGCTGCTTCTGGTCCTCGCCCACGGGAACATGGGTCGCCTGATAGAGCAGGATGTCGGCCGCCTGCAGCACCGGATAGACGAACAGGCCGACCGACGCGCCCTCACGGTCCTTGCCCGCCTTGTCCTTGAACTGGGTCATGCGGTTGAGCCAGCCAATACGGGCGGTGCCATTCAAGAGCCAGGCGAGTTCGGCATGGGCCGGCACGCGCGCCTGGTTGAAGAGGACCGAGCGATCCGGGTCGATGCCCGAGGCGACCAAGGCGGCGGCCATGTCGCGCACGTTGCGGATGCGCTGCTCGCGCCCTTCATGCACGGTGATCGAGTGCATGTCGGCGAGGAAGAAGAAGCACTGCGAATCCGCGTCCATCTCGTCCTGCATCCGCACCCAGTTGCGGATCGCGCCAAGGTAGTTGCCAAGGTGCAGATTGCCGGTGGGCTGGATGCCGGAAAGGACGCGCATACTCTAATCCATTCTGTTGATTATGGGGTGCCTCGCCGCCGCATCAGCGCCTTGAGGTCGGATAGGCGATAGGCGCCGGTGACGAAGCATGCCAGCCCGTACAGCGCGACGCCCGCGCCGACAAGCAGGGCAAGCCCGATATAGCGGCTGACCATCGTGCCCGACAGCATCGGATCGAGCAGATCCTCTCCCGCCCAGAGCGCCACGCCCATGACGACCGCCGCGACGGCGAGGCGCGGGATACGGCGGCGCAGTTGCGGGTCGGCGGTGAAATGGCCACGCGCGACCAGCGTGCGATAGAGCATCGCGACATTGACGGTGGAGGAGAGCGCGGTGGCGAGCGGCGGGCCGATATGGCCAAGCGTGGGGATCATCGCGAGATTGCCGACGATATTGATGGCGATCGACAACATCGCATAGCGCACCGGCGTCTTCGTATCGCCGCGCGCATAATAGCCCGGCGTCAGCACCTTCACGAGCACATAGCTGGGCAGGCCGATCGAGAAGGCGGAGAGTGCCCAGCCGCAGCGCATCGCATCCTCGGCGCTGAAGCGGCCATATTGGAACAGGCCGCGCACGATCGGTTCGGCCACGGTGATGAAGGCGACGGTCGCCGGCAGGGTGAGGAACAGGGCGAGTTCGATGCCCCGGTTCTGCGTCTCCATCGCCGCCTGATCCTCGCCCTTCGACAACATGCGCGAGATGGTGGGGAGGAGGATGGTGCCCAGACCGATGCCGATCAGGCCGAGCGGCAACTGATTCAACCGATCGGCATAATAGATATAGGTGATCGAGCCCGAGGCGAGCAGCCAGCCCGACAGGGCGGTGGAGATCAGCAGGTTGATCTGCGACGCGCCGGCGCCGGCAGCGGCCGGCACGATCAGGCGCAGCAGCTCGCGCACGTCGGCGTCGAGGCGCGGACGCTTCAATTTCATCGAGACGCCGGCCCGCTTGCAGGCCCAGATCAGCCAGAGCAGTTGCAGCGCGCCGCCAACCGTGACCGACATCGCCTGTACCCG
>JASBVG010000042.1 GCA_030147505.1 Tardiphaga sp.
GTGCGCTCGGAGGGACTCGAACCCCCACCCTGTTACGGACTGCCACCTCAAGGCAGCGCGTCTACCAATTCCGCCACGAGCGCTGGAAATGACCGGCGGGGCAAATCGCCCGGCCGGTTCGACCGGCGCCGATGTAACAAACTCATGATGGGGGCACAAGGCCTGAACCGCGTTCCCCGGGCCCCCTGTGGGGAAAATTATCTGGGCCGGATTATCGACGTTCCGGCGACCGCGGCAGCATCTGCTTGACCTCGACCGCGATGCGGTTGCGATCCACCATAACCGAACCGGAAGCCACGGGCAGATTGTTGGCGAGAATCTTCACCTCGTCCTGCTCGGTGGCGTCGAGCTCGATGATGGCGCCGCGGCTGAGCCGCATCACCTGATGCACCGGCATTGTGGTGGTGCCGAGCACCACCATGATATCTACGGAAATGTTGTCGAGGGTTGGCACGTCGGCCCCACAGTCACAGATAAAGTATCCTGCGCGCCAGCGCGTCAGGACCGGCCTGAGAACAGCACGCTTATGGTTAGCCAATGGTTAATGACCGCCAAACCCTCGATCTGACGCCGTTTTCCCGCGCTGACGGCCCTGCCGTCGAATGGCGGATCGAAAGCGTGCCGATTCCTTACCCGAAGGCCGTTGCGGCCATGGAGGCGCGCGCGGCTGCCATCGCCAGTGGAGAGGCGCCGGAACTGGTCTGGCTGCTGGAGCATCCACCGCTTTACACGTCCGGAACCTCCGGCAAGGAGACCGACCTTCTGGCTGCGCGCTTCCCGGTGTTCGAGAGCGGACGCGGTGGTCAGATCACCTATCACGGGCCCGGCCAGCGCGTCGTTTATGTGTTGCTGGACCTGAAGGCGCGGCGACCCGATGTTCGTGCCTATGTGGCGGCGCTGGAGGACATGATCATCCGCACGCTGGACGCCTTCAACGTCAAGGGCGAGCGGCGCGAGGACCGCGTCGGCGTCTGGGTCGCGCGGCCGGACAAAGGCGCGGGATATGAGGACAAGATCGCCGCCATTGGCGTTCGCCTGAAGCGCTGGGTTTCATTTCACGGCATCGCCATCAATGTGGAGCCGGATCTCAGCCACTTCAACGCGATCGTCCCCTGCGGCGTCGTCGATCCTCGCTATGGCGTGACGAGCCTGGTCGATCTCGGCCTGCCCGTGACCATGACAGATGTGGACGTGGCACTGCGGCAGGCATTCGGTGAAGTGTTTGGCGACACGCAGAGCGTGGCTCCGGCAACCGCCGCCTAGGTTCAGACTGTCCCCAATTGCGAAAACGTCTCGCCGCCCACGCGCAGCTTCAGCATGTCGGGCATCACGTCACTCACGACCACGCTTTTGACATGCGCAGGCGGCGGACCGCGATGGCACATCTCGATCATCTGCATGACAGCATCCTGCGGTCCGGCGAACACAGCTTCCACACTGCCATCGCTGCGGTTGCGCACCCAGCCCTGCACCCCGAGCAGGATCGCCTGATCACCGGTCCAGGCGCGATAACCGACCCCCTGGACACGGCCCATCACCATCACATGGCGAATGATGCTCGGCATTATTTCTTCAGCCCCAGATAGTCGATGCCCCGCTGCTTCACGATGGCACCGCGGGTGACGCTTTCCATGAGATCGGCGGATGCGAGATTCTTCAGCTCCTTCGGCCCCGCGCCTTCGCGCACGGCCTTTAGCGTTGCATGAATGGCGGCCATCGCGGCCGAGATCGGCGCGTGGCCCTGAATACAGACGCGAACCCGTTGCGCGCTGAGAAAATCCCAATCGATCATGTCGTCGCTGGGCGTCCCGAGCACGATCGGCAGTGTCGTTGCCGCGCTCGCCGCCTGCAGTTCGGCGCGGTTCTTCAAGCCAGTGAACATGATGGCATCGACGCCCGCACTCTCGTAAGCCTTGGCTCGCGCGATCGCATCGTCCAGCGAAGTGATCGATGCCGCACCGGTGCGGCCGACAATGACGAGCGCCGGGTCCTGCCTCGCGCTGAGCGCTGCAGCGACCTTGCCGATCCCCTCTTCCATCGAAATCACCTGCGCCCTAGCTTCGCCGAACGCGGCGGGCAAGAGCGTATCCTCGATGGTGAGACCGCCGGCACCGGCGGCTTCCAGCTCCTCCACCGTGCGGCGGACATTGAGCGCATTGCCATAGCCATGATCGGCATCGACCAGCACCGGCAGATTGCCGGCGCGCGACATGCGCCGCATCTGTTCGGTGAGTTCGGACAGCGTGATCAGCGCGATATCGGGATCGCCGAGAATGGCGAGCGACGCCGCCGATCCGCCGAACATCCCGACCTCGAAGCCGAGATCTTCGGCGATCCGCACCGAGATGGCGTCATAGACGGAGCCCGGCCGCACGCAGCGGTCGCCGGACAGGATCGCCCGCAGACCGTAGCGCCGCTGCCGGAACGTCGTCATGCGAATTCAAGAATGAGCGCATCCACCGCCAGCGTCGCGCCGGCAGCGGCATGGATCTTCTTGACGGTGCCGTCGCGTTCGGCACGCAGCACGTTCTGCATCTTCATCGCCTCCACGATGGCGAGCGTCTCGCCGGCCTTGACGTCCTGACCTTCGGTCACGGCGATCGAGACCACGAGGCCCGGCATCGGACAGAGCAGCTTCTTGCCGGTGTCGGCCTTGACGCCCACCGGCATCAATCGCGCGGCCGCGGCTTCCGTCTCGGTGAAGACGTTGACGGCAACTTCATATCCCTGATGCGCGATGCGGATGCCCGAGGCCTGCGGACGCACCTGCATGGCGACGTGATGACCGTCGATGGTGCCGTCCCAGACCGGCACGCCGGGCTTCCATGACGAGACCACGCGATGCGCCGTGCCGGCTTTGCCATCGGCGCCGATAAAGGCCACGGTGACGGTGTCGCCATCGCGGGCGATGTCGAGCAGCAATTCCTCGCGCTCGAGCCAGACGGCACGGCGACCGGCGCGCACCACGGGGCGGCCGATCATCTGGCCAGAGATCTGACGCTTGCGGTCGCCATAAACGCTATCGACAGCCGCAGCTACGGCGGCGATGCGGCGGGCGACGTCGCCTTCCGGTGCCTTGGCAGCAAAGCCGTTCGGAAACTCTTCGGCGATGAAACCAGTGGAGAGATTGCCGCTGCGCCAGCGCGGATGCACCATCAGCGCCGACAGGAACGGGATGTTGTGGCGGATGCCGTCCACATAGAAGGCGTCGAGCGCATTGGCCTGCGCATCGATGGCCGCAGCACGCGACGGCGCATGGGTGACGAGCTTGGCGATCATCGGATCGTAATAGATCGAGATCTCGCCGCCCTCCTGCACGCCGGTGTCGTTGCGCACGGTGACGCCGCCGTCCACATGGCTCTCGGCCGGCGGGCGATACTTCACGAGCCGGCCGATGGACGGCAGGAAGTTGCGGAACGGATCTTCGGCATAGACACGGGACTCGACGGCCCAGCCGGTCAGCGTGACATCCTTCTGCTGCAGCGCCAGCTTCTCGCCGGCGGCCACGCGGATCATCTGCTCGACAAGGTCGACGCCGGTGACCAGTTCGGTCACCGGATGTTCGACCTGCAGGCGCGTGTTCATTTCGAGGAAGTAGAAGCTCTTGTCCTGACCAGCGACGAATTCCACCGTGCCGGCGCTGTCGTAATTCACCGCCTTGGCGAGAGCCACGGCCTGTTCACCCATCTTGCGGCGGGTGGCTTCATCGAGCAGCGGCGACGGCGCCTCTTCGATGACCTTCTGGTTACGGCGCTGGATCGAACATTCGCGCTCGCCGAGATAGATCACATTGCCATGCTTGTCGCCGAGCACCTGGATTTCGATGTGGCGGGGATCGACGATGAACTTCTCGATGAAGACGCGGTCGTCACCGAACGAGGCTTTTGCCTCGGCCTTGGCGAGATTGAAGCCTTCCGCGACTTCGGAGGTCGAATGCGCGATGCGCATGCCCTTGCCGCCGCCGCCCGCGGACGCCTTGATCATCACGGGATAGCCGATCTCGTCGGCGATCTTCACCGCATGCTTGTCGTCCTCAATGACACCGAGGAAGCCGGGAACGGTGGAGACCTTGGCCGCAGCGGCAGCCTTCTTGGATTCGATCTTGTCGCCCATCGCGGCGATGGCGCCGGGGTTCGGGCCGATGAAGACGATGCCCGCCGCTTCCAGCGCGCGCGGGAACGCCTCGCGTTCGGACAGAAAGCCGTAGCCGGGATGCACCGCTTCGGCGCCGGTCGCCTTGCAGGCCTCGACGATCTTGTCGATCAGGAGATAGCTCTCCGCGGCAGCCGGCGGGCCAATGAAGACGGCCTCATCGGCCATTTCCACATGCAGCGCGTCGCGGTCCGCTTCGGAGTAAACGGCGACCGTGTTGATGCCCATCTTGCGGGCGGTCTTGATGACGCGGCAGGCGATCTCGCCACGATTGGCGATCAGAATCTTTTTGAACATGAGCTGTCTTACTTGCAACCTTGAGGCGGGATCGGGAAGATGAAACCGGCGGCACAATGTGGCATGGCGCCGCAGTCGTAACAATTCTGTCGCGGACAAAAACTAGAAAAGAGGCCCGGCCCGACGGGGCCGACGTTTCCTGAAGCGAGGTGTTTCATGCGCGGCGCTGCCACCATCCTCTCCCTGAGTGTCACTCTTATATATGCGACAACGGCTTTCGCCCAAAACAGCCCGCCCCGCAACCTCATTTTGTTCGTACCTGACGGGCTCCGCGCGCTGAAGGTGACGCCGGAAACGGCGCCCGCCATGTCCGCAGTGCGGGATAAGGGTGTCAACTTCCAGAACTCGCATTCGCTGTTCCCGACCTTCACCATGGCCAATGCGTCCGGCATGTCGTCGGGCCATTATCTTGGCGATACCGGCGTGTTCTCCAACTCGATCTATACCGGCCATCCCACGCCGGTGCAGAACGGCAGCACCATTCCCTTCATCGAGCATGACCAGGTGCTGGGCGATCTCGATGAGCAGTTCAACGGCGACTATCTCAACGAGGAGACGCTGCTGAAGGCCGCGCGCAAGGCGGGCTACTCCACCGCCGCCATCGGCAAGGTCGGCCCGACGCTGATGTTCGATCACACCGAGCGCTCAGGCAAGGAGACGATCACCATCGACGATCAGACCGGCGGCGTCGACAAGGCCGGCAAGCTGCTCGGCATTCCGCTCTCGGACGAGATGAAGGACGCGCTCGGCAAGGCCGGCCTCGCGCTCGAAACACCCGGCCGCGGCGACAATGGCAAGGCGGGCGACGCCAAGACGCCCGGCACCACGGAAGCGAATATCAAGCAGCAGGCCTATATGGCCGATGTTGCGGCCAAAGTGGTCCTGCCGATGTTCAAGGCACGCAACAAGCCGTTCGTGCTGGTGTTCTGGTCGCGCGATCCCGATGGCACCCAGCACAATCAGGGCGACAGCCTGAACAAGGTGACGCCGGGCATCAATGGCCCCTCCTCGCTCGCCTCAATCAAGAATGCCGATGACAACCTCGCGCAGCTGCGCAAGGCGCTCGACGATCTCGGTCTCGCCGCCAATACCAACATCATGATCTCGGCGGATCACGGCTTCTCGACGATTTCCAAGGAGAGCAAGACCTCGGCGACCATCAAGGGCAGCTATCCCGACACGCCGGAAGGTTTCCTGCCGCTCGGCTTTCTCGCGATCGATCTCGCCAAATCGCTCGACCTGCCGCTGTTCGATCCCAACGACAAGTTCGCGGCCGTCGGCGACAATGCTTATCCCAAGGCAGGCAACGCCTATATCGGCAAGGACAAGGACAAGCCGGAGCTGATCGTCGCCACCAATGGCGGTTCCGACCTGATCTATCTGCCGACCGGTGACAAGGGTCTCGCAGACCGTACCGTCAAGGCGCTGCTGAAGCAGGATTACATCAGCGGCATCTTCGTCGAGGACACGCTGGGCTCCTTCCCGGGCGCGCTACCGCTGTCATCGATCAACCTGTCGGGCAAGGCAGTCACGCCGCATCCGGCGATTGTCGTGTCCTTCCGCTCCTATTCGGAAGGCTGCGACCAGCCAGCCGCGTGTCAGGTGGAAGTCGCCGACACCGTGCTCCGCCAGGGCCAGGGCATGCATGGCAGTTTCGGGCGCGGCGATACCCATAACTTCATGGCGGCGATCGGCCCGGACTTCAAAGCCGGCTTCGTCGATCCTCTCCCCACCAGCAACGCCGATGTCGGCATCACCGCGGCGCATCTGCTCAGCCTCAAGCGCGACGCCAAGGGCAGCCTGATCGGGCGCGTGATGAGCGAGGCGACGGTCAATGGTGAAACGCCAGCCGCCACGACGGACGTGTTGCGCTCGGCGCCGGACGATCAGGGGCTCGCAACGGTGCTGCAGTTGCAGAAGGTCGGCGAGTACAAGTATTTCGATGTCGCGGGTTTTCCGGGTCGTACGGTCGGGCTCGACGCGGCGAAGTAGACAATAAAAAACGGCGGGGTAATGCCCCGCCGTTTGTCGGTCAGATCCGATACTCGGCTTACATGCCGATGTCGAACACGTGCGGCAACTGCGCCAGTGGCAACGTGGCGGCGCCGACGACGGCGGCGAGCAGCGTCATGATGGTGGCGTTGCTGACGCGCTTGGCACGCATCTGCGCGGCGATCCATTCCAGCACCTCGACATTCACGCCGACGGCCTTGGTCGGCGCCCAGCTGTCAATCGACACATCGGGCGACAGCGCGACATCGCGGGACGGCACCGGAAGACCCGAGGCGGACGCGGCGTGATGAACCACGGCCTTGGCGAACAGATCATCGAAACGCCCGTCGTCGCTGCGCTCGCGGGCGGCCTCGTTGATGGCGAACAGCACCTCGGCCTCATCGCGGCTCACCGGCTGGGTGGCCAGCGCTGATGCACCGAGAATGCGCGCGCACAAGGCGGCGTCATCGGCGTCGAGCGCGCGGGAGAAATGGATACGGCCGCGGGTCGTCGGGCCTTCGCCGGTGATGACGCCGTCGCGGACGATGGTGAGCGCCTGCGCCGCAGCGCGGCGGTCGGCGATGGAGGACGGTTCGATGGCGCCGAATACCTCGGCAACGGCAGCGGTGGACATTTCAAACTCTTCTGTTTGCAGCACTTTTTGGGATACCCCAGAGATTCCATGAGCGAATTAACGGGCGGTTAAGAGGTCAGATCGGGACCTTTCTTATCCCCAACCGTTGCAGTTCAGTCGCGCCGTGACGCCCCTTGGTTCGACCAGATGTGGCGATCACCTCGGGCGGCATTGCGCCCGACGGGCGGCAACTTCGCGGCATCTCATCACTTGATATTGCCGAGGGCATCATGTCGCAGCGGTCTTGCGTGAAAGACGATGCTCTCCGACGCATCGGCAGGAGAACGATCTTGTCCTTTTCGTGCAGCGGTTCCCATCACGCAACCGTCTACCTATAATCGGCTGCCTCACTTCTCATCGCCATCCTTTCCAAGACACGAGGTCTATCCATGGCTCTTCAGATCAACTCCATCGCCCCGGACTTCGAGGCAGAGACCACCCAGGGCGCCATCAAATTCCATGACTGGATCGGCGACAGCTGGGCGCTGCTGTTCTCGCATCCGAAAGATTTTACCCCGGTCTGCACCACCGAGCTCGGTGCCCTCGCCCATCTGCAGCCGGAATTCGACAAGCGGAACGTGAAACTGATCGGCCTCTCGGTCGATCCCGTGCACAAGCACTCTCTGTGGGTGGCCGACATCAACGAGACCCAGGGCGCCGAACCCAAATTCCCGATGATCGGCGATACCGAGCTGAAGGTCTCGAAGCTCTACAACATGCTCCCGGCAGACGCCTCGGGCGGTGCCGATGGCCGTACCGCGAATGACAATGCGACCGTGCGCAACGTCTTCGTCATCGGGCCGGACAAGAAGATTAAGCTGATCCTTGTTTATCCCATGACCACCGGCCGTAACTTCCAGGAAATCCTGCGCGTGATCGATAGCCTGCAGATGACCGCCAAGCATCGCGTCGCCACCCCGGCCGACTGGCAGCAGGGGCAGGACGTGATCATTGCCGGCTCGGTGACCAATGACGAGGCGAAGACGATCTATCCGAACGGCTGGAAGGAGCCGAAGCCCTATATCCGCATCGTGCCGCAGCCGAAATAACGCTGCGAGCGACGCGCAGAACGACAGAGGCGCCGCGAGATGATCGCGGCGCCTCTTTTTATTTGGACGTCGTAGGATGGGTAGAGCGAAGCGAAACCCATCGGCCGAGCCAACCACTACGACAGTGTGATGCGTTTCGCTCCGGCGCTTCGCGCCTCCACTGCACCCATCCGACGCTAGCCCCTTGGCGACAACCAGTCCGTGACGAGCAGCCCCAGCGTCCCCGCCGTCGCCGTGACGAAGGTGCCCCAGGCGATGTCCACCGCCACCACCGGCCAGGTCCAGTGCTTGAGCAGCGATAGCGAGGTCAGTTCGAAGGTCGCGTAGCAGAAGAAGCCGAATAGAGCGCCATGGAGCAGCGCCGAGCGCCAGGTCGCATCCACCGATGCGCTGACGAAGATCAGGATGCCGACGATATAGAGACAGTAAAACAGAACGGCCGGAGCCAGACGAACTTCGCCGAGCATGTCGCCGACCTGCGACTGGAAGAAGCCCTTGGCGACGATGCCGAGAAAGAGAAGATCGAGCGGCAGCATGACGATGAAGGTCGCGAGGTAGAGAATCACATTGCGCTTCACGGCGGCCTCCGGTGCGTTGAACTGTCGATACGAACAGATACGCATCCGTTCGCGCAAGGTTGCATGTCGAGGTATCCCGAACTGGATCGATCTCACACGATCCGTGTTAGATCGGGATCATGACCGATCAATCCCCCATCATTGTCTGGTTTCGCGACGATCTTCGCCTCTCGGATCATCCCGCGCTCCATGCCGCCGCGAAATCGGGCGCGCCGGTGCTCTGTCTCTATCTGCTCGACGAGCACAGCAAGCAGATCAAGCCGCCGCGCGCGCGACCCATGGGCGGGGCGACGCGCTGGTGGCTGGCGCAGTCGCTGAGTGCGCTAACCGAACGGTTGGAGGCGATCGGCGGCATGCTTGTGCTCCGCCAGGGCGCTGCAGCAGATATCATCCCCACTCTCGCCCGCGAGATCGATGCCAGCCACGTCTACTGGAACGCGATTGCGCAAGCGCCGCAGCTCGCAATCGCCGACGAGGTGACCGAGGCGCTCGCCGATCTCGATATCGGCACGGAGAGTTTTCCCGGCGATCTGCTGACGCACCCCAACACCATTCGCAACAAGGAGGGACGCGGCCTGTGGGTCTTCACGCCGTTCTTCAAGCGTATCATCGCGATGGGCGGCCCGGCCAAGCCCGTGCCTGCACCGAAGAAGCTCATCGCCGCGCCGCAAGTGAAGAGCGACACGCTGGACGACTGGAAGCTGGAGCCGACGAAACCAGACTGGGCGGGCGGCCTGCGCGAGAGCTGGACACCTGGCGAAGCCGCAGCGCAGAAGCATCTTAAGCGCTTCCTCAAGGACATTCAGGGCTATGCGAGCGATCGCGATCGTCCGGACCGCGACGGGACGTCGCGCCTCTCGCCACACCTGCGCTTCGGCGAGATCAGCCCCAGGCAAGTCTGGCACGCCGCGCAGTTCATTGCAGACCAGCATCCGAAGCTTGCGAGCGACGTCGGCAAGTTCCTGAGCGAACTCGGCTGGCGCGAGTTCTGCCGGCATCTCCTGTTCGACATTCCCGATCTTGCAGCGCGCAATCTGCAGGAGTCGTTCGATGACTTTCCGTGGAAGACCGATCGCAAGGCGCTGAAGGCCTGGCAACATGGCCTCACCGGCTATCCCATCGTCGATGCGGGCATGCGCGAGCTCTGGCACACCGGCGTGATGCACAATCGCGTGCGCATGGTGGTCGCGTCCTTCCTCGTGAAGCACCTTCTGATCGACTGGCGCGAGGGCGAAGCGTGGTTCTGGGATACGCTCGTTGATGCCGACAGCGGCAGCAATCCCGCCAACTGGCAGTGGGTCGCGGGCTCTGGTGCCGATGCTGCACCCTACTTCCGCGTCTTCAATCCGATCCTGCAGGGTGAGAAGTTCGATCCCGACGGTGATTATGTGCGCCGATGGGTTCCGGAGCTTAACAACTTGTCAGCAAAACTCGTTCATCAACCGTGGACGGCCACACCGACGGAGCTGACAAAGGCAGGTATCAAACTCGGTAGCGACTATCCGCTGCCGATCATCGACCACAAGGAAGGTCGCGATCGCGCATTAAAAGCGTATAAGACGATACAAGGTAGTTGACGACATATCGCATGCACTTCAACACGCCGCCGAATCGGACTAACGTAACAAAGTCGAGAACCGCTGGGGGATGCTATGACTGACGACACTCCGATCATCGAACAAGTGACGGATGCGCTGAGCAGCGCCGCCGGTGCGACCAAAGAAGCGGCCACTTCGGTGGCCGAGACAGTTACCAAGGCCGCGAAGAAAGTCGCAAAGAAAGTGACTCCGGCCAAGAAGTCCACCAAGAAAGCTTCTGCGAAGACATCTTCAAAGAAGACAACCAAGAAAGCGAGACCACCAATGGCTAAGAAAGCAGCTAAGAAGACCGTGAAGAAGGCCGCCAAGAAGACCGTGAAGAAGGCTGCCAAGAAGACCGTCAAGAAGGCCGCCGCCAAGAAGACCGTGAAGAAGGCTGCCAAGAAGGTCGCCAAGAAGGCCAAGAAGGCTGCCAAGAAGAAGTAAGCTTCTTCCTCGCAGATGTGAAAGCCTCCGGGTCCAAGTCCGGAGGCTTTTTCATTTTGGGGCTATCGTCGAGCGGAGTACCTACGCCTTGGCGCGATTGACCAACAGCACGGCCGCGCCGCAGGCGATCATGCCGGTGATCGCCACTGCATCCAGCTTCTCGCCGAACAGGATGAAGGCCATCAGCGCCGTCACCGCCGGCACCAGATAAAACAGGCTCGCCACCTGGCTCGAGGCCTGACGTCGCAGCAGCCAGTAGAGCAGTCCGACGGTGCCGATCGACAGCACCACCGCCAGCCACGCCACCGACAGCACGAATTCCGTGGTCCAGTGGATCACCCGCGTCTCGAACAGGAACGCGCCGATGCCGAGCATCACCATGGCCGCGAATTGCTGCACGAAGCTCCCCACCCGCCAGTCGGTGCCGCTGCAGAAGCGCTTCTGATACAGCGTGCCGATGGTGATGGCGACCAGCGAGAGGCCCGAAGCAGCCCAGCCCCAGCCGGCATTGCCGGACATCGGGCGGCCGTGCAGCACGAGCAGTACACCGCCAAGGCCGAGCGCGAGACCGCCCCACTGCAACGGCGTTACGCGCTCGCCAAGGAAGCGGCTGGCCAGGACCGAGGTGAGGATGGGTTGCAGGCCAGGAATGATCGCCGAGAGACCAACCGGCACCTGATGCGCGATCGCCAGCACCGTGCCGGCGAGATACAGCCCCTGGATCAGGCAGCCGGCGACGATGTTGTGGCCGATGCCGGCGCGATCCGGCCATGCCGGCCGGGTGATCGCGACGATGACGCCCATGATCGAGGCCGCGACGATCATCCGCACGGTCAGATAGGTCAGCGGCTCGGCACCGCCCAGCACATATTTCGTGCCGATGAAGCCGGTGCTCCAGAGCAGCACGAACAGCACGGGCGCAGCCGCAGCGATGAGGGCATTTGTCTCTTTATTCATGGGCTGCTCAGTGCCCCATCATGTGCTAAGCGGCAATGGCTGATTGCGCGGACCTGCCTGCCCGCAATCACAACCTTGATACTCCCTGATCAACTGAGGAATTCGCCATGGATGTTCGCGCCGCTGTTGCCATTGCCGCCGGCAAGCCGCTGGAGATCACCACCGTTCAACTCGATGGCCCTCGCGATGGCGAGGTGCTGGTGGAGATCAAGGCAACCGGCATCTGCCACACCGACGAGTTCACGCTGTCCGGCGCCGATCCGGAAGGTCTGTTCCCCGCCATTCTCGGCCATGAAGGTGCAGGCATCGTGCGCGAAGTCGGCCGAGGCGTCACCTCGGTGAAGCCCGGCGACCATGTCATCCCGCTCTACACGCCGGAATGCCGTCAGTGCCCGTCCTGCCTGTCGCGCAAGACGAACCTCTGCACCGCGATCCGCTCGACCCAGGGCCAGGGCCTGATGCCCGACGGCACGTCGCGCTTCAAACTCGAGGGCAAGCCGGTGCATCATTATATGGGTACCTCGACCTTCGCCAACTACACGGTGTTGCCGGAGATCGCCGTGGCGAAGATCCGCGAGGACGCTCCGTTCGACAAGGTCTGCTATATCGGCTGCGGCGTCACCACCGGCGTTGGCGCAGTGTTCAACACCGCCAAGGTGGAGCAAGGCGCCAAGGCGATCGTGTTCGGTCTCGGCGGCATCGGCCTCAACGTGCTGCAGGGCCTGCGCCTCGCCGGCGCCGACATGATCATCGGCGTCGACATCAATAATGACCGCAAGGCCTGGGGCGAGCGCTTCGGCATGACGCATTTCGTCAATCCGAAGGAACTCGGCAAGGACCTCGTCCCTCACCTCGTCGACATGACCAAGTCCGGTGCCGACCAGATCGGCGGCGCCGACTACACCTTCGACTGCACCGGCAATGTCACCGTGATGCGCCAGGCGCTGGAAGCCTGCCATCGTGGCTGGGGCCAGTCGATCGTGATCGGCGTGGCGCCGGCGGGGGCCGAGATC
Organism: Tardiphaga sp.; assembly: GCA_030147505.1. Lineage (GTDB taxonomy): Bacteria > Pseudomonadota > Alphaproteobacteria > Rhizobiales > Xanthobacteraceae > Tardiphaga. Next base: position 12,697 of record JASBVG010000042.1, read on the forward strand.
GCGACGCGTCCGTTCCAGCTGGTAACGGGACGCGTCTGGAAAGGCACCGCCTTCGGCGGCGCGCGCGGCCGCACCGATGTGCCGAAGATCGTCGACTGGTACATGCAGGGCAAGATCCAGATCGACCCAATGATCACCCATGTGATGCCGCTCAGCGATATCAATAAGGGTTTTGATCTGATGAAGTCAGGCGAGTCGATCCGCGGCGTGGTGACGTTCTAACCGCCTTCTCAGCTGTGAATAAAAATGGCGCGCGAAGCCAGAAGCTTCGCGCGCCATTTTTCGATCTGACGTGCAACACTCACGCCGACAGCATCACATTCCCGGTTTCGATGCCTGCATCATCCCGGCGCTTCGCATAGCGCCGCGCCAGGATCGCGCAGACGAACAGCTGCGCCTGATGAAACAGCATGATCGGCAACACGATCAGGCCGAGCGCGTGGCCCGGAAACAGGATCGCAGCCATCGGAATGCCGCTGGCCATGCTCTTCTTCGAGCCGCAGAACACGATGGCGATCTCGTCTTCGGTCGAAAAACCCATCCAGCGGCTCGCCAGCATGGTGGTGACAATCACCAGCGCCAGTACCGCCAGATCGATGGCAAGGATCGCCGCGAGCGTGCCGACCGAGAGCTGCCCCCAGATTCCCGCGACCATGCCGGCACTGAAGGCGGCATAGACAATGAGCAGCACAGAGCCGCGATCAACCACCGAGGTGAGACGTCCATGACGCAGCAGCCACGCGCCGACCCACGGACGGATCAACTGACCAACAACGAAGGGCGCCACGATCTGCGCAGCGATCTTCTCGAACGCCGCCAGCGAAACACCTCCAGCCGCCGAGGACATCAACAGCGACACCAGCGCCGGCGTCAGCGCGACGCCGAGCAGATTGGATACCGACGCGCTGCACAGCGCCGCCGGCACATTGCCACGCGCGATCGAGGTGAAGGCGATCGAGGATTGCACGGTCGAGGGCAGCAGGCACATGAACAGCACGCCGGTCACGAGATCGGCCGGCAGATACGGGCGCAGCGCGAGGTTCGCCACGACACCGATGAGCGGAAACAGCAGATAGGTGCTGGAGAACACCATCGACTGCAAACGCCAGTGCATCATCCCCTCTTTCACCGCGGCCGGCGACAGGCGCGCACCGTAAAGCAGGAAGAGTGCTGCCACCGCCGCGGTGACGGCGTGATCGACATAAACGTCAGCCTCGCCGTGTGCCGGCAGAACAGCGGCCAACGCGACGGCAGCTATCAACCACAAAAGGAACTGGTCGATCGGTAGATGAATGCGACGGCGGGGAGAGGAAGTCATAGCGATAGGCCCTTGTTTGATGACCCAGATCTAGATTTCCTCGCCTTGATGCAAAATCCCCATAACAACGATATCAGTCATCATGTATTGTGATGGCCATGGATCATGTCCCCGTCGATCTTCTTCGGAGTTTCGTCGCCGTCGCCGATGCCGGCAGCTTCACCGGTGCGGCCCGTATCCTCGGGCTACAACAATCCACCGTCAGCCAGCACATCCGGCGTCTCGAAGAGCTGACGGGCCGTCGCCTGTTCGACCGCAGCACGCATCGGGTCAGCCTGACGCCGGATGGCGACGTGCTGCTCGATCATGCTCGCTCGATCCTGGAGCGTTATGCCCATCTACAGCAATATCTCTCGGCTGCTCCGCTACGTGGCCGGCTGCGCTTCGGCGCATCGGAAGATTTCGTGCTCTCGGCTTTGCCGAACGTGCTCGCAGCTTTCGCTCGCCGGCATCCCGAACTCGACATCGAATTGCATTCGGGATTGAGCGAGGATCTGCGCGCCGCGTTCGATGCAGGCCGGCTCGATCTCGCGCTGGTGAAGCGACGCGACGGCGACAGCCGCGGCAGGATCGCGTGGAAGGAGCCCATCGAATGGATGGCGCATCCCGAGTTTCGCGTCGATCCCGACAGTCCGCTGCCGCTGATCCTCTATCCACCGCCGAGCATCACGCGCGTCAGCGTGCTGGAAACGCTGGAAGCCGCAGGGCGACGTTGGCGCATCGCCTTCACCAGCGCCAATGTCTCCGGCCTGAGCGCAGCCGCACGTGCTGGCATCGGCCTGTTGCCGCATTCGGTGCGCCTGATGCCGCCGGGTTTGGCGATCCTGTCATCGCGCGAAGGTCTGCCGAAACTACCCGGGATTCAGTTCGCAGTGATCACGCCGGATCACCCGCCCCCGGCAGTCGAAGCGCTTGCTGCGACCATCATGAACTGGGCCGGCCCGCGCGATCGCCGGAGCTGAGCGCTACGAGGATTTTTCGAAGAACGGCACGAGGCGGCCGGTGAATTGGCGATAGTTCGCCTTCACCTTGTCGCCGATGACGAGATCATTGGCGCCATGGGCCATCATGCGAAAGCCTTCGGCAGTATCGATCAGTACGATATTGTAAGGCACATGCTCGCGCGCCTCCGGCGTACCCGCGCGCAGAACGAGCGAGGTCGCGTAGACCGTGCCCTCGCCACTCGATGTCTTGTCGTCGAGATCGGGCGAACCGCAGGCGGAGCAAAAGCTGCGGCGGAAATACTGGATCGATTGGCAGGCGCGGCAGGACTGGAAGCTGATGGCTTCGACGCCCGTGGTCCAGTCGGCGGCAGGTTTGAGCTGGCTCATCACACACGCTCCAGGAACATCGAGACATGGGAAGACAACACCCCGCCATCGCCATGCAGCAGTGCGACGGAGGCATCCTTGACCTGACGGTTCTCGGCCCGGCCCGTCATCTGCAGATGCGCCTCAACCAGATGCGCCATGGCGCCGCCGACGCCGCAATGGCCGTAGGAAAGCAGACCGCCATGTGTGTTCAGCGGCATCGCGCCATGCCGGCCGAAATGGCCTGATCGCACTCTGGCCGCGGCCTCACCGCGGCCGGCCAGGCCGAGGTCTTCCAGCAGCATCGCCAGCGTGATGGTGAAGCTGTCATAGATCGCGGCATAGCGGACGTCGGAGATCGCGATGCCGGTCGCCTTCTTCGCGCGAGCGATGGCGATCTCGGCCCCGAGACCGGACAGCGGCGGCGCCGCCGTGATGTGCTGATGCGTATGAGCCTGCGCGGCACCACGCACCTTGATCTTCGCATCGCTGGTCGGCTCGTAGCTGATCACAAAAGCCGCCCCGCCATCGGAGACCGGGCAGCAATCGAGCAGTTTGAGCGGTGTCGCGATGGTCTTCGAAGCCATCACGTCAGCAACGGTGATGGGATCGTGAAACTGCGCGCCGGGATGGGTTAGCGCATGCGCGCGCATCAGCACGGCGAATTCGGCGAGGTCTTCCTGCGTTACGCCATATTCGTGCATGTAGCGGTTGGCGACTATACCGTAGTAAGCGGGAATGGTCGGGCCGAGCGGCACTTCATAGGTGGGATGGCCGACCTGCGCGAGCGCCTGGATCGAGGCGTCGCGGCTCTGGCCGGTCAGCCGGTTCTCGCCGCCAACCACCAGCACATGCTTGGCGACACCGCCCTCGACGAGCTGATGCGCCAGCATCGCCATCGCCATGCCCGTGGCGCCGCCGACCTGGATCGCATGGGCGTAAGATGGCGTGATGCCAAAATGTTCGGCGAAGACGGTGGCCAGCATGATATGCGGCATCGTCGTTGAATAGCCGCACAGGAAGCCATCGATATCCGCCCGCTTGAGGCCGGCATCCTTGAGCGCGAGCTCGGCGGCGCGGCTCATCAGATCGATGGTCGATGAGCCCTCATGCTTGCCGTAAGGGAGAAGGCCGACGCCGGTGATGTAACTCATGTCGGCTCCACTCTCTTAATATGACTTCGGCAAACCGAGCGCCTTCTCGGCGATGAAGCTCAGGATCAGCTCGCGGCTGACCGGCGCGATACGTGGGATCAGCGACTCCCGCAGATAGCGCTCGACGTGATATTCCTTGGCATAACCAAACCCGCCATGGGTCATGACAGCCTGCTCGCAGGCATGATAGCCCGCCTCGCCCGCGAGATATTTTGCGGAGTTCGCCGCGGGGCCGCAGGACATGTTGTTGTCGTATTGCCAGCCGGCCGACAGCACCATCAGCCAAGCTGCTTCGAGTTCCATCCAGTTCTTGGCCAGCGGATGCTGGATCGCCTGGTTCTGGCCGATCGGGCGATTGAACACGTTGCGCTCTTTGGCATAAGCGGCTGCCCGCTTCAGCGCGACCTTGCCGAGACCGACCGCTTCCGCCGCGATCAGGATGCGCTCCGGATTCATGCCGTGCAGGATATATTCGAAGCCACGCCCCTCCTCGCCGATGCGGTCCTCCACCGGAATTTCGAAGTCGGCGAAGAACAGCTCGTTGGAGTCAACGCATTTGCGACCGAGCTTTTCGATCTCGTGCACGGTGATCTTCGAGCGATCGAAGTCCGTATAGAACAGGCTGAGCCCATGGGTCGGGCTCTTCACGTCTTCCAGCGGCGTGGTACGCGCCAGCAGCAGGATCTTTTCGGCGACCTGCGCGGTGGAAATCCATACCTTCTGGCCGTTGACGATGTAGCGATCTCCCTTGCGCACGGCGCGAGTCTTGAGCTGGGTGGTGTTGAGGCCCGTATTCGGCTCGGTCACTGCAAAGCAGGCTTTCTCCTTGCCCTCGACGATACCAGGCAGCATCCGCCGGCACTGTTCCGGCGTACCGAACACCACCACCGGATTGAGGCCGAACACGTTCATATGCACGGCTGAGGCGCCCGACATACCGGCGCCGGATTCCGAGATCGCCCGCATCATGATCGCAGCGTCGGTGATCCCCAGCCCGGAGCCACCATATTCCTCGGGGATGCAGATGCCGAGATAGCCGGCATCCGCAATCGCCTTGTGGAATTCGATGGGGAATCCGCCTTCCTTGTCCTTCTTCAGCCAGTAGGCGTCGTCGAAGCGCGAACAGATCTTTTCGATCGTGTCGCGGATGGATTCCTGATTGTCGTTGAGGGCGAAATCCATGCTTCAGAGCTCCGACGTATCGGGCATGGCGGCCTGTTTCAGGACGCCATCCTTGTGCAGTTTCTCGATCTGCTCCGCAGTGTAGCCGACTTCGGCCAGCACTTCGTTGTTCTGCTCGCCGAGATGCGAGGCGAGACGCGACAGGTCGACCGGCGTCTTCGACCAGGTGGCAGCCACCTTCATGTTGCGCACCGCGCCCTCAGTGGGGTGCTCGACCTGCTGGAAGAAATCCGTCGCCAGCATGTGCGGGTCCTGCATCATGCTGTCCAGCGTATGCATCGGCGTCGACGGCACATCGGCCTCATCCAGCAGCTTCGCCCATTCCGCCGTCGTCCGGGTCTTGAAGATGCGCGACAGCTCCGCATTCACCGTGTCGATATGCTGGATGCGCTGCGGGAAGGTGGCGAAGCGCGGATCGTCGAACAGCTCCTCGCGGCCAACATGCTTGAGAAAGCTCTTCCACTGCTTGTCGTTATAGACCATGGCGCAGATATAGCCGTCGGAGGTCTGATATGGCCGGCGATCCGGCGACAGATGACGACCGTAGCCGCCCTTGTCGAGCGGCGGATCGTAAGTGAGACCGCCCATGTGATCGCCCATCATGAAGCCCGCCATGGTCTCGAACATCGGGATATCAACGCGCTGGCCCTCGCCGGTCTTGTCGCGATGGATGACGCTGGCGAGGATGGCGCCCAGCGCATTGAGACCGACGATGCGATCGACCAGCGCATTGGGCACATAACGCGGCACACCGTCGGGGCTGATGCGCGCATTCAGGGCCGCCAGCGCGGTGGCGCCCTGGATCAGGTCGTCATAAGCGGGTTTTGCGGCATAGGGGCCGGCCTGGCTGAAGCCGAACACGCCGGCATAGATCAGACGCGGATTGATCTTCGAGACGACGTCATAGCCGAGATTGAGCCGGACCATCGCCGCCGGGCGGACGTTGTAGACCAGCACGTCGGCGGTCGCGACCAGCTTCAGCAGCGCCTCGCGGCCCTCTTCCTTCTTCAGGTCGATACAGACGCAGCGCTTGTTGCGGTTGGTGTTGAGGAAAATGGGGCCCATGCCGGGATTGCGCATCGGCCCGATCGCGCGCACCACGTCGCCATCAGGGGACTCCACCTTGATGACATCGGCGCCATAGTCACCCAGCGTCTGGGTGCAGTAAGGCCCCATCATCACCGAGGTCATGTCGATGATCTTGATCCCATGAAGTGGTCCCGCCAAAGCCGTTTGCTCCCGAAAGCATGTCGCGCGGCGCTGGATGCGCCCCTGTTCCGTTTCTCATAGCGGCAGGCCTTCCGCCCGAGCAAGGGCACCAGACGCGGAGCCGTATGCAGCGGTTGCGGCACCTGCAACCGCTGCCTGCAGCGCAAAAGGCCGCCATCCGTCGGCGCAAGCCGAATTCAGCGGACCCATCCTAAAAATTGCATTTCCGTCACACAGCCATCATCGCTAGACATTTAGATGAACACATCTTTAGGATGTAAAGACGCATCACGCATTTATTGATGGATTTTCGAGCGGAGCCGCCGGCTACGGCGGTGAAAGCGACCTGTTACGCGCGTCGGCCAGCGGCGCTGCGGGATTTCAACACCAAACACAATTGGGGGGACGTCATGGTGAACAACGCGATCAAACCGGCCATCCGAACGGCACTGCGCTTCCACGAGATCGGCAACGATACGCCCTACCGGATCAGTTTCGCCGGCAAGGGCAAGAGCGGCGGCAGCTTCGGCTTCATGCAGGGCGATCTCGCCGCAGGGCAGCCGGATGTCACTCGCGCGTTTCGCGATGCCATGTCGGCCGCCGGCATGAGTGCGCAGAAGATCAACGATCTAATCGCGCTGCTGTCGAAACACCAGATCAAGAATCCGCTGACACCGGCGGATACCGAAGCCGTCAATGGCGCTTTGCAGGCATCGCATGCGCTCGTCGATGCCATGGACGACCAGATCCTGCAGGGCGTCTATCGCGATCTCGATCGCTGCGATGCGCGTGCCGCGGCGCATCATCGCCGGATCGACACCAAGGCGATGGTCTATATGGCACTGTGGATCAACATGTCGGGGCCGCCGACCAAATTGCTGACCTGGCTCGATGGCGACGACCCACACGTCGCCCGCCAGGTGCCGCCTGCCGGTCCGGTGGTTGGCGGCGAGGACATGGAGGATTATCTCGCAGCCACAAACTACTATGCCGAGAACCCGCAGAACCTGCAGCATCTCCATGCCTGCGCCGCAAAAGGCATGCAGGCGTTGAATGGTGCGGGCACCCCAGCCGGATCGCCTCTCATGGCCACGATGGCCGCCGCGGGTGTAGCGCCCGCCGGCCTCATCCTCGCGCAGGCACCGCCTGTGGATTCCGTCACGATCGCTGCGAAATCGGCCGATGGCCGCGACTACACCGTGTCGATCCGCAAGACCGGCCATGACAGCGGCTCTATAGAACTCGGCGAAGCCGACGGTGACCCGGCGACGTACAACGTCACCGGCATCAAGGCGCGCGCCGATGGCACGCGGCTGACATGCAACGGCCCTCTCGGGACAACGATCGCTTGCTCGCTGCGGGCTGGCCGTACCGGTACAAACCACAGCATTGAAATTGCCGTCACCGGCCCGTTCGGTTTCGGCAACAGCGTTTCGGTCTATACGACCAGTCATCCCGACTTCGCGCGCCTCAAGACCTTCATCATGCAGGCGGGATTCCCGGTCATCCCGCCGACATCAGATACACCGCGGACAGAAACGGTGTTCACAGCCGCGCTGGCATCGGAAACGTTGGTGCAAAGCAGCGGTGGAGGTGGCGCGAGCGCCGAGGCGATTCTGGCGGCAGCCACGTCCCTGTTGCCGCCGATCGTTTCACCATCCGGCGCCTTCGCGCAGCGCGCGGTCGAGACGGCCATCAGCGAGTGGGACCGGTTCGAGCACCAGACCTACAATCTCCAGGGCCAGACCACCCATGTCGGCCGCAAGGAAGGAGAAGACCCCTGGTACAAGCGCATTGGCGACTACTGGAAGCACGGCGTGCACGACAGCACGCTGGACGGCCGGGACGACGTGCCGTGGTCAGCCGCCTTCATCTCCTGGGTGATGAGGACCGCAGGCACGAATGGCCGGTTCAACTACAGTCCGCAGCATTCGGTCTATATCGCGCGGGCGATCCGCGACATGAAGCGCAACAACACCGACGCTGGCTACTGGTGCTATCGCCTTCATGCCGAGCGTCCGAGCCCGGGCGACATCGTGTGCTGGGCACGGCAGCCAGGCATAGACTACGACAACCAGAACGGCGGCGACTACAAGGGTCACTGCGATCTCATCGTCTCCGTCGGAGACGATGAGATCGAGATCATTGGCGGCAATGTCGGCAATTCCGTCACGCGGCGGCCGTTGAAACTGCTGGAGGACGGCACCATCAAGCCCATCGTCCAGCATGGCGAGAACCTGTTCGGCCTGATGAAGTGCCGGCTCTGATCAGCCCTTCATCATCGCCCGCAGCTCGGTCTTCAGCACCTTGCCGTAATTGTTCTTCGGCAAGGCATCGAGATAGACGTAACGCTTCGGGCGCTTGAAGCGGGCGATGTTCGCAAGGCAATGGGCGTCGAGAGCGGCATCGTCCGCCGCGGCGCCGGCCTGCAGCACGACGCAGGCGACCACGATCTCGCCCCAGTCGGGATCGGCGACGCCGATGGCCGAGACTTCCCGTACGGCGGGATATGTCAGCAGGGCCTCCTCGACCTCGCGCGGATAGATATTGGTGCCGCCGGAAATGATGACGTCCTTGGAGCGGTCCGACAGGGTGAGGAACCCATCCTCATCCAGTCGGCCGACATCGCCGGTGCGCAGCCAACCATCTTTCAACGTTTCGGCATTGGCCTTGTCGTTATTCCAGTAGCCGAGCATGACCGCCGGCCCCCTGGCCTCGACCTCACCGGTCTCGCCGACCGGCAGCGGCCGGCCATCCGCATCGGTGATCCTTACCTCCATCACGCTTTGCGCCGGGCCGACCGACGCGAGACGTTCGAGATAGCGGGGGTGATCGACATCGGCATGGAACGCGCGCGGCAGCGAGGTGATGGTCATCGGCGACTCGCCCTGACCGTAGATCTGCACGAAGCGCTGGCCCATGATCGCAATGGCGTCGCGGATATCGGCGAGATACATCGGCCCGCCGCCATAGACGATGGTGCGGATGCCCTCGCCGCTCTCGCCGCGCGTCTTCGCCGCATCGACCAGACGCCGCACCATGGTCGGCGCGGCGAACATGGCGACATCGCCAAGCGCCTTGCCGAGGTCGAGCACTTCATCCGGCTCAAAACCCTGGCTTACCGGCACCACATGGCGCGCGGCCATGCGGACATGGATGAAATTATACAGCCCGGCGCCATGGGAGATCGGCGCGGCATAGAGGATGGCGTCCTTCCGATGCACCTGATCGACATCGGCAAGATAGCACATGGACATGGCGACGAGATTGCCATGGCTGAGCATCACGCCTTTCGGCCGGCCCGTGGTGCCGGACGTATAGAACAGCCAGGCGAGATCGTGGTCCTCGCGAGTCAGCGGCACGGCCGAGGCCGGTTCGCCATGTTGCAACTCGCGGAACGTTTCGCTCTCCACCGACAGCATCTGCATTGTTGTCGGTAGATCCTCCTTCAGAGCCGCGAGCACGTCGTGGCTGTCGTCATCGACAATGGCAAGGCGGGCCCCGGCATTGTCGCAAATCCACGCCGCCTCACGGCCATGCAGCTTGGCATTGATCGGGATGACGACTCCGCCGATCCACCACACCGCATAAAGGCATTCGAGATATTGCGTGCAGTTCGACGCGAACAGCGCCACGCGGTCACCCGGCTGGATGCCATAGTCGCGCGCAAGGCCGGCGCCGATGGCGGCGGCGCGGCGCGCGAATGTGGCGTAGTCCGCCTCGACGGCCGTGCCGCTCAGCAGCGCCGGCGCCTGCGGATGCAGACGCGCCGACGCCATCAGCCATTGCGCGACATTCATCTCGCTCGATCCCGCGTTACTTCGCGGGCTCGAGGATCGAGACGTAGTTCGCCACCGCCGCACCGCCCATATTGAAGATGCCGGCGAGCTTTGCGTTCTTGATCTGCATGCCTTCAGGCGCCTGATCCAGCAGCTGCATCGCGCTCAGCACATGCATGGAGACGCCGGTGGCGCCGATCGGGTGCCCCTTGGCCTTGAGGCCGCCCGACGGATTGACCGGCAGCCTGCCATCCTTCTGGGTCCAGCCTTCCTTGATGGCGCGTGCGCCCTGCCCGCGCGGGGTCAGGCCCATGGCTTCGTATTCGATCAGTTCGGCGACGGTGAAGCAGTCATGGGTCTCGACGAAGGAGAGATCGCCGAGCTCGACGCCGGCCGCCTTCAGCGCCTTCTGCCACGCCACGGTGCAGCCTTCGAATGCGAGGATGTCGCGCTTCGACATCGGCAGGAAATCCTGCGCATGACCGGTGGCCTTGATGTTGACAGCCTTGCCCATGGTCTTCGCGGTCTCGCTGTCCGTCAGCACCAGCGCCGCAGCGCCGTCCGATACCAGCGAGCAATCGGTGCGCTTCAGCGGCCCCGCGACGAACGGGTTCTTGTCGCTCTCGGAGCGGCAGAACTCGAAGCCAAAGTCCTTGCGCATCTGCGCATAGGGATTGTGAACGCCATTGGCATGGTTCTTCGCCGCGATCATCGCCAGCGCGTCGGACTGGTCGCCATATTTCTGGAAATACTTTTGCGCGATGCCCCCGAACACGCCGGCAAAGCCTGCGGATGTCTCGCCATCTTCCGGAAGATACGACGCGCGCAGCAGGTTCTTGCCGATCTCCGGCCCCGGCGTCTTCGTCATCTGCTCGACGCCAACCACCAGCACGACCTTCGCGGTGCCGGCAGCGATTGACTTGATGCCCTGATGCACGGCGGCGGAGCCGGTGGCACAGGCATTCTCGACACGGGTCGCAGGCTTGAAGCGCAGTGCGGGATCGGCCTGCAGCACCAGCGATGCCGTAAAATCCTGCGGCGAGAAGCCGGCATTGAAATGACCGAGCACGATTTCATCGACATCGGATGCAGAGATCCCGGCATCCTGCATCGCTTCGGTCGCGACGCGGACCACCATGCTCTCCACGGTCTCGGCGTCGAATTTTCCGAAGGGCATATGCGCCCATCCAACGATGCTGGCAGTCATGGTCTCTCTCCCGGTTCAATTTCGCAATTGCGATAGATATAGCGCGGCTTCAGCCCTGTGACAGGCTTTTCATCGCCCGCGCGCACATGGCCGTTATGCCCGCCCAGTCCCCCGCGCGGACGGACGCTGCCGGGCAGATCCAGGAACCGCCGATCGCCAGCACACTGGGCTCGCCGAACCATTCCGCCGCATTCGCCTCGGTGATGCCGCCGGTCGGGCAGAAGCGGAGGTCAGGAAACGGTCCACCCCAGGCACGCAACATTGCGCGGCCACCAGCCTGTTCGGCCGGAAAGAACTTCAGCGTGTCAAAGCCGTGCTCGCGGGCTTGCATCACCTCGGATGCCGTGGCGACGCCGGGAAGCAATGGCAGATGGCTCTCGGCCGCCGCTTCGAGCAAAGCCGGCGTTGCGCCGGGGCTGACCGTGAAACGGGCACCGAGCTTTTGCGCTTGCTCGAAATCGGCAGCGGACAGCACCGTGCCGATACCGACGACGGCATCCGGTACTTCGGCAATAACAGCTTTCGCCGCCTCGATGGCTACAGCCGTACGCAGCGTGATTTCCAATGTCCGCACGCCGCCTGCGACCAGCGCACGGGCAAGCGGCACGGCATCCGAGACGCGCTCGATCGTCAACACCGGAACGACTTTGGCAGCCGTCAGCGTCTCGCGCAGATCGTGCTGACGCCTCGCGATATCGGTCATGCTGTTTGCCCTCTCATATCAGGCATCGCCTCACGCGGGATGATCGCGCCGGGATGACAGACAACAGTGCAGGCGAGATGATGGCCGGCTCTTGCGGCGGCGACAGGCTCGGACCCATTCAACCGCGCGTGAAGATAGGCAGCAGAAAAACTATCACCCGCTGCTGTCGTATCGACGACCGTGCCCGTCACCGGTTGCGCCTCAACGCGCATCACCTCGCCATTCTCGCGTACGACACTCGCGGGCGTCGCAAGCTTCAGCACGACTTCACCGGCATCGATGCGATCGAACAACGCGCCGTCTCCGTCATCGGGATAGAGAGCCCGCAAGTCTTCTACGGAAGCGAGAACAATATCCGAGGCAGCGAAGGCTTGCTCGAACGCCATGCGCGCCAGATCGAGATCGGGCCAGCCACGTGCGCGGAAATTGGTATCGAAGGCCACGCGGACACCGGAGGCACGACAACGTCGAAGGGCTGCCACCAAGCGGTCGCGCCCCATGGCATCAAACAACGACAGCGTGATGGCGGACAGATAAATCAAATCGTAGCCGGTGAGAGAGGCGAGCAGCGCCTCCGTCTCCGGCAGGCTCATCAACCCGCGCACCGCCGAGGCATCGCGCCAGTGATAGAAGTGCCGCTCCCCGGCCCCATTGGTCTCGATCATATAGAGGCCGGGCAGCTTGCCCTTGAGGCGCAGCACACGCTCCGTACCGACGCCCTCGTCCTGCCAGCCGGCGATCATCTCGTCGCTGAGCGGGTCGTCTCCGAGCGCCGTGACGTAATCGACGCTGGCCCCGAGCCGTGCCAGATAAACGGCCGTGTTGAGAGTATCGCCGCCGAAGGAACGCGTCAGGTGTCCGCCCGGCATCTGACGCAGCTCGATCATGCATTCGCCGATGCTGGCGATCCGCATGGCGGCCTCAATCGACGAATTTGCCGCCGAGTTCATCCTCAATGTGAATTCGGATGATGTCGTCGAAAGTCTTTTCGGCGGTGGTGAAGCCGAGCTTCAGCGCGCGCGCGGTGTCAAAATCGCGCGGCCAGCCGGAGACGATGCCGGTGATGACCGAATCGGTTTCACGCTTGATACGGCCGACCACGTTCTTGCCGGCCACGCGCTCCAGCGCCGCGATCTGCTCGCCGACAGTGACGGACATTCCGGGCATCGAGAGATTCCGCCGCGACCCCATGGCATCGAGATCCATGCTCCCCGCATGGACAAGGAAGCCCACCGCGGAGCGCGGCGATGCGTGCCAGTGGCGGACATCCTCGGACACCGGCAGGATGGCCTCCTTGCCCGCCAGCGGCTCGCGGATGATGTTGGAGAAGAAGCCGGACGCCGCCTTGTTCGGCGCGCCCGGTCGGACGCAGATCGTCGGCAGACGGATGCCGATGCCGTCCAGCAGACCCTTGCGGGTGTAGTCGGCGATCAGCATTTCGCAGATCGACTTCTGGGTGCCGTAGGAGGTCAGCGGCGTGTGGAAGAACTCGTCACCGATCTTGTCGGGGAACGGCGCGCCGAACACCGCGATGGACGAGGTGAAGACCAGGCGCGGCCTGTAACCTCCACCGATCGCGCGGATAGCGTCGATGAGATAGCGGGTGCCATCGAGATTGATGCGATAGCCCTTGTCGAAATCGGCTTCGGCCTCGCCGGATACGATGGCGGCGAGATGGAAGATGACGTCGGGCTTACCGGCGATCAGCGCCGGCGCAGCCTTGGGATCGGAGAAATCCGAGGTGACAGTTTCCGTCGGGATCGACGTCGCGGGCTTGGCCGGCGCCACCACGTCTTGCAGCGTCAGGCGGGTGATCTCCTTGTTGCCGAGCCGGCCATCGGCAACGAGCTTGTCGGTGAGCTTGCGGCCGACCATGCCGGCGGCGCCGAGGATGAGGATGTGCAAGGGACGTTTCCTTTTCTTGATCTTGGCTGTCATTCCGGGGCGCGCATAGCGCGAACCCGGAATCCCGGAGTGTTTGTCCGGAGTATTTACTATGTCGAGGTTCCGAATTCGCTCGCCTGCGGCGAGCGCCCCGGAATGACCGCGTGTGGTGAGATCACTCCTTCACTGCACCGGTCATCGCCGACACGTAATGCTCGACGAAGAAAGCATACAGGATCACCAGCGGCAACGAGCCGACCAGTGCGCCGGCCATCAGCGAGCCCCATTTGTAGATGTCGCCATCGACGAACTCGTTGACGATGGCCACGGGCACCGTCTTGTTCTGGGTCGATTGCAGGAAGGTCAGCGCGTAGATGAACTCGTTCCAGCACAGCGTGAAGGAGAAGATGAAGGCCGAGATCAGACCGGGCACCGCCAGCGGGATAATGATCTTGATCAGGATCTGCCAGCGCGACGCGCCATCGATCAGCGCGCACTCTTCCAGCTCGAACGGGATGGTCTTGAAATAGCCCATGAGGAGCCAGGTCGAGAACGGGATCAGCAGCGTCGGATAGACGAGGATCAGCGACAGCGGCGAGTCGAATAGGCCGTAAGCCTGGATGACCGAGGCCAGCGGGATGAACAGGATCGACGGAGGAACGAGATAAGCCATGAAGATCAGCGCGCCGACCGTCTCCGCGCCGCGGAATCGCAACCGCACGATGGCATAGGCGGCGAGCACGCTGGCAACGATGGACAGGAATGTCGCCGCCGCCGCCACATACATCGTGTTCCAGAGCCACTGCGGATAGTTGGTCTCGAACAGCAGTTTCTGGATATGCTTGAAGGTCGGCTTGATCACCCAGAACGGATTGAACCGCTCCATGTCGATCAGTTGCTCGTCCGGTTTGATCGAGGTGAGCGCCATCCAGTAGAACGGGAACAGCAGGATCACCACGATGATGAACAGCGGGATATAGAGCGTGACGATGCGCTGGGGCAGCGACTCCAGATAGGCCATGCCCTCGGTGCTGTCGTCCTTGTCCAGCTTCAATGGCGCGGTGCGCGCGGTGTCGGCGACGGCTTCAGTCATTGTCAGTACCTTGCTGCCACTTGCGGCGTTGCATGCCGAACCAGGAGATGGCGATGGCTGCCAGAAGGAACGGGATCATGGCGGTGGCGATCGCAGCGCCCTCGCCAAGACGCCCGGAGAGAATGCCGCGCTGATAGCTCAGCGTTGCCATCAGATGCGTCGCATTGACCGGACCGCCGCGGGTCAGTGCCCAGATCAGCTGGAAGTCGGTGAACGTGAACAGCACCGAGAAGGTCATCACGACGGCGATGATCGGCGTCAGCAAGGGATAGGTGATGAAGCGGAAGCGCTGCCATGAGGTGGCGCCGTCCAGCACCGCGGCTTCATAGAGCGAGGGCGACACCGTCTGCAGGCCGGCCAGCAGCGTGATCGCCACGAAGGGCACGCCGCGCCAGATATTCGCGAAGATCACGCTGGCACGGGCCCAGGCGCTGTCGCCGAGGAAGTTGATATTGCTGTCGATGATGCCGAGCTTGATCAGCGACCAGGAGATGATCGAAAACTGCGAGTCGTAGATCCACCAGAACGCGATGGCGGACAGCACCGTCGGCACGATGAACGGGATCAGCACCGCGGCGCGGATCAGCGCCTTGAACGGCATGTGCCGGTTCAGGAGCAGCGCGAGATAGAGGCCGACGGCGAATTTGATGGCCGAAGCGACCAGCGTATAGAGCAGCGTATTGAAAACCGAGAGCCAGAAGATCGAGTCGTCGCGCAGCCACTCGTAGTTTTCGAGGCCGACAAAGACGCCGCCGCGACCGATGCGATCGTCGGTAAAACTCATCCAGACGCCGAGAAACAGCGGGTAAGCGAGAAACAGCAGCAGGAAGGCAGCGGCCGGCAGCATGAACCACAGCGCCAGCCAGTTGCGGTTCACCCGCAACCGGTCCCAGCTTGAGGTTTTGGGGATCACCTTCCCCACCGGCATCGATGTCTGGATCGTCGTCATCGCGAGATAAGCTCCAGTCGAAATGTTACGGCAGGATCGCTTCGCCCTCGATCTCCACACGCGCGTGCGCATCGATCAGGGCGGAGACCTGCAACAGCGTCATCGCCGGGAAATGCTTGCCGAGCGTCGCGCCCCAAGCCTCGCCGATGGCGGCGCCCGATGACTTGAAGGCCTCGATATCGGTGACATAGGCGCGCAGCATCACGATCTGCTTCGGCTCGCCGCCGGCGGCCTTCAACACGGTGACGAGATTCTCCATGGCATACCGCCACTGCGTGCCGAAATCCGAGGCCGCGGCGACTTCACCCTGCCCGTCCTTCTTGCCGAGCTGCCCGGAGATGCGGACGCTGCGCGTGCCCGATGCCACCACCGCATGGGCAAAGCCGCGCGGCCGGTTCCATCCTTCGGGCAGAATTGTCGTGTAATCGATCGCTGGCATTCCCATTCCCATCGCTATTCAGGCCAGCTTGTTGCCGGCTCCGGAAAATGGCCGGCGCGGGTCGCTCCGCGCCGGCAAGGTCGCGGTTAGCGGAAGATGCGCTTCGCAGCCCGCTCGGCGGACGCCATCGCGGTCTTCACGTCTTCGCGGCCCGTACAGTAATTGGCGTACATGTCGACGACCACGAAGTCGGCAATCGCTGCCGCCGCGTTCTCGCTCATCTGTGCTTCGCCGGCCGGCGTCGATGCCGTCGAGGCCACGTCGCGATATGGCGTGTTCTTCGGGTCGGCGGTCCAGATCGGATTCTTCTCGTAAGCGAGCTGGAACGGCGACAGATAGCCCTGCGCGGCCTCGACCCACGGATTGAACTGCTCCGGCTCCATCATGAAGGCCGCAAACGCCTTACAGGCGTTCGGGAACTTGGTGAAGGTGAAGATCAGCACGGGGAAGCCAAGATGCAGCTCGCGCAGCTTGCCGTCGACGCCTTTGGGCAGATGGGCGTGATTCATGTCGGCCGCGATCTGCGGGGCTTCCTTCTTCGCGGTCACATAGACCGAGATGCCGTTGGTGGTCAGATGCAACTGGCCGGCGAGGAATGCCTTGTTGTTCGACGAGTCGTTCCACGATGCGGTGCCGGGAATGAAGTTGTCATAGAGCGACTTCACATATTCCAGCGACTTCGCGGTTTCAGGCGAGTTGATCGTCACCTTGTTGCTCTTGTCGATCAGCTTGCCGCCATGGGCCCACAGCGCCCAATGCACCCAGCCGTTGGCATCACCCGAGGCGTGACCGAGTGCCATGCCGGCCGGCGTGCCGTTCTTGTTGAGGCCCTTGACGAGATCCTGGAAGCCGGCGAGATCGGTCGGGAAGGTCTTGTGACCGGCCTTCTCGGCCGCGGCGACACGGTAGTTCACCAGACCGCCGGTGGCGGCGACAGGCAAGCCGATCCACTTGCCGTTATACATGCCGTATTGCTTGCCGGACTCCGCCCAGCCACCGTTCTTCTTGCCGAGATAATCGGCGACGTCGGTGACATCGAGGCACTTGGTCGGAAACAGGAAGGGCAGCGAATACAGGCCCCACACCATGTCGAGCCCCTGCCCGGTATTCGCCGCGACCGACGCCTTCGGCTGAATGTCGTCATAGGATTCGTTCGACACGGTGATGGTGACGCCGGTGGCCTTCTGGAAGGCATCGACGATCTTCATGAAGGCCACGTCTTCGGCTTCGACGAAGCGCTTCCAGCGCAGCAGATTGATCTTGGCGCCGGCTTCCGGCTTCCATTGCGAGGCCTGCGCCCACGCCTTGGCATAGCCGAGCAGCTGGTCGGCCGACATCGTCGCCGCTGCGGCCAGCGTCAATGCACCGCCTTTGAGCAGAGATCGGCGATCCGGTGTAAATCCAGTCATCTTGCATTCTCTCCCTGTTATATTGGTTCGTTGATCGACCAATGTTTTTGCGAGTCGTTTTCTTGAAAATCGCTTGCGGGCTCACGCGTCAATTCACGCGCTTCCCTGTCTCCTTGTCGAACAGATGCGCCGAATTCGCGCGCGGCCGCAGATGGATCTTGTCGCCCGGCGCGACCGGACGACGATCGCGGAAAATCGCGATGATGTCCTGGGTGCCGATGCGCGCCACCACCTGGGTCTCCGAGCCCATCGGCTCCACCACAATCACCTCGGCCTCGATTCCGTCATCGGCGAATTCGAGATGCTCGGGACGAATGCCATAGGTCACGGACTTGTCATTGCCCGCCGCAGGCGCCGCAGCGATCGGCAGCCTGGCGCCGTTCGCGGTCTCGACCCAAGGCTGGCCGCCATTCACCTTCAGTGTTCCCTCGAGGAAATTCATCGCCGGCGATCCGATGAAGCCGGCCACAAACTTGTTCTCCGGATGATCGTAGAGTTCGAGCGGCGCGCCCATCTGCTCGACGATGCCGTCCTGCATGACGACGATCTTGTCGGCCATGGTCAGGGCCTCGATCTGGTCATGGGTCACATAGACCGTCGTGGTCTTCAGCCGCTGATGCAGCTCCTTGATCTCGGCGCGCATGGCGACGCGCAGCTTCGCATCGAGATTGGACAGCGGTTCGTCGAACAGGAACACCTGGGGATCGCGCACGATGGCGCGGCCCATGGCGACGCGCTGACGCTGGCCGCCCGACAGTTGCCGGGGGTAACGGTCCAGCAAGCGCCTGAGATCGAGAATATCGGCGGCGCGATTGACCTTCTCGTCGATCTCGCTCTGCCGGGCGCCGCGCAGCTTGAGCGAAAAGCCCATATTCTGGGCAACCGTCATATGCGGATAGAGCGCGTAATTCTGGAACACCATGGCGATGTCGCGCTCTTTCGGTTGCACGTCGTTCACCACGCGGTCGCCGATGGAGATCGTTCCGGAGGTGATCTTTTCCAGCCCCGCGAGCATGCGCAGCAGCGTGGATTTTCCGCAGCCGGATGGCCCGACCAGCACCACGAATTCGCCGTCCTCGATGGGGACCGATACGCCGTGAAGAACTTCAAAGCCGCCAAAAGACTTACGCACGTCGTGAATCTGCACGGACGCCATGCACTTCCCTCCCAAAAGTCCCGCTTTTTCGAGACAACGCTTTCCGAGACCCATTATTGGAAAATCGGAGGCGCCTGTTCTTACTTGTCTGACATCCTACCATCTTTCTGGCGGGATGTCGTTGGATCATAGTCGTAGAAAAATCTCGCGGATGCAAACATTGCGAAGCATCGAATGCCGTGCAAACATTCGTCGCCAATCAAAAGAGACGACGCACCATCACAAAAGTGTGCGCTGCGGGAGAAATGATGACCAAGCCGACTGCACCCTCGCCAACTTCAGGGGCAACCAAGCGCAAACTTCGTTCGAGCGAATGGTTTAACGATCCCCACAATCCCGGCATGACCGCGCTCTATCTCGAGCGCTATCTGAACTACGGCCTGACACGGCACGAACTACAGTCCGGCAAGCCGATCATCGGCATTGCCCAGACCGGCAATGACCTGTCGCCCTGCAATCGCCATCATATCGAACTGGCGAAGCGCGTGCACGAAGGCATCACCGCCGCCGGTGGCCTTGTGATGGAATTCCCGGTGCATCCGATTCAGGAGACCGGCAAGCGCCCGACGGCCGCGCTCGACCGCAATCTCGCTTATCTCGGCCTTGTCGAAGTGCTGTTCGGTTATCCCCTCGATGGCGTCGTGCTCACCACCGGCTGCGACAAGACCACGCCGGCCTGCCTGATGGCGGCGGCAACGGTCAATCTTCCCGCCATCGTGCTCTCCGGCGGCCCGATGCTGAATGGCTGGCACGACGGCCAGCGCACCGGCTCCGGCACCGTCGTCTGGAAGTCGCGCGAGCGCCTCGCCGCCGGCGAGATCGACTATGAGGAGTTCATGACGCTGGTGGCGTCATCGGCGCCGTCGGTCGGCCATTGCAACACCATGGGCACAGCCTCGACCATGAACTCGCTCGCGGAAGCGCTCGGCATGTCGCTGCCCGGCTGCGCCGCCATCCCCGCGCCCTATCGCGAACGTGGCCAGATCGCCTATGAGACCGGCCAGCGCATCGTCGACATGGTGTGGGAGGATCTGAAGCCCTCCGACATTCTCACGCGCAAGGCGTTCGAGAACTGCATCGTAGTGAACTCCGCCATCGGCGGCTCGACCAATGCGCCGATCCACATCAACGCCCTCGCCCGCCATATCGGCGTCGAGCTCGATATCGACGACTGGCAGAAGGTCGGTCATGACGTTCCTCTGCTGGTGAACATGCAGCCAGCCGGCTTCTATCTTGGCGAGGAATATCACCGGGCCGGCGGCGTGCCGTCAGTCGTGCGCGAGCTGATGAAGCATAAGCGCATCCATGAGGACGCAGTGACGGTCAATGGCAAGACCATGGGTGAGAACTGCGCCGCAGCACCCGCGCCCGACAAGGATGTCATCTGGACCTATGACAAGCCACTGGTCCCGGATGCCGGCTTCCTCGTGCTCCGCGGCAACCTGTTTGACAGCGCCATTATGAAGACCTCAGTGATCTCGAAGGAATTTCGCGAGCGCTATCTCGTCAATCCGAAGGACCTCAACGCCTTCGAGGGCCGCGCCATCGTATTCGAGGGGCCAGAGGATTATCACGACCGCATCGACGATCCATCGCTCGATATCGACGAACATTGCATGCTGTTCGTGCGTGGCACCGGCCCCATCGGCTACCCCGGCGGTGCAGAGGTCGTGAACATGCAGCCGCCGGCCGCACTCATCAAACGCGGCATTCTTTCGCTGCCCTGCATCGGCGATGGCCGCCAGTCCGGCACGTCAGGTTCCCCCTCGATCCTCAATGCCTCTCCGGAAGCGGCGGCCAATGGCGGCCTTGCCATCCTGCAGACCGGCGACAAGGTACGCATCGACCTGAACAAGGGCAGCGCGAACATCCTGATCTCCGATGAAGAACTGAAGCGCCGTCGTGCGGAACTGATGGCCAAAGGCGGCTTCAAATATCCCGCACATCAGACGCCATGGCAGGAGCTTTATCGCAACACGGTGGGTCAACAATCCACCGGCGCCTGTCTCGAACTTGCCACGCGCTATCAGGACATCGCGGGCAAGGTCGGGACCGCGCGGCACAATCACTAGCATCACCACAGACGTCATGGCCGGGCTTGACCCGGCCATCCATTTTCCAGGTTCTGATGATGGATACGTGGGTCGATCCTGCGTATTACGCCCGCGAAAAACAACAGAACAAAACACTTCCAGGGAGACCACCCATGTCCAACCGCCTCAAGGGCAAACGCGCCTTCGTCACGGCGGGCGCCGTCGGCATCGGCCGCGCCTGCGCGCTGGCCTTCGCGCGTGAAGGCGCCACCGTCATCGCTACCGATATCGATGAGAAAGGCGTGGCCCTCCTCACGAAGGACGGCGTCGCTGAAACCGCCAAGCTCGACGTCCGCGACACGGCCGCCGTCGAAGCCATGGCCAAGAAGATCGGCGACATCGATATCCTGCTCAATGCCGCCGGCTTCGTGCATCACGGCGATGCGCTGAATTGCTCGGATACCGACTGGGACTTCTCCTTCGACCTGAACGTCAAGTCGATGCACCGGACCATCCGCGCCTTCCTGCCCGGCATGCTCGCGCGCGGCTCAGGCTCGATCGTCAACATCTCTTCCGCCGCCGGCGTCTTCAAGGCCGCGCCGAACCGCTATGTCTATGGCGCCACCAAGGCCGCCGTCGCCGCCCTCACCCGCGCGGTCGCTGTCGACTACATCACCAAGGGCATCCGCTGTAACGCCATCTGCCCCGGCACCATCGAGACGCCCTCGATGCTCGACCGCGCCGCGGCTGCGGGTCCGAACGGCCGCGAGATGTTCGTCGCACGCCAACCGATGGGCCGTCTCGGCACGGCGGACGAGATCGCATCCCTTGCCGTCTATCTCGCCAGCGACGAGAGCGCCTTCACCACTGGCGTCGCGCACATCATCGACGGCGGCTGGACGCTGTGAATTCGCAACCACACACTCCGCCCTCATCCTGAGGAGCCGCGCAGCGGCGTCGCGAAGGATGGCGACGGAACTCCACATCTCATGGTTCGAGACGGCGCTCCGCGCCTCCTCACCATGAGGGACTGAGATTGGCTCGAAAGGATCCAACCATGAACAAGATCGACCTCTCCGGCCGCGTTGCCGTAGTCACCGGCGGCGCCCAGGGTTTTGGTCGCGCCATCACCGAACGCTTCGTCGCCTCCGGCGCCAAGGTGGCGATCTGGGATCAGGACATCAGCCTGGCCGTGAAAACGGCCAGCGAGATCGGTGACGAAGTCATCGCCCTCGATGTCGATGTCACCGATACCGCATCCATTGACGAAGCCCGCGATGCGACGCTGCAGGAATTCGGCAAGATCGACATCCTCGTCAACAATGCGGGCATCACCGGCTTCAATAAGACCGTGTGGGAGATCGACTACGACGACTGGCGCAAGGTGATGCGCATCAATCTCGACGGCCCGTTCCTGTGCTGCAAGGCCATCGTGCCGGTGATGCTGAAACAGAACTACGGCCGCATCGTCAACATCGCCTCCATCGCCGGCAAGGAAGGCAACCCGAATGCCTCGCATTACTCCGCCTCGAAGGCCGGTCTGATCACGCTGACCAAATCGCTCGGCAAGGAGCTGGCCAATACCGAGATCAATGTGAATGCGATTACGCCGGCTGCGGCGAAGACGGCGATCTTCGATCAGATGACGCAGCAGCATATCGACTTCATGCTGTCGAAGATTCCGAAAGGCCGTTTCGTGCTGGTACAGGAACTGGCCGCCATGGCCGCATGGCTCGCCTCGGAAGACTGCGCCTTCTCGACAGGCGCCGTCTTCGATATTTCGGGTGGTCGGGCGACCTACTAGTCGCCCCTACCCCTTCTTGATTCTGAAGATCACCGGCACCGTGAAACTCAATCCGTCATCGGCGACCAGCGGCGGAGGTGCCGGGAGCGGATCTGAGCGGCGCACCATGGCGACGGCGGCTTCATCGAAAGCAGCATCGCCAGAACCCTTCACAACGCGCACGGCCAGTACCTTGCCGACGCGGTCGATCTCGAAATTCACCGTCACCTCCGCCGCCTTCTGCTGGCGATCGGTGGGATAGCGCTTGTTCTTTTCCAGATAGGCGCTGAGCTGCTTGGCCCAGACCTGCGACAGCCGCTTCTTGTCCGTGCCCATGCCCGCATTGACGGCCTGCGCCTTCTCACCCGTCTTGGACTCGTCGAGCTTCTGCTGGGCCGCGGCTTCCGAAGCGACGGATTCCTGCGAGGCCTGCTGCTGCTTCTGAGTCTTTTCCGGCGTTTCCTCTTCGGGCTTGTTCGCCTTGTTCTCGGTGACGGCCATGTCCGGCTCTTCACTCTCGTGCGGCGTATCCTTGGGAAGATCGCTTTCCTTCTCGACGGCTTTCTGCTCCTGCACGGCCGGCGACGCGGCGGAAGCTTCAGAGTCCGGCCCCTGCGGGAGTTCGGTCTGCTCGACGTCAGGTGACACCATTTCCATGCCGATCTCGATGGCATTGGCACCAAGACCGTCGGCATCCTCCTCCTGCTGCATCTCGTAGACGGCCGCGGCGATGCCGCCGGCATGCAGCACCACGGCGCAGACCGCCGCGATCAGCCAGAGACGCCAGGATGTCTTTCGATCGAGCTCCGACATATCCGTTCCGACGTCAGGGCTGCTGCGGCGCTGCCGGCGGCACAGCACCCGGAGTAGGCGTCGCGCCCGGTGCAGCCGCCACGCCTTCGAGCGCCACCAGCTTGGTCTTGGTGTAACCGCCGGCGCGCAGGCGCTCCATCACGTCGAAGAACTCGCCGTACGGCACCGCGCGATCGACGCGCAGGAAGATTGGCCGTTCCTTGTTGCCGTTGTCCATCGAGTCGAGCCGGCTGATCAGATCGACGCGCTTCACCATGTCCTCGCCGATCGCGACAGCGAGATCCGGCTTGATACTGACATAGGTCGGCTTGTCCGGCTTCTTTTGCGGCGCCGTGGTGGAGGTCGGCAGATTGATCGGCAGGTCCACGGTCGACAGCGGCGCGGCGACCATGAAGATGATCAGCAGCACCAGAATGACGTCGATGAAGGGCGTGACGTTGATTTCGTGGTTTTCCTCGAAATCGTCGTCACCGGAACCTTCGGAAAGCGACATACCCATCGTTATTCAGCCGCTGCGCGCATGTGGGCGCTGGAGTGAGTGCGATCGAGATCGCGCGAGAGCAGACGCGCGGACGCGCCCTGCGCGCGGCCGACGATCTCCATGTAGTTCTTCGTCACGCGGGCGAAGTGATTGTAGATGATCACGGCCGGGATCGCAGCGACGAGGCCGATGGCGGTGGCGAGCAGAGCTTCGGCGATGCCGGGCGCGACGACCGCAAGATTGGTCGTCTGCGACTTCGAGATGCCGATAAAACTGTTCATGATGCCCCAGACGGTACCGAACAGGCCGACGAAGGGCGAGATCGCACCGATGGTCGCGAGCGCGCCCATGCCGGCGCGGACCTTGCGGCCCTCGGCGCGGACGATTTCGCCGAAGCTCGATGCCGCGCGCTCCTTGATGCCTTCGTCGCTGGAGATGCCCGCGGACATCTTGCCTTCCCGCATGGCCGCGGCGAGCAGGCGCGACAGCACCGTCCCCCTGTCGCCAAGCGCCATCTGCGCTTCGGCGAGCGACCGCGCTTCGCCGATCTTGCGGAGTGCACTCTTCAGGCGATTGGTCGAATAGGTCAGCTCCATGAACTTGAAGATGCCGACCGTCCAGGTGAGGACCGATGCGAGCGCGAGACCGATCATCACAGCTTTGACGATGATATCGGCGCCCATGAACATCGCCCATGGCGACAGATCGTGCTCGCCGGTGGCGACGGGCGGTTTTGCAGCGACCGCCGTGGCCGGGCTCGCAAGCGCCGGCGCGGCCTGTACAGGCGCAAATTGTGCCGGCGCAACAGTTGCTGCCGGAGCCGCAGGCGGTGTCGCCTGCTGCGCGATGAGTGGCGATGCGAACCAGACCGTCGCCAGCACAGCCAGCAACTTAAGAACGTTTCTAAACAAGATTGTACCTCGGCCCAGTAGCAGACAGGATTGCGATCAATACGGCCAATGCGGCCGTTTCAGGTTCGCTGCTTCCACAGCGTTCGGCACGAAAGCGGAGCGCGCCGTCGAACTCGGAAAACAAACGTTGCGCGCGCGCAGGACGTATCACGCCGCGCCTCTTCGCAAAAGCCGCGCCGCGCATGGCTGCTGTTACGGCCATCGCGAGCTGCAGTTTAGAAGCAGTATAATCTGCACGCGCCCAGCCCGGCTCACCTTCGCTCGCAGCCTTCCGGTCGGTCACCGACGGAGCTGAATATGTAACGGCGATGGGCATCATCGTGCAGCTGTGATCAAGGATCGGCTTGTGATGCGCTCGCGGCGATACCGCGACTGCGAACGCACTATGTCCATAACTGCATCACGGGTCATTTGCCCACATGAATGGACTCAATTCCGCTTGAATAGCTCCAGATCAAAATCATTCTAAACTGCGAGCGCGCAGTTTCCCCGCCGCAAGCCGGTCGCTGGAGCGCCACAAAGATGCCGCACCGTTCCGGAGGCATCGGGCGCAAAACCGCGCAGACGGGATCAACTGGGGATTGCTTTGTCCAAAACCCGCCAAGCCTCGCATTGCATACCGTCCTGGTCGATCGGGACCGGGATCGGCGCCTTGCGGAAACATACGGAAACACTTGAATACATGAAGTTTTCGCAATGATGAACGTTCTCAAGCGGTCGTGTGTTTACAGAATTGAACCGGGTTTTTAACTGGCCGGAGAGCTGCAACCGGGCCGGGTAGCGATCCGCGCCGCAAGGTTGCCACAAGCCAAGAGAGCCGACATGACGACGCGCCCCCGTTTCCCCTGGATCAGCTTGATATTGCTGGCCGTTCTCCTCGGCGGAGGCTATGCGGCCTTGCGGCATTACAGCGGCGGCAGCTCGAAGGCACAGGCCGACAAGTCGCCTGGTCCGGCCCCCATTCCGGTGAAAATCGCCTCCGTCGAGAAGTCGGACTTCCCCGTCTACCTGACCGGCCTCGGCACGGTGCAGGGCTTCAATACCGTCGTGGTACGGACGCGCGTCGACGGTCAGATCGACCGTATCGCCTTCACCGAAGGACAGATCGTCAAGGCCGGCGACCTGCTCGCGCAGATCGATCCCCGCCCCTTCCAGGCCGCGCTCGATCAGGCCAAGGCTAAGAAGGCGCAGGACGAAGCCAATCTCGCCAATGCCAATCTCGATTTGCAGCGTTACACCAAGCTCGGCGAATTCGCGACCAAGCAGCAGACCGATACGCAGCGCTCCACTGTGCAGCAACTCACCGCACAGATCGCAGCCGATGAAGCCGCGATCGCCAATGCGCAAACGCAACTCGATTATACGACGGTGCAAGCGCCGATCGCGGGAGTTGTTGGCTTCCGTCAGGTCGACAAGGGTAACATCGTCAATGCCTCGACACAGACAGGCATCGTCACCATTGCCCAGATCGAACCGATCGCGATGATCTTCACCGCGCCGGAACAGCATCTCGTCGATATCAACGATCAACTCGCCAAGCATCCGCTGGAAGTCGATGCCTATACCACCGACGGCAAGCGGCTGCTGTCGAAGGGCACGCTTGCGGTCGTCAACAATCAGGTCGACACGACCAGCGGCACCATCCGGCTGAAGGCCGTGTTCGACAACAAGGATCACGTGTTGTGGCCCGGTCTCTCTGTCTCGACTCGTTTGCTGGTAACGACACTCAAAGACGCCACCGTCGTGCCGGATGACGCCGTGCAGCACGGTGTCGACGGTCTCTATGCTTTCGCGATCGGCGCCAACAGCAAGGCGGAGGTCCGCAAGATCAAGGTCGGGCGTTCCATCGACGGCCGTACAGTCATCGAAGACGGTCTCACCCCCGGCGACCGCGTTATCGTCGCTGGTCAATATAAGGTGCAGCCAGGCTCGGTGGTTGCGTCTGCCGTGGCATCTGCCGATGCTACCAAGGAGCAGTAAGTCATGAACGGGGGCATCTCATCACCGTTCATCCGCTATCCGATCGCCACATCGCTGCTGATGGCCGGCATCCTCTTCGTTGGACTCGTCTCTTACCCAATGCTCCCGGTAGCGCCGCTGCCGCAGGTCGATTTCCCGACCATCCAGATCTCTGCCACGCTGCCTGGCGGCAGCCCCGAAACCATGGCGTCATCGGTAGCGCAGCCGCTGGAACGGCAATTCGCGCAGATCCCCGGCGTCGCCCAGATGACCTCGACGAGTTCGCTCGGCACCGCCGCCATCACGATTCAGTTCGACCTCAACCGCTCCATCGACGGCGCCGCCAATGATGTGCAAGCTGCCATCAATGCCGCCAGCGGGCAATTGCCGAAGAGTCTCCCCTCGCCGCCGACCTATCGCAAGGTGAACCCGGCGGACTCACCGATCATGCTGCTGTCGGCGACATCGGACACGTTGCCGATCACCACGGTCAGCGACAGCGTCGATGCGCAACTCGCGCAGCAGATCAGCCAGATCAACGGCGTGGCGCAGGTCACCATCGGCGGGCAGCAGAAGCCGGCGATCCGCATTCAGATCGATCCGGCCAAACTCGTGGCCAAGGGCATCGGCCTCGAAGACATTCGCACCCAGCTCGCCGTCACCACGGTCGATAGCCCAAAGGGCAATATCGATGGCACGACGCGCAGCTATACGATCTACGCCAATGACCAGTTGCCCGAATCGAAGGACTGGAACGACGTCATCATTACCTATCGCAATGGCGGCCCGCTGCGCGTACGCGACATCGGCCATGCGGTGACCGGACCTGAAGACGCCAAGCAGGCGGCGTGGGCCAATGGCAAGCGCGGCGTGTTTCTTGTGATCTTCAAACAGCCCGGCGCCAACGTCATCGACACCGTGGACAAGATCAAGGCCGAGCTGCCGCGTCTCGTCGCTGCGATCCCGCCAGCGGTCAAGATCGATGTTCTCAGCGACCGCACGCAGACCATTCGCGCGGCCGTTCAGGATGTGCAGTTCACATTGCTGCTCACGATCGCGCTGGTCGTCATGGTGATCTTCGTCTTCCTGCGCAATGTCTGGGCCACCATCATCCCCAGCGTCACCGTGCCACTCGCCTTGCTTGGCGCGTGCGCGCTCATGTGGGTGTTCGGCTATACGCTCGACAATCTGTCCCTGATGGCGCTCACGATCTCCGTTGGCTTCGTCGTGGATGACGCCATCGTGATGCTGGAGAACATCACCCGCTATATCGAGGAAGGCGAGACGCCGATGGCCGCCGCGCTGAAGGGCTCCGGCGAAATCGGTTTCACCATTGTCTCGATATCGGTCTCGCTGGTAGCCGTGCTGATCCCGCTGCTGCTCATGGGGGGCATCATCGGCCGCCTGTTCCGCGAATTCGCCATCACTCTCACCATGGCGATCTTCGTGTCGCTGGTCGTCTCATTGACCCTGACCCCGATGATGGCCTCGCGCTTCCTGCGTGACGAGAAGCACGCCAGACACGGTCGCTTCTACCAGATGAGCGAGAATGTGTTCGATGCCATGCTGCGCGCCTATGAGTGCGGGCTGGATCTGGTGCTGCGCTGGCGACTGACCACGCTGATGGTGTTCTTTGCTACGGTGGCACTCTCGGTCTATCTGTTCGTCATCATCCCGAAGGGTTTCTTCCCGCAACAGGATACGGGCCTGATTACTGCCTCGTCGGAAGCGGCACAGGACATCTCCTTCGCCGACATGCGCAAGCATCAGGAAGAACTCGGCAAGATCGTGCAGGCCGATCCCGATGTCGCCACCGTCGCCATGGCGATTGGCGGCAATAGCGGCGCGCTCAATACCGGCCGCATGTTCATCACGCTCAAGCCCCGCGATGAGCGTTCGGCTTCGGCGCAGCAGATCATCGCGCGGCTGCGGCCCAAGCTCGAGAAGGTCGAAGGCGCAAGGCTGTTCATGCAAGCCGCGCAGGACGTCCGCCTCGGCGGCCGCGCCACGCGCACCCAATTCGAATATACATTGCAGGACGCCAATCTCGCCGAACTGAACGAATGGGCGCCGAAAATCCTGACCAAGATGCAGACTCTGCCCGAGTTGCGTGACGTCGCCACCGATCAGCAGACCAAGGGCACTACGCTCACGTTGAGCATCGATCGCGACAATGCCTCACGCTACGGCATCTCGCCGCAGCTGATTGACGATACGCTGTATGATTCCTTCGGACAGCGTCAGATCGCCCAGTTTTTCACCCAGCTGAACAGCTATCACGTCATCCTGGAAATCCTGCCAGAACTGCAGGGCAAGCTCGACACGCTGGACAAGATCTACATCAAGTCGCCGACCACAGGGGATCAGGTGCCGCTCTCCGCGTTCGTCAAATGGACCACCGTGCCGGTGCGGCCGCTATCGATCAGCCATCAGGGGCAGTTCCCTGCCATCACCATCAGCTTCAATCTCGCGCAGGGCGTGGCGCTCGGCCAGGCCACCGACGCCGTGCAAAATGCCATGCAGGAGCTGAACGCACCCGCGACGCTGCGCGGCACCTTCCAGGGGACCGCGCAGGCGTTCCAGCAATCGCTGTCTACCGTGCCCTTGCTGATCCTCGCGGCACTGGTCGTGGTCTATCTGATCCTCGGCATCCTCTATGAGAGCTACATCCATCCGCTGACCATTCTCTCTACTCTCCCCTCGGCTGGTGTCGGCGCGCTGGCAATCCTGATGGCTTTCGGCTTCGACTTCAGCCTGATCGCATTGATTGGCATCATCCTGCTGATCGGCATCGTCAAGAAGAACGGCATCATGCTGGTGGACTTCGCCATTGCCGCCGAGCGTGACGAACATATCGAGCCGGAAGCCGCCATCCGCAAAGCCGCGCTGTTGCGTTTCCGCCCGATCATGATGACGACCATGGCCGCGCTGCTCGGCGGCGTGCCACTGATGCTCGGCACCGGCACCGGATCGGAAATCCGCCAGCCGCTCGGCTATGCCATGGTCGGCGGCCTGATCGTCAGTCAGGCGCTAACTTTGTTCACGACGCCGGTGGTCTATGTCTATCTCGACAAGCTCTCGACCATGATGTCTGGCTGGGGTCGCGACAAAGGCACCGACGCTGCACCGCCAACCGAGCATGGCCTTGCGAAGCAGGCTGCCGAATAGCGAAGGCCATCTCGCTGTCGCCGCTCGTGGAGGACTTCTTCTTGGTGCTACCTTTGATGCTGAGAAGCGAATGTCGATCTGGGCACCATTGGCTCGCAACGTCGACAGGCCAAACCGTCGACGGCAGCAGCAGGAAGAATTCCTTCCTATTCAGACCTTCGATCGCGCTTTCCAGCGTGAGTTCCGGGTCATTCCCCAAGGGTTTCCGAAAGAAAAAAGCCGGCGCTGATGCGCCGGCTTGGATGTCATAACGAAAGGTGAGGCGGATCAGGCGGCACGCACCGCATTCAGGAAATTGCTCACTTCGACCTTCAGCCTGGTGCTATCCGAAGACAGCGACTGGGCGGCGGACAAGACCTGCGACGAGGCCGAGCCGGTTTCACTGGCGCCCCGCTGCACGTCGATGATGTTCGATGACACCTGCATCGTGCCCTGCGCCGCTTGCTGAACGTTGCGCGATATTTCCTGCGTGGCAGCCCCCTGCTCTTCCACCGCGGACGCGATGGTCGAGGCGATTTCCGACATGCGACCGATGGTGTCACCGATCTCCTTGATGGCGCCGACCGATTCCTGCGTCGCCGCCTGGATGCCGGCGATCTGTGTCGAGATTTCGCCGGTCGCCTTGGCCGTCTGCTCGGCGAGCGCCTTCACTTCTGACGCTACCACTGCGAAACCGCGACCAGCCTCACCGGCACGGGCCGCCTCGATGGTCGCGTTGAGGGCCAGCAGATTGGTCTGACCGGCAATATTGTTGATGAGTTCGACGACATCGCCGATCCGCGCTGCGGCGCTGGCCAGTTCGCTGACGCGATCGTTGGTCTGACGGGCCTGATGCACGGCCTGGCCGGCAATGTTCGCGGATTCCTGCACTTGGCGGCTGATCTCGTTGATCGAGGATGCCATTTCCTCGGTCGCTGAAGCCACTGACTGCACATTCGTCGAGGCCTGCTCCGAAGCCGCCGCCACCGAGGTCGTCAGTTCCTGCGAGCGCTCGGCGGTCGCGGTCAGCGTGCCAGCCGAGGCCTCGAGTTCTGTCGATGCGGACGACACAGTTTCCACCACCTCGCCGATCATCGTCTCGAAGTCGCTGGTAATCTTGTCGACGCGACGGCCGCGCTCGATCTTGGCTTCAGCATCCGCAGCGGCCGTCTGATCGGCCGCACGTTTGTCGATCAACGCCTGCTTGAACACCTGCAGCGCGTCACCCATGATGCCCATCTCCGTCTTCATGCCCTGATGCGGCACGTGCGCAGAGAGATCGCCCGCGCCGAGCGCCTGCATCGGCTTCACGATCGAGGCGATGCCGCTGGCAACGTCGCGCACCAGATAGATGCTGACGCCAATGCCGACGACGGTGGAGATGGCGAGAATGCTCAGGACCAGCATGAATGCGCTGTCGTAGCTCGCCACAGCATCCGCACCAGCCGCATCAGAGCCCTTGGTATTCAGTTCGATGTCCTTGACGAGCAGTTCATCCGCCTTGAGCCCGATTGGGTTGACTGTCTTGCTGTTCAGCGCGTTGGCTTCCTGCGGCATCCTGCCGGCGGCCTTGCGCGACAGCTCCATCACCTCAAGCGTTCCCTTCTTGTAGGTGTCCCATACTCGGCCCCACTCTTCATAGATGGCGCGCTCGTCAGGGGAAGTGATCATTTTCTGATAGTTCGCGCGGATACGTGTGTTGTTCGCCACCACAGTCTCGAGCGTCTTTTCATTGGCCAGTTTTTCCTCCAGCGTCTCTGCAAGCATGTGCTGTCGGATCACGTTGCGATAGGTAATTACCCCCGCCCGCAACTCGCCCAGCGTCCGGACGCTCGGCAGCCAATTTGTCTGGATATCCACGGTATTCGCGTTGATCGACCGCATCTTCATGATGGCAAGCATCCCGAGACCGCCCATGGACAGCAGAAGGAACGTCACCACGATTGAAATCTTGGCACGGATGGACATACGAGCAAGCATGACGAAGAGTTCCCTCGGTTTGGTACCGTTGGTGGTTGAGCACAGATTTGGTCAGCAGGAGTGCGTGAGCAGAGCGGCGGACGCGAGCCTCGCAGCGATTCCCGCCATCAAGCCCCGCACACTCAATTTGGTGGTGTTACGTAAACCGCTGGTAAAAGATGCGACAACTTGACCGACAAAAATGAATCCGCAGCGCTTTTCTTACCCGCTAAGAAAATCAATCGCTTAGTGGACATTGCGCGGGAGGAACCTGTGCAATTTTTGCGTGCACTCAAGCCATGAACCGTCCGCCCAGCGAACATGCCACTAAAAAATGAACGCGTATCCACATACCGGTTGTACCACGGACTCCGCAGACGTCGGTCAGCAAACCGCGAACCGGGCCGCCTTTTCCCGATGTCGCCTGTCATCACCAAGGTACAGCGCTCCCGCGGGTGCCCGCTTCGCATCTCCTTATCTCGCATGCACATCCTTGTCGGAAGACGACTCTTCACCATGTGAAAGATCATCTCGACGTCCTGAAGGACGGTGACCCATCGGGGTGTGGCGCAACGAGAAAGCGCTCCGATTTTCATTTGGCTACGAATAGGACAGCAGCATGGCCTCAATGCAAGCCGAAGCTCTCGCTCGCGAGTTCTTCGAACGTGTCTGGAAACCGCCGCACGATCTGAGCGCCATCGATCAACTCATGACCGAAGACTACCGGATCACGACGGCTGGTCACGTAATCGAAGGCCGGGACGCCTTCAAGGCATGGATCGCGAAAATGCAGGACACCGTGCGAAATGCGACGAACGAACATCTCGAACTATTCACGAATCCCGACGGAGATCGAGTTGTCTCGCGCTGGGTTACCCGAGGGATCGACAATGGCATGTTCGGACTTCGCGCGAGCGGGGCCGCGATAGAGTTCAGCGGCATTGCTATTTGGAGGGTGAAGGACGATCGCCTCGCCGAATGTTGGGTCGAACGGAGCGCGTTCGAACTGTATGAACAACTGCGTTCCTGAAAACGTGCAGCCGACACTTGCCTCACGCCGGATCATATCGCGAAGACATTCCGGGGTGAGAACCCTTCGAACTTCTGCCAATACAGTACAGATGATAGCGTCCGGTTCGGCCAATAGCAGCAGCGCGCCACGTTGCCGATCGTAAGAACTGATCCACATGTCGGCACGGTTGCGCGAGGCGTTCCTATAGTTGCCGCAACGTCCGCTTGCGCCAGATCCAGATTTACCTTATCAGCGCCTATCGAGACGTCTCTGAGAAT
Source organism: Tardiphaga sp. (assembly GCA_030147505.1). Lineage (GTDB taxonomy): Bacteria > Pseudomonadota > Alphaproteobacteria > Rhizobiales > Xanthobacteraceae > Tardiphaga. The sequence goes on from JASBVG010000042.1 coordinate 45,865, forward strand.
GGTTCGCCACCTTCATTACCCGCCGCAGACGACGGAGGCTTGTGCGTTCTCTCGCCTCTTCCCGCTAGACGAATGTGAGCAGTCACTGACGCTCTGGCCGAGACATCTTCTCTTCTAAACGAAGATTATCCCACGCACGCATTGCCAGCCTGTAGACCGATCGCAGCGCAGGACACAGTATTTGCCGCCCAGAAGCGGGACTCGCGGCGAAACTGCGCTTGACCACCGCGCCGTATCGCGTCCGGCAAATTAGTCTGTCTAAATGAACTGTTCTTTAGCTGCCGAACCGCACTGGCACCGAGAGCGGGATGCTGACACCGCCGCCGATATTTGCTGGGGGTGCGGGTACCGGACTTGCACGCCGCGCAATCGCGACGGCTTCCTGATCGAGACTTGGATCGCCCGAGCTCCCCACAAGCCTTGCACTGAGCACTCGCCCGCTACGATCGATGGTAAAGACCACCATCGCCGTGCCTCGCGCGCCGCCATGCGCCGCGCGCTTGTGGCGGTTGAGATGGGCCATGATCATGCTGCGCCATGTGGCAGGCGATGCCGACGATGACATTCCCGCTGTGGCTGCGGCATTCACAGCGGCGCGTTGCAGATCGGCGGGTTGCGGCGCCGAGGTGGCTGGCGCGTTCTGAGCATTGCGCGGCTGCGTCGACTTGCTGCGCTTCTTCGGCTTCTCCTGCTTGCGCTTGTCGTCTATCGGCTTCTCGGCCTCCGGTGGCGGCGGTTTCGCCAGCACCACTTCGGCCTTCGCATTGTCCGGCACTTCCGGAATGTCGGCCTTGGTCTCTGGCTCAGCCTCCGCGTCTGGCGTGTCGACCTGAGTTTCCGGCTGCGACGGCATTGTCGCCTGCAACATCATCATCTGATGGCCGACGGCGACATTCTCTTGCGGCGTGTCGGGCGCCACCGGCTGTGGGGCCAGTTCGATCATCACCGCCGCCGGCAGATTGGACGCCGGCATCGCCTGGCCCGGCCAATACAGCGCCGCATAGATGACGGCGCCATAAAGCACGACGGTGCAGAGCCCGGCCAGCGACCAGCGCAGCAGCAAGTGCTGCGCTGATTCCCGGTCGGAATAGTGAAGCGGTCGCGTCGCCATCATCCGGCTCACTGCGGGTTCTGCAGCGGCATGATGCCGCCCGCGGGCGGCGCGGCGTCGAGGCCGACCAGCGCGATCTTCAGATAGCCGGCTTTGCGCAGCAGGTTCATTACGTCCATGAGGTCGCCGTAATCAACGGTCTTGTCGGCACGTAGGAAGACGCGCTCGTCGACATTACCTTTGGTCTTGCCGTCCAAGATGAATTTGAGCATGTCGCGCTGCACCGGATCGTTGCCGAGCGCGAGCGTGAGATCGCTTTTGACGGTGAGGAACAGCGGCTCGTTCGGGCGCGGCTGCGGCTGCGCATTGGAGGCCGGCAGATCGACGGTCACATCGACCGTCGAGAGCGGCGCTGCCACCATGAAGATGATGAGCAGCACCAGCATCACATCGATAAAGGGTGTGACATTGATCTCGTGATTTTCCGCGAGATCGGCGGTCTCGGCGCTAGCTTTCAAACTGCCCGCCATGACCCTATTCCGCCGCGCGCGACAATTCGACCGGCACACGCCGATAATCGAGCTCGCGGCTCACCAGCCGCTCCACGCCGGCCGAGGCATCGGCGAGCAGATGCCGATAGCCGGCGATCGCGCGCGCAAAGGCATTGTAAACAATCACCGCCGGGATGGCCGCCACGAGGCCGATCGCAGTCGCCAGCAGTGCTTCGGCAATTCCGGGTGCAACGACGGCAAGATTGGTGGTCTGCGTCTCGCTGATCCCGATAAAGGCATTCATGATGCCCCACACAGTGCCGAACAGCCCGACGAATGGCGCCGTCGCCCCGATCGTCGCGAGGATGCCGGTACCCACACTCATGCGCCGGCCCGCGTCGGCCTCGACCCGCGACAACCGCGAGGTGACGCGCTCGTTGATGCCATTGCCAGCTATACGCGCGATAACGCCCGAGGAGATGCGGAGCTCGTCGGCCGCTTCCAGCACCATGACTGCGGCCGTGTCGCGTTCGTTGGTGATTATCTCGGCCGCATGGGCCAGGTGATCTGCGGCGAGGATACCGGCGATGCCGCGCCGCAGCTGGCGCCGCGCCAGCGTCAGTTCGACAGCCTTGGCCAGCCAGATCACCCATGTGGCCAGCGAGGCCGCAGCAAGACCAATCATCACGGTCTTGACGATGATGTCGGCCGCCATGAACATGCCCCATGGCGACAGGTTATGCGGCAGCTTCGCTGTCGCCGCCTTTGCCGGCTGCTGGAGCGCCGGCGATGCGCCGGGCACAGCCGTCTCGCCCGCCGGCGCGTGCAGAGATGATGATACGTCTTGCGTCAGGGGCTGCACGGATGCTGCCGGCGCTTGCGTATGTGCGGGCGATGCACAGAGCAACGCAACCAAGATGATCGCGCAAAGGCGTTTTCCGATCATAAGACGACATGTTCGTACCAGCAGATTGACCGACATCACGACCCTTCTTTTGATCACTGGAGATGATCCCGGAAAAGATCGGACGGCGACGCCCACCATTCGGACGCGGTGCTCGCCTTTCTACGTAGGCGCAGCCAGTCATCCAACCACGACGAGGTCGGCAGCAGGCACAGCAGCAGGCCAGCAACCATCGCGGCGAAAAAAACGGCGTTTGCAAGCAGATCTGCAGTTGTGAGGTTCATAGCAATGACCTTCATGCGACGCGGACCGGCGCGGCGTCGACGCGTGGCAACAGCGCCTCCACAAGATGGCGGACCCGCGCGAATGCCGCACGGCCGCCATCGATCATCTGCTGCTCTTCCGCCGGAACGAGGCCAACTTCGTCGAGCGCCGCAGTGAAGGTCTTCCAGGACCTGCCCCAGCCCTCCGGCGCTGCTGCCAGATGCCGCGCGCCAAAGCTCTCGGACAATCCAAGCTTGGCAGCATCTTTGAGGAGAAAGGCCGCGCCGAGATTGGATCCTTCCGCAACATATAGCCAGCCAAGCGCCCTGGGAATGTCGGGATCTGACCCGAACGCCGGCGCAGCCATAGCATCAGGAGGCCCGGCTCCCAAATCGGCCAGATCCTGCGTGATCAGGCCAAGTCGCCGGCGACCCGGCAGGTCAGGCAACACGCTTGCCAACGCGGTGTTCTCATACAGCGGATCGATATCGCGGTGAAACTGATACTGGACCTGGAGAAACGCGACGTAACGGATACGATCGGCAAACGGAAGGCCTGCCATGATCCGTTCGTCGAGGGCGTCATGCAATTCACTTGTCTGCAATCGCAATCGTCCTGCACGACGGGGTTCGGACTCAGCAAGAAAATCGGATGCACTCATTCCACACTCTCATCGTTACGCGCCGGCAACTCAACAATTGCGAGCAAAGCCAAAGTTAGCTGCTAAAAGATAATACGAACGAGGATCCGTTGAGCCCCATCAGTTTAGAATGAATCTGACGATGACCGTTTCTCGGCGTCTACACGGTCGGAATGCCCATGCTAGTGCTTTGCACCTGGATGTTCGCCGCATTCAATAAAGCTGATCGCACCGCTCTGCACCAGCGACGCCGACATCCGCGTTCGATGTGAAGGTTTTCCAGTCCGAACCAGTCGGCACACGCTTGAGTGGAGACCCGGTCAGCTATACTATTCTGTAGCGGTCTATTTCTTGTACAGCGCCGTGATAGCTGGCAGGCGGTGTGGACTGGATCTATGAAGCCTGAGTCATCTTCAGTTTCGTCCTTGGCTGGACATGCGGTCGGATCGAACTTAGATCTGGTAAGGCTAACCGCGGACGATAGCTCGTGCCGATTCGCTTCGGTTGGATGGGATGGTAGATGGCCAATCGCTTCAATGCCCGGCAAACACCCTCGTCCGAACGGCAGCCAGCTTCTAGCCTATCCGATGAGCTTCCCGAATGTCGGGTGACACCTAGCCGATGACGGGTTGGACACATTCGATCGCCGCGTTGTTCGCAGAGCATCGCACCCGCCTGGAAGCACTTGTGCGACGGCGTATCCGCGATCGGGATGCTGCCTCTGACATCGTGCAGGACGTGTTTACCCGCGTGTTCGTCGCCGGCACGCGAGGCTCTGCTGAAGATGATCGCCGCGTGCTCTACACCGCCGCGCGCAATGCCGTCATCGATCACAATCGCATCCTGTCGGGCCGGCAATCGGTTCTCGCGGCGCTGATGCCCGAGCAGGTCGTCGCCTCGCCAGTGTCAGAAGACAGGGCCCTGGAATCCCGCGAGGCGATCGCCGCGCTCGACCGGGCCCTCATGACACTGCCGCCACGCAGCCGTGATGTATTCATCGGCCGGCGGGTGCATGGCGAAAGCAATGCGCAGATCGCCCAGCGCCTGGGCATTTCCACTAGTGCTGTCGAAAAGCACCTCCTGCGCGCCATGCAGCACTGCCGTCGGGCGATCGCCGCCCATCTCGATGCAGACAGAGAAATTCCGAAACCATGATGTGGCTTCGATGATCTGGCTCGTTATAGGGATAGGAGAGCTTAGAATAGGTCCAGCCCCCGTAGCAGGACGCGCCGCACGACGTGACCAGAAGGCTGACTGATGAAACAACGCTTGCAGCCCGAAAAACATCTTCAGCCCACGCAAGCGCAGCGCGCTGCGGCCGATCTGTGGCTCATCCGGCGCGACGGCAATGGCAGCACCGCCGACGAAGCTTCGTTTCAGCGATGGCTGGGCGAAGATACCCGCCACGTGATAGCCTATCGCGAGGCCGCGCTGTTATGGACCCATTTGGAAGCACCAGCCGCCCGACTCGCGGATCAAACGCGCCTGGCAGCGAGAAGACAGCGCAACATGGTCGGCCGCGGCCTTTTCCGTTGGTGGGCTACGCTGCCACTGACCACGGCAGCCGCCGCTACGGCCTTCGTCTGGATCGCCTATCCGTCGATATTCGAGAACATTGGCGCAGATATCGTCACGGCCCGCGGTGAGGCGACCATACGTGAGCTCCCAGACGGATCGCGCCTCACCATCGGCGCCGACTCCGCGCTCGATCTCGATTTCAAGGATGGCCGTCGACGCGTCGTGATACGGCGCGGCGAGGCATTTTTCGACGTTAAGCCCGGCCCGGCGCCTTTTTTCGTGAACGGCGGCGATAGCGAAGTCCGCGTCCTCGGCACCGCATTCAATGTCGACCGGACAACGGATGGCGTCGATGTCGCGGTGAAGCGCGGATCGGTGGCCGTCGCCGACCCCACGCATCGCTCGGTCACGCTGACCGCCGACCAGCATGTTGCCATCGCTGACGGCCAGCTCGGCAAGGTCGGATCCGGCGATCTCGACAATCGCCTGGCATGGATCTCCGGACGCCTGGTGTTCGACCGTGCGCCTCTGCACCGTGTCGTCGCGACCCTGCAGCGTCAGACACGCAGTCGCATCGTCGTCCGCGGCGGTTACGCCGACCTGGAAATTTCAGGCACGTTCCCGACGGCCAATGTCGATGACAGCCTCGCCGCCATCGCGGCCATGATCGATGGCAGGATCGCTCATCTGACGCCGTGGGTCACGGTGATCTACTGAACGTCCATCAACTTTATCGACATTCTAAATATGATGGCGCCCATCGTCGTGTGGGTTCGACCGGATGACTCGTTGATTGCGGTGGGGAGCAGATGCTTCCAGCTGCACTGCCGTAGTGCGGCAGGCATCGTGTCAGTGGGGCGAGCGTATGATGACGTTGCGTGGAAAAAGCTTGGTCGGCCATCTGGCAGGCGGATTGATCGGCGTTCTGCCATGGGTGCTAACGGCGCCGGCTGCAGCGCAGAACACCGAAGCCCCGATCGGAGCCACCTCCCCCATCACGCGCAGCGACGGTACCTTTTTGCTCGACATCCCCGCCAAGCCGCTTGCTGCCGCAATCGCCGATCTCGGCGCGGCCAGCGGCTGGCGCATTCTTTATACGGCCCGGATTGCGCCCGGCATGCGCAGCCAGCCGGTGCGTGGCACCTATACAGTCGAGGCCGCGCTGGCGCAGTTGCTCGCCGGCAGCGGTTTCTCGCATCGCGTCACCGGGCCGAAATCCGCGGTGCTGCTCGATCCCGCGCAAAGCTATGCCGGCCCAGCCCTGTCCGGCGATGTCGTGCAACTCGATACCATCCACGTCGAGGGCGCGCGCAACGCCAATAACGGCTCCGGCTATCAGGGCACTCCGGACTGGGTCTATCAGACCCCCGCCGCCGTGAGCGTGGTCTCGCGTGAAGCGATCGACAGCAATCCGGGTCGCAATGCGCGCGACCTGCTCGACAATGTCGCAGGCGTTTATGCCAATCGCTCGGAAGCGCAGAACCCCGGCATCAGCGTCAATATCCGCGGATTGCAGGATCAGGATCGTATCGCCAGCATGATCGACGGCGCGCGACAGAACTTCCAGCGCAGCTCGCATGGCGCAACCCAGCGCACCTATGTGGAATCCGCCTTCCTTCGCGATATCTATGTCGAGAAGAGCACCACGTCCGGCGCCGGAAGCGCCGGCGCGCTCGGCGGCTCGGTGAATTATCGGACCGTCATTGCCGATGATCTTATCGCACCTGGCAAGCAGTATGGCGGCTTCGCCAATGCCACCACCGGCACCAACAAGTATAATTTCGACGGAGCGACGGCGGCTGCGATCCGCGTATCCGAGCGATTCTCGGTTCTCGCAGGCGTCAGCTACAAGAATATCGGCGCCTATGAAATCGGCAAGAACGGTTCGCTCGGCGGCGGCACCACCTATGCCGGCGACGTCCTGCTCTATTCCGGTCAGGAGGTGTTCTCGACCATCCTCAAGGCCGAAGCACGGACAACGGAAGACGTGAAGATCACGCTCGGCTGGATCCACAATGACTCGCGCTTCGGCACCGGAAATTTCGACTCCACGATTCAGGCCGGCGGTATGTCCAAAGCGGATGAGAAGGTCATCAACGACACCTTCACCTCGGCGCTGGACTGGAAGCCCGATAACGAACTGATCGATCTCAGGGTCCGGCTGTACTACAACAACCTCAAGAACGACCGGGTCTCCACCGGCACACTGGTGACCTCGGGGCCATCCAATTTCGTGTTCTCGACGATCGGTGGCAGCGTCGACAACACCAGCCGCTTCGACACGGCGATCGGAGCGCTCGCGCTCAATTACGGCATGGAAGCCTTCAGCGACGCCGGCAGGACCAAGCTGCAGCAGGGCTATGTCGCGTCCAACGGCGTGGACTATTCGAGCACGCTGACCGGCGGCACGCCAAGCGGCAACCGCGACGTCATCAGCGGTTTCGGAAGCGCAACCCTGAAGCCGACGGAATGGGTCACCCTGACCGGCGGCGTCCGCTACGACTGGTATCACCTCGCCGGCATGACTACGATCTACGGCGACTTGCAGCCGGGCCCCGTGATCGGACAGCTGATGACCGATCCCGGGCGTCCGCCCATCTGCAACGCCCGCGGTTGTGGCCCGGCGATTCCACCCACATTCGTTCCGATCTACGGTCCGGGCTTTTATCCACGCTACGATGTCAACGTCGATAATTCCGGCGGCGCCTGGCTGCCGAACTTCACGGTGGCATTTCAACCCACCGACTGGCTGCAGCCTTTCGCAAAATACGCCAAGAGCTATCGGCCGCCGACGGTGATGGAATCGTTCCTGAATGGCGGACACGATGTGAACGTCATCACCACCTATGCGCCAAATCCGTTTCTGCAGCCGGAGCGTGGCGACACCTATGAAGCCGGCTTCAACGTTCTGTCCAATGCGGTCCTGACGGAGCGCGATTCTTTCCGCTTCAAGGTCGCCGGCTTCTACCGCGAGATCGTCGACTATATCAGCATCGGCAGAATCCAGAACGCAGAAGCGAACCAGCGCTATGAATCCTATGTGAATCTCGACGGCGTTACGCGCATGAAGGGCTTCGAGATCGAAGGCAACTACGATGCACGCTCCGTCTATGTCGGCGGCACGATCACCGGCATCGATACCGATTTCGCCGATAGCTACATCTCGCCGTCGGGCCGCGTGACGCCGATCAACAGCGGCCTCGGCACCACCGTGATCTTCCAGCCACCGAAACTACGCGTCACCATCGATGCCGGCATCCGACTGCTCGACGAGAAGCTGACGCTGGGCGCGCGAATGGTCGACGTGTCGGAGACGGTCCCTGCTCTGGGTTCGCTGCGCAGCGGCTACGAGATGCCGGGCTATCGCGTGTACGACATCTACGGCTCCTACATCATCGACGAGAGCCTCAAGCTCCGTTTCGCGGTCACCAACCTAACCGACCTCGCCTATGCACCAGGGCTCGGTGCGAACTTCTACGCTGCGCCGGGCCGTACAGCCACAGCTTCCGTGAACTACAAATTCTAGTTACGCGACTGGATAGAACCACACTCCCGTAAAGACATCAGAATTCGCGTCACCGAGGCGAGTTCAAGGAATTCCCGACTCTATTGCCGGGAATGGGTGGCCCGTCGCCTGACGGGCAAAACAAGCAGGAAAGGTTATCGATCATGGCACTCAACATTCAGCTCACTGCCGCAAGCAGTAATCTGGCGACCTATCTTCCGGCCTACGACGCCGCCTTCACCTATAACGGAAACGGCTGGTTCTCCACCTCGTTCACCGGTCAGGACCAATGGTCGGCTGGCTTCGATACGGAAGGTACCGACAACAACCTGCCCTCCGCCATCATGAACATCTATGACTACACTTACACGCCGGGTGCGTTCAACGGGCAGGTGCAGTCGCTCACGCTCGGTCGCAATCTCGAATATGTGCCGGCCACCGATCTGTGGGTGCAAGATCAGGAACTGATCATCACCAACAGCACGGGCTACATGCCGGTCACGACCGACTTCAACCAGGCGATCTATTCGCTGTCGCATGGCGGACAGATTGATGGCGGTACATTCTTCGGCCAGTCCTTCGCCGGCCTGACCGACTATTTTGCCGAACAAGGCACCAACCAGACCGGCACGGCAGGCGACGACGTGCTGCTCAGCTTTGCCGGCAACGACGTCATGACAGGCAACGGCGCGGTCCTCGTCGATGCCTTCCGCTGGACTGCAGCCTACTACGACACCGCAGCGGGAACGGCAGAGCAGGGCTGGGGTAATGACACCATCACTGACTTCTTCGATGGCGCCGACCAGATCCAGCTCTATGGTTTCGGCTGGGCCAACAACGCCGCGTTCCAGGCGGCAGGCGGCAGCATTTCCGGCAACGTCATCACTTATGTGGATTCCGTCAACAGCATCACCAGCACGATCACGGTGAACTTCGCGGGCGGCGGCACGCTCGACTGGAGCGACGTCGCCTTCGCATAAGGCGGCGCAGCACGACGCTGTCATGACTTCGGCTGACGCGGCGCCCGCGTCGCGTCAGCCTTTCGTCCATCGCGGATCATCCAAATCTTCAACGGAGCGACCATGTCACTGACCATCACCTACAGTGAAACCAGCAGCAACTTGCCCGCTTACTTCGATAGCTGGACTAGCAATTTCGACTATCGCGGCACGGGCAACTTTAATGCCATCCGCAACACCACCGACCAGTGGTATGCCGGCACGCGGACTATCGGCGGCGTCGACAACGACAAATCCTCGGTCATCGTCAGCGGAGACGACTTCAGCTATACGCCGGGCGTTATCGACGGCACCGTCACCTCCATGGTGCTGGGCAGCAACCTCGCTTATGTCGCCTCGAGCGACACCTGGGTGCAGGACCCCGCTTTGTCAATCGACCTGACCGGCGCAACGCTGACCACCGCCTGGAATACGGCGATCGCCGATCTGTCGCAGAACGGGAGCCTGACCGGCCTCTATGCGTATTTCGCCGAACAAGGTACTACCCAGATCGGCACCGCAGGCAATGACGTGATGCTGAGCTTTGCCGGCAATGACAGGTTCACCGGCGCCGCCGGCAACGACACCTTCATCTTTGGCAATGGGTGGGCCAATGACGTCATCACCGACTTCGGCACCACCGATGGCGACAACGACGTGCTCGACCTGCAGGGCGTCAGCAATATCGGCGGCTATAGTGATCTGTTCTTTAATCACAGCAACTGGTGGGACAATTCGGGTGTCCTTACCATCGCCGATGGCGCCAACACGATCCAGCTCGACGGTTATGTCGGCACCGATATGCTGAGTCTGATCCTCGGCGGCCACATCGTCGTCTGAGGCCGGCCGTGACACGCGCGCACGCACAACAGACAACGTCGCGGCCTCCGGCCGCGGCGTTGTCGTCCACCCAGAAAAGTACGATGACCGTCGTGATCGCTGCACTGGCGGCCATCAGCGGCATTGTCAACCTGCTGGGACTGACAGCTCCGCTGTTCATGCTACAGGTTTATGATCGCGTGCTGGCGAGCCGCAGTCTGTCGACCCTCGCCGGTCTAAGCTTCCTCGCCGTCGTGCTCTACGCATTCCAAGCGCTGTTCGACGTCGTGCGCTCGCGCGTGCTGCTGCGGATCGGCGAATGGTTCGACCGCGGTTTCTCGCGCCGTGTCCATGATGCCGTAACGCGCCTGCCGCTCGACAAGCCGTTGCCGGGCGATGGGCTGCAGCCGCTGCGCGATCTCGATAATGTGCGAGCCTTCCTGTCCAGCCCGGGCCCGACCGCCTTTTTCGACCTGCCCTGGATGCCGGTCTATCTCGCCATCTGTTTCATCTTCCATGTCTGGATCGGCGTCACCGCGCTTGTCGGCGCCATCGTGCTGGTGTCGTTGACGCTGCTCACCAATGCGCTGTCTCGCGCGCCCGCCCGCGCGATGGTGCAGCAGGTCACACTCCGCAATGCGCAGATCGATGCCGGCCGGCGCAATGCCGAGGTGGTGCGCGCGATGGGGCTTGGCGATCGCCTGTATGGGCGCTGGAAGGCAACCAATGCCGACTATCTTGCTGCCAACCGTCGCACCGGCGACGTCGCCAGCACATTCGGCGGCATCTCGCGCGGGCTGCGCGCGGTGCTGCAATCGGCGTTGCTCGCGGTCGGGGCCTGGCTGGTGATCCGGCAGGAGGTCAGCCCCGGCGTGATGGTGGCGAGCTCAATCATGATGGGTCGCGCACTGGCGCCCGTGGATCTCGCGATCTCCACATGGAAGCCATTCCTGATGGCGCAGCAGAGCTGGGCACGGCTCAGCGAGATGCTCGGCAGCATGTCCGAGACGCCTGCGGTGCTTGCGCTCCCGGCACCGCAGGCGGAACTGCGCGTCGAGGCGCTGGCCATCGCGCCGCCCGGCGACAGGCGCGCGACTGTGAACGGCGTGAGCTTTGTTGTCTGCGCAGGCAGCGCGCTCGGCGTCATCGGCCACAGCGGCTGCGGCAAGTCCACGCTGGCGCGCGCGCTGGTCGGTGCATGGCGCCCTGCATCCGGCAACATCAGGCTCGATGGCGCGAGATTCGATCAATGGGACCGCACTGCGCTCGGCCGGCATATCGGCTATCTGCCGCAAGGCACCGAACTGTTCGACGGCACCATCGCCGAGAACATCGCGCGTTTCGACGAAGATGCCGATTCCGCCGCGATCGTCGCCGCCGCACAGGCGGCCGGCGTTCATGATATGATCGTGCGGTTCGAACACGGCTATCAGACACGCATCAACGAAGCCGGCTCGGCACTGTCCGCCGGGCAGCGCCAGCGCATCGGCCTCGCCCGCGCGCTCTATGGCGATCCGTTTCTGGTGGTGCTCGACGAGCCCAATGCCAATCTCGATGCGGAAGGCGAAGCCGCCGTGGTCGCGGCCATCGCTGCCGTACGCGCGCGCCGCGGCATCGTCGTCGCCATCGCGCATCGTCCGAGCGCCATGGGCGCCGTTGATCTGGTGCTGGCCATGCAAGGCGGCCGCGTCAAGGCCTTTGGCCCGCGCGACGAGGTGTTGTCGCAGATCACCAAGCCGGCGACGGCGGCGAAGCCCGTCACGGCCGGATTTGCCGCAACGGCGCGCAGCGTGGCGCCGCTGCGCATGGTCGCGCCGCCCACAGCCGCGGCCTCCCCCATCCGCACGGAGAACTCCGATGCCTCGTCCTGACGTCGCCGACATCTCCAATTCGATGCGCCGGCATCTCGCCATCGCCGGCATCGCGGGCGTCGTGCTGGTGATCGGCATCGGCGGCTGGGCTGCGGCGACGAATCTCGCTGGCGCGGTGGTCGCCGGCGGGCATTTCGTGGTGGATAGCCATGTCAAGAAAGTCCAACATCCGACCGGCGGCGTGGTCGGCGAGATCCGCGTGCAGGACGGCCAGCATGTCACGGCGGGCGATGTGGTGATGCGCCTCGATGCCACGCAGACCCGCGCCAATCTCGCCGTCGTCACCAAGCGGCTGGACGAATTCGCCGTCCGCCGTGCCCGGCTCCGCGCCGAGCGCGACGAGGATACAACCATCGGCTTCCCGGATGACCTGCTCGCCCGCGCCGACGATCCGGAGATCGCCGCGCTGATGGCAGGCGAGCGCCGCCTGTTCGAACTGCGCCGCGAGGCACGCACCGGGCAGAAGGCGCAATTGCGCGAGCGCGCCCTGCAATACGGCAAGGAGGTGCGCGGACTGACCGCGCAGGAAGAAGCCAAAATCCGGGGCATTGCGCTGATCGCGCAGGAACTCAAGGGGGTGCGCGAGTTGTGGGAAAAGGGCCTCGTGCCGATCCAGCGCATGATGGCGCTGGAACGCGAGGCCGCCAATCTCGACGGCGAGCGCGGCCGGCTGGTCGAGGCGCAGGGGCAATCCGCCGGCAAGATTTCGGAAGCGCAGTTGCAGATCATCCAGATCGATCAGGACCTGCGCAGCGAGGTGGCCGGCAATCTCCGCGACATCGAAGGCCAGACCGCCGAATATATCGAGCGCAAGGTCACCGCCGAGGACCAGCTCAAGCGCATCGACCTCATCGCGCCGCAGGACGGCATCGTGCATGAACTCGCGGTCCACACAATCGGCGGCGTGATCTCTCCGGCCGATACGGTCATGCTGATCGTGCCATCTGCAGACCGCCTCGCCATCGATGTCCAGATCCAGCCCCACGATATCGACCAGATGCGCCCTGGCCAGCCCGCCGTGCTGCGCCTGTCAGCCTTCAACCAGCGCACCACGCCCGAACTGCTGGGCACGGTCACCCGTATCGCCGCCGACCTGACCCAGGACCAGAAGACTGGGGCTTCTTATTACGTCGCGCGCGTCAGTGTCGCCCCCGATCAGCTGAGGCGCCTTGGCCAGCTAAAGCCGGTGCCGGGCATGCCAGCGGAAGCATTCATCCAGACCGGCGAACGTACAGTGATCTCTTATCTTGTGAAGCCAATTGGCGATCAGATTGCACGAGCATTCCGGGAAGAGTGAAAAGAATGCGTCACCGTTGGGTGACCCAATCTGCGATGAAACTCGCCTGATTAAATTCAGATCAATTTCTCGCTTGATCCAAACTAGCATTTGCGACGGACTGCCACCTTTACAAATCGACGAGCTGCTAGGCAAAGGTCTATCGTTTTAAGTGGAGCGTCGCGACGTCCGCTTAGCGCCAAAAGCTGACATACGATTCTTTTGGCCGCACACACCCGTTTACAAATAGCGGATTTCGCAAGCTGCCGCGCAGCGCAACAAGAGATGCGTCTACTAGAGCGAACGCATTTTGACGGAGTTTCCAGCTAATCTGGTCCATTATGGGTTATGCGACCGTCTACGATTAGTTGTAAAAAGTCACGGCTGCAGCGTTCGACTCTTGCCGATATGCCATAAATCTCCGTAAGCAGCTTAGGCGTAACGACAGCGGCAGGTGCCCCGGAGCATTTGGGCACTCCTTGAGACATTACCACGATATTGTCAGCCCAGCGCGCCGCGAATGTCAGGTCGTGGAGCACGACGACGGCGACCCTGCCTGCGCTGACGTAGCGGCGCACCATGTTCATGACATCGAACTGGTGACCGAGATCGAGCGCGCTGGTCGGCTCGTCGAGCAGCAGGATGGGCGGATGCCGCACGATGGATTGCGCCAGGCTCGCAAGCTGACGTTGTCCACCAGACAGGCGGTTCAGCGGCTCGAGCGCGAGATGCGCGATGCCGACCTGTCCGAGCACGTCGATGGCTTGTTCCATAAACGGATCGTCGCCGGTGCGCGGCGCCACATGCAGCGCGCTCAGCATGCCCTCCAGGACCGTCAGTTCCGCCGCCAGCGGCACGCTTTGCGGCATGAAGCCGATCAGTTCGGCGCGGGCGCGCGGTGACAGTTGCAGGATTGAGCGTCCATCGAACGTCACTTCGCCGCTTGCAGGCAGCAGTCCCGCCAGCCCGCGCAGCAGCGTCGACTTGCCGGCTGCATTGGGGCCGACCAGCGCGGTGATCTCGCCCGCCTGAAGCGGCGCAAGCGTGACATCGCGGATCACTGGCCGACCGGGATAGCCGGTCGAGAGCCGATCGATCAAAAGCTGTGCGCGGTTCACCATGCGCTTCTCCGGCGCAGGATCAGCGCAATGAAGACCGGAAGCCCGATCGCCGCCGTGACGATGCCGATCGGGATCAGCACGCCTGGGATCACCATCTTGCTGATGGTGGATGCGATCGACATGATGAGTGCGCCGGCGAGTGCACTCACTGGCAGGAAGAAACGATGGTCCTCGCCGATCAGCATGCGGGCGATGTGCGGCCCGGCAAGGCCGACAAAGCCGACGGTACCGACCAGCGCCATCGCCGTCGCAGTTAGCAAGCTGACGCGCAGCAGCGACGCATAGCGCAGCCGCGAGACATCGACGCCCATGCCACGCGCGCGCTCCTCGCCCAGCCGCAGTGCGGTGAGCGGCCATGCCGCCCGCAATGTGAACGGCACCACGCACATCACGATGAGCGCGACGAGCCTCAGATTGTCCCAGTCGGCACGCGACAGACTGCCGAGCATCCAGAACACGAGCTGCTGCAGTGCCTGCTGGCTGGCGACGAACTGCAGCAGCGCCACCATGGCGTTGAACGTGAAGAACAGCGCAATCCCCATCAGCACGAGACCATCGGAGCCGAGGCCGCGCAACGTCACCAGCGAATGCATCAGCAGCATCGATCCGAGGGCGAACAGGAAGGCGTTGCCCGCCACCAGCCAGTTCTGCGGTACGCCGGGGATGCCGACGCCGAGCACAAGCGCGAGCGCGGCGCCAAACGCCGCCGAGGACGATACGCCGAGCGTGAACGGGCTCGCGAGCGGATTGTTGAGCACGGTCTGCATTTCCGCCCCTGCCAGCGCGAGCGCGATGCCCACCAGCACCGCGGCCACCGCCTGCGGCAGCCGCACGTCCCAGATGATGGTGACGACGGGGCGCGGGCTGTTTGCAGGATCGAGCAGTGCCGCGATCGTCTCGTGCAGGCCGAGCGATGCCGGACCGGAGGCGAGATCGAGTAGGAACGCCATCACGAGCGCGACGGCAAAGACAATCGACCAGCCGATGCGTCGGCGCATGATCCGGCGATAAGCCGCGATCGTCTCCGACCGGATGGACTCCGTCGCCGTCGATGGCACGCTGTCCGTCACGGCGTCTCGACCCAGAACGTGCCCGGCAAGGGCACCGCAGAGAAGGTGTTGATCCGCTGCATCGTCGCGGCAGGATCGAGATCGCGGAACAGATCCGGATGCAACCACTTCGCCAGCCATTCGAGCGCCACGATATGGGACGGCGAGTCGTTGAACTGATGCCACAGGCCAAAAGCGCGCCCGGATGTCACGGCAGTCAGGCCCGACAGGCCGGGCTTTGCGAGCAGGCTCCGGAAGCGGCTGCGTGCATCCTCTGCCGACACGTCCGTGCCGAGCACAAGGCCACCGCTCGCCGCGAGCTGCGCGCCGCCGGTCGCGACATAGACGTCCGGATTCCTGGCGATCAGATATTCGAGGCTGACCTGGCCGGTCGATCCCGGGATCATGTCGACGGCGATATTGCGGCCGCCGGCCAGCGTGATGAAATCGTTGAAGGTGCCCTTGCCGGGCGAATAGCAGCACTCGCCGCCGCCGGCATGGGCATGCATGAAAACGCTCGGCCGCGCCTCCTTGTGGGCCGCCAGCCTGTCCTTCAATCGCGTCAGATGCTGCTGGTAGAAATCGATGAAGGCCGTCGCCTCCTCCTCGCGGCCGGTCACCTGGCCGAGCACGCGAATGCTGGGGATCGTGTCACGCAGCGGATTGGCGAAGAAATCGACGATGACCACGGGAATGCCGGCATTCTCGAAGCGCTTGATCACCGGGCTGTTCTTGCCGCCGGGAGCAACGCCCGCGACATACCAGCTGAGGATCGCCACGTCGGGCCGGATTGCGAGTGCGCGCTCCACCGAGAAATTCTGCGGCACGCCGTCGCCGATTACCGGCACCTTGTCGAGATCTGGAAACTTGCGCTGATACGTCTCATAGGTGACCGGATCCTGCCGCTTCATGTCGCTCTGCCAGCCGGCCATGATGCTGACGGGATCAGGATGGATCAGCGACAGAGCGGGCAGATGCCGCCCCTGCACCAGCAGGACGCGCGTCGCCGGCCTTTCCAGCACCACATCGCGCCCGGCGATGTCCGTGATCCGGATCTCGGCGCGTGCCGGCGCCAGTGACAGGAGCCCGCTCAAGCCCAGCAAAGCAAGACACAGCAATGCACGCCTGATCAAGCCCGTCATCATCGCCTCACGGCTTCTGCCAGGCGAAGCGAACGCCGCGGCTGATCGCAGCCGGGATGACGGAGACGTGGTTCTCGTCGGTGAATTCGGCATAGGACACATCCAGCACATCAGCCGCATTGTCGCGCAACCGCGCCGCAAGCGCTTTGACATTCTCCACCATGGTCGTCGATCCGCGATCCATCGCCGAGGGCGGGGTTCGTTCGAGACTGCCGACCGTCATCAGCAGTCGGCCCTTCGCAGCGACGCAGTCCCTGGCGCGAATGAATGCATCCGCCTGCGCCAGGATCGCACAGTCATTCCACCAGATCGACGGCGACGCCGCAACATGACTCTGGAACGATTCCGGACGCGTGAACAGCGACCACAACACGAACAGTCCACCAAGCGAATGGCCGAAAACGGCTTGCCGCCCGGGATCGGTAGGCCAGCTGGATTCCACGAGCGGCTTCACCGTGTCCGCGATGAAATCCGAAAACGCCGCGGCACCGCCCTCGCTCGCATCAGCGCTGTGGCTTCCCGGCGTCAGGTCGAACCACCGGCGCTCCGGCGCAAGCGGCGGGTCGCAGGGATAACCGATTCCGACCACGATCCCCGGCGGCACGCCGGTTGCGTGTGGCCTGCGCATCTGCATGGCAACGACATCCATCGCCGTGGCGAATGTCGCATTGCCGTCCAGCAGATAGAGGACCGGAAAGCCTCCCGGCGGCGGCGCCGAATCCGGCACCGACACAAAGATGCGATAGCCGCGTCCGCCCTTCGAGGTCAGGTCGATCTGCGATGCCCCGGCACGCTGGAACGGCAGCCACGCCTCAGTGGTGTTCGTGGGCGTGCTGCAATTCGTCACGGATGGCCTCGTAGAAATCCTCGCCGCGATCATGATCGAGCTTTTCGTGATATTCCGGCTCGCTCATGCCGCGCCGCCAATAGCCGATGGCGAGAAACTCGCTGCGTCCGAGACCGCGTTCATGGCGGACATAATTGCGCAACGATCGCACGGCCGTGGATTCCGCAGCGAACCACGCATAGACCTTCTTGCCCTCCGGCCAAGGGGCGGCGCGCACGCTGCGTTCGAGATCGTCGCCCTCTTCCGTGTGCAGCCAGTGCAGTTTCATGCCCGGCGGAATCGACAACTGCTGCCGCTCGGCGGCATTCGGCACCGCGATGAAAACGCTGCCGCGCGCGTCCGGCGCGAGCTGGCACAGAATGCGCGTGATCGCCGGCAATGCGGTGTGGTCACCCGCGATCAGGTACCAGTCCGCGGGCCGCACCTCCGGACCCATCGGACCGCCGACCCCGATCTTGTCGCCGGGGCGTGCATGTTCGGCCCATGTCGATGCGGCGCCCTCGCCATGCATCACGAAGTCGACATCGAGCTCGCCGCGGTCGCGATCGAGACGGCGCAGCGAGTAGGTGCGCGTGATCGGCATCGACCGACCGGGCGGCAGCAAGGGCTTGCCGTTGTCGCCTTTCAGCGGCCAGACCGGCGCGCCCTCGCGTGGTGGAAGCACCAGCTTGATGTTGGGCGCATCGTTGATGCCGCGGATCTCGTCGCCGCCGAGCGTTACCCGCTGCATCATCGGCGTGACGCGGGTCACGCGGAGTACGTCCAGCACCCGGATGTTGCGATAGCGCGCACGCCAGGGGTCGTCATTCGAGGCTTGGCTCACAGCTAATGCCCTTTCGATTTACCAGCTATATTTCACGCTTCCGATCACACTGCGGCGGGCGCCCCAGAAGCAGCCATTCGACAGCGTGTAGCAAGCCGCGACATATTCCTTGTCGAACAGGTTGTTGGCGTTGACGCGTGCGCTCCAGCCCTTCCACTCGCGGTTCAGATAGCTGAAGTCGTAATGCACGCCGGCGTCGAACAGCGTCACCGCCGGCACGGTGAAGGAGTTGGCGGGATCGCCGGCGCTGTCGCCGACATAGCGCACGCCGCCGCCGAGGCCGAAACCGCCCAGCGGGCCGCGGTCGAAGGTGTAATCCGCCCAGGCCGAGGCCATCACCGCCGGTACGGCGAACGGACGCTTGCGGACATTGATCGCCACCACGTCCCTAGTCACCTCGGCATCGAGCCAGGTGACGCTCGCAATGCCGTTGAGATTGCGCGAGAATGAGGTCTTCGCTTCCAGCTCGACGCCACGCGAACGGACCTCTCCGGTCTGCACGTAATAGCCGATATTGAGCGGGTCGCCATTGACGACGTTCTGCTGGCGGATGTCGAAATAGGACGCGGTGATCAGCGTGTCGAGGCCGATCGGCTGATATTTGACGCCAAATTCATAGGACTCCCCGCTCATCGGCAGCAGCGGCTTGTCTCCGACTGCCAGATAGGGTGCGGGCTCGAACGAGGTGGCATAGTTCACATAGGGCGAGATGCCGCCATCCAGCAGGTAGAGCGCGCCGGCGCGATAGGTGAAGGCGCTGTCGTTCTGGTTGACGATGTTGCGCGCACCGGTGCCGAGCGTCAGCGTATTGAACTGGATTTCCGAACGATCGTGGCGTCCCGCCAGCGACACAATCAGGCGATCGATCTTCATCTGGTCTTGGATATACAGGCCGAGATTGCTGTTGGTCTGCGTCTGGTCGGTCGAGAACGGCGCCCGCGGGATATTCTGGAAATAGACCGGGTTGATCGTGCTGAGATTGGCGACGCCACGCGCCTGGCCGAGCAGACGGTGCGCACTGCTGTACTGGTAGTCGACGCCGAACAGCATCTTGTGATCGATGAAGCCGGTCCGGAATTTGGCCTCGGCCTGATTGTCGACGACGGCGCCGCCGAAATCCTCGACCACCGAGGTCTTCGCGCGCTGGATCTGGTTGGGATTGGCTGCGCTCGTATAGCCGGGATTAGCCGGGATCGCGTAGAATTCGCTATTCAGGTGCTGATAGCGGAAGTTCTGGCGCACGGTCCAGACGCTGTCGAAACGATGTTCGAGTTCATAGCCGCTCGAATACCATTCGCGGCGATAGCTGTCATGGGAGGGATCGCCGACATAGAAGCTGGTCGGCAAGCGGCCATAGGGATTGGCCGGCACGCCGCCGATGCCCGGCATCAGGCCCTGCGCAGGCAGATAGTTCGGCTGAAAGCTCTTCGGGTCGTTCTGGTAGTGATTGAGGAAGGTGATCTTGGTGTCGTCGGTCGGCTTCCAGGTCAGCGACGGCGCGATGAAGACACGCTGCTGCTGGGTGTAATCCACCGAAGTATTGGACTGCATGCCGAGACCGGTGATGCGGTAGAGCAACTGCCCTTCCTTGTCGATCCGCCCGCCGATGTCAAAGGCCGACTGGATGCGATCATAGTTGCCGGCCAGCGCCTCGACCTCGCCATAAAAGCCGCGATCGAGCGGGCGCTTGCTCACCATGTTGACGAGGCCACCCGGATTGGTCTGGCCATACAGCACCGACGCCGGCCCCTTGATGACCTCGACACGCTCGAGCCCATAGGCATCGATATTCGGCACGGCATAGGAGATGCCACGCTGCATCTTCAGTCCGTCGAGGAACTGGGCATAGCCCGCGGTGAAGCCGAAGCCACCGAAGCCGCGGATGAAGACGTCATCGAAGCGGTTGCCCGGACGCGAGCCGGCGAGCACGCCCGCGGTGTAGCGCAGCGATTCCGCAACGGTGAGCGAGCCTTGCTGGTCGATCTGGTCCTGGCCGACCACGGAGACCGACTGTGGATTCTCGATCAGCCTGGTGTCGGTCTTAGTGCCGGTGGCGCTCTGCTCGGCCACATAGCCCGGCACGGGGCTGGTCGCCGTCTCACGGGCCGACACGGCGCTCGGAATGGCCGCCGCCGGCACACGCTGCGGAGTTGCGCGGGTCGCGGCCCGTCGCGCGGCGCTCGAGGAGCGCGCACTGCGCGCGGTCCGGCCGGCGCGCTGGGCGGGCGAACTCACCACGACGGGCGGCAGTTGCGACGCATTTACCACGGGCGGATCGCTCTGGCGCGCGGTTTGCGCGATGGCGTGGAACGAGCTTCCCGACATGAAAAGCAAGCCCAGCGACACGCAGACCGGTCGCAATGCGCTGCGGACCGCTGCAGAAAATGTGCACGTCATGATGATCCCCGCCCCCAAATGACTTCGGAGGCGTTATTCAGTTTAGCGCATCCTTTCGCAATCGACGTGACTTTCGATATTCGCGCAGTTTCTTTCGATCCAGTTTGGGATCGTTTTAGATCCCGCATCAGGACTTGCGCAGCCTGCTCGGCGACATGCCGAAGCGCTGGCGGAAGATCGTGGTGAAATGAGCCGGGGAATAGCCCACCCGATAGGCCGCTTCCGACACCGTCACCTCGCCGCTCGCCAGCATGCGATGCGCCTCTTGCAGGCGGTGATCCTGCAGCACGCCAAAGACCGTGGTCCCGAAGGCGCGGCGAAAGCCGATGGTCAGCTTGGACGCACTGAGGCCGACATCGCGCGCCAGCTCTGCGAGCGACGGCGGCTCGTCGGCATCGGCGATCAGCCGGTCATAGGCGGCGTGGACGCGCTGCAGGTCGGCCGCGGAGAAGGACTGCTCCTCGCGCTCCGGCTGCCGGAGCATCGGGTCCAGTGCGGCGGCGACCAGTTCGAAGCTCTTGCCGGCCAGATACATGTTGCGCATCGTTCCGCGCATCGGACAGGTGACGATCTGCGACGCCAGCGATTGCAGCACCTGGTCGCCCTTGGCGACATGCAGCAGCGGCTTCTCGGCCTGCTCGCGCTGCCGCTTCACCGCGGCGAGATCGATGCCGAGCGCATCGAGCGCGAGCGAATACGCGACCTGGATGATGACGAAGTGTAACGGCGTATCGCCCGCGATCCAGCGAACGCTGTTGCTGTCGTGCTCGTTGAGGATGACGCAGGATTGTGGCCCGCTGATCTCGATCAGCGGGTGTCCTTCGAGCTCGATCTGCTCGCGCCCGCTGAGAACGACCACCACTTTGAGGCCACGCTTCAAAGGGCCCGCGCCCGACGACTTCGCGCCCAGTTCATTGATTCCGGACGAGATGATCAGGTCACCCGCGAACAGCTTCAGGTATTGGCGAGACTCGGGTCGATTGATGCTCTCGCCCGCTTGGGCGACCGTCGCAGTCCTGTGGGCCATATCTCCACTCGGCTCGTGAACGGCGACATTAGACGAAACCGACAAGATACACCGGGCTACGTTTTAGAATAGGTCTATATCCTCTGCCGCTTGCGGTCCGCTGCGCGCCAAAGACGCATCACTTAGTGATGCGCTTCAGTGATACTTAAAGATCTACTTGCTCTGACATTGCCAATGCATCGTCTACCTCGATTCCAAGATAGCGCACGGTACTTTCAAGCTTTGTATGCCCGAGGAGCAGTTGAACCGCACGAAGATTCCCCGTTTTCTTATAAATCTGAGACACTTTCGTTCGGCGCAGCGAATGTGTGCCATAGCGTCTTCGGTCCAGCCCGAGGCTGACTACCCATCGATCGACGATCCGCCCATATTGCCGCGTAGACAGATGTGGTTTGGCTGACCTTCGGCTAGGAAACAGAAAGTCTGTCGGAAGCAATTTCCGAAAAGAAATCCACTTTTCGAGGCTCTGTCTCGTCTGCTCCGATATTTCGAACTGGACCGGACGTCCCGTCTTCTTTTGAATAACCGTCGCTCGACTGCGCAGCATCCCTGAGACCGTCAGATCCCGCACTTTCACGCACGTCAGATCGCACGCCCGGAGCTTACTGTCGATTGCTAGGTTGAAGAGGGCAAGCTCTCGCAAGTTTGAGGCAACTTCCAATCTCGTTCTTATCCCCCAGACTTCTCTCGGTTTGAGGGGTAGTTTTTGGCCGATAATTTGATCCTTGTTCCAGGCGGGCATAGAGCTGCCTCCAATCCACCCGCCCCACCGCGTCGCTCCCAGCGAGCTAGGGAAGAATAGAGCCTCCGCCTGAATGACGGCTTAGCGCCAAAAGCGGTCATTGGTCGATTGAGCCTCTCTCCTTCTCACATGGCTTACGCCAACATTGCGGTCACTCCCGCGCCTTGGGAACGCGAGAGCGACGGGGGCACGCCGAGCATTTGCTCAACCGCAAAATCTCGCAAGTGATCCCTGCCAGATTGGCAGACCCGCATAAACAACATCAAAGATGTAAAATTCAAATGCTGGTCACCGAACGCGAGGAATCTCCTTCAGAAAACACCTTTAATGCCAACACCGAACATTCGCGGCTCGATCATGCTGGCTTCGATGCCACCGATGCCGCGGTTCTGCTGCATGTAGGTCGGCGCGCGTTCGTCAAAGACGTTCTTCACGTAACCATAAACCTGCGCCTTTGGATCGAACTGGTAGCTGATCCGTGCATCTGCGACTGTGTAGGCATTGATGACGTAAAGACGGGTATTGGCGACGTCCGAGTAGTAGCCATCCGTATGGCGCACCTGGCTGGACAGATTGAGCTTGTCGGTTGCATCCCAGCTGGCACCGAAGCTCAGCATGTAGCCCGGTGATTTTGCGAACTCATTGCCCTGATAGGCGACATTGCTCGAGATCTTGTCGATCTCGGTGCGCAACAATCCCGCGCTCGCCTTCAACGTCACGCTATCGACAACGCGATAATCAAGCCCAACTTCGAGACCATAGGCATGCGCCTTCTCGGCATTGATCGTGTAGGACTGCGTCACGCCCGTCGAGATTACGACGGGGATGTTGTACTGCGCGTTCTTGAAATCCATGTAGAACAGGTTGCCGTTCACGGAGAGCCTGTTGTCGAGGAAGTTCGACCGCGTGAACAGCTCGTAATTCCAGAGCGTCTCCTCTTCGAACGTCACCCAGCGCGGTGGCGTGCTGCTCAGATTGAGCGACACACCGCCTGGATTGTAGCCACGGCTGACCAGCGCGCCGACGGTCCAGTCGGCCGTCACGGCATAGGCCAGCGAGACCTTGGGCAGGAACGCGGTGAACGTCTGGTCGTAATTCACCGGCAAGACCGCGAGAGACGATTTGCCGAGCCGCTGGATATGATCCTGCTGGAATCGCAGACCACCAGTCAGCGTCCATAGCGGCGCGAACCGGTAGCTCAGTTCCGTGAACAGGCCGAGATTTTCCTTGGTGTCATCGAAGGTCGACAGGCCGCTCGGTGCGAGCACCAGCTTCTCGTCGGTCTTGGTGTGGGCGTAATAGATGCCGCCAAAACCGGACAGCACATTGGTCAGGTCACCGAAGGACACCCTTGCCTCGTTCGAGACGTTCTTCTGTGCGACGTCGGCGTCACCATTGACGGGAACAAGCCCGACGCGACGTTTGGCATTCGTGCTCGTATACTGGGACTGGTTGAAGAAGCGGATCCCGTTGCCCATATCGTATTTGACATCGAGCATGCCGGTGTCGGTTTCCTGCCACCAGGTCGGCATCGTCGTGGTGACATGCCGCAAACGGTCGAACGGTGCCGAGGCGGCCTCCTGGCTGGGGCGGTTGCTGCCGCTGTGCGAATAAGTGAGCTTTGTCTCCAGCCCGGTGATTTCGGTCGGCACCCAGAGCAGTTTTGCCCGCGCATTCATCGCGCTGAAATTCTGATCCGTCCCGTCAGTCACGAAGTTCGGATTGACATAGTTGATGAACGTATCGCGCGCGGCATAATCGATGGCGATACGCGCCGCCAGCTGATCCTTGATCAATGGGCCGGACACCGCGACCGAGGTTCGCTTCTGGTTGTAGTTGCCGATTTCCGCCTGATAGGCGCCTTCCGGCGTAAAGGTCGGATCCTTGGTATTGACGATGATCGAGCCGGCAATGGCATTGGCGCCCTGCGATGTCGTCTGCGGACCGCGGAACACCTCGATGCTGCTGACGTCCCAGGCAGATGTCGCGCCGAAATAGGACTCGTTGTAGTTCAGATAGCGACCGTCGAGATTGATCGTCGCGCGCGGGACGGTGCCGCCCCAGAACGAATTCTGACCTGTCAGAGGTCCCTGTGTATCCTGACCGCGGATAATCGGCATGCTTACCGTATCCGTGAAGGTCACGTTCGGCACGCCGTTGATGACCTGGGCAACGGATGAGTCACCGGTCTTCTTGTCGATCTCCTTGCCGGTGATGACCGTCACGGACGATGCCGTGTTCTTGAGGTCGCGGTCGACTTTTTCGCCGGTGACCACGATTTCGTCTAGCGCGACAACCCGCCCCGAAGAACCCGAAGAAGATGCGTCCTGCGCCAGCACGGGTACCGAGGCGCACACAGACAAGATGGACAACGCACTGACACCGCGCAGCCACGGAGAAACAAAGCTCGAAGACATACCGCCCCAACCCCAAAACGTAACGTGCTGGCTGGGCTCGGGGCCGTGGCTCGCGATCAAATTGATAATTCCACAATGCATGACGCATTTTGCATGTCAACATGACGCGGTACCCGCCCCGCAGCAGCACGGCGCAGCTGAGCGCGTGCGTCGACAGCCGGAAACGTCTGTGATTCATGTGATTTCCTTCGTGACGACCGGTCACCGAAACCGATTGATCACGGAGCAGCACCAATTTAGATTGCCTTGAATGTCTCACCGATGGTGGCCGCCCGGCGACACCGATCAGCCTCGCAATCCAGAACAGAAGACGATAGCCGCCATGCGCTCTTTCCTCTTTTCCACGCGCGTGCGTGACACGAATCGACAGCGCTGATGCCCCCCCGTAGCAAACCTAAGGAAAAGCGATCCGGCACGATCCAGTCCGTTTCGATCGCGGCACGGTTTCTCGAGATTCTCGCGAAAGCCGAAGGTGCACTGGCGCTGCGCGAGATCGCGAGCCGCGGCCAGACGGGAACATCGACGGCCCATCGCTACATGCAGAGCCTGGTGCGCGAGCGGCTGGTCGCTCAGGATCAAGTGACCGGCTATTACGATCTTGGCCCCGCAGCCCTGAATATCGGTCTTCGTGCGTTGCGGCGTATCGAGCCAATCGAGGTCGCTGCTCGGCAGATGAAGGCGCTGTCCTCACGCATCTCGGCGAGTTGCGGTGTGGCGATCTGGACGCAGCAAGGGCCCACCATCGTGCATTGGTATCGCAGTTCGGATTTTGCCATCAGCACCGTTGGCCTTGGCGACGTGCTGCCCCTCGACAACACCGCCTGCGGGCTTGTCTTCCAGGCCTATCTGCCGCGCGAACGCATCAAGGCCGTGCGCAAGCTGCAGCCGGCCTCGTTTCGCGGCGGTCAGCCGACCGCAGAAACTTTGGATTCCGTTCGCAAGGCATCCGGCACCGAACTAAACGAGCATCTGTTCTCGTTGCTGACGGGTAAAGCCGCACCTGTGTTTGACGTCCAGAACGAGATTGCCTGCGTCGTCACCACCGTGTCCTTCGTCAAGACGGCGGAGGCGCAGGGTCATCGCGCTGCGCTGTTCGACGCCGCCAGACAGGCGACAATCGAATCCGGAAACGGCTGATGCCATTTGGCCGTTCTCTTTGGTGATGCGTCTAGCCGATCCCGAGGTGTTCGCGCAGCGTCGATCCCTGATAATCCCTGCGAAACAGTCCGCGCGCGACGAGCGCGGGCACGAGTTCATTCAGGAATAGCTGCAAGGACTCGAACGAACCGCCGGGCAGCGCGATGAATCCATCGATCGCCCCGGCCTCGAACCATTCGACGATCTCGCCGAGCACATCCTCGACCGTACCTACCGACACCCAATGCGCCGATCCAACCACCTCTGGACGCGCCAGCACGTCGTCCAATGTCGGATGGTGGTTTTCGATGAAGCGACGCAGCAGATCGGCATGGGTCCGGCTGCGGACAAATTGATCGCATGCCGGCAGCAGGTCCGACGTGATACGCGCATCGAGCGGCATACCGCTGACATCCAGCCCCAGAACTGCCTTGAGGGCCTCATCGCGTTTTTCGCGCGTCAGATGCGCATGCGCCTGACGGTGCAATCGCCAAGCTTCCTCGCGCGTCCTGGCGAGGAAGAAATAGAGGCCGGGCAAGACACGCACGGCACCGGGATCACGGCCATGCCGCTCTGCGCGCACGCGCAGGTCGGCACGCAGTTCGATGCCCGCCTGCATATCCGGGATCGAGCCGAAGATCGCGTCGGCAACGGAAGCTGCAAAATTCCGCCCGGCGTCGGAGGCGCCGGCCTGAAACAGCGGAGGTGGTCCCGCCGGATGTCCCGCGACATTCAGTGGCCCTTTGACGCTGAAGAACTCGCCTATATGGTTGATCGGCGCGTAGCTCGCCCCCTCGGTCATCACCTCATAAGGATGGCTTTGCCAGAGCCGACGCACCACATCGGTGAATTCCGCGGCCTTGCGATAGCGTTCATCCGGCGACGGCATCGGCGCGTTGCCGAAATTCTCGGCGCCTTCGATGGATGTCACGATGTTCCAGCCGGCGCGCCCGTTGCTGATCCAGTGCAGCGACTGCATCTGGCGCGCCACGACATATGGCACGTTGAACGTGGTCGAAACCGTCGTCACCAAGCCGACCATTTCGGTCGACCGGGCGATCGATGCTAGGACCATCGTGGGATCGAGACTGACGGCGGATGGCGACCGGGCGACCAGCGCCGGATGCAGGACGAGATAGTCCGGCTTGAACACGAAGTCGAGCTTGGCCTGCTCCGCCATACGCGCTAGGCCGACATGAAGATCCCAGGCATCCCGGAGGGACGACGGCGTGTCGTCCTCGCTCGCATCCCGCCCCTTGCGCCACATGGCAGCAAGAACCAATCCGATGTGAAGCTGCCGGTCTTTGGTCATGTCAGTGATCCGCTTGTCGATTGATCGTCTGCCGTCCTTTCGGAACGATCAGCGGCGTTCCGGCGACAGGATCGGAAATGATCATGGATGGCAGCCCGAAGACATCGCTGACCAGTTGCTCGGTCACGATGGCGGCAGGCTCCCCTTCCGCAACGACCGCTCCGCCTTTCATCGCGATGAGGTGAGATCCATAGCGGCATGCATGATTGAGATCGTGCAACACAGCGACAACCGTGCGGCCTTGGCGATTGAGATCGGCGAGAAGTTCCAGCAGTTCGATCTGATGCGCGATGTCCAGAAACGTCGTGGGCTCGTCCAGCAGCAGGATCGGCGTCTCCTGCGTAAGGACCATGGCGATCCAGACACGCTGGCGCTGGCCACCCGAGAGTTCCTCCACCATCCGGCCCGATAGTTCGGTGACATGGGTCGCGGCCATCGCCGCAGCAACTGCAATCTCGTCGGCAGCGGACCATTGCCGCAAGAAGGACTGATGCGGATAACGCCCGCGTCCGACAAGATCCTCGACGCTGATGCCATCCGGCGCAATGGCATGCTGCGGCAGCAGGCCGAGGCGGCGCGCGACTTCCTTGGCGGGAAATTCCTCAATGCTCTTACCGTCGAGGATGACCTGCCCGGCTGATGGCGCAAGCAAGCGCGATAGCGCACGCAGCAGCGTCGACTTTCCACAAGCATTGGGGCCGACGATGACGGTAAAGGAGCCATCGCGAATATCGACCGAGAGATTCTCCGCGATATGCCGCTCGCCATAGCGGAGCGTTACGGATTCAACATGCAGGCGATGTGACATCTCTCACGCGTATCCAGTTATTCGGCACCCATCGGATGCGCGCGCCGAATCGGCGCGTCTTTGTAATCCATCTAAATCGCGGTCATTCGGACTGAGATCCCGCGCCGCCATGATACGAAGGGGCCGCCTGACGCCGGCTTCTACAGAGCAAGGCCAGCCGTCATCACGCTATGATCGCCATACTCCGGCGACCAACGCGACACACCCTACATATTGCATTGCAGGATGCAATCCATATTGTGGAATACGAAACTTGGCTTTGATCCAGCTCATGTCGCCGGATGTTGCGGGTGTGCCGCGGCCATTTCCTCTCACTCCTCCTGCAGGGACTGCCTCGACGATGAACTTCCTCCGATCCGGCCTCGTTCGCATCACCATCGCAATCTGTCTGTGTTTGGGCACATCGGTCGCAACTGCAGAAGACACAAGCTGGCCACGCACGATCAAACACGAGGCTGGCGGACTGATATTGAAGACGAAACCGAAGCGGATCGTCTCCACCACGCCCAGCGTCACCGGCATCCTGCTGGCCATCGGAGCACCCGTCACCGCAACTGCAGCAGCAACACCCAGCCCGCTGACCGACAACAAGGGTTTCTTTTCGCAATGGGCCGACGTCGCCGACCAACGCGGCGTCAAGATTCTGTACAAAAATCTCAAATTCGATATCGAAGCGGTGATCGGCGCCAATCCGGATCTCGTCGTCGTATCCGCCACCGGCCAGGACAGCGCGGCCCAGCATTACGCCGAGTTGAAAGCCCAGGGCGTTCCCGCCATCGTCGTCAATTATTCCAACCGCAGCTGGCAAGAGATCGCGACGGAAATCGGCAAAGCGGCTGGGCTTGAAGAAGACGCAGTCAAAGCGATCAAGCGATTTGATACCCACGTCGCAGAGGTCGCGGCAACTCTTGCTTTGCCGGCCGGCACTGCGACCATCGTCGGTTATAACATCGCCGGCAGCTATTCGATCGGCCGGCCCGAAAGCCCGCAGGCCTCCGTCCTCGCGGCACTTGGTTTCAAGATCGCGGGTATCCCGTCTGGTCTCGCCCGCGAGGTCACACGACGTACCGAATTCGAATTCATCTCGCGCGAAAATCTCTCGGCCGCGATCACCGGCGAAACCGTCTTCCTGCTCCGCGGCACGGACGATGATGTGAAAGCGTTCATGGCCGATCCCGTGCTCGCCAATCTTCCTGCAGTGATGAATAAGCGCGTCTATCCGCTCGGGATCACCTCGTTCCGGATCGACTATTATTCGGGGCGCCGGCTCATTGACGATGTCGCCGCTTACTTCCGCAAGCCATGATCACTAGCGCTTCGGCCTCCCCCGGACGGAGATGGCGGTCGCAAGGGCTTGCGGGCGGCATAGTCGTTCTCTTCGCCGGCATCGTGATAAGCCTCGCAGTTGGATCCCGCTCGATTCCGCTTGCCGAGACGTTCGACGCCTTCCGCGCCTATGACCCAGGCAACAATCTCCATCTCGTCATTCGCGAGCTCCGCGTTCCCCGCACGATCGTCGCCGTTCTAACGGGACTGGCGCTCGGTATCGCGGGAGGGATCATGCAAGCCGTTACACGCAATCCGCTCGCTGAGCCGGGGTTGCTGGGCATCAATGCCGGCGCCGCCCTCGCCGTCGTGCTCGGCGTGACCGTGTTCGGATTGCAGTCGATGCTCCACTATGTCTGGTTTGCCTTTGCCGGCGCCGGTCTAGCCGGCATCGCCGTGTTTATCCTCGGCCAGGCGCATGAGACCGGTACCAATCCGGTCCGGCTTGTTCTGGCCGGAGCTGGCCTGTCGGTGGTACTCGCCGCGATGTCCGGCGTCATGATCCTCAATGCGGATCCGGCGGTATTTGATAGTTTTCGCAACTGGGTGGCCGGGTCTGTCGACGGACGCGGACTGGATGTCACGGCCGTGCTTGCCGTCTGCGTGACGATCGGCGCAAGCTTGGCGATGATCACGGCACGCAACCTCAACACCGTCGCGCTCGGCGAGGATCTCGGACGCGCGCTGGGCGTCGATATCCGCATGACATGGCTGCTGTCCTGCCTGTCCGTGGCGCTGCTTGCAGGCGTAGCGACCGCAGGTGCAGGCCCGATCGGCTTTGCAGGGCTGGTCGCCCCGCATATCGCCCGCAAGATCGTCGGATCCGATTATCGATGGATCCTACCCTGCTCGGCCCTGTTCGCCGCGAACCTGCTGCTGTTCTCAGACGTCATCGGCCGCATCATCGCGCCACCGTCGGAGATTGCGGCGGGCATCGTCGCCGCTCTGATCGGCGGTCCCTTCTTCGTATTTGTCGTGCGCCGTTTCCGGATGATCCGCCTGTGAAGCAGATCACCACACATGCCCTGCGGCTCGGCCCTCTGTCGTTTCGATGGCGCCCGCGGGTTGCTGTTGTCTGCAGTCTGCTGATGCTTACGAGCCTGGCGCTCGCGGTCCTGCTCCTCGGCACCGGCACGCTGCGTTTCAGTGCGACAGAGGTGGCGGCAAGCCTGTTCGGCATCGGCGACAACGCCACAGCGGATCTAATCATCATACGCATCCGGCTGCCGCGTTTGCTGACGGCCTTTTTCGTCGGCGCAGCGCTCGGCATGGCCGGCTCGATCTTCCAATCGATCTCGCGCAATGCGCTCGGCTCACCGGACATAATCGGCTTCACCACAGGCGCCGCAACCGGCGCGATCGTCCAGATCATCCTGTTCGATGCTCACCCGTTCCACACCTCACTGGCTGCAGTCGCTTCCGGCATCGCGACCGCGGTTCTGGTCTTCCTGCTATCGATGAAAGGACGGGTCACAGGCGGCTATCGCTTGGTTCTGGTCGGTATCGGCGTCGGCGCCATCCTGTCGGGCATCAACACCGTGTTGCTGGTCATGGGTCATCTCGATCAGGCGCTCTCTGCGCAGCTCTGGTTGGCGGGTTCGCTGAACACAAGGACATGGTCCCATGTCCTACCGGCCGCGCTTGGCTTCGCCGCCATCGTGCCGGTTGCCATCTATCACGCGCAGCGCATCAACCTGCTCGAGATGGGCGATGATGCGGCACGGCAGCTCGGCGTCCCGGTGGAACGCACAAGGCTCATCATGGTCACGGCGGCGGTCAACCTCACCGCCATCGCCACTGCAGCCGCAGGCCCCATCGCCTTCATCGCACTCGCTGGTCCTCAGCTCGCACGACGACTGACACGATCGTCCGGCGTTCCGTTGGTCTCGGGCGCACTCATGGGCGCCGTACTACTCCTCGCCGCCGACCTTGCGAGCCAGCGCCTGCCGCTGAATGTCGGCCTGCATATCGGGCAGACCACGAGCCTGCTGGGCGGTGCCTACCTGCTCTGGCTACTGACGACAAGCAAGAAGGTCTGATAGGAGGATTCCTCTACATTGAAATGTCCGCTTTGCGCCAGGGGACAAGAGCACCATACGGTAACGGCCAAGTACGACTACACGGACGACGGGTGGCGCGAGAACTGCGCACGGCGTTGCGTGCTGGATATATTCGCGAACAAGCGGACTAGCATGGTGTTGCACGTCCTGCACGGTCATCCGGTCAGTCGATCAACCGGGCGGTTCGTCACCTCCATCGTGCGTTGCGTCTTCGTGGGCACATGGAGCACCATAGGCTCGGCCACTAGAAACGGCCCCAGCGCCTCCATGAACTGAGCATGAGCGCTGCTTGGCTCGAAACATTCTGTATAGGCAGCGAGATCGCGCCAATCGACCTCCAGCAGATAAAGGTCGGGCCGGTCGATGGCGGAAGCTAGACGATGCCGGATATGACCGGCCGCGGTAGCGAGAAGATTCTCCACGCTCGCAACGGCGGCTTCAAAACTAGCGTTGGCGTCAGGGCTGATGCGTAAAATGGCGAGTTCAGTGATCATCTGTTGTCTCAACTTGGGTTGCAGATACCCACGCGCGACAAAGCGCGGCCGATCGGGAAGGTTTCAGCGTTGCGATGGCAATCGGACGGTGTCGCCGACGACGTCTATGGCAATCTTGCCGCGGAGGCCGCGGGCGCTCCCGTTTTCCAGGAGGTCGTGCGCATCGCCCATTCGCGCCAAAGGCAGCACGGCGCCGATGACCGGCTTCACAAGACCGCGTTCGACGAGATCGGTGAGAGCGTTGAGCTTGCCTCGGTTCTGGCGCGTGAAGACGAAGTGGTAAGCGGCATTCTTACCCCAGGCGTCGATGAGATTCTGGGGCTGCTTGATGTCGACGATACTGATGACACGTCCGAAGTCGGCAAGGACCAGCGGGCTTCTCGTCAGTGCGTCACCGCCGATCGTATCGAAAACGACGTTCACCCCCCGGGCTCGAGTCAGTCTCGCAACGGCATCAACATAGTCTTCTGAACTGTAGTGAATCACCTCATCCGCCCCGAGCCCGCGCACGAAGTCATCATTGCGGGCGCTGGCGGTCGTGATCACCCGCGCACCGATCGCCTTCGCAATCTGGATCGCGATGCTGCCGACGCCGCCTGCGCCGCCATGGATCAAGACGGTCTCGCCGACACCAAGCTGGGCACGGGTCACGAACGCTTCCCAGACCGTACCGCCTACCAGCGTCAGGCTCGCCGCTTCCAGATGGTCGATGTTTTTCGGCTTGCGCCCCACCAGCGATACATCGGCAACGTGTCGCTCGGCATAGGAGCCCGGGCCGCCGAAGATCTGCGGCGTGTAGTAGACCTCGTCGCCAATTGCGAACTCGATCACATGAGACCCGACCTCTTCGACGACGCCCGAGATGTCGTGCCCGATAATGGCGGGGAGCGAGACGTATTCCGCGTAATCGCCGCGGCGGATTTGGTAGTCTAGAGGGTTGATAGCGGTCGCGTAGACCCGCACGCGGACCTCGCGCGGACCTACCGCAGGGACCGAAACGTCCCGTAGCTCGAACACACCGCTGTCTCCGAACCGGCTGAGAACTGCCGCTTTCATTTTGCCGCTCATCTCGTAACTCCTTGTTGTTGGAGTCCATCTGGCTTACAAAGATCGGAAGCGGTACCCGGTCAAAATCTGAAGCTTCTTCAATTATTCTTTGAAACTGCCCCGCCGGCATCTCCGCCCCTGCGCGGGTCTCAAAGCGAGATCACGATGGCCAAAGATGGATCTCAACGACCTTAATTTGTTTGTGCGCATCGCCCGGCTGGACAGCATCAGCGCCGCCGCACGCGACCTGGACATCACGCCAGCTACAGCGAGCGCGCGGCTATCGGCTTTCGAGAAGCGCCTTGGAGCACGCCTTTTGCACCGCACGACCCGGCACGCGACGCTGACGGAGGATGGTCGGGCATTCCTGCCTCATGCCGAGAATGTATTGGACGCGGCGGCGGCGGCTAGCGCAGCGTTGGGGCGCGAGCAGGTATCACCACGCGGAACCCTTCGGGTTGCAGCTCCCTCATCGTTCGCACGCATGCATATCGTGCCAGGCTTGCCGGAATTCGCGGCACGATATCCGGACCTAAAGCTCGACATGCGCATCTCCGACAGCGTCGTCGATCTCGTCGAAGGAGCATTCGATGTCGCCGTTCGATATGCTGAGCTTAGAGACTCGTCCTTCGTGGCGCGGCGGCTCGCCCCTGATCGGCGGGTTATTGTGGCGTCCCCGGACTACATCGCGCGCCAAGGTCGCCCTGAACATCCTGATGATCTGGACGCCCATGCCTGTCTGGTCGTCGGCACCCTGGACGTTTGGACGTTTACGGGCGCGCATGGCGAACCGATCGCAAAGCGCGTGACACCCACGTTGCGGATCAACGACGGTGAGGCTGTTCGGGATGCGGCCAGTGCTGGCCTGGGTATTGCTCTAATGGCGACCTGGTGTGCAGCTGACGAGTTGAGATCCGGTAAGCTTGTCCCAATCCTTGCCGATCACCGGCTGGTGTCTACGCAAACCCTTTGGGCCCTATATCCCAGCTCACGTGAACTTGCGCCGAAGGTTCGCGTCTTTGTCGATTGGCTTGTCGCACGCTTCAGTCCCGAGCCGTACTGGGACCACGACCTCCGTTGACTGAGTTCGACAGCTCCGGCCCCAAGAGAACTATCAGATCTTGCCCGGGGCTTCGCTTTACCCGAGCGCCTGATTAGAGCCGTTAGCAACGATCGGTGGAATGAGCGTCCGCTTTGCACCGGAAGCGGACATGTTTGTACATGGCCACTCCCGGGCGACTGACATCGCCTGATGCTGCCGCCAGCTCGTGCTACTTCGTCAGATCGAGCACCCGGCTCAGCGCCGTCGGAAATCCCTTCAGCGAGATCTTCAGCGCCACAGGTTGCGCGGGATTGAGGCCGGTCGCGCCGACATTGAGCGCGGTGCCGGTTCTCAGTTTCGCCACTTGCGCCGCGTCGAGCCCCATCGGCACCAGGCAGCCCTGCTGGACACACGTGGAATATGCGACCGTGCCGACTGCGGCATCGTCGATCTTCAGCGTCACGCCCTTGGCCAGCGCGAGGCCGAACGGCAGCAGCAGCGCGCCTTCGAGCTTGCCGCCGGCGACATTGCGGAGTTCGAGCGTGAGAACGCTCTGATTGGTCTGCGTATTGGTCTGCACCTGCCGCATCACGCAGCTCGTCGTGTTTTCCTGCGCCTGGCAGGCGACGATCCAGTCCTGAAAGGTCTCAACCAGCGAGCCTGCCCCGCCCGGCAGCGGCGCGGCCATGGTCGGGGATGCGACAGCGAGAATGGCCGTGAGGGCGGCGCGACTTGCGAAAAATTTCGAGAACATCATCGTCAGTTCGTTTCTTCCTGTGCGTCGCGATTGGCCGACACATTGCCGTTGTTGCTGCGATCGCCCGGCATGCCGCCGAGATCGATCAGTTGCGGTTGCGCGAACGCATCTGCCGTGGTCACCACGAAGGATTGCCGCACTGTGCTGCCGATGCCGTTGATGGCTGCAGTGCCGGTGTCGATGGTGTTCGGCGGCGGCAGCAGCGGCGCCACGGAGGCGTTGATATCCGCCGTCGTGGTCGCCGTGGTGGAGGCCAACGTGTAGTTGCCGGCGTCGAGGCCACCGAGCGAGAGACCGGCAATATTCACCACTTTGCCGGTGCCGGAATTGGAGTCGGCAAAGGCGCCGGTGCCGGACGCGACACGCAACAGGTCGCCGGCCACCATGCCGTTGAAAACAGCGCCGGAGAAGACCAACGCGGCCGTCGCATTGCCGTCATAGGGCTTGCTCAGCGCAGTGATGCCGGTGATCGACGTGATCACCGCTCGGCTGATATCCGCCGTCGTCGTGGCCGTGCCCGATGCCAGCGTGTAGTTGCCTGCATCGATGCCTCCC
The DNA here is from genome assembly GCA_030147505.1 of Tardiphaga sp. GTDB lineage: Bacteria > Pseudomonadota > Alphaproteobacteria > Rhizobiales > Xanthobacteraceae > Tardiphaga. The sequence continues at coordinate 81,305 of JASBVG010000042.1, forward strand.
AGCACGCCATTCAGCGTCACCGTCTTGCCGGTGCCGGCATTCTTGTCGGCGAAGCTTGCGGATGTCGCGGTGAAGGACACGTTGTCGCCCGCGATCACGCCAAGCAGTGTGCCGGTGCTGAGGACCGAGGCCGACGTGGTGCCGTCATAGACCTTGTTCGCCGCGGTGAAACCGGACAGCGTCAGCATCGCCTTGGCGATATCGACCGTCGTCGTGCCGCCCGCCAATGTATAGTTCGACGCCGTGCCCGAACCATTGCCGAGCGCCAGCGTGCCGAGCGCGAAGCTGCGACTGCTGCCCACGTCCTTGCTGCTCAACTGGCCGGTACCGGACAGCACCAGCGTCTCGCCGCTGACCAGATTGCCGAGCGTCAGCACGTTCGCGGCGACATCGGTGCTGCCGTCATAGACACGCCCGCCGGACAGCGACAGCACGCGCTGCACGATGTTCGCGGTGGTCGATGCCGTGGTCGTGGACAGCGTGTAATTGCCCGCATCCGCGCCGCCCAGGGTCAGGCCGCTGATACCGACAGTCAGGCCGTTGCCGACATCCTTGCCAGTAAACGCGCCCGTCGCCGCGGCCACGTTGAGCACGTCGCCGGACAGCTTGCCGTTGAATGTCGCGCTGGATGTCACCAGCGACGCATCGGTGGTGCCGTCATAGCTCTTGTTGTCGGCGGTGATGCCGGAGATCGAGGTGATGACCGCCTTGGCGATGTCGGCCGTCGTCGAGGCCGTGGTCGATGACAACGTGTAATTGCCCGCATCGGTGCCGCCGAGGGAGAGACCGGTGATGTTCACCGTCTTGCCCGACGCGGCGTTCTTGTCGGAGAACGCGCCCGACGACGTCGCCACCGTCAGCACATCGCCGCTCACCTTGCCGTTGAACACGGCGCCGGTCAGCACCAGCGTCGCCGCGTCGGTGCCGTCATAGGTCTTGTTGCCTGCGGTGATGCCGGAGATGGAGGTGATCGCGGCCTTGGCGATGTCCGCCGTGGTCGAGGCCGTAGAACTCGACAGCGTGTAATTGCCTGCATCGGTACCGCCGAGCGAGAGGCCGCTGATATTCACCGTTTTGCCAGTGCCGGCGTTCTTGTCGATGAAAGCACCCGACGACGTCGCCACCGTCAGCACGTCGCCGCTCGCCTGGCCGTTGAACGTGGCGCCGGTCAGCACCAGCGTGGCCGCGTCCGTGCCGTCATAGGTCTTGTTGTTAGCCGTGATGCCGGAGATCCCGGTGATCACCGCCTTGGCGATGTCGGCCGTGGTCGAGGCCGTGGTCGAAGACAGCGTGTAATTGCCCCCATCGGTGCCGCCGAGCGTCAGGCCGGTGATATTCACCGTCTTGCCGGTTGCGGCGTTCTTGTCGGAGAACGCGCCCGACGATGTGGCCACCGTCAGCACGTCGCCCGTGATCTTGCCGCTGAACGTCGCGCCGGTCAGCACCAGGGCCGCTTCGTCCGTGCCGTCATAGGTCTTGTTGGTGGCGGTGATGCCGGCGATCGAGGTGATGATCGCCTTGGCGATGTCGGCCGTGGTCGAGGCCGTGGTCGAGCCCAGCGTATAATTGCCCGCATCGGTGCCGCCGAGCGTCAGGCCCGAAATATTCACCGTCTTGCCGATGCCGGCATTTTTATCGAGGAACGCGCCGGTGGCGGTGGCCACCGTCAGCGCATCGCCGCTCGCCATGCCGGTGAAGCCGGCGCCAGACAGCACCAGCGTGGCCGCGGTGGTGGCGTCATAGGTCTTGTTGTCGGCGGTGATGCCGGTGATGGCGGTGATGGTCGCCTTGGTGATGTCCACCGTGCGCGTGCTGCCCGTCAGCGTGTAGTTCGAGGCGAGACCAGTGCCATCGCCGAGTGCCAGCGTGCCGAGCCCGAAGCCGAGACCGGTGCCGACATTCTTGCCGGACAGCGTGCCGATGCCGGCGAGCGTCAGTGTCTCGTTATTGGCGAGATTGCCGATGGTCAGCACACCGGCGCCGACATTGGTGGTCCCGTCATAGGTGCGCGTGCCGTCGAGGCTGACCACGCGCTTGTTGATGGTGAGACCGTAAGTGCCGTAATCCACATAATAGTCGCCGGCCACACCGGCGGAATAGCTCAGCGACAGCACATTGCTGCCGCCATAACCATAGCTGCCCGCATTGGTGGTGGCGCCGATGGCGCTGCCCCAGGCGACGGAGACATTGCCCGCATCGCGCCCGCCCACCGTGATGCCGGACGTGCTGGTGATGCCGTCGCCATAGGTGGTGGAGGTGTTGCCCGAGAGGGTGACGTAGTAGGTGTAGACCGGATCGGTGGTGAGCGCCCGCAGGATCGGGGCCCCGCCGGTCTTCAGCCGGCCCCAGACGGAGGAATAATCCCAGCCGGCATTGATGAAATTGGTCGGATTGTTCATCTGGGCCGTGGTCAGCCCGGCGACGTTGCCGGACTGGTTGGTGTTGTCGCTACCGATGCCGGCGCCTAACCCGCTGGTCTGCGTGTCCCAGTAGGCCTGCGTGATCGCGCCGAAGTTGGCCCCGACAAGGCCGCCCACGGAGGAATAGCCCGAGACGGCGCCGGCTGCGTAGGACTGCGTGATCACGCCGTTGCTATTGTACCCGACGAGGCCGCCCACGTTGGTGGAGCCCGAGACGGCGCCGGTGGCGTAGGCCTGCGTGATCGTGCCGAAGTTGGCCCCGGCAAGGCCGCCCACGTTGGTAGAGCCCGAGACGGCGCCGGCGGCGTAGGACTGCGTGATCGTGCCGACTTCGTTGGCCCCGACAAGGCCGCCCACGTGGGTGGTGCCCGAGACGGCGCCGGCGGCGTAGGACCGCGTGACCGTACCGCTGTAGTTGTACCCGACAAGGCCGCCGACCAAGGTGGTGCCCGAGACGGCGCCGGTGGCGTAGGACTGCGTGATCGCGCCGATTTGGTTGTACCCGTACCCGACAAGGCCGGTTTGGTTGAACCCGACAAGGCCGCCCACGTAGGCGGAGCCCGAGACGCTGCCACCGACGACGCCGATATCGCGCACCGTGCCGTTGGAACTGCCGATCAGGCCGACATAGCTGTTGCCGCCGCTGATCGTCAGGTTCGCGACCGTATGTCCCAGCCCCTCCAGTGTGCCGCTGAATCGCTGAGTGCCGTTCTGCCCGGCGACGATGGCGTCGGTGTAGGTGACGCCCGACGCGTCGAGACCACGCGCCAGCGCGTAGTTTCCCGACAGACCCGATCCGTAGATCGCGACGACGGCGTTGCCGACCGCTTCCTTGCCGTCGATCGCATCGAGCTGCGCCATCGTATAGACCAGCGTGTAAGCATTGCTGTTGATCGAAAGCTTGCCGCCGGCGTCCGACGTGATCGGCTGGCCGTTGCCGTCGAGATATGTGACCCTGCCGGTGAAGCCCGTGCCCGTGAGGCCGAACGACAGATTCGCCAGTGAACTCGCATCATAGGCCAGCGCGACGCTGCCCGCGCCATTGACATTGATCGGCGCATTGATGGTGAGCGCGCCTTGGGAGAGCAGGCCGAGGCCCCCGCTTGCGACCGTGATCGGCGCATTGACGATGATCGGCGAGAAGGTTTGGATCGCCAGCACGCCGTTGATCGCAGGCGTCTGGTCGATGGTGAAGCTGCCGCCAGAGGCGAACAGGCCGAGCCCGACCGAGCCATCGATCGCGGCGGTCGCGGCCGCGTCGTTGCCGGCCGCGGTCGCCAGCGCGGCGGCGTTCTGCGCGCGCGCTTCGGTGGCGTTCTGCGGCGCCTGCGAGAACAGCGTCGCGGCCGTGT
>JASBVG010000048.1 GCA_030147505.1 Tardiphaga sp.
GAAGAACACCGAGTCCTTGTGCAGGGCCGTCTCCAGCACCGCGTTCAACTTGCGGGTCTGGAAGTTGAAGTCGCGGTTGAGGACGAAGTCGGCGGTGGGGATGACGTGGCTGTTGATGATGCCGCGGGTGCGGCTGGTGTCGCAGAGCGAGATGGTGTCCTTGGCGACCGCGACCACCTCGTCGGCGGCGAGCACGAGATCGGCCGTGCCGGTGACGATGCGCGAGCAGGTCACCTCCGCCGGATGATCCGAGAGGCGGACATGGCTGAGCACCGCCCCGCCCTTCTGTGCGAGGCCCGACATGTCGAGGATCATCGAGGCCTTGCCCTCGATATGGGCGGCCATGCCGAGCAGCGCGCCGATGGTGAGCACGCCGGTGCCGCCGACACCGCCGACGGCGATGTTGTAGGGCTTGTCGAGCGTCGGCCGTGAGGCGGGTTCGGGCAATTCGCCGATGTCGCTGAGCTCGCTGGGCGCGCGGTGGCGCGGCTTGCCGCCGTCCACGGTGACGAAGGACGGGCAAAAGCCCTTCAGGCAGGACTAGTCCTTGTTGCAGGTCGACTGGTTGATGGTGCGCTTGCGCCCCAGCTCGGCCTCCAGCGGCTCGACCGAGATGCAGTTCGACTGCACCGAGCAATCGCCGCAGCCTTCGCACACGGCAGGGTTGATCAACACGCGGCGCTGAGGATCCTCCATCAGGCCGCGCTTGCGGCGGCGGCGCTTTTCGGCAGCGCAGGTCTGCACGAATACGATGGCCGAAGTGCCCTTGGTCTGGCGGCATGCTTTCTGCACCGCATCAAGCTCGTCGCGGTGAGCGACCTTGACGCCCGGCGCGATGTCCGATGACGGGTAGAGATGCGGACTCTCCGAGACCAGGTAGATCTCGCGGATACCTTCCGCGTGAAGCTGGAAGGTGATCTGCTGCGGCGACAACTCGCCGTCGACATGCTGGCCGCCGGTCATCGCCACCGCGTCGTTGAACAGGATCTTGTAGGTAATCGGCGCTTTCGCGGCGATCGCCGCGCGGATCGCGAGGAGACCGGAATGGAAGTAGGTGCCGTCGCCGAGATTGGCGAACACGTGCTCTTCCTTGGTGAAGGGCGCGACGCCCACCCACGGCACGCCCTCGCCTCCCATGTGGGTGTAAGTCTCGGTGCTGCGGTTCATCCACAGCGCCATGAAGTGGCAGCCGATGCCGGCGAAGGCGCGGCTGCCTTCGGGCACCTTGGTCGAGGTGTTGTGCGGACAGCCCGAGCAGAAATATGGCGTGCGGCTGATCGGCGCCACCGCCTGCATCTGCGTCGCTTCGCGGCCGTTGAACCAGTCGGCCTTGGCGCGCAGCATGCTGGCGATTTCGGGATTGAGACTGAGGCGAAGCAGGCGCTCGGTCAGTGAGGAGGCAAGCGAGGCGACGCTCAGCTCGGCCGCGAAAGTGAGGAAGCGCTTGTCGTGGTCGTCCATCTTGCCGATGATGCGCGGGCGCACGTCGTCGCGCCAGTTGAACAGCTCCTGCTTGACCTGGTTCTCGACGATCTCGCGGCGTTCCTCGACGATGAAGATCTCTTCGAGACCCACCGCGAATTTGCGGACGCCTTCCGGCTCCAGCGGCCACGGCATGCCGATCTTGTAGAGCCGTAGGCCGATCCTTGCCGCGACCTGCTCGGTGATCCCCAATTCGCGCAGTGCCTGGCGGACGTCCTCGTAGCTCTTGCCCGAGGCCATGATGCCGAAGCGGGCATTCGGACTATCGATGGTGACGCGATTGATATTGTTGGCGCGCGCGAAGGCGATCGCGGCAAACCCCTTGTAGTCCTGCAACCGGCGATCCTGCGCATAGCGATCGTCGGGCCAGCGCAGATTGAGACCGCCCGGCGGCATCTCGAAATCGGTCGGGATCCTGAACGGCGTCATCTCGTCATTGAGATTGATCTCTGCCGTGGTCTCGACCGTCTCGGTGATCACCTTCATGCCGACCCAGCACCCGGAGTAACGCGACATGGCAATGCCGAGCAGGCCCATGTCGATGATCTCATGGATCGACGAGGGATAAAGATAAGGCATCAGCGCCGAGATGAAGGCATGGTCGGACTGATGCGGCACCGTGGATGACTTGGCACCATGGTCATCACCCGCAAGACAGAGCACGCCGCCATGCTTGGCCGAACCCGCCGCATTGCCGTGCCGGAAGACGTCGCCGCAGCGATCGACGCCGGGGCCCTTGCCGTACCAGATGCCCGTGATCCCGTCATAATTGGCGCCGGGCGAGAGATTGAGCTGTTGGGTGCCCCAGATCGCGGTAGCTGCGAGATCCTCGTTCACCCCTGGCTGAAACTTGATGCCATACTGATCGAGATGTTTTCGCGCAGCCATCAGTTGCTGGTCGTAGCCACCGAGCGGCGAACCGCGATAGCCGGTGACAAATGCGGAAGTGTTGAGCCCTACCGCGCGATCCCTGCGGACCTGCGCCATCGGCAACCGGACCAGCGTCTGGATGCCGGTGAGGAAGATATGACCGGAGCCTTGGGTGTATTTCTGATCGAGACTGATCGGGCCTTGATTGATTCCCATTCCACCCTCATTGGCCGTCCGCATCATTCCGGCGGGCGTGCTCGCGCAGTCTTATGTGGGGTCGCTCGACTCCCTTAGAAATAGTCTACGTTGAATTCGAAACCCGGCGCAGCACAAATGTGCTGGGCGCGTGGTCGCCCTGCAAAAACGCAACTTCATGATGAAAGGAGGCTATTTGCTCGCCACGTTATGTCGTGGCGACCGCCCGCGACGAAAGGACGTGAGGCACGCGTGCGGCGCAGCATACCCGCGACCGTAGGATGGGTAGAGCGTAGCGAACCCATCACCTTTTGCGCCGGGCGATAATGGGTTTCGCTCCGGTGCTTTGCGCCTGCGCTCTACCCATCCTGCGGGATCGTCACTCCGGGAAAACCTCGCCGATGATCTTCATGAGATCGGCTTCGCGAAACGGCTTGCGGAGATAGGCACGGAAGCGGCCAGCGCGATCGCGCACCACGTTTTCCAGAAGCGACGTCATCACCACCACCGGAATCTTCCGCAACCGCTCATCCTCGCGCATGGCCGCGATCAGCCCTGCCCCGTCGATGAAGGGCATCATGAAATCGGTGAGCACGAGATCGGGCGTCTCGCGGTGCAGGATGTCGAGCGCCTCGCGGCCATTGCCGGCGACCAGCACATTGAAGGCGCTCTCGCTCAAAAGGACTTCGAGCCAGTCGGCGATCGCCCATTCGTCCTCGACAATCAAGACCGTCCGCACTGCTAATCTCCAGTCAGCTTGAGGTCGGCGGCCGGTGTCGGCTGCGGCCCTTGACTGGAGATGTCGCGAAGGATGCGTTCGGCTCTTTCATAGTTTTCGTCGAGCACGATGCCGCCCTCGTGGATTTCAAAACGGCGCATCCGCATATCGGTCCGGCGGTCGCGCGACTTGAGGATCGTCATCAGCCGATGATTTTCCGAACGCAGCGCTGCGAGATGCAGCGCGATGATATTCTCGGCAACGGCTGACAACCCGGTCTGGTTGACACCCTTGAGCGGCTGCCCGGGCGTCATGCCGGCGTGGTCGGTCTCAGCCGTTGCCAGCGTAGTAACACCGAGTGCACGCAACTCGTTGCACAGCGCGGACAAAAAAGAGCCCATCCGATGCTTCTCGTCGGTCAGTTTGGAGAAGCCCTCGATGCCGTCGATCACGAGGCGGCGAATGCCGTTCTGGCGAATATTACCGAGCAGCTCGGTCGCGACCTCGTCAAGGACAGCCTCCGTCTGCGGGCGCCACAGCAAGCTGATGTTGTCGGACAGCGATAGTTTGAGACTCTTCGCCTTGACGCGCAGCGCCATCGGGTTTTCGTGGAAGCCGAAGAACAGCGCAGGCTCGCCCGCGGGCCCACCGGTCAGGAACTGCAAGCCGGTGGTGGTCTTGCCCGAGCCGGATGGGCCCAACACCACCGTCACGGAATGGGTGTCGATGCCGCCGCCGAACATCCTGTCGATGCCTGGGATGCCGACCGGGACCATCGGTCCGTCGGCGCTGTCCCAGACGCTCGGTGTCTCCAGCAGCGCCTCGATGCGCGGATAGATTGCATGGCCAGCATCGGTGATCCGATAGGCATGCTTGCCGCCCATGAACCAGCCGCCGCGCAGTTTGTGGATCTGGATCGAACGTTCGGCACGCCGGCCATGCAGCGAAGACTGCAGCTCGATCAGCCCGTCCACCATCGTATGCTCGGGCGGATGAGCATCGGCGTCGAAAGCGCTGGTGAGCAGGAACATGGTGCAGTTGCTGAAACCCGCCTGGGTCTGCAATTCATGGATGAACTTCTTCAGCTCGAGTTCAGTCCGCGCTTTCTCATGCACCGTGATGAGGCCGTCGAGCACGAGGATGCTGGCCTTGCGGGTCCGGACCTCGCGGCGCACCACGTCGAGCAGTCCGCGCAGGCCGTCATCCTCCAGCGTCTTGAAGGCGCCCACATAGGACATCCGATCGGGGATCGCATTCTCGTCGAAGAACTTCATCCGCCGCATATGCCCGATCATGCGGGCATGGCTTTCCGCGAGCAGCGTGATGTACAGCGCATTGCGGCCTTGGGCCGCCTGCGCGAAGCAGATCTGGTTGCCGAGAATGGTCTTTCCGGCGCCGGGCGCACCCTGGATGATATAGATGCCGCCGTCGAAAACGCCCCCGCCGAGAATCGCATCCAGACCCGCAATGCCGGTCGCGACCCGGCCATTATCAGCACTCATCCCGCTACTGCCCCTAAAGTGTCACCTAGAACGGTGAGATGCTGAAACGCAGCCGGGCGCAATCGGTTCCACTGCTTTTACAGAAATATTTCGAAAGCCGATCATGACCTCAAGGGAAAACGCGTTGAAATCGGAACATCCGGACGAGATCAGCCATTTGAAGCTGACAGCATCTTGGCGAGGAGAATGGAATGGCCCAGCTGTCCAATATCCAGATGGAGCAAGCCGGCTTCGCGGACCGCAAGGCGGCGTCGCATCCGGAAAAGTATCACCCGCATTGCGGGGAAGAGCATCGTCACAAGCCCGCCAAGGCCATCATCGGGATCGCGCTCTTGATCGCGCTGAGTTGCCTGCTCTATGCGCTCACCGGCCACGCGACCGCACCGGCGGGTGACGCCCTGCCGCCGACTGCCTCCCAGACGCGATAGAGTGTCCGCTCAAGCTTCGGCACTCGCCGTGTCGGTCCTATCGACTTCGATGTCGGACGACACCAGTCGAAGCTGCCGTCCCTGCGGAACCATCGACGGCACAATTCCGAGATGATCTGCGAGCGGCCAATCGATTCGGCGGACGGCTTGACCGCGGGAAATCAACGGTGATTTCCTGCGCGCGTGCTGATTGTCGGAACCGGAACGACGCACTTCGCTCCAGCGTACGGCGCGCTCGATCAAGGGCGTATGGCGCGTCGCCAAGGGACGCGCCATACGCCAGAACATTTGCACCAGCGCCGTGTAGGTCATCTCTTCCAGTTTGCCGACGCTCGCATCCGACGGGATAGCGAACACGTCGACTTCGACGATGGGTCCAGTTTCGGCACGCTCGGTCAGACGATGCATCGTGCATCCGTAGTCGGGCGCCCGGTCATCGATGGCGTCTTGCATCGGCGTATCGCCGGGATAGCGCGGCGAGCCGGGATGGAAATTGTAAGCCCCGTAGCCCAGTTGAGCCACAACGGCAGCCGGCACTTTCACATCTCCGGCGAAGGAAACCAGGCGCGCGCCGGACAGCCATTCGGCCTCAATGGCATCGAGGTCTGCGGCGGTGAACACCGACAGCACATTCAGCGATGGATTGTAACTGCGAAGCAGCGTCGCAAAGACCGAATGCTCGGCGGGGCCTGAGAGAAGAATGAGGGTATCGAACATGCCAGGCGCCAGTCCACGAATCGGAGTTCCCGAAGATTCGCAGTCAGGTCTTAACAACTGATGATCGCAGGGCGTCGCGGCAAAGGACTGCATTGCAATAGCGCGGTTGTAGACCACCGCCGCTGGTAACCGGAACATGCGCGTCCCCACGCGGTTGTCTTTCCTGCAAAGGAGGAATCGACATGGCAAATTTCAACGACCCGAACGATCTCCGACGCTCCGGACAGGACGATGAAGACCTGCGCGGACCTACCCGGCTCGACAGCGAGCTGCAGGCAGATCCGGAACTGCAGGAAGGCCGCGCATCGGGGGGACGTGTGCTCGCTTACGGAGCTGCGGTGCTGGTGTTGCTGGGCATCGTCTTCTACGGATTGAATAACGGCTCGATGAATCCGAATGAGGCGGCGAAGACGGCCTCGCAATCGACGCCGACCACGCAAGACAGTGCACCGAAAGCACCCGCTCCGACCAACAATATCGCCGACTCCAACACCAAGCCGCCAGTGGCACCGGGTGTCCGCGACGTAACGCCGACCAAGCAAGACCCAGGCGTAACGACGGGTTCTGCACCGGCCCGCTCGCAGGGGCCGCAATCCGGCCCGACCGGGACCGAAGTCGACAGTTCGAAGGGCGGCGCAGCTAAATAATGCTGCGCATGGGCAGACGAGACAGCGGTCACAGATCGTGTCCGCTGTCTCGTCGCGCCTGTATTCCGGAGATCGGCAAATCGTGATGTCGATGTGATTTTACTTCGCACGCGGCATCGCCGAAACCTCGGTTACGCATCGCCCAAAGGCCTTCTTCATGAAACCTCTGCTGCTCCTCGCATCGCTCGTCGTTCTGTCGCTGGCACCGAATGATGCAACATATGCGGCCGAGCGCGAGCCCTATGGCATCGGCCTCGAAGGCTTCCGGTATCCCTACCCCGTCCAGATGCTGCCGCTGACAAACGATGGCGAGCAACTGCGCATGGCCTACATGGACGTGCCGTCGCAAAAGCCGAACGGTCGTACGGTCGTGCTGCTGCACGGCCGCAACTTTCCATCGAGCTATTGGGCGCCGGTGATCCATACGCTGACCGATGCGGGCTATCGCGTCGTGGTGCCGGACCAGATCGGCTTCGGCAAATCCTCGAAACCTGCGGGCGAACTGCATTTCGACACCCTCGCCCGCAACACCATCACGCTGATGGATCATCTCGGCATCGGCAAATTCGATGTCGTCGCCCATTCGCTCGGCGGCATGTTGAGCATTCGTATCGCCCGCGCCTACCCAGACCGCGTCGATCATCTGTTGCTGGCAGCGCCCATCGGCCTCGAAGACTATCGTCTCTATGTGCCGCCGACGCCGACCGAGAAGATCATCGAGACCGAGGACAAGCTCACCGCCGACGGCTATCGCAAGCAGCTAGAGACGAACTACGCGCTCAAACTTCCGCCCGAGCAGGTGACCCCATTCATCGATGCCCGGTTCAATATCAAAGGCTCGTCCGACTATCCGCGCTGGCTGCGCGCCTTCGTCAGCTCGGCGCAGATGATCTATCGGGAGCCGGTGGCGCATGAGATCCCGCTGATCGGCTTGCCTACCCTGTTCATCATGGGCGCCGACGATCACAACGCACCGGGCAAGCCCAATGCGCCGGAAGCATTGCGGCCGAAGATGGGACAGAACGCCGACCTGGCGAAGGCATTGGCCGCGAAAATGCCGAATGCGAAGGCAGAGGTGCTGCCCAATGCCGGGCATCTGGTTTTCCTCGACGCTCCCGCCAAATTCGACGAGCTGATGCTGGGCTTCCTCGCCACGCGGCCGTGACGCCCGACAGCTTCACGCAGGCTTCGACAGAATTATTCATGCCCCATTCAGGTCGAATCGGGTCACTTCGCTTCGTGAAACATCGATCCATCGCAACATTTTCGTCGCAACAGCGTTATGTCGCGGGGACGCGATGTCATCGTTCTCTGCGCCGCATCGCGGCATCATCCGAGGGAGACAATTCATGAAGACGATTCTCGCAGCGGCCCTGTTCGCCGCCACCATGGGCGGCATCGGCGCGGCCAATGCCGCGATGCCGATGGCGCCGCTCAGCGCCGCCGACACTGCCGGAGTGATCCAGGTGGCGCAGGGATGCGGCCCCGGCTATGCACGCGGCCCGCGCGGCTTCTGCCGTCCGATGCGCATGGGGCCGCCCCCCGGCCGTTACTGCCCGCCCGGCATGTTCCGCAATCCCTATGGCCGCTGCATCCGCCGCTGGTGATCGCATCCGGCGGAGGCTGGACGAAAACACGAACCCCGCCTCACCGGCGGGGTTTTTGTTTCAGTGATCGGCGCGCTCGAACACGAATTTCGGCATTTCCCATTTCAGCCGGATCGCGAGCAGACGGAAAGTGAAACCGACCACGAAGGCCGCGGCGATCACCACATCGGGGCTGAGGCCGTATGTGATGCCGCCGATATAGAGCAGCCCGGTGACGATGGAGACGCTGGCATAAAGCTCGGCGCGAAACAGCAACGGCACGTCATTGCACAGCACATCGCGGATCACGCCGCCGACGCAGCCGGTGATCATCCCCGCTACGACCACAATCAGGAACGGCTGATCCATGCTCATGGCGACATTGCACCCCATGATGGTGAACACCACGAGCCCGATGGCGTCGAGCACCAGGAAGATGCCGTGGAAGCGATGCACGAACTGCGCAAGCCCGATGGTCGCGAGCGCCGCGCCGCCGGTGAGCAACAACAGATACGGGCTCTTCACCCACCACAGCGGATAGTGCCCGAGCAGCATGTCACGCACCGATCCGCCGCCGAGCGCCGTGATGCAGCCGAGCATGGCGACGCCGAGCCAATCCATCTTTCGCCGGCCGGCGGCCAGCGCCGCGGTCATCGCCTCGGCAACCAGCGCAATCATCGCAAGCGGAAACAGCAAGGCTTCTGTATGGGGCATGAATCAGCAACGTGTGAGGACGTTGCTGTCTAGCATGGATTCAATCCCACTACCGCCCTGCGGCCTGCGATTACCAGTAACGGCGACGCCAGGCACGGCGACGATAGAAGCGACGGCGACGCCATCCCACCGGCCTGCGCCAATAGCGGCGGCGCCACGTGCGCCTGCGCCAGCCATACCGCCGGCGACGCCACTGTACCTGTTCCGGCTGCAGGCGATTCACATCGTCCTGCGACGCCACCGCGGGCTGCGGCTCGTTGTCCTGCTTGCGATCCCTCACCGGCCCGACAGGCGGCAGCGGCGCAGCTTCAGCCGTAGCAAATGTCTTGGCGACCAGCATACCGCTCGCAGCGAATGCGAGCCCGAGTTTCAGAAAATGACGGCGTTCCATCGCAGTCCTCCCTGATACGAATGTAAGAGGCATTTATGGAATAGCGCGATGAACTGTTGCTGAACGCCCCCTCGCCACAAGGCGAATGGGCTTTAGTCCTGAAGGCTATCAGCAAAAAGCCGGAACTCTTGAGATTCGCCGAATACCGGGGCATCCCAATTTTCGACCAGTGAACGCAGTGTCTTTCTAAAATACGCCTCACCTGACTTCAAAAAAACTTCGAACTGATTGTCGCCTGGAATAGAAGAAATAAAAGCGTCAACTTGCTCATTGATACGACGCAGTAGAATAATAAGGAATGACAAGCTAAAGAACAAAAGCTTGCCGGTCCGAAACGAGAACTCACTCCTTACTCCAAAAATATTATTGAGTACGTTATCTGGTTCAGAGGGACTTAAAAGCAGCATTGTGCACGCCCAATAGGACGGATGATGCGCGGCCGAAAGCACTTTTCGCTCTTCACGTCGAAAGGCTGCAATCTGCGACAACCCCTCTCCCAGACGAGAACTCAAGTCGCGAGCAACATTGTCAGAGACCTTCCGTATATGCTTGTACCAAAACTTATTGGCTGCTTCTTCATCCTGTGTTTCGACAAACTCACTACCCACATCGGGGTGTAGACAAAGATAAATAGCAAAGTCGATATGCTCTTCTAGCGATCGAAGAGCGTTTCTCGCTTGGACATCATATCCAGCATTGATGAGATCACGCACAATAATTGTATCTTGAGTTATTTTCGCAAATAGAGCCCACATTGATTGTAAGAATGCAGATTTCGTTTCTGCATTCTTACTGAAGGCTATCAAGTGTGCGTAGAAAAGATTATTCCACAGAATTGCGTCTGAGATTAGTGCATCAAGTATAGACAACCCAATCTCAGTAGACGTTGGGACCGTTATTTTTGTTTGGTCGCGCAAATCCCAAAGCACGCTTCCAATTGCTTGACTTTTCAAGTCGTCACTTGAAAGCCCAAACTCTTGATAAGCGTCTCGTAGAAATGCGTCAAAGTCTTCGCGACTATTCCACATACTACAACGGCATATTGTCGTGCTTCTTCATCGGCACTTCCACATGCTTGTCCTTCAGCATCGCCAGCGCGCGGGCGATGCGCTTGCGAGTGGAGTGCGGCATGATCACGTCGTCGATATAGCCGCGCTCGGCAGCCACGAACGGCGACAGGAAGCGGTCCTCATATTCCTTGGTGCGCGCGGCGATCTTCTCGGCATCACCGATGTCCTGGCGGAAGATGATTTCCACCGCGCCCTTCGCGCCCATCACGGCGATCTGGGCGGTCGGCCAGGCATAGTTCATGTCGGCGCCGATTTCCTTCGAGGCCATCACGTCGAACGCGCCGCCATAGGCCTTGCGGGTGATCACGGTGACCAGCGGCACGGTACACTGGCTGTAGGCGAACAGCAGTTTCGCACCATGCTTGATCAGGCCGCCATATTCCTGCGCAGTGCCAGGCAGGAAGCCCGGCACGTCGACGAAGGTGACGATCGGAATGTTGAACGCGTCGCAGAAGCGCACGAAACGCGCCGCTTTTCGCGAGGCGTCAGAATCCAGCACGCCGGCCAGCACCATCGGCTGGTTGGCGACGAAGCCCACCGTCTTGCCGGCGATGCGGCCGAATCCGGTGACGATGTTCTTCGCAAACGTGTCCGCGAGCTCGAAGAAGTCGCCCTCGTCCACGACCTTCAGGATCAGCTCTTTGATGTCATAGGGCTTGTTCGGATTGTCGGGGATCAGCGTGTCGAGCGAGTCGTCGGTGCGCTCGATGTCGTCGAAGCTCGGCCATTCTGGCGCGCCTTCGGTGTTGTTGGCCGGCAGGAAGTCGATCAGCCGGCGCATCTGCAGCAGCGTCTCGACGTCGTTCTCGAAGGCGCCATCGGCGATCGACGATTTCGTCGCATGCACGCTGGCGCCGCCGAGTTCTTCGGCCGTAACGACCTCGTTGGTGACGGTCTTCACCACGTCCGGGCCGGTCACGAACATGTAGCTGGTGTTCTTCACCATGAAGATGAAGTCGGTCATGGCCGGCGAATAGACATCGCCGCCAGCGCAAGGTCCCATGATGACGGAGATCTGCGGGATCACGCCCGAGGCCTGCACATTGCGGCGAAACACGTAGGAGTAACCGGCAAGGGCCGCGACGCCTTCCTGGATGCGCGCACCACCGGCGTCATAGAGGCCGATGATCGGCGCCCGCGCCTTCATGGCCATGTCCTGGATCTTGGTGATCTTCAATGCATGGGTTTCCGACAGCGAGCCGCCGAACACCGTAAAGTCCTTGGCGAAGACGAAGATCTTGCGGCCGTTGACCGTGCCCCAGCCGGTGACGACGCCGTCGCCCGGAATCTTGGACTTGTCCATGCCGAATTCGACGGAGCGGTGTTCGACGAACATGTCGAACTCCTCGAAGGATCCCTTGTCCAGCAGCAGTTCGATGCGCTCGCGGGCGGTCAGCTTGCCCTTGGAGTGCTGCGACTCGATGCGCTGTTCGCCGCCACCGAGCTTGGCACCGACACGGCGCGCTTCGAGGGTATCCAGGATCTCTTTCATGTGCTCCAGCCCGTTTATTCACGTGTTTTCGCCCGCCCTTGCGGCGGGGTTTGAGGGTCGTTCTAGCATGCGGTTTTCGGCCGTGGAAACGCCCATCCGCATGACTGGAAACCGTTGAAAATGCATGGCAACGCCGCCGATTCTGCCTATATCGGGATCAGCGAGGGAGGTCGGCATGGCGAATGTCACGATCGATGAAAATAGCGGCGCTGCCGCCGGCGGCGTGCGGGATTTGCTGCGCTGGGAGGGCGTCATCCTCCTTATCGGCATGACGCTGTTCTACTGGATTTCCGGCGCATCCTGGCTGATTTTCGCGCTGCTCTTCTTCCTGCCGGATGTTTCGATGCTGGCCTATCTCGCCGGCCCGCGGATCGGCGCCGGCGTCTACAACGCGGTCCACTCCACCATTGCGCCCATGCTGCTGGTGCTGTTCGGCCTCGTGACGGCCGAGCCGTTACCCGGGTCGCTCGCCATCATCTGGCTCGCCCATATCGGCTTCGACAGGATGCTCGGTTATGGCCTGAAATATGAGGCTGGATTTCGCTTCACCCATCTCGGCCGGATCGGCAAGAACGCGGCGACCACAACGCCCTCCACGGCCAATCCAGCAACCAGCGAGCCGATCAAGACAGCCTAGCGACCGCGCCCCGACAGCCGCAGCACGAAGACCAGCACCTCGGCCACCGCTTTGTAGAGCTCTTCCGGGATCTCGTCGCCGAGTTCGATATTGGAGAGCGCCCCGGCCAGCACCTCGTTCTCCTCGATCGGGATGTCGTGTGCCTTCGCGACTTCGATGATCTTCTCGCCGATGGCGCCACGCCCTTTCGCGGTCACACGCGGCGCACCGGTCTTGTCATAATGGAGCGCGACAGCGAGCGCGCGTTTTGGCTGCACGATCATAGCGCCATGTCCAGGAAATGGCCGGCCGAAGCAGGCGCTGCCTGCTGCGGGGCGCCTTCGCGCACGACGATATCGCCGGGCTGCAGTTTGGCCCGGATCAGCGCCTGGCTCAGTTGCCCGGCCTCAGCCTGCAGCTGCTTCGCCGTCGATGGCCGTTCCGCCCACATGCGGACGGACGTTTTCTCGCCCGCCCACGACACCACGGCATGAATAGGCCCCGTTGGCTCGATATCCAGCGAGAAGCGTGCGCACCAGACTTTCTTCGCGGCCTCGCCTTCGCTGCCCTGCCCGCCATCGCGCGAAATCTCGAACTGCGCGATCGCCGTGCCGTGGGGCATCGCGAACGGGATTTCGAAACTCCAGCGCGGTGTAGCCTGATCCATGCGCTGCCCGACCGCGGCGTCGATGCGCTCCGGCAGCGATGCGACCTGATGCAGGGTCTGCCGTGCAATCGCGGCGTCGGTGTCGGCCAGCAGATGATGGACCGTCTCACCAAGCGGTGCATTCGGTACGAGTGTGGACTGTGCCATCGGTTGCGGCGTCGGCAATGCACCACGCAGCGGTGGCGGTGGCGGTGACGAGCGCAAGGCCTGCGCATCGACATAAGGCACACCCGGCTGACCTTTGACGGTCGATACCTGCTGCAGCAACGCGCCCTCGTCGGGCAACAGCTTGGCGATCATCTCGGCGACCTTTGCGCCGGACTGTTGCGCACCACTGCTCACCGCGGCGCCCGCCAACTTTGTCGTGGCCGCAGCGACCTGCGGACGGATATCGACATCGGCGCCATCGTCCGGCGCTGCTGTAACTGTGACCTGCGCGGGATCGTCCTTCGCGGCAGTTTTCGGCAGCACGGCCGGCACCAATGTCGCAGCGGCGGCCTGCACCTGCGCAGCGCTCGTCATCGGCGCGGCTGCGGCCTGGGGCTGCGCTGGAGCAGTCTGTGATGCCGTTTGTGCGGGAGTCGACGGCTTGTTGCCGGCGTCATTTGCCAGCGCGGTGGTCAGGGCCTGCTTGAGCACGACGAGCGCCGCTTTCATGTCGGGCATCGCGTCGGAAGCCGGCGTGCCCTTTGCCAGTGATGTTTCGAGAAACAGCCCGGAATTCTGGAACGCGGCTTTCATCTCGCCGCCGGTGAGCTTGGCGTCGAGCGGCGGCCGTTGCGACAGCACCTGCGCGATGGCCTGCTGCAATTTCGGCGGCAGGTTCTCCAGCGATGTCGCTGCACCGAGATTGGCGAACAGCGTCGATAGACTTGCCTGCCTGGTGACTGCCCCCAATGCAGCCTGCGACACGGCGACGGCTTCAGGCGCAGTCAATTGCGCCTTGGATGCTGCCAGCGTCGTCAGCAGCGTGGCGGTCAGATCGGAGGTCGCGATCGCCGCCGAGCCGGTCGCTGCCGCCTGCTGCGGCAGCACCGCGAGACGAATGCCATCGGCGCTCTGCGATACCGCAAGCTGCAGCGTCTGGCCGGGCTGCAGGGGCACCTGCGTCTGCACATCAATGGCCTGGCCGGCGATGGAGATGCGCGCCTGATTGCTCGACGAGATTTCGAGCACCCGAGCCGTAACGACACTGCCGGGCTGAAACGCGACCTCGCGCGCCACGCCTTGCGCGGCGACGAGGGAGGGAATCGCGTTGACGGTAACCGACATGGCTGCACCCGAGTCTGGTGCAGCAACCTAGGTTAAGCGGCGTTAACTTCCGATTAAGCTGCGTCGGCGCCGAGCGTGCGCAAGACGGCGACGGCCCCCTCGAAATCGACCTTGCGGGCAGCCCGGCGTGCCGCGGCCTCCTCGTCGAGGCCCCATTTTTCCGCGTTCCAGTCTTCATCCACGAAGGCTGCGGCCCAGACCTCATCAGCGGTCAGCCTACCGTGCAGAAGGGCCAGCGCAAGCAATGCCGAGCCGGTAATCGTCGTCACCATATGCAGCGTGGCGACACGCCAGGAATCGCCTGGCAGCGCTCCACGTGCGGCGGCCAGCGCCTGCTCCGGCTGGCTTACATGCATCACGCCCTCGGCGAGAATGAAATGAGCACCGAGGTCTTCTGCCGCCCAACGCAGCACCGGATCCCAAGCCGTCGCCTCGCGCGCGATCAGGGCATCCGGGTGCGACGCACGATAGAATAGCAGGTCCGAGCCGAAATACTTTGCGATGTCATCGCGCACGGCCACGATCTGCTCTTCTGTCGAGATGGCATCGAGCACGCTGTTGGCAAGGCGTGTGACCGGCATCGACAGTGGATCGATGAATTCCTGCTGTGCGTCCCACTCGGCCGCCATCAGATCGGCGATGGCGCTTGATGGCACGACGAGCGGATTGCGCGACGGTGTACGGATCGTCTTTTCGTCGAGCGTGACGGAATGGCCATCCTCGCCCGCGCTGACGCCGACCGTCGTATAGAACCGCTTGCGACGCGTGCCCGTCGATTTCTCCCGCGATTCCTGCACGGTGAAGCCGGGCTTGCCATAGACGTCGTCGAACAGTTCACGCATCGGTCATCTCGATCCAGTTTGGTGATCGCAGTTTACGCGATACCGGCGCCCAGCGCGAGACCGTCAGCGATTGGCACAGGAGCGCGAATAGGCTGCGCGTTCATTGGGACTGAGCCCGGCTGCCGCGCCGTCCTGCAGACATGTCGTGATGCGATCGCCAAATGACGGGCGCGCAGTTTTCGGCACATAATTCTGCGACGGCAGATCGCCCATTTTCGGCACCACCGGCACTTCGATCTTGGGCGGCGGCGGCGCAGGTGGCGGCGGTACGGTTAACGCGCTGCTGCCGGGGGGCAGCAGCTGCGCGGACGCCGGCGCAGCGCCGAGCGCCAGGATCGCAGCCAAGGCCAGACATGTATGTTGTCGAGACATAGGGCTCATATCGTCGCGATCTCCAGCGCGCTCAAGGGTGTCCGTCTCAACGCCGGAGAATGTGATCCGTTGCAGCGCGCCGATGCTCCCACCCCTCGCGCTCCAGTTCGGGGCGAGCATCCTCAATCTCGGGATAGCCGATGCAGAAATAACCGATCAGCCGCCAATCGCGGGGGATGTCGAGTGCATCCGAGACCGCGACGGGATCGAGGATGGAGACCCAGCCCATGCCGATGCCTTCGGCTCGCGCGGCCAGCCACATCGTGGTCACCGCGGTCACGACAGAATATTCCGCCATTTCCGGCATGGTGCGCCGGCCGACGCCATGCCCGATTTCAGTGCCGCGATCCGCGAAAACCGCCAGATGCTCCGGTGCCTCGCGCAAGCCTGCAAGCTTCAGCCGCGCATAATGTTGTGCACGTTCGCCATGATAGGCACCTAACGCTTCGGCATTGCAGGTGGAGAAATTGTCCTGCACGGCCTGACGCCGTGCGAGGTCGTCGACGATGACGAACCGCCAGGGCTGGCTGAGCCCCACGGATGGCGCCAGACATGCCGTTTCGATGAGCCGCTCCAGCGCGCCTTCCGGCAGCGGATCGCTGCGAAAGCGCCGGACGTCGCGGCGCCACGCAAACAGATCGTGCAGACGCGCGCGAAACTGATCGTTGAAGGTCGGCAAGGCCTAATCTTCCGGTGCGTTTTCGATCGGATCGAACCGGTCGTGTTCGAGCGCGAGCAGATTCCACGATTGAAGCATATGCGGCGGCAGCGGCGCCGTGGCGTCGATCACACCGCCACGCGGATGCGGGATGACGATACGGCGCGCCAGCAGATGCAAGCGATTCTGCAGGCCGCCGGGCAACTGCCAGTTCTCGATGTTGAAATATTTGGGATCACCGACGATGGCGTGACCGATATGGGCCATATGCGCGCGCAGCTGATGCGTGCGGCCCGTCACCGGCTTCAGCGACACCCAGGCAAGCTTCTGGCCGGATGTCTCGACCACCGCGTAGTAAGTCACCGCATGGCTCGCGCCGTCGTCGCCATGTTTGGCGACGCGCATGATGGTGTCTTCCTCGTTCTCTTCCTTGGCGAGATAGGTCGAGATGCGGCCCTGCTTCGGCTTCGGCACGCCGGCGACGAGCGCCCAGTAGAATTTTCGCGCCGAGCGTTCGCGGAACGCGCCAGTGAGAAACGAGGCGGCGAAGCGGGTCTTGGCGATCAGCAGGCAGCCAGATGTTTCTCTGTCGAGACGATGCACGAGACGCGGTTTCTGCCCCTTGGAGTCGCGCATCACTTCGAGCATCATGTCCACATGGCGCGTCATGCCCGATCCGCCCTGCACCGCGAGACCGGCGGGCTTGTTCAGCACCATCACATCCGCGTCCTCGAAGATCGTCATCGCCTTCAATGCATCGAGCGTTTTTTGCGCGGCTTCGGAGAGCACGCCGACGGTCTTCGGCCCATCGAGCTTGAGCGGCGGGATGCGGACGGTCTGGCCGGTCTCCAGACGATCCTTGCTGTCGGCACGCTTGCCGTTCACACGCAGCTCGCCTTTGCGGACGATACGCTGGATATGAGAGAATGACAGGCCGGGAAACCGCGCCTCGAGAAAGCGATCGACGCGCATGTCGTTTTCGTCCGGCGTGACGATCACCGTCTGCACACTGGTCGGCATGATGGCCGGCGCGGCGTCGACCTTGACGGGCTTCTCAACGGCGCGCTCGGGTTTGGCTGCGCGCGGGCCGTCAGCAAAGCGCGTCGGCGCCTTGCCACGCGGCCCGGACGGACGCTCGCTGCGCTCGGGACGATCAAAACGCTCGGATCGCTCAGTGCGCTCAAACCGCTCCGGTCGCTCGGACCGTTCAATTCGCTCGCCCCGCTCGGTGGCACGCGCGCGGGGCGGACGTGCAATGGTGAGCCGCTCCGCATCGCCGCGCTCGGCCCGGAAGCGTTCGCCCTTCGCCATAGCACTCTTGGCAGGCGTTCTGGCAGGCCCCTTGGCCGGCTTCTTCGCCACCGCCTTGGCCATCGTGGCGCCCGGCTTGGCGCGCCCCGAGCGGCCACCGCCTCCGGTGCCACGTTTGGCGGGGGATCTCGTATCGCGACGGCTCATCTTGAACTCCAGGGGAAAGTCCGTCCGTAGCGCATCTGCCGACCTGGGTCACGGTCAAATCGCCTGCTGGCGCAAACCTTCAGGTTCCGCCCGCCGGATCTGCCAGCATCAGCGGCGGAAACCACCAAACGGGGACTGGCCGGACAGCAGGCGCGACGTCGCGGTGCCATCGTCCAATTGCTGCTGGGTGAAGCTGCCCTCAAGCGACAAAGTGACATTCGGAGCCGGCTGAAACGCGATGCCTGCGCGGGCCCTGTATCCGGTCGCGATGCTGGTATCGGAACTGAACGGCGCCAGCGCCGTGCCGATGCCCGGGCGGTAGTTCAGCGTGTCGAAGCCGGCAAAGACCGTGACAGGCAGATCTCCGGCGCCCTTGAACGCGTAGCCGGCCAGCGTGCTCTGGGCGGTAAGCCCGCCGAAATCGCTGGAAGCGCCAGCCCAGCCGAGGCCCATGCGGTCAAAGCTGGCGGCCTCGCTGCGCACATATGCACCGGTTCGAAAGTTCGATTTCCAGTCGCCGTCATAAGAAACGCCTGCGTCGAAACCAGGGAAATTGCGGTAGCCTGTGATGCCGGCATCGGACCAGCCGCCGAGGCCGAACGGCCCGTTCGGCACCCAGTACTGCACCGGCGCGGCCTGCTGGGCTCGCGTCGCCTGAGCAATCAGGCAAAACGCTGCACCGATGACGGCGGCACGCAACGGTGGAGATGTGACAATCGACATCAGGCCTCGTCCAACTGATGGGCGCATTTGGGCCACAACCTACCCGACGCTTATGTGCTTTTGGCGGCGCGCAGCTTCGCCCAGTAATCCAGCCGCTTACGGATTTCGCGTTCGAAACCGCGCTCCGGCGGATCATAGAATTGCCGGCGCCCCAAAGCTTCCGGGAAATAATCTTGACCGGAAAACGCATCCGGCGTGTCGTGGTCGTATTGGTATCCTTCGCCGTAACCTTCCGACTTCATCAGCTTGGTCGGCGAGTTCAGGATGTGCTTTGGCGGCAGCAGCGAGCCGCCCTCCTTCGCCGTTCGCATCGCAGCCTTGAAGGCCATATAGGCGGCGTTCGATTTCGGCGCGGTCGCTATGTAGATCACCGCCTGCGCGATGGCGAGTTCGCCTTCGGGATGGCCGAGAAAATCATAGGCGTCCTTTGCGGCGTTGCAGATCACCAGCGCCTGCGGATCGGCGAGACCGATATCCTCGACCGCCATGCGCACCACGCGGCGCGCGAGGAAAAGCGGGTCTTCGCCGGCATCGAGCATGCGTGCGAGATAATACAGCGCCGCATCGGGATCGCTGCCACGCACCGATTTATGCAGAGCAGAGATCAGATTGTAATGGCCATCCGCCGACTTGTCGTAGATCGGCGCCCGGCGCTGCAGGATGTCCTGCAACTGCGCCGCATTGAAAACCTCATCGGCCCGCGCCGCCCGCCAGACCTCTTCAGCCAGGGTCAGCGCGGCACGGCCGTCGCCATCGGCCATGCGCACCAGCACGGCGCGCGCTTCGGCATCGAGCGGCAGCTTGCGGCCTTCTATCTTCTCGGCATTGGCGAACAGCTTCTCAATCGCCTCGGCGTCATGCGACTGGAACACCAGCACGCGCGCACGTGACAGAAGAGCGGCATTAAGTTCGAACGACGGGTTCTCGGTGGTAGCGCCGACCAGCACCACGGTACCGTCTTCCATCACCGGCAAGAACGAGTCCTGCTGTGCCTTGTTGAAGCGATGCACCTCGTCCACGAACAACAGCGTGCCCTTGCCTATCTGTCGGCGGGCACGCGCGGCATCGAACACTTTCTTCAAATCTGCGACGCCGGAGAACACCGCGGAGATCTGCTCGAACTGCAACTCCGTTGCATCCGCGAGCAACCGCGCCACGGTCGTCTTGCCGGTGCCGGGCGGCCCCCAGAAGATCAGCGAACCGAGCGTGCGCGTCTCCAGCATACGCGTGAGAGCGCCATCTGGACCAAGGATATGATCTTGCCCGACGACATCCGCGAGCACGCGCGGCCGCAGCCGCTCCGGCAGCGGACGCGGCGCGTCCTGCTCCATCCCGGCTGCCGCGAACAGATTGGCCGATGGTTGCTTCGGGCTCATCCGCCAAGCGTGACGTTGATCTGCTGGCCGCCGCGCACGACGACGATGCGCCACAGTCGCGCGCCATCGCGTGTGACCTTTTCGAGATCGCTGGTCTTGACGATCTTGACGCCGTTGACCGCGAGGATGAGGTCGCCCTTCTGGAAGCCCACATTGGCTGCCGTCGCGGTATCGGTGAGATCGGTGATCACAACGCCCTCGACGCCGGAATCCAGCCGCAGCTCATCGGCGAGCGCGGGCGAGATATTGGCAACCTTGGCGCCCTGGAACGGCGAGCGGCCCTTCAGCACGATTTCATCGCGGCCGGTATCCGGCGCCGCCTCGAGCGCGACGGTGAGTTTCACCAGCTTGCCGCTACGCTGCACATCGAGCTGCGTGGTGCCACCAAGCGGACGTGTCGCGAAGCGATATTCGAAGGCATTGGGATCGTCGATCGGCTGATCGTCGATGGCGGTGACAAGATCGGAAACCTTGAGACCCGCCTTCGCCGCCGGACTGTTCGACGTCACATTGACAACCAGAGCGCCCGACGGCGTCTTGAGGCCGAGGGTTTCGGCGATATCGGGTGTGACATTCTGCAGCCGAGCGCCGAGCCAAGGCCGCTTAACTTCCTTGCCGCCGCTCTTGGCAGAAGCGACGACGACGCGGACCATATTGGCAGGAATAGCGAAGCCGATACCCTGCGAGCCGCCGGAGCGCGAGAAAATGGCCGTATTCACACCGACCAGCTTGCCGGTCATGTCCACCAGCGCACCGCCGGAATTGCCGGGATTGATCGCCGCGTCGGTCTGGATGAAGAACTGATAGTCGGTGATGCCGACCTGGGTGCGCGCCAGCGCCGAAATGATGCCGTGGGTCACGGTCTGGCCGACACCGAACGGATTGCCGATGGCGAGCACGACATCGCCGACGAGAAGATCATCGGAATTCGCGAAATCGAGCGTCGCGAATTTTTCCTTGCTATCCTTGATGCGCAGCACCGCCAGATCGGTACGGCTATCCTTGAGCACGATCTCGGCTTCGAATTCACGCTTGTCCGCAAGCGAGACCTTTACCTGATCGGCGCCCTCGATGACGTGATTGTTGGTCACCACGAGGCCCGACGCGTCCACCATCACGCCTGATCCGAGCGAACGCTGCATCTGCTCGGGCTGCATGCCCTGCCCACCAAAGAAGCGCCGGAACAGCGGATCGTCGAGCAGCGGATTACGGTTCTGCACCGTCTTGGCCGCATAGACATTGACCACCGCCGGCTGCACACGCTGGACAATTGGCGCGTAGGACAGCTTCAGCTCAGCGGCGGAAGACGGCACCTGCCGGGTCTGCGCCGAAGCCGGGTTCAGGCCGGCGGACAGGACAATGACGCACAAAGCTGAAACGGTCGCAGCACAGCGGAAAAATAAGATCATCGGGGCCTCTTTGAGGAAATCGCGGCGAATATAGGCTGCTGAGCAGGGCAATAGAAGGGCGGGAACTAGCTTGCGTCCGCCGGCACATCCTTCTCCACCGGCGCTTTTTTACGCGGCTGGGGCGCTGCGGCCGCAATCGACTTCTGGCGCATCTTGTGCGCGTCGCCCCACTTTTTCAGCGCATCGATCACCGGGCGCAATCCGAGCCCGGTTTCCGACAGTGCATATTCGACCCGTGGTGGCACCTCGGCATAGACCGTCCGGACGATCAGCCCATCCTCTTCGAGCGCGCGCAGCTGCTTGGTCAGCATGCGCTGGGTGATCCGTGGCATCAGCTTGCGCAGCTCGCCGAAACGCAGCCGCCCCTGCTGCAAGTGATACAGGATCACACCCTTCCATTTGCCGTCGATCAGATCGAGCGTCACCTCGACGGGACAGCCCGGGCCGTTGCCGAAATCACGTCGTTTCATCGCAAATATCCAATAGTATCCATTCAGTGACTATATCCCTGAAATGACAGTACTTGCAATTATCGTTGCTTCGGGACACCTCTTCGGAATATTTCCGCCAGGAGCTATGGAGCGCACTCAATGAAGGCAGTCGGCTACACCAAATCTCTTCCGATCGACGCAGTTGACGCGCTGGTCGATTTCGAGGCTCCGAAGCCGGAACCGACCGGTCGCGACATCCGCGTATCGGTGAAGGCAATCTCGGCCAATCCCGTCGATTTCAAGGTGCGCAGGCGCGCGGCGCCGCCGGCCGGCGAAACCAAGATCCTTGGCTATGACGCTGCCGGCGTCGTCGATGCTGTTGGCCCTGATGTGACGGTGTTCAAGCCGGGCGACGAGGTGTTCTATGCCGGCTCGATCCAGCGCCAGGGCACCAATGCGGAATTCCATCTCGTCGATGAGCGTATTGTCGGCCGCAAGCCGTCTTCTCTCTCCTTTGCGGAGTCCGCTGCGTTGCCGCTCACGGCCATCACTGCCTGGGAACTGTTGTTCGACCGCCTCGGCGTCGCGCCCGGCAAAAGCCTCGATCCGCGCACGCTGCTGATCATGGGCGGCGCCGGCGGCGTCGGCTCGATATTGATCCAGCTCGCGCGTCGCCTCACCGGACTCACCGTGGTCGCGACCGCGTCACGGCCAGAGACGATCAAATGGTGCGAAGACCTCGGTGCTCATGCGGTGATCGATCACAGCAAGGCGCTGAAGCCGCAGATCGACGCGTTGAAGCTGCCGCCGGTCGCCCTGATCGCAAGTCTTACAGCAACAGACCATCATTATAAGGCCCTCGCCGATCTGATCGCACCGCAAGGCAAGTTCGGCCTGATCGACGATCCTGCCGAATTCAACATGGCCGCCTTCAAGGGCAAGGCCGTCTCGGTGCATTGGGAGTCGATGTTCACGCGTTCGTCATTCCAGACGCCAGACATGATCGCGCAGCATCATCTTCTCAACGATGTCGCCGATCTCATCGACAAGGGCGTGTTGCGCACCACACTCGACAAGACGTTCGGGACCATCAACGCAGCGAATCTGAAGCGCGCGCATGCACTGCTGGAGTCCGGCAAATCACACGGAAAAATCGTACTCGAAGGCTGGTGAGCGTGGAAAGCGAAACGATAATCACGCATAACGCGACGTCAACAGCAGCGGTGCACCTACGGGTGCGCCGCTGTTTTAAATTAGCTAATTTAAATAGTCATTTTCATAAGCAAAGTGTGTTCTGAGAGCGACACATCGTTTGTCTTCCCCCTGCGGGTTAGCAGTTTTGCAGAACTGTCATAGACCGCGCCTAGTTATGCGGCGAGTTCTCTACGTAAGGCTCGCTTGCACGGAACGAACCTCTCACTGGCAACACTCAGTGAGCGAACGCGTTCCGCAAGGTCACAAACACAGCCCTGAACGCATCATCACCTGCGAAGCAATTCGCGGGGCGTGAAGGGTTTTGTCTTCTAAAACGGGGATATCCATGTCTTTCACGACGAACAAATTCTTGGGCACCGTCGCAGTGCTCGGCGCTCTGGCCGTGTCCGGCCAAGCGCATGCACAGGCCACCAGCGAAGACGTCGCTGCGCTGAAGGCTCAGCTCCGCGCGCTCGAAAAGAAGCTCGACAGCGTTCAGAAGCAGGCCAATGCCACGCAGAAGCAACAGGCGAGCTTCGCCAATGCCAACGCCGCCATGCACAAGAAGGCTGTGCCGTTCGTCGACGCGACGCTGACCATGCCGGGCAACCGCCCGACCTTCTGCACCGGCGACGGTGCCAACTGCGTTGCCATCACGGGCCGCATCCACTTCGATGCCGGCGCATATTCGTTTTCGCCGAAGTCGGGCACCACTTCACCCCAGACCGTCAATGACGGCATCAATGCCCGCCGCGCCCGCCTCGGCTTGATCGGCACTTACAACAGGGACTGGGAATACGGCCTCGTGATCGACGCCGGTGGCACCACCGACGGTCAGGCCGTCCTCAACAACGCCTACGTTGCCTATAAGGGCATCAAGGGCATGGTCATCCAGGGTGGTTACATCGACGTTCCCTACACGCTCGATGAAGCCACCTCGTCAAACAACATCCTGTTCATGGAGCGCGCCGCTTCGCAGGTGCTCGCCACCAACCTCGCCGCCGGTGACTTCCGTTCGGCCTTCGGTGGTCAGATCTTTGACAAGAATTATTGGGTCGGCGCCTACGTGACCGGTCCCACGACCGGCGCAGGCGTGAACCACAGCCAGCCGCAGCCGCTCGGCGCCACCTTCCGTGCGGTCGGCCTGCCGATCAACAACGAGATCGCCACCGTCCTCGTCGGCTTCGACGCCCTCTATCTCGCCCAGACCGGCGGCGCGACCAACAACACGCTCAGCATGAGCGATCGCGTTGAAGTCCGCATCGATCCGGCCACCAGCGCGCTGCTCAACACCGGCACCATGAATTTCGTCGACAGCGCACGCGTGCTGAGCGGTGAAGGCGCGGTCAAGTACGGCAGCTTCATGGCTTCGGGCGAATATTTCGACTACAGCATCCAGCGCAGCAACGGTCTCGGCAACCTCAGCTTCAATGGCGGCTACGGTCAGGCGAGCTACGTGCTCACCGGCGAACAGCACAAGTACAGCACGTCCGCTGGCGCTTTCGGTGGCGTCGCTCCCGCCCGTCCGGTCAACTTCGCGACCGGCGACCTCGGCGCTTGGGAACTCGCGGTGCGCTACAGCTACGCCAACCTCAACGATCTCACGGTCGTCGGCGGTGAGCTGAAGAACACCACGGTCGGCCTGAACTGGTACGTCAACAACAACATGCGCTTCATGTTCAACTGGATCCACGGCACCGTGGACAAGGTGAACACCGCCGGCGTGAACAACGGCGCAGACTACGACGTGTTCGCGATGCGCACCCAGGTCGCCTGGTAAACATCCACGCTTCGGTAACCTCCAGGTTCGGGGCTGAATGCCCTCAGCCCTCGCCTCAGAACGAGAAGGCGGCGCTCCAGCGCCGCCTTTTGTTTTGGCACATCAAGGAAGATCACAGGATGGGTTAGCTGATGGGCAGAGCGTCGGCGCAACGCCCAAGCGTTCAATCCGTCCTACAGAATCACGCGATCGTCTGCACGATCCCGCCTTCGGCGCGCAATGCGGCACCATTGGTGACCGAAGCCTCCTTCGAGCTCACGAACACCACCATGTTGGCGATCTCCTCCACGCTGGCGAAGCGCTGGATCAGCGAGGTCGAGCGGTGCTGTTTGACAAAATTCGACGCTGCTTCATCGAGTGACTGACCGTTCTGCTTGGCGAGATCCTTCACAAAGGTCTCGACACCTTCCGACATGGTCGGTCCCGGCAACACCGAGTTCACCGTCACCGCCGTGCCCTTGGTGAGTTCGGCGAGACCGCGCGAGATGGCGAGCTGCGCCGTCTTCGACATACCATAGTGGATCATCTCGCTCGGGATGTTGAGGCCGGATTCGGACGAGATGAAAACGATGCGGCCCCAGTTTCGCTTCAGCATACCTTGCATGTAAGCGCGCGACAGACGAACGCCCGACATGACATTGACGTCGAAGAAGCGCTCCCAGTCTTCATCCGGAATGTCGAAGAAGCCCTTGGGTTCGAAAATGCCGGCATTGTTGATCAGGATATCGACGTCAGGCAACGCCGTCACGAGAGCCTTGCAGCCTTCAGCGGTCGAGACGTCGGCAGCGACGCCCTTCACCCGGGCGCCCGGGATG
Organism: Tardiphaga sp.; assembly: GCA_030147505.1. Lineage (GTDB taxonomy): Bacteria > Pseudomonadota > Alphaproteobacteria > Rhizobiales > Xanthobacteraceae > Tardiphaga. Next base: position 25,426 of record JASBVG010000048.1, read on the forward strand.
GCTTTGCCGATTGCGGCGATCGCAGCGTCTACCTTGGCCTGGCTGCGGCCGTTGACGACGACCTCGGCGCCGGTGCCGGCAAGGCCCTTTGCGATGGCGAGGCCGATACCCGCGGTCGAGCCGGTGACGAGTGCAGTCTTACCGGTGAGATCGATCTTCATTGGAAGCTCCATGAGTGAGAACGGATCAGATATTGGAACGCGGCTGTTACGTCGCAATGATACTCACTCGGCGGTGACCAAATGTAAGGTAGGCAAGAACAGCATGCGCGATCTTACAGACAACAAAAAACGGCGCCCGAAGGCGCCGTTTTCCGAGTTCAGAATGACTTAGCGGCTTACGCCGCGTCGGCTTCGGCGCCCTGCACCGGACCCGAGTCCTTGCCCTTGGCGTCTTCGTCGCGATCGACGAATTCAATCACCGCCATCGGGGCGTTGTCGCCATAACGGAAGCCGGCCTTGATGATGCGGGTGTAGCCGCCCTGGCGGTCGGCATAACGCTTGGCCAGCACGTCGAAGAGCTTGCGGACCTGATCCTGGTCCTTCATTTCGCTGATGGCCTGGCGACGCTTGTCGAGACCGCCCTTCTTGCCGAGGGTGACGAGCTTCTCGACGATCGGACGGAGCTCCTTGGCCTTCGGCAGCGTGGTGACGATCTGCTCATGCTTGATCAGCGACGCGCACATGTTGGCGAACATCGCCTTGCGATGTTCAGCGGTGCGGTTGAGTTTGCGATGAACCTTGCCGTGACGCATTGAAGTAATCCTCTATTCAGTTTGCCGCGACAGTTCGTCGGGACATCATGGTTGCAGGTGGGCCGCCTGCGTTCGCCCAGAACGATGGCCGGGAGTACCCGGCCATGTTCAATCGGTTGCTCAGTAGTGGTCTTCGAAGCGCTTGGCCAGCTCGTCGATATTCTCCGGCGGCCAACCGGGCACTTCCATGCCGAGATGCAGACCCATCTGGGCCAGCACTTCCTTGATTTCGTTCAGCGACTTGCGGCCGAAATTCGGGGTACGGAGCATTTCCGCCTCCGACTTCTGCACGAGGTCGCCGATATAGACGATGTTGTCGTTCTTCAGGCAGTTTGCCGAACGCACGGACAGCTCGAGCTCATCCACCTTCTTGAGGAAGGCAGGGTTGAAGGCGAGATCCGGAATGACTTCCTGAGCGACTTCCTTGCGGGGCTCTTCGAAGTTCACGAACACGTTGAGCTGGTCCTGCAGGATGCGCGCGGCATAGGCCACAGCGTCCTCGGGCGTCAGCGCGCCGTTGGTCTCGATGGTCATGGTCAGCTTGTCATAGTCGAGGATCTGGCCCTCACGGGTATTCTCGACCTTGTACGACACCTTGCGAACCGGCGAATACAGGCTATCGACCGGGATCAGGCCGATCGGCGCGTCTTCCGGACGGTTGTGCTCGGCAGCGACATAGCCTTTGCCACCCGACACGGTGAATTCCATGCGGATCTCGGCGCCATCGTCGAGGGTGCAGAGCTGCAGGTCAGGATTGAGAACGGTGATGTCGCCGACGGTCTGGATGTCGCCGGCGGTGACTGCTCCAGGTCCCTGCTTCTTCACGACCATGCGCTTCGGGCCTTCGCCCAGCATCTTGATCGAGATGTCCTTCACGTTCAGCACGATATCGGTGACGTCTTCACGCACGCCGGCAATCGAGGAGAACTCGTGCAGCACGCCATCGATGTGCACCGACTGCACCGCAGCGCCCTGCAGCGAAGACAGCAGGATGCGGCGCAGCGCGTTGCCGAGGGTCTGACCGAAGCCGCGCTCAAGCGGCTCAGCGACGAGAGTCGCGAAACGCGAGGGATCGCTGCCCGGGGTCACATGCAGCTTGTTGGGGCGGATAAGCTCTTGCCAATTTTTCTGGATCGTCACTGGGTCACCCATGGCCATCGAATTCTCTGGCTTGGAGATCGCGGAATCAGTCCGCGTAAAAGTACGTCGAACGCGATTGCGGGCGGCCAGGCCACCCGCAATCCAGATAGGTAATGATTAGACGCGGCGGCGCTTGCGCGGGCGGCAGCCGTTATGCGGGATCGAGGTCACATCGCGGATCGAGGTAACGGTGAAGCCAGCGGCCTGCAACGCGCGGAGAGCCGATTCACGCCCCGAACCCGGACCGCCCACCTCGACTTCGAGCGTGCGCATGCCGTGTTCCTGCGCCTTCTTGGAAGCGTCTTCCGCAGCGACCTGCGCGGCATACGGGGTCGACTTGCGCGAGCCCTTGAAGCCCATCGTGCCGGCCGAGGACCAGGCAATCGTGTTGCCCTGCGCATCGGTGATGGTGATGGTGGTGGTGTTGAACGACGAGTTCACATGCGCGATGCCCGAAGCGATGTTCTTGCGTTCGCGACGACGGACGCGGGCGGCTTCCTTTGCCATGGTAGACCTTTCTAGAGATATCAACGCCGCCGTAGTGCCAGCGGCTACACCGAAAAATGCAAACGACGAACAGGGAGCGGCGACTGTCGCCACTCCCTGCCCGCCCTGAGCGCTAAATTACTTCTTCTTGCCTGCGATGGCCTTGGCCGGACCCTTGCGGGTGCGCGCATTGGTATGCGTGCGCTGACCACGAACCGGCAGACCACGACGATGACGCAGGCCGCGATAGCAGCCGAGGTCCATCAGACGCTTGATGTTCATGCCCGTCTCACGACGGAGGTCGCCCTCGACCAGATAGTCGCGGTCGATGACTTCACGGATCTGGAGCACTTCGGCGTCGCTCAGCTGATTGACGCGGCGCTCCGGGGTGATCTTCACCTTCTCGATGATATCGGCAGCATTCTTCTGACCGATGCCATGAATGTACTGCAGCGCGATCAGAACGCGCTTGTTGGTCGGGATGTTTACACCGGCGATACGGGCCACAACTTCTCTCCTGTCACCAGCCGATCATGAACTGGCATTATCTTCAATTTGTCGGGCGGGCATTCACAAAACGCGAATACGACGCCCGTCCCTCAACTCAGTGGGGCCCGGCATCGTCTGGAATCTTCCGACTGGATGAGGGCCGTATTTAGAGACTCGACTCGGTTACGTCAACCAGCCCTAACGCTTGGCTCGCTTTTTCGCGAGCTTTCGCACGGACTTGGCTGTTGTCTTGGCAGCTTTCTTGGCGACCTTCTTGACCGCCTTTTTCACCGTTTTGGCCGCCTTTTTGACGGCTTTCTTGGTGGATTTCGTGGTTTTGGCCCTGGAGCCAGCTTTGGAACCCGCTTTGGCAGCCTTTTTCGGCGCCGCTACGCCCTTCTTGGCGACCTTGGCCGGAGCCTTCGCAGCCTTCTTTGCGGACTTCACCTTGGCAGCCTTCTTCGGCGACGCCGTTTTCCTGGCCGACGCCTTCCGAGCAGCCTTGCGCGCCGGCTTGGCCGAATTGCTATCGTCGAGAACCGCAGCCAGGACGCGATCGATCTCCAGCGTCACTTCATCGATGGTCATCATGCCATTGATGGTCACCAGCTTGCGCTTCTCGGAATAGTAATCGATCAGCGGCTCGGTGGACGCACGATAGGCCGCCAGACGCTTCGACAGCACTTCCGGCGTATCGTCCGCGCGCACGGCCTCGCCCCTTGCCACCATTTCGGCAACACGGGTTTCGACTCGCTCGAGCAACGCGCTCTCATTGACGCGCAGTTCGACGGCGGCGTCGAGATTGAGCCCCTTCGATTTCAGCAACACGTCCAGCGCTTCGGCCTGAGGCACCGTGCGCGGGAAGCCGTCGAGGATAAAGCCGTTGCCTGCGTCGGGCTGTTCGATGCGATCGGAGATGATGCCGATCACCACCTCGTCGGGCACCAGGCCGCCAGCAGCCATGATGTCCTTGGCCTTGAGACCGACCTCGGTCTCGGCCGCTACTGCTGCACGGAGCATGTCGCCCGTGGAGAGCTGCACGATCCCATGACGCGCCACGAGACGCTGTGCCTGTGTTCCCTTGCCCGCCCCCGGCGGCCCGAGAAGAATAAGTCTCATTTACGCCGGCCCCTCAGCTTCGACTTGCGGATCAAACCTTCATACTGGTGCGCCAGCAAGTAGCCCTGCACCTGAGCAACCGTATCCATGGTCACACTGACCACGATCAGCAGCGAGGTGCCGCCGAAATAGAACGGCACGGCCGCGTAGGAGATCATGATCTCGGGGATCAAGCAGACGACTGCGAGATAGGCAGCGCCGACCACGGTAATGCGCGACAGCACATAGTCGATATACTCGGCCGTACGCTCACCCGGACGGATGCCCGGAATGAAGCCACCATGCTTCTTCAGATTGTCGGCGGTCTCGGTCGGGTTGAACACGATCGCCGTGTAGAAGAACGCGAAGAACACGATCAGCGAGACATACAGCACCAGGAACAGCGGGCGGCCGTGGCTAAGCTGGGTCGTCAGCATCTGGAACCACTCAGGTCCCTTGCCGGCATTGAAGCTGGCGATGGTAGCCGGCAGAAGCAGCAGCGACGATGCGAAGATCGGCGGAATGACGCCCGACGTGTTCAGCTTCAGCGGCAGATGCGAGGACTGGCCCTCGAACATCTTGTTGCCGACCTGACGCTTCGGATACTGGATCAGCAGGCGGCGCTGCGCGCGCTCCATGAACACGATGAAGGCGATCACGACGACGGCCATCACGATCACGACCAGGATCAGGCCGGTCGATAACGCACCCTGACGACCGAGCTCAAGCATGTTGGCGATCGCCGCTGGAAGCTCGGCCACGATGCCGGCGAGAATGATGAGCGAGATGCCGTTACCGATGCCGCGCGAGGTGATCTGCTCACCCAGCCACATCAGGAACATGGTGCCACCGGTCAGCGTCACCGAGGCCGAGATCAGGAAGAAGATACCGGGTTCGCTGACCACATTGCCGGCGCTCTGCAGGCCCGCCGCGATGGCGTAAGACTGAAATGCAGCCAGAATGACGGTCAGGTAACGGGTGTATTGATTCAGCGTCTTGCGGCCCGCCTCGCCCTCTTTCTTGAGCGCTTCGAGTTGCGGCGACACGGTGGTCAGGAGCTGGATGATGATCGATGCCGAGATATACGGCATGATGTTCAGCGCAAAAATCGCCATGCGATTGATGCCGCCACCCGCGAACATGTTGAACATGCCGAGGATGCCGCCCGCCTGCTGGCGGAACACCTGCTCCCATGCCGACGGATCGATGCCGGGCAGCGGAATATAGGTGCCGAGCCGATAAACAAGCAGCGCACCCAGTGTGAACCAGATGCGCTTCTTCAGTTCATCGGCCTTGCCGAGCGCGGCGAAATTGAGATTAGAGGCGAGTTGCTCTGCTGCAGAGACCATGTCGGACTTTCTCCCGCACCTCTCGAACCTGGGTGTCTGCGCGATCGAGACACCCGGCGAGGCCGGACGTTATTTGGTGCTCGGCATTACTAAAATCTACCCGAGTGCCGTGCAAGGCCGCCTGCGGACGCAGGCGGCGCGCAGGTCTCAGGCAGCCTCGCCGTCTTCCGCCTTGGCGGGCGCGAGGATGGTCACCTTGCCGCCGGCCTTCTCGATCGCCTCGATGGCCGACTTCGACGCACCGGCGACTTCGAGGGTCAGCTTGGCCTTGATCTCGCCACGGCCGAGCACGCGGATGCCGTCCTTGGCGCGGCGGATCACGCCAGCTTCGACGAGCGAGGCCGCAGTGATGGTGGCCGACGCGTCGAGCTTCTTGCTGTCGATCGCGTCCTGGAGGCGGTCCAGGTTGATCTCGGCGAAGTCGAGACGGAAGATGTTGTTAAAGCCACGCTTCGGCAGACGGCGATGCAACGGCATCTGACCGCCTTCGAAGCCCTTGATGCGCACGCCCGAACGTGCGGTCTGGCCCTTGCCGCCGCGGCCGCCGGTCTTGCCCTTGCCAGAGCCAATGCCGCGGCCGATGCGCATACGCTTCTTACGGGAGCCGGCGTTATCGGCGATATCGCTGAGCTTCATCGTTCTGTTTCCTGTTGCGTCCTGTCCTTCCGGAGCGGCCTGAAAGGCCATTTCTGCCGAAAAACCAGTGTCATCCTTGCGGCAACCGTGTGGCCAACCTGGGACGACGTGAAAGTCCTTAGTCCTCGACCACGCGGACGAGGTGCTGCACCTTGGCGATCATGCCGCGCACTTCAGGGCTGTCCTGAAGCTCGGTCACGCGGCCGATCTTGTTGAGCTTCAGGCCGACCAGGGTCGAGCGCTGCGAGTGGTGACGGCGGATCGCGCTGGCGATCTGCTCCACCTTGATTGTCTTTGTAGCGGCCTTGGCCATCGTTGTTCTCCGAAAGTCAGGCTTATTCGGCGACCACTTCCGCATCGGCGCCGACGCGGCGCGACTGCAGGGTGGAGACCTTGAGGTTACGACGGGCGGCGACCGAACGCGGCGAATCCTGATGCTTCAGCGCGTCGAAGGTGGCGCGAACCATGTTGTACGGATTCGACGAGCCGACCGACTTGGCAACCACGTCCTGGATGCCGAGCGTTTCGAACACGGCGCGCATCGGGCCACCGGCGATGATGCCTGTACCGGCCGGAGCGGCACGCAGATACACGCGGCCCGCACCGTGGCGGCCGGCGATATCGTGATGCAGCGTGCGGCCTTCGCGCAGAGCGACGCGCGTCAGGTTGCGCTTGGCGCTATCGGTTGCCTTGCGGATCGCTTCCGGAACTTCACGGGCCTTACCGTGACCGAAACCGACCCTGCCCTTCTGATCGCCGATGACGACCAGCGCGGCGAAGCCGAAACGCTTACCGCCCTTAACGACCTTCGCCACACGGTTGATGTGGACGAGCTTGTCGACGAATTCGCTATCACGCTCTTCCCGGGGGCCCCGGTCGCGTCCGCCGCGTTCGCGTTCACCTGCCATGGTGTTTTCCAATCTTTGCGAAGCTTTCGCTTCTGTGTCCGTTCAATTCGATGAATGCCAAACGCTTAGAAGCTCAGCCCGCCTTCGCGAGCGGCATCTGCCAGCGCCTTGACGCGACCGTGATACAGATACTGACCACGATCGAAGATCACTTCCTTGACGCCATTCTTGACGGCGCGCTCCGCGAGGAGCTTGCCGACGGCCTGCGCCGCATCGACGTCCGCACCGGTCTTGCCACCGTCGCGGAGACCCTTCTCCAGCGACGAGGCCGAAGCCAGTGTCTCGCCCTTCAGGTCGTCGATGACCTGCGCGTAGATGTGCTTCGACGAACGGAACACCGACAGACGCGGACGACCATTGGCATTGCGGCGAATGGCCAGACGAACGCGCTGCTTGCGCCGGGCATTCGTAATCTTGAGTTTCGACATGACCCGCTCCGTTACTTCTTCTTGCCTTCCTTGCGGAAGATAAATTCGTCGGAATAACGAACGCCCTTGCCCTTATAGGGCTCCGGCGGGCGATAGCTGCGGATCTCGGCAGCAACCTGACCGACGCGCTGCGAATCGATGCCAGCGACATTGATCTCGGTCGGCTTCGGCACGGTGATCGTGATGCCTTCCGGGATCGCATAGACCACGTCGTGGCTGTAACCGAGCGCGAGCTGCAGGTTCTTGCCCTGCAGCGCGGCGCGGTAACCGACGCCGGTGATCTCGAGCTTCTTCTCGAAGCCCTTGGTGACGCCTTCGACCAGATTGTTGATCTGGGCGCGAGCGGTGCCGTACAGTGAGCGCGCGCGCTTCGTTTCCGAGCGCGGAGCGACGGTGATCTTGCCGTCCTTCATTTCCACCGACACGTCGTCGTGGACGATGAACTGAAGAGCGCCCTTCGGGCCCTTCATCTTGACGGTCTGCCCTTCCACATTCGCGGTAACGCCAGCGGCGATCGCGACGGGCTTCTTGCCTACGCGTGACATGAGCTATCCTTCCTCAGAACACCGTGAAGAGAACTTCACCGCCCACATTCGCGTCACGCGCGGCGTGGTCAGCCATAATTCCCTTCGGCGTCGACAG
>JASBVG010000054.1 GCA_030147505.1 Tardiphaga sp.
AAGCTGCTGCAGGCTGCCGACTACAATGTCGAGCGTGCGCAGCGCGGCATCGTCTATATTGACGAAATCGACAAGATTTCGCGCAAGTCGGACAATCCGTCGATCACCCGCGACGTGTCGGGCGAGGGCGTGCAGCAGGCACTGCTGAAGATCATGGAAGGCACCGTGGCCTCCGTGCCTCCGCAGGGCGGCCGCAAGCATCCGCAGCAGGAATTCCTGCAGGTCGATACGACGAACATCCTGTTCATCTGCGGTGGCGCTTTCGCCGGCCTCGAAAAGATCATTTCGGGCCGCGGCCGCACCACCTCGATCGGCTTCGCAGCCCAGGTGCTGGCGCCGGAAGATCGCCGCACCGGTGAGATCTTCCGTCACGTCGAGCCCGAAGATCTCCTGAAGTACGGCCTGTTCCCCGAATTCGTCGGCCGTCTCCCCGTCGTCGCGACGCTGGAAGACCTCGACGAGGCTTCGCTGAAGAAGATCCTGGTCGAGCCGAAGAACGCGCTGGTGAAGCAGTATCAGCGCCTGTTCGAGATGGAGAATATCGAGCTCACCTTCGCTGACGAGGCGCTGGGTGCGGTGGCCCGCAAGGCCATCGAGCGCAAGACGGGCGCCCGCGGCCTGCGGTCGATCCTCGAAGCAATCCTGCTCGAAACCATGTTCGATCTGCCGGGTCTGGAAGGTGTCGAGGAAGTCGTCATCTCCAAGGAAGTCGTGGATGGAACGGCACGTCCGCTCTACATCTATGCCGACCGCTCCGACCGCGCGCAGGAGACCAGCGCCAGCGCCTGATCGGATTGCACATCGGAGAAAATCGAAAGCGGCTGCCGGGCGATCGGCAGCCGCTTTTCATTGGCGGGTATTTCGCGCGCGTAATGCATGGAGCAGCGCATCCCACCGGTCGGCGATGGCGGTCCATTGGAAACGACGCTCAGCGGCCAACTTGGCTGCCTTTGCTGACATGCCGGCGCGGTAGTCCATGTCTGCATACAGTCTCTCGAGAGCCGAAGCGACGCTCTCGACCGTCATGACGATGTCGCGCGTGTAGCTCTGCTGGTCAGTGTGTTGCGAGGCCGGCTCGAGTAGTTCGCCGTGATTTTTCCAGAGTTCGCTGCAGATCCATGCGCCAGGCACGATCTGGGCGGCGCCCGTTGCTGCGTGTTCAAAGCTGATCATGCCCCAGCCTTCGCTCGACGCGGTGTTAATGCCGATGTCGCAAGCGCAATACAGGCGGTTGAGCGCTTCGTCACCGAGACGCGGATGTCCGTCATCCCTGCCTGGCGCGAATATTGTGCGATCCGCGATGCCGAGCGTCGCGGCCAGCCGGGCCAGCTCGCCGCCGGGATCGGCCATGTGCAGATAGAGGCGAAGATCACGGGACTTGTCGCTGGCGAAACTCGCGAAGCCCTGCAGCGTGAGATCAATCCGCTTGCGCGGCTCGTTCTTGTTGGCATTGAGGATGACGAGCGCGTTGTCACCGAGATCATGCAGGCCGGGAATCGTTCGGCGAAGATCGGCACGGTGCCCGAGACGATGAAAGACCTTTGCATCGAAGCCGTGCGGGATCGTTGCCAGCGCAGGGACGCGGTCGATCATGCGGAGACGCACGCATTCCGCAAAACACGCGGCGACATGATGTCGTACGTCATCGGACAGGACGACGAGGCCATCGAGCCATGCCAGCCGCCCGATCAGTCGCGGGTCCGTGACCGGCCCGAGCAAGGGGCACTGCGCGACGATCGGCGGCCGGTGCGATCCGAGCCGGTCGACCAGCGGTGCATAGCGCGGCAGGTTGGCAAAACTGTTGAAGATGAAGATGACGTCGGGATCGAAATCGGTGGCGATCGTTGCGATCTGTTCGACGCCGTAACGGTCGGCGATGTTCTGGTTCGCCAGGACCGGCCAGCCGACGTCAACGGGATCGCCGCGGTGATTTGGCGCGAATTGCCGGATCGCCCAACGCTGGCCGAGCGGCTTCAACGTTTCCCGTACGACGCGGGCATAACTGCTCTGATCGAGGGCAGGGCCGACGGCCAGCAGCCGGGGCGAGCCCGGCTGCTGGGTCCAATGGCTGTCGGTGCCAGCGATGATCAGGGCTCGTAGGGGGTGGGCAGGAAGCCGCCCGGCTGCGGCAACAGCAGGGCATTGAGCGAGATCTCGGGCGTGGTGGGAAAGCCCGGATAGAAGCCACCGAACCCTTCGCAGGCGGTGACCGACGCGCCGCTGCCGATCAGGGCATAGACGGCCGATCCCGGGCCGCTCGAACAGGCGTGGTTGGGGGTGGTCATCCAGGTATCGAGCGCCGCTCCGCTGCCGAAGCTTTTCAGGATGGCATAGAGTTCGGCGTTCGGATTGCAGGCTTCGTCGAGATTGGACGTGGCCGTCACCAGCATATGCGTGCCTGAACCGACATAGGGGCCGAGGTCGGACGACATCCTGTTCAGCGTATCGTCCGGCCATTGGGCATCGTTGAAGTTGAACTGGTAGATCTTGTTGAGCCGCACGGCGAGCGTCTTGCGGTCAAGCACGACGAGCTGCCAGGCCTGCGTGTTGGCAGCGGGGTAGCCGCCATCCGGAATCATCGGCTTGCCGTTGACCACGATCACCGCGAGCCCGATTTTCCTGGCCAGTACTGATACGCGGTTGTTGCCGTAGGACTGATAGGCCTCGAACAAGGCCTGATATTGCTGGCCCGAAAACAGATCCCAGATCGGCTTCAATGCGAATTTGCAGCGCGACGGATTGTTGACCACCGCCTGTTTCCACTGCGCGAAGTTGCCGTTCCGGTCATAGGTGCCGGGTGCCGGATTGACCCAGTCGATTACATTGGTGATGGCGGGCACGGTCATCGCATGGGATTGCCGGTAGCTGGTCCAATTCGCGGCGGTGTTACCCCATTGTGCACTGGCTTCCGCAGAGGTGTTGCTGATCAGGCCATGATACTCGGCGCTGGCGCTGACGCTGATCGCCGTCGAACTGTAATGCGACGATCGCGATATGGCGTAATAATAATACAGCGTCCCGCCGGTGGTTACCGTGCTGATGAAGTGCGTGCCGAACTTGGTGAAGAAGTTGTAGAAGGCCAGCACGTTTTCTTCGTTGCTGGCGTTGAAGGTCTTGGGCAGGTCTGCCCAGTCGCTGTCCTCTTTCACGTCCTTGCGGACATTGGCCAGGCTGTAGTTGATACTGATGTGCCAGGCGATGAAGTCCGCTTCCACCAGCGCCCAGCTATAGTCGCTCTGGCTTTGCTGTGCGGTGTCATAGGTGCTGCTGAAGCTGGCGCTGAAGGCGCCGATGCTGCCCGAGACCGATGCCGAACCCTGGAAATAGGATGTGAACGCGCTGCTGGTGGCGAAGGTCGAGGACGTGGCGGTCGAGCTCGAACCGCCCGGCTGGGAGACATGCGCGGGGAGCTGGTAGACAGTGCCGGATGGCGCGGTCCAGGAAGCCGGTTCGCCGAGATCGAACAGCGGCTTCAGGGCATTGTCGAAGGAATAGCTGCCGAAAATGTTGAAGCCATAGCCAATGATTTCGGCGCCGGGAACGAGATTGGAGATCGCCTCCGCTTCCGGATTCGGCTGAACGTTTTTCGGATAGGAAGGAACAGACATGAATGCCTCCACGCGGACGCGGGACGCCCTCCCACGGAGCGTGCTGCCGGGCCGGGAACAGGAACCGATCACGGCTTCAATCAACCTTCAAATGAATTATTTCTGATATTGCAACTTTTGGGTGAATTCAGAATTTTCTGAAGGCCGCTTTCGTTCCGGCGGTGTCCGGGAGCGCGTTCAGCTTTCTCCGGGCTTCCCGTCGTAGCGGCCAGTGAAGCGGGCGGGCGGCCGGTAAAGGTCATGGACCGCGATGACGGCAGCGCGGCTGTGGACAGCGTTACGGCCCGTAAACCTCGCCCCGTCGTGGGGATTTCTGCGACTTGACACCCCCCCAAGCCATAGCCACCTAATGCGGGCGGCGAACACAAAATCTCCCTCTAGATTCGCCATAACTCTCCGGACAAGTAGAGCCTTTCGAACCTTCCAAGTTCTGACGGCCGAGCGAGGACGGACATCGCACCTTGTGGTGGTTGCGTAATTGTTGCGGACCGCGTGCAGGGGGGCAAAGCAAAAGGATCAGGCCATGACGACCTCCAAGCCCCGGCCAACCATTGTTCACGGCGAGACGCACGCCTATCCCGTGCTGCCGCTCCGCGACATCGTCGTTTTCCCGCACATGATCGTGCCGCTCTTCGTCGGCCGCGAGAAGTCCATTCGCGCGCTCGAAGAGGTGATGAAAAACGACGCCCTGATCATGCTCGCGACGCAGAAGAATGCGTCGGATGATGATCCAGCGCCGGACGCCATCTATGAAACCGGCACACTCGCCAGCGTGCTGCAGCTCCTGAAGCTTCCCGACGGCACCGTGAAGGTGCTGGTGGAAGGGCTCGAGCGCGCCAAGATCGAGACCTATTCCGATCGCAACGAATATTACGAGGCGACTGCCGTCGCGCTCGCCGATACCGATGCCAAGAGCGTCGAGGCGGAAGCCCTGTCGCGTTCGGTCGTGTCCGACTTCGAGAGCTATGTGAAGCTCAACAAGAAGATTTCGGCCGAAGTCGTCGGCGTCGTGCAGGCGATCACCGACTTCGCCAAGCTCGCCGATACCGTCGCGTCGCATCTCGCCGTCAAGATTGCGGATCGCCAGGGCATTCTTGAAACGCTGTCCGTCACCGGGCGCCTGGAGAAGGTGCTCGGCCTGATGGAGAGCGAGATTTCGGTGTTGCAGGTCGAGAAGCGCATCCGCTCGCGCGTCAAGCGCCAGATGGAGAAGACGCAGCGCGAATACTATCTCAACGAGCAGATGAAGGCGATCCAGAAGGAACTCGGCGACGACGAGGGCCGGGATGAACTCGCCGACATCGAAGAGAAGATCGCCAAGACCAAGCTGTCGAAGGAAGCCCGCGAGAAGGCGCAGCACGAGCTGAAGAAGCTGCGCCAGATGTCGCCGATGTCCGCGGAAGCGACCGTCGTGCGCAACTATCTCGACTGGCTGCTGTCGATTCCGTGGGGCAAGAAGTCCAAGGTCAAGAAGGACCTTTCAGCCGCGCAGGCGATGCTGGACGAGGAGCACTACGGGCTTGAGAAGGTGAAGGACCGCATCGTCGAGTATCTCGCCGTGCAGTCCCGCGCCAACAAGCTGACGGGGCCGATCCTGTGCCTCGTCGGTCCTCCCGGCGTCGGCAAGACCTCGCTCGGCAAGTCGATCGCGAAGGCGACCGGACGTGAGTTCGTGCGCGTGTCGCTCGGCGGCGTGCGCGACGAGGCGGAGATCCGCGGTCATCGCCGG
>JASBVG010000071.1 GCA_030147505.1 Tardiphaga sp.
TGGCGCTAGCCGAAACGCAAGCCAAAGCTACAACAAAAAAAGGGCCGATGGGTTGCCCCACCGGCCCAGTGCGTTCGCAGGAGGAACGCCCGGAGGAGCCGCCCCCGCGGGGACGGCTCCAATTCGTGATCAGTAGTTGTAAGCGCGCTCGCCATGCTCGCCGAGGTCGAGACCTTCCATCTCGACTTCTGGCGATACCCGCAGGCCGGTGAGCAGCTTGGCGATGTAGATCGCAACGGCAGTGCCGATCGCGGCCCACACGATGGTCGCAAGAACGGCGAGAACCTGCGTGACCAGCTGGGTGCCGATCACATAGTCCGCACCACCCGGGCCACCGAGCGACGGCGCGTAGACGATGCCGGTGCCGATCGCGCCGACAATGCCGCCGACGCCATGGATGCCGAAGGCGTCGAGCGAGTCGTCATAACCGAGCATCGGCTTGATCTTGGCAACCGCGAAGTAGCAGATCACCGAGGCCACCGCGCCGAGCACGATCGCACCGAACGGACCGCTGTTCCCGGCGGCCGGCGTGACCGCAACGAGACCGGCGATGATGCCCGAGCAGAAACCCAGAGCCGACGGCTTGTGGCCGATCAGCTTCTCGACCACCAGCCAGGCCAGGCCCGCCGCAGCGGTAGCAACGAAGGTGTTCATCATCGCGAGCGCCGCCGATCCATTGGCTTCAAGCGCCGAACCGGCATTGAAGCCGAACCAGCCCACCCACAGCAGGCCGGTGCCGACGAAGGTCAGCGTCAGCGAGTGCGGCGCCATGACGTCCTTCATGTAGCCGATGCGCTTGCCGAGGATGAGGCATGCGACCAGCGCCGAGACGCCCGCATTGATGTGCACCACGGTGCCGCCCGCGAAATCCAGCGCACCCATTTCGAAGAACAGGCCACCAGCCGCCCACACCATATGCGCGATCGGGAAGTAGACGATCGTCAACCAGATCAGCGCGAACACCAGGACCGCCGAGAATTTGATGCGCTCGACGACCGAACCGAGGACCAGCGCGACGGTGATCGCCGCAAAGGTCATCTGGAAGGCGATGAACACATATTCCGGAATGACGACGCCATCGGTGAAGGTGGCAGCGGTCGAGTCAGCGGTGACACCGGCAAGGAACAGCTTGTCGAAGTTGGAGATATACGGCTTGAGCGCCTCGGACGCATCGGGACCGAAGGCCATCGTATAGCCCCAGCAAACCCACACGATCATCGCCAGGGCGGCGACAGCGCCGATCTGGGTCATGACGGAGAGCATGTTCTTGGTACGGACGAGACCGCCGTAGAACAGTGCCAGGCCGGGAAGGATCATGGCCAGGACAAGAACGGTCGAGACCATCATCCAGGCCGTATCGCCCTTGTCAGGGGTCGGAGCAGCTGCTGCAGCGGCTTCCTGGGCCCAGGCGGGCATGGCGGTCAGCGCGGAGACGGCGAGACCGCCGAGACCCGTCGCCAGCTTGTGGTGAAGCTTCATGTTTCCCCCTTTTCTCAGAGCGCGACGTCGTCGGTTTCGCCGGTGCGGATCCGCAC
>JASBVG010000073.1 GCA_030147505.1 Tardiphaga sp.
CGGCTCCGGCGCCTACGGTGTCGAAGCCGCCGCGCAAAAATACTTCGGCAAGAGCGCGAAGAACGTCACCGTCGCCGAAGCCGCGATGCTCGCGGGCCTCGTGAAGTCGCCGTCGCGCCTCGCGCCGAACCGCAATCCCGAAGGCGCCGAGGCCCGCGCCAAGGTGGTGCTGGCGGCGATGCAGGATGCCGAATTCATCACCGCGGCGCAGGCCAGGGGCTCGACCGGCGCGCCGCAATACAATGTGAAGCCGGCCGGCGCCGGCACGGTGAACTATGTCGCCGACTGGATCGGCGAAGTGCTCGACGATCTCGTCGGCCAGATCGACGAGAGCATCGTGGTGGAAACCACCATCGATCCCAAGCTGCAGAGCTTCGCCGAAGGCGCCATCATCGACGAACTCGCCGCCAAGAGCGTGAAGTTCAACGTGACGCAAGGCGCGCTCGTGGCAATGACCCCGCAGGGCGCCGTACGCGCCATGGTCGGCGGCCGAAACTATGCCGAAAGCCAGTTCAATCGCGCCGTCACTGCCAAGCGCCAGCCGGGCTCCAGCTTCAAGCCATTCGTCTACCTCACCGCGATTGAGTCCGGCATGACGCCGGAGACGATCCGCCAGGACGCGCCCATCGACATCAAGGGCTGGAAGCCGGAGAATTACACCCACGAATATTTCGGCTCGGTGACGCTGACGCAGGCGCTGTCGATGTCGCTGAACACGGTCGCCGTCCGTCTCGGCCTCGAGGTTGGCCCGGCCAGCGTGGTGCGCACCGCCCACCGCATGGGCATTTCGTCGAAGCTCGAAGCCAACGCCTCCATCGCGCTTGGCACTTCCGAAGTGTCGATGATGGAGCTGGTTGGCGCCTATGCGCCCTTCGCCAATGGCGGCTATGCGGCGACGCCCTATGTGGTGACGCGTATCCGCACGGTTGAGGGCAAGAAGACGCTCTATTCGCGCCGCAACGATGCGCCAAGCGCGGTGATCGACGCCCGCGCCGTCGCCGCCATGAACACGATGATGCAGCAGACCATCCTTTCCGGCAGCGCGAAGAAGGCCGAACTGCCGGGCTGGTTCGCTGCCGGCAAGACCGGCACCAGCCAGGATTTCCGCGATGCCTGGTTCATCGGCTACACCTCGCAGCTCGTCACCGGCGTCTGGCTCGGCAATGACGACAATTCGCCGACGAAGAAGGCAACGGGCGGCGGTTTGCCCGTCGATATCTGGTCGCGCTTCATGAAGGTCGCCCATCAGGGACTTCAGCCCGAGCCGGTGCCGGGTCTCGCGCCATCGAGCGCTTTCAGCACCAATCCGATCGGGCAGGCGCTGTCTTCGCTGCTGCCGGGTGCCAGTTCGACGGTGCCTCAACAGCAACAACAGGCGTCGCAACGCGAGCTGCCGCCCGAACGCGGTTATGTCCCGAGCGCACCGATCTATAACGGCTATCGCGCACAGCCGAACGACGCACCGACGCAGGCGAATTATCCCGCCCAGCAACGCCAGCGCCCGCAGCAGCAGAACGTGCGCCCGGAAGCGGCGAGCGGACTGGATGGATGGTTGTCGGAGCGGTTGTTCGGGAGATAGCGGAGCGGTTCGCTCCGGTGCCATCACGCCCTCAAACTGTCATCGCCCGCGAAAGCGGGCGATCCAGTAAACGCAGATGGGAGCGATGATCGGTGAAGCCGGTGCCTACTGGGTTGTCCGGTCAAGCAGGGCAACGACAGTAACGGGCAACGACTGAGAGCGCCCTACTCGCTCACCCCATAGCGATGCAGATCGTTGCCGTGCGTATCTAGCCAGTTCTTCGCCCGCTCGGTCGCCGGACAGATCCGCCCGACCACACGCCAGAACTTCGGAGAGTGGTTCATCTCCACCAGATGCGCCACTTCATGCGCGGCGAGATAATCCAGCACATAGGCCGGCGCCAGGATCAGCCGCCACGAGAAGGACAGCGAGCCTTCCGTGGTGCAGGAGCCCCAACGACTCGACTGGTCGCGGATCTGGATACGCTTCACCTTCACGCCGAGCTGTGCCGCATATTTGGCGGACGCCTTGGCAAGATCCGCCTTGGCCTCGCGCTTGAGGAAATCGTGGACACGTCGATCGATGTGCTCGACATCTCCGGCGACACAGATGATCTTTTCGCCGCTGTCGCGCACTTCGGTCCATACGGTTCCGCGTCCTGCACGATGAACGATCTTATGATCGACGCCGCGCAGCGGAACTACCGTGCCATGTTGAAAGGGTGCAGCCTTCGGCAAACGACCAAGACGCGCCGCAATCCACGCGCCGTGACGCTGCGCAAAGTCTTTCGCATCGACCAGAGTGCCACGCGGAGGCATCGTCAGAATGGCTTCGCGATCGCTTGGATGAATCCGGAGTGTATATCTCGTCGCGCGGCGGTGACGGCGCAGGCGAATGGCGAACATTTGCGAGCCATGCTTGACCGCAATGGTGTCTGGTTCCGTAGGACGGCGATAGAGTAGTGCGCGAAAGGCCATGTCAGGAGTTCCGGTCGTCAGAAGATCGGCCGGAGTCTGCCATAACCGCCGCCATGAGAACGGCTCGGCGCAAAAACAAATCATTTGCCCAAGATAAGGGGTCTCGGGCTGATTTGTCCCCTATGGAATGTAGTTCGGAACACGAATCTCGATTCAAAAATACGGCCAAGAACCGAGTTTAGAATTGAATCGCGCACCAGCATTTGGGGATAGGTGAAAAATCCGGTTTACCGCTAATTTTTCAAGGGTTTAACCGAATTGTTCCTGCAACCGCGCATGCTTTGAGTGCGCGATTCAAAACGATGAGTTCGCATCGTCGTGCCATCACGCACGACGATGCATAAATAAAATCACTCGGCAGCAGCGTTACGACGCGCATGCGCCGCGCTTGCCTGGAAATCGCAGATGCGCGGCACGATCTCCGATTTGAATCGCGATCCATTGAAGACGCCGTAGTGTCCGACACCGGGCTGCACATAATGCACGCGCCGCTCGTCAGGGATCGAACTGCACAGACCATGCGTCGCTTCGGTCTGGCCGAGACCGGAGATGTCGTCCTTCTCGCCTTCGACGGTCATGAGCGCGACATTGACGATCTTCGACGGCTCGACCGGCTTGCCGCGATGAGTCATCTCGCCCTTCGGCAATGCGTGCTTGATGAACACGGTGTCAACGGTCTGCAGGTAATACTCAGCCGTCAGGTCCATCACCGCGAGATATTCGTCGTAGAATTCGCGATGCTTGTCGACGAGATCGCCGTCGCCCTTCACCAGGTTCTCGAACAGCTTCTTGTGCGCATCCATGTGGCGATCGAGGTTCATGCTGATGAAGCCGTTCAGCTGCAGGAAGCCCGGATAGACGTCGCGCATCACGCCCGGATGCGGGAATGGCACCTTGGTGATGACATTGTTGCGGAACCAGTCGATGCCTTTCTGACCCGCGAGATCGTTCACAGCAGTCGGATTGCGGCGCGTATCGATCGGGCCGCCCATCAGCGTCATCGACAGCGGCACATAGGGATCGTTCTCGGCTTCCATCACCGACACGGCGGCGAGCACGGGCACTGCCGGCTGGCACACTGCGAGCACATGCACATTGCCGCCGAGCACATGGAACATCTCGATGACGTAGTCGATGTAGTCTTCCAGATCGAAGCGGCCGGCTGCGAGCGGCACCTGGCGCGCATCGGACCAGTCGGTGATGTAGACCTCATGGGTCGGCAGGAAGGCTTCCACGGTGCCGCGAAGCAGCGTGGCATAGTGACCGGACATCGGTGCCACGATGAACACGCGTGGCTGCGGCGTGCGGAGGGGGCGCGGATGCTTGCGGTCGAAATAGAGCAAACGGCAAAACGGTTTTTCCCACACCGAGCGGATCTCGATGGGCGTGCGGACGCCATTCACTTCGGTGTCCCTGAGGCCCCATTCCGGCTTGCCGTAGCGGCGCGTGGTGCGCTCGAACAATTCGCAGCCGGCGGTGATCTGCTTGGCGAAATCGGTCCGCCCGAACGGATTGAGCGGATTCTGCAGCATCATCCGCGCGGCATCGCTCATCGCGCGCGCCGGACCGAGCGACGCATAGGCCATCTCATACATCCAGTACATCGGAGCCGTGAGCCCGGGGCTCGTTTCCGACGCTGGCGGCCGGCCAAATTCACCTATCGGCATCTGTCCTCACATCCATTCCGCGATGTTTTCGCACTGCAGTATAGTGGAGACTGACTTAGAAAGCGTCAACGTGTCTGTCCTTCGAGCAAGCCGGGAACCCAACAAAATCGGCTGTTTTCCATCGGTAAATGGTCGAATCACCTCGTCCGTCGTGATGGCGGCGTGCATTGCGCTGCTCAGGATGACGGCAGGAGTAAGTAGCGAGCGCTTTATTCCCCGCCCGAAATCAGCGAGCCCGCGCGCTTGGCGCTGTTCAGCAGCATAAGGAATCCCGCGAACGACACGGCGAACAGCACTGCATTGATGGCGAGCGCGCCCAGCATCAGATCCGCGCGAAACACCTGATCGAACAGCAGCGCCCGCATACCCTCGAACACATAGGTCGGCGGCAGGCACCATGCGACCGGCTGCAGCCACGCCGGCAGCACCGCTACCGGATAATAGACGCAGACCAGCGGCATCAGACCGAACATCAGCGTCCAGACGATGCTCTCGGCGCCGAGCCCGTTGCGCAGCACGAGGCCCGACACAAAGATGCCGAGCGACCAGCTCGTGAAGATCAGGTTGCAGAAGAAGGCGATCAGCGGCAGGCCGAACGACAGCAGATTGAAATTGAAGAACACCGCCGCGAGGATGACCATCGGAATGACGCCGATCGCCAGGCGAACGAGACTCATGAGCATCAGCGCGATCAGGAACTCGATCGGCTTCAGCGGACTCATCATGAGATTGCCGAGGTTGCGCGCCCACATCTCCTCAAGAAACGAGATGGAGAAGCCGAGCTGGCCGCGAAACAGGATGTCCCACAGGATGACGGCGCCGATCAGCGTGCCACCGGCCTGCGCGAAGAAGCCGGCATTCTGCGAGATATAGTTCTGCAGGAAGCCCCAGGTGATGATCTGCAGCGCTGGCCAGTAGATCAGCTCCAGCATCCGCGGCCATGACGAGCGCAAGAGATACCAGTAGCGCAGCACCATCGCATTGATCCGGTGCATCGCGAGGCCGCTTGTATGCTCCATGATGCTCATTGCGCCGCCTCCCGGTTACGCCCGCGCGCGACGTCGAGGAACACGTCTTCCAGCGTGGTGCGGTTGTAGCGCTGCAGGATGCCGGCCGGGCTGTCGTCGTCCTCGACGCGGCCCTTCTTCATGATGATGACGCGATCGCACAGCCGCTCGACCTCCAGCATGTTGTGCGAGGCGAGCAGGATCGTTGCGTTATGGCCCTTGCGATAGGTTTCGAGATGCTGGCGAATCCAGTCCGCCGTATCCGGATCGAGCGAGGCAGTCGGTTCATCCAGCAGCAGCAGTTCCGGCTCGTTGATCAGCGCCTTGGCGAGCGCCACGCGCGTCTTCTGGCCTGCCGAGAGTTTTCCGCTGGCGCGATCGAGAAAATCGGCGAGATCGAGATCGGAGGCCAGTTGCGCGATGCGCTCGCGCAGGTTCCGCACCGCATAGAGCTTGCCGAACACCGTGAGGTTCTGCCGCACCGTGAGGCGCATCGGCATATCGACATAGGGACTTTCAAAGTTCATCCGCCCCAGCACATCGGCCGCCTGTTCGGGCATCGCATGGCCGAGCACCGACACCTTGCCCGAAGTCGGCAATACCAGACCCATGATCATCGCAATGGTCGTGGTCTTGCCGGCGCCATTGCCGCCGAGCAGCCCGGTAATGCTGCCGCGCGCGATGCGGAACGAGATGCCGTCCACGGCGCGGGTGGTCTTGTAGACCTTCACCAGATGCGCAACCTCGATCGCGGCCGGAGCGGCCGGATCACGCATCGCGATACTGTTCTGCCTGGTATCTTCGACGGTCATTGCCGGGGTTGTGTGCGGCATCGGGGCGCGGAACGCAAGGCGAAGCGGCCTGTAGCCATCCTTCGAGACGCGGCCTGCGGCCGCTCCTCAGGATGAGGGAAGAGTATTGGGCACCATAGAAGACCCTCATGGTGAGGAGCCCGCGAAGCGGGCGTCTCGAACCATGCAGGCCCAACACTATCCTCATGCATATGCTGTAGCCTTCAAGTGGATAAAGGTGAACGAACGGCGACTTTGCCGCATCGCCCAAGGTTTGTCGTCCTTCCAGCAACCCGCTAAAATGCTGATATGACCGACATTTCCGTTTCCGACTTCCGTCATCCACGCCGTTACGTGCGCCTCGACACGATCCTGCGCCTGCGCTGGCTGGCGGCGCTCGGGCAGCTCGCCGCCATTTTCGTGGTGGTGCAGGGTCTCGAATACGACATGGCGATCGTTCCCTGCGTGACGATCATCGGCCTGTCGGCGGCGCTGAACCTCGTGCTGCAGACGCTGTTCAACCCCGTGCATCGCCTGGAAGCCATCAGCGCCGCGGGATTGCTGGCGCTGAACATCATCGAGCTTGCCGGCCTGCTCTATTTCACCGGCGGTCTGCAGAACCCGTTCTCGTTCCTGTTCCTCGCTCCGGTGCTGATCTCGGCGACGGCGCTGCCGACCAACTACACGATTGCGCTGGGCGTTTTCGCCGCCACCTGCACCACGGTGCTGGCTTTCTTTCATCTGCCACTGCCATGGGACGCGGCCGATCCGCTGGTGCTGCCGCAGATCTATCTGCTCGGCGTCTGGTTCTCGATCATGACCGCCATCGGCGTCACCAGCCTCTACGCGTTCCAGGTCACCGAGGAAGCGCGCAAACTCTCCGACGCGCTCGCCGCCACCGAACTGGTGCTGACCCGTGAGCAGCATCTGACCCAGATCGACGGCCTCGCCGCCGCCGCCGCCCACGAACTCGGAACGCCGCTCGCCACCATCTTCCTGATCTCGCGCGAGCTGGTGAAGAACGTCGATAAAAATCCAGAGCTCGCCGGCGACCTGCGCACCATGGCCGAACAGGCACAGCGCTGCCGCGAGATCCTCTCCAAAATCACGCAGCTGAATTCGAGCGGCGCGCCGTTCGACCGCATGCGCATCTCGCAGCTGATCGAAGAATCCGTCTCGCCGCATCGCGATTTCGGCGTCGCCATCAAGGTGCGGATTGCCGTCTCCAACGCGCCCGAACCGGTCGGGATGCGCAATCCCGCGATCCTCTACGGCGTCGGCAATATTCTGGAGAACGCTGTCGATTTCGCCCGCGAGCAGGTCGAGGTGAATGCCTGGTGGAATGCCGACAGCATCGTGCTGTCGATCTCCGACGACGGGCCCGGCATTCCCCCGGACCTGCTCAAGCGCATCGGCGAGCCTTATCTGTCGCGCCGCCGCAATACCGAAGACGGCCCGCGCCGCGGCCTCGGCCTCGGCGTCTTCATCGCCCGCACGCTGCTGGAACGCACCGGCGCCAAGGTCACCTTCAGCAACCGCGTCTTCCCCGACCACGGCGCCGTGGTACAGATCGCATGGCCCCGCGATGCCTTCGAGACCGCGGGGCAATTGGCGGAAGTGGACTAGGCAAGAACCGGCGGCGGTTTGTAAGCCCGTTCAGCTACTTTCCCTCCGAGCCAAGCCATTGCAGATTGCCGGCCATGATCAAGATTCGAGCTTCCCGCACAACCGAGGGCGAACGTGTCATCGACATCTGGCGAGGAGCAGTTGACGCTACTCACGATTTTCTGACGCCCGAAGATCGTCTCGCCATTGACGAAATGGTGTCCGGCTTCCTTCCGCAAGCCCCACTCTGGCTGGCAGTTGACGAAAAAGACTACCCCCTGGCCTTCATGCTGATCGACGGCGGACATATGGAGGCGCTATTCGTTGACCCCACCCGTCGCGGAACCGGTATCGGTGCTGCGCTTGTGCAGCACGGTCTCACGCTTCATCCAAGAATGACAACCGATGTCAACGAGCAGAACGATCAAGCTGTTCGCTTCTATGAACGCATGGGATTCAAACAGACAGGTCGGTCGCCGATCGACGGACAGGGTAGACCGTATCCACTCATCCACCTGGAATATCCGGGCTGATTGACCGGCTTTCGATCGTCAATCTCCGCAACAACGTATTGCTGGATTTCATGGGTTCACGACCTGGGATGGTCGATGTCACCGATCCGCGACCGCGCGTCTTGCGGTGATCACGCCGATCAATGGCAGGATCGCAAAGACACCGAACAGCCAACGCGCCGAGGAGCCGGTACCGGCGACGCCGCCGGGATCGACCAACCCGCCGGCATTGGCGACCAGCCCGGCCAGTGCCGCGCCGGCCGCTGTCGCAAACAATTGCACGGTAGTGATCGAACCGCCGGCCAGTTCCTGCTCTTCCGGACGCGTGGCCGTGAGGACATTTGTGAGGAGGTGCGGCCATGCCACCCCGGCGCCCAGGCCGATCGCGACGAGCGCAATGCAGATCGGCAGCAGGATCGGCCACCCGCCCCCTTCCACCGGCACGAGAATGCAGAGCAGGATCATGCCTGCTACTTCAAGGATCGGTCCGGCAAGGATCGCATGGCGCGCGCGTTGTCCGGTTGCGCCGGAACTGAGGATCGAGCCCGTGGTCCATCCTGCTGCCATGAGCGCAGCCAGATAGCCGGCCGTAAGCGGCGATTGGCCGTGCAGCACCTGCAGGAAGAGCGGAACGAAGACCTCGCTGCTGGTGACAGTCACCGCCAGCAGCGACATGGTGATATAGAGCGCGGCAAGGGTCGAGCCGGGTTGCATGGCATCGGTCGGCAGCAATTTTCGCGTTGCGCGCGATTCACTGCGGACAAGCAGTGCTGCCAAAGCGATTGCCACGACAATGCCCGCGATATTGCGCATCAGATCGGGCGAGGCGCTCCCGACTGAAATCGCAAGGACCGTTGCCATCAGGAAGCACAATTGAGCAAAAGGCACAGGCGAACGGGAAGCCGATGCGTCATTCCGCTTCGGCAGCACGACAAGCGCAAGCACGACGAACAGAAGAGTGACAGGCACAAGCAGGCCGAAGGCTGCGCGCCAGATACCGAGTTCGGCAAAAATGCCGCCGACAGCCGGGCCGATCAGCGTCGCGACGCCCCACATGCCGGACACGAGCGCCATCGCACGCGGCCATAAGCTTTCGGGAAACACCGCGCGGATCATCGCATAGGCCAGCGCAAACAGGAAACCGCCACCGAGCCCCTGAACGAAGCGACCGAGCAACATCACCGGCATCGACGGCGCGAGCGCGCATCCGATCGAGCCAAGCATGAAAATCGCGGCCGCCACGGCATAGGCGCTGCGCGGGCCGGCCTGCTGCAGCAAACGGATCGATAGTGCAGAGCCGAGAATCGAGGCGACGACGAAGATCGTCGTATTCCACGCATAGAGATCGAGGCCGCCGATATCGTCGACCACCGAGGGCAGGATGGTCGTGGCGATATAGACATTGATCGCGTGCAGCGCGACGCCGCCGGCCAGTGCCACCGAGCGCACGCCATTCGCGCCGGACAACAGCGCGCTCCAATCGCTGGATGGCTGCGGGGAATGCGCGGGGGAGGGTCTGGCAGCCGGCATGACGGGACGATCGGTCGAGGTGTCGGAAATATCCATTTCAATTCTGCTTTCGGGACGCCATTCGCCACTGCGAATGAAAACTTGCAGAGGCAAGCCGACGTCGTTGATAAAACCTCATGTTAACATGAGGTCAAGAGAGAGCCCGCCGTGTCCATCGACACCCGCATTCCGCTTTCGGTCGGTGAGGTCGCACGTCGCAGCGGCGTGACGATTGCGACCGTGCACTTCTATGAGACGAAAGCACTCATTCATGGCTGGCGCAGCAGTGGCAACCAGCGCCGCTACGCGCGCGACGTGCTGCGCCGGATTGCGATCATTAAGATCGCACAGCATGCGGGCATTCCGCTGGCGACCATCAAGGCTGCGCTGGATGAACTTCCGTCGAACCAGACGCTCACCGCCAGACATTGGCAGCAACTATCATCGAGCTGGCGCAATATGTTGACCGAGCGGATTCACAGCCTCACGCAACTGCGCGACCAGCTCGACGGCTGCATCGGTTGCGGTTGCCTGTCGATGGATGACTGCCCGTTACGCAATCCCGGCGACCGGCTCGGCAAGCGCAGCAGCGGCGCGGTTCGGCTGCGCCGTGCCGGCTACTCGCCGTAGCGGTCAGATCGCCGGATCAGGAAACGCCGCGGCCTGCTTGAGGGCGCAGCGTTTCGCAAAGCCCGCGATCGCCACCTGCGCGGCCGTTGATTTGACAATTGACAGCACACGGCGTTTCGGCGAACCTCATCACAGGTAGATACGACCTGCCGGTTGCACCCTTTCGGGACGGTGAATGTATCAGCCTTTTCGGCATCTCCCTTTGCCCGAGCGACCGGGTCAGCAATGCAACCACCTGACACGCCTGGTTCGCTCACGCAAAGGATGACGCATATGCGCGATTTTCGCGATGCCAAGGCTATGGCGCAAACACTGCGCGATTCTCTGACCACCAAAGCGATCGATATCAGCCACAGCGAAAGTCTGGAGTTGGTCTCTAAAATGCTCGGTGTTGCCGACTGGAATACATTGTCGGCGATGCTGCAGGCGGATCACCGCTTGCCCGGCGCGATCGCCAAACTACGAACCGCCACCGCAAGCTATCCGGCCATTCCGCTGCGGGACTTCGTTCCGTTCCCCGCAACCGTCTTTCCGCTGATCGTCGGCCGTCCGAAGACCATGCGGGCCTTGCAGGATGCCTATGATCGCCAGCGCGAGGTTGCCCTGGCCGTTCAGAAGGACGCAACCCTCGACGAACCCGGTTTCGACGACATCCATCATGTCGGCATTCTGGCGCAACTGCTCGACGTCCAGCGCTTCGAGGACGGAACGCTGAAGGTTCTGGTACAGGGCCGGCGCCGGGTCACGGTCGCAAGCTTCGTCGGCGAAACCGGCGTCTATCAGGCTGAGGTCTCCGAACTAGACAACGAGCCGCCTCCCGAGGCGCCCGATCTCATCCGGGAAACCGTCGCGCGGTTCACCAACTACACGGCGGCTCATGACATCACTCTGCCGCCGATCTGGCCGCCGCTCGAAAAATCCTCCGATCCCGGCCGCGTCGCGGACATCATCGCGTCTCACGTCATCCTGCCAACGGACGACAAGCAGAACCTGCTCGCGACATTCGATCCCGTGATGCGGCTGAAGCGTATCGCTGCCGCGATCGGCGCCCCTCTGCTACCGCGGTCGCCTGCGCTGGATGTCACGTGGCACCGCGCGCTGGACCATGCCAATGCACGTCATCACCGCTATGCGACGCTGGAGCATCTTCTGCTGGCGCTCGTCGACGATCCCGACGCCTCCGCGCTCTTGCATGCCTGCAAGGCCGATCTGGTCGCGATCAAGACCAGCCTGCTCGGCTATGTCGACAACGAGCTGACGAATCTGGCAATCGATGCCGGCGGCCAAGCCCGGCCGACGGAAGCATTTTCACGCGTGGCACGGCACGCCGTTCTGCTTGCCAAGGAGTTCGGCTGGCGAGAGATCTCCGGCGGCAACATGCTGCTCGCCATTTTCTCCGAGAATCTCAGCCCGGCAGCGCGCCTGCTCGACAAGCAGGGCGTCACCCGGCAGAACATTCTCGACGTCATGCAACGACGCGCGTGATAGGGCGAGTTCAGATCGCCGGATCGGGAAACGCCGCGGCCTGTTTGAGGGCGCGGCGTTTCGCAAAGCCGGCAATCGCCAGCACTGCGAGACCCAGCACCACCGGCGGGAAGACAACGGCATTGACGGCGTTCCAGCCGTAATTCGCCAGCAGCTGACCCGACGAGAACGAGCCCACCGCCATCAGGCCGAAAACGAGGAAATCGTTGAAGGCCTGCACCTTGTTGCGCTCCTGCGGCCGATGCGTTTCCAGTACCAGCGCGGATGCGCCGACGAAGCCGAAATTCCAGCCGACGCCGAGCACGACAAGCCCGACCCAGAAATGCATCGCAGTGACGCCGGACATGCCGATGACCGCAGCCAGCGCTTCGAGCAGAAGGCCGACAGCAACCACCCTCGGTGCGCCGAAGCGGGTAATCAGCGCGCCGGTGAAGAAGCTCGGCCCATACATGGCGACAACGTGCCACTGAATGCCGAAATTGGAATCGCTGAGACTGAGGCCGCAGAGCTTCATCGCCAGCGGCGCCGAGGTCATGACCAGGTTCATCATCGCATAGGACACCACACCGCAGATCGCGGCGGCGACGAAACGCGGCTGCTTGATGATCTCGACCAGCGGCCGGCCACCATGCATGTCCGCGGGCGCCGGCTTCGGCGCATCGACGGTCGAGAGCAGCGCCATCGCGATCAGTGCCACGGCCGCCTGCGCGAGGA
Organism: Tardiphaga sp.; assembly: GCA_030147505.1. Classification (GTDB taxonomy): domain Bacteria; phylum Pseudomonadota; class Alphaproteobacteria; order Rhizobiales; family Xanthobacteraceae; genus Tardiphaga. Next base: position 12,417 of record JASBVG010000073.1, read on the forward strand.
AGCTGAAGGAAAACAGATAAGGCGACCAGATATCCATGGTCCATTGCACGAGCTGCGGCCCGAGCACGCCGGCGAACACGCCTCCGGCCATCACCCACGACACCGCCTTCGGCCGATAGGCCGGGCTCGCGCCGTCCGCCGCGGCGAAACGATAGGACTGCGCCACCGCGCCGTAGAAACCGCCGAAGAAGGTCGCGCAGCAGAACAACGCAAAGGATGCCTGGAGAATCGCGATGGCACCGAGCAGGCCGCACAGCACCCCTGCGCCGCTGCCGATGATGAAAGCCACACGGCGCCCGTAGCGGCGCGAAATGATGCCGACGGGCAAGGTCGCCGAAGCCAGACCCACCACATAGACCGAGAGCGGCACCGTCGCGAGCGCGACGCTCGGCGCCAGCGTCGCGCCGACGATCGCACCGGTGGCGAAAATGACCGCAGAATTGGCGCCGCCCAGTGCCTGCGCAGCAGCGAGCCGCCACACCGTGGCACGCGCGCGCGCATCGTCGAAAGTCTCGGGAGTCGTCGTCTCGCTCATTGGGGAAATCCGCCCGGATGGAGCCCGGTTCGATCCGGGCCGTTATTCGCGGCGACTATGAAGAGCCGCCTGCGACAGATCAACACACGCCAGCGCGGCGGGCCCATGCAGCCGCGCTATCCGGTTGCACGAGCGAAGACCAGAATGAGATTGCTCGCCGGCATCTCGACGACCTCGCTCAGTTTGAGATCGACGCCATCGGCGACTTTCTCCAGTTCCTCCACATCACGCACGCCCCATTCGGGATTGCCGTTGCGCAGGCTGGTATCGAAAGCCGCATTGCTCAGCGCCGTATGTTTGCCATTGCGCTTGAACGGGCCGTAGATGAAGAGCTTGCCATCACGCCGAAGGTAACGCGCAGCGCCCTTGATCAGTCCCTCAGCCACTGGCCACGGCGCGATGTGAACGACATTGGCGCAGAACACCGCGAGCAGCGCGCCCGGGCCGTTGCCATTTGTCAATTCCGGGCACCAGTCGGGATCGGTCAGGTCGATCCGCAAGGGCGAGCGGACATTGGGGAGCTGCGTATATCTGCGCCATGCCTCGATGCTGCGCAGATGCGCCTCGTTGAGATCGCTCGGCCACCAGGTGACGCCTGGCGCGTGCCCAGCGAAGTGCATCACATGCTGGCCTGTACCGCTGCCGACCTCCACAACATCGCCGCTGTGCTGCTGCAAGGATGCCGCAAGAACTTTCCAGATCGCAGCGTGATTTCGATGAAAAGCCGCAGCATCCAGACGGCCATCGGGCTCGATTTTCCCGCCGTCCTTGCCGAACTCGACCACATATTCCGCCATGCGCATCTCCGTCCCGCAGCCTTAGGCCGCCAGGCGCCGGGACGCAATTCCACAGCAGAAAACATTCGCACACGAAGGCTTGAGTAGGGTATTATTCCGACTGCGGTCGATTACATGGAATATTCGACCACTGATCACGGTGAGCGACATGATCTTCCGGCAGCTCTTCGATAGCGTTTCGGGCACCTACAGCTATCTCCTCGCCAGCCGCCACGGCGGCGAGGCGCTCATCCTCGATCCCGTGCTGGACAAGGTCGATCGCTACTGCCAATTGCTGCGCGAGCTCGACCTGCGCCTCGTGAAGGCCGTCGATACGCATCTTCATGCCGATCACGTCACCGGCCTCGCCGAGCTGCGAGAGCGCACCCAATGCGTCACCGTCATGGGCGACCAGAGCAAGGCCGATGTCGTCGCCATGCGCGTCAGTGACGGCGACAAGGTGATGATCGAAGGCGTGAGCCTCGATGTGATGTACACGCCGGGTCACACCGACGACTCCTACAGCTATCTGATGAACGACCGCGTGTTCACCGGCGATACGCTGCTGATCCGCGGCACCGGTCGCACGGACTTCCAGAATGGCAGCGCCCGGGCGCAATACGATTCTCTGTTCAATCGCCTGCTGAAACTGCCGGATGACACCATGGTGTTTCCGGCGCATGACTACAAAGGCGATACGGTCTCCACCATCGGTGAGGAAAAGCGCTTCAATCCGCGGCTGCAGGTGAACTCGGTCGATGAGTACATCGAGCTGATGAGCAAACTCAATCTGCCGAACCCGAAGCTGATGGATGTGGTGATCCCCGCTAACATGAAGGTGGGGCTCAAGCCTGACGATCTGGTGAAGCAAGGCCTTGTGCTGTCACCGCAGGAAGCGATCGCGCATCTCCGCGATCCCGACATGCTGCTGGTCGATCTGCGGGAAAGCGGGGAGCGGGCGAAATTCGGCACGCTGCCCGGCGCGCTGCATGCGCCCTATCCGACGATATCGGACAGCCTCAAGTCGGGCGGTATGTTGCGCGAGGTGGCCAACGCCACCAAGCGCCGGATCGTCTTCTTCTGCGCCTATGGCGAGCGCTCGGCGATGGCCGTGCATGCGGCGAAGGAGGCCGGCATTCTGCACACCGCGCATCTCGATGGCGGCATCGATGCGTGGAAGAAGGCTGGCGGGCCCGTGCTCGGCGCCTGAGTCAGGAGGCTTCGGAGACGCGGACCTCGATGTCGTCATAGCCCTTGATGCGATAGATCAGCATCGAGACTAGCCAGCTGACGATAAAAATCGCGACGATGAGATACCCCATCGCGCCCAGATTCTCGTTCAACCCCTCGATGGCCTCCCAGAAGCTGCCCGAGAGATCGAGTTTACGTCCGATCAGACCGAGCGCTTCGATACCACCGACCACAAGCGCAACGATCACCGACACAGCCGTGATCATCATGTTGTAATAGAGCTTGCGGATCGGTTTCACGAAAGCCCAGCCATAAGCGCGCACCATCAGGATCGAGTCCGTTGCATCCACCAGCGACATGCCCGCGGTGAACAACGCCGGAAAGACGAGAATCGACCACATCGATAGGCCCTCGGCGCTCTGCGAAGCCGAAATGCCGAGGATGGCGATTTCCGTCGCGGTATCGAAGCCGAGACCGAACAGGATGCCGAGCGGATACATGTGCCAGCTCTTGGTGATGACCCCGAACAGGCGGCGGAGCGCGCGGCCGATGATGCCGCGCTGGGCCAGCACCGTGTTGAGATCTTCCTCGATGAAGCGCTCGCCGCGTTTTACGGCGCGAAATACACGGTAAACCGCGACGAGGATAAAAAGATTGGCAATCCCTACGACCAGCAGGAAGAAAGCCGAGACGCCGGTGCCGATCAGCCCGCCGACCTCCTTGAAATTGTCAAACCGCTCCTGCAACGCCGACACCGCCAGCGCCACGAAGATCGACGCCACGATCACCACCGTGGAGTGACCGAGCGAAAAGAACATGCCGACCGAGATCGGCCGCTTGCCCGCCTGCATCAGCTTCCGGGTGATATTGTCGATGGCCGCGATGTGATCGGCATCGAAGGCGTGACGCAGGCCGAATGTATAGGCCAGCACCGCGGTTCCAAGCAGCACCGGCTGATCACGGAACGCGATGAGCGCCCAGATCCAGGCCAGCACATTTGCCGGAATGAGAATGGCATAAATGGCGATGATACGTCCGCGCAGATTGTCGGCGCCATCGTTAAAAAGCGTAAGCAGCATGGGAAGGGAACGGTCCGATTGACGGGCCAATTGTCTCAGAGCGGCCGCATCGGCGCAACTGCCGCGCTTCCACTTGAAATTCCGCGTATTTGCCTCAGAAATGGCCGATCGATGCGATCCTCTGTTGGCTGAACGGACGCGGGCATCTATATAGCCGCGCAATGATCGCGCGACGCTTGCCTCGATGCCCGTGGCGCTGACACCCAAACCCGAAAATCCAGAACGAAACCGAGTTGATGTCCGCAGACGATAACAAATCCACCAAAGCCGAACGCGACGCTGCCCAGCAGGCCGTGCTCGACAATATGGCGCGCCTGAAAGCGCTGCGCCTGGCACGCGAGGCTTCGATGCCGCAGGCGGCGCCGAAGAAGAAGGCCGCCGCGAAGTCGAGCCGGACGCCCTCATCCGGCAGCAAGACTCAGGCCGGCAAGCCGGCGGAGAAGTCGCCTGCATTGTCCGCCTGGCTGGCCGAGCAGCGTAAGGGCGGTTTCCGGACGTAACGTTCCCACTCGTCGCTACCCGGCTCGACCGAGTGACCCAATATTTACCGGCCGGAGCGTACGGGATCGCTCGTCGGACGACGATAGGCTGAGGGCGGCAAGACCCGATTGCCCCATCGCGGTGAAATCTGCTTCAATCACCCGCATGACGCGAATGCGGGGAGCGTGCGATGACACCACGAACCGGCCACGGCGAGCCGAAGAACGAGTCCGACAAGCCGGCCCCGCCAAAAAAGCCCGTTGATGACGACGAGGAGGACGGCGATATCGCCACGCCGAAGCGCGATCGCGATGACGAGGCGGATGCTTTCGAACCACGCTAGAAATCGTCGGACGGGAAATGAAAACGGCGCGCCAGTAGCGGCGCGCCGTTTTGCGTGAAGACAGCCCGGTCGCTCAGGCGGCCTTCAGTCCGACATCCGGCAGGTGCGGGCGTGTGCGCAGCGCCTTCGCCATGATGTCTTCCACTTCCGCCTTCTCATGCGGCAGCAGCGCGAGGCGCGGCGGACGCGTCAGCGCGGTGCCACGACCCATGATGTTCTCGCATAGCTTGATACACTGGACGAGATCCGGCCGCGCATCGAGATGCAGCAACGGCATGAACCATTCATAGATCTTCATGGCCTCGGCATAGCGGCCGGCCTTGGCGAGACGGAACAGCGTCTCGCCTTCGCGCGGGAACGCATTGGACATGCCGGACACCCAGCCCACTGCGCCCATGGCCACGCTTTCAACGATGACATCATCAAGACCGGCGAACAGCACGAAGCGGTCGCCCACCATGTTGCGGGTATCGATGAAACGGCGGGTGTCGCCGGAGGAATCCTTGAAACACACCACTGTCTCGATATCGGCCAGCGTGGCCAGAATGTCCGGCGTGACGTCGTTCTTGTAGATCGGCGGGTTGTTATAGAGCATGACAGGCAGATCGGTCGCCGTCGCCACCGAACGGAAATGCGCTGCGGTCTCGAACGGTTTTGACGAATAGACCAGAGCCGGCATCACCATGATGCCGTCGATGCCGACTCGTGCGGCCTCCTTCGCCGTCTCGACCGCGAATGCCGTGGTGAATTCGGCGATGCCGCAAAGCACCGGCACGCGGCCCCTGGCGACCGACCTGGCCGCTTCCATGATCGCGATCTTTTCCTTGCGCTCGAGCGAGGTGTTCTCACCGACCGAGCCGCAGATGATCAGGCCGGACACGCCGTCGCGGATCAGGCCATCGATCACCTTGGCAGTGGAATCGATGTCGAGCGACAGATCGTCGTGGAACTGGGTGGTGACGGCCGGGAAGACGCCTTCCCAGGAAATGCGAGGACTCATGACAAAACTCCGTGTGATGCCGGCGTGCGATGCATGCCGGTTGATGAAACGATGAGGTGAGAGCCAGGGATCAGATCGTGGCGCCGACCTTGCGCAGTTCGGTGAGCACCGGCGCCTTCGGCAGCCAGAGCTTGTCGAATTCGGCGATGACGGCTTCGGTGTCCTTGACGGCGACCTGACGCACCGGCACCGAGGTGCCCTTGAAATTCTCGATCAGCGCCGGCTCGCCGCTCGCGAGCTCGTCGATCTGCGCGTCGAGGGTGGACTTCACCGCCTTCGTGATCAGCTCCTTGTCGGCGGCCGGCAACGACTGCCAGACACGGCCCGACACGACAGCGGCCATCGGCATGAAGACGGCGTTCATCTGCAGGATCGACTTCGACACCTTGTCGAAACGCTGATTCCACGAGAATTCGAGATCGGCCTCGAGACCGTCCACTTGGCCGTTGGACATGGCGTCGAAGACTTGCGGTGTCGGAATCGGCGTCGGCGCGGCACCAAGCGACGAATAGAAATCGCGATAGACCGGCGTCGGATTGATGCGCAGCTTCATGCCCTTGATATCGGCGAGTGTATTGAGATCGCGCACCGAGAACACTGCGCGCATGCCAGTGATGCCCCAGCCGAGGCCGATGGTGCCGGTCTCCTGCGGCAGCACCTCGAACAGCTTTACCGCCACGGGATGGCGCACGAATTTCGCCACCGCAGGAGTCGAGCGCACGATATAGGGCGCATTGATCGCGGCGATATGCGGCACGCGCGAGCCGAGCTCGGCGGCCTGGATGAAGCCCATATCGAGCGCGCCTGTCTGCAACTGCTGCATCATCGCTGCTTCGTTGCCGAGCTGGCCGGAGTGGAACACCGTCATGGTCAGACGGCCCTTGGTCTCTTCCTTCAGTCTGTCGGCAAGTTTTAGCGCGGCTTTATTCCAGGAATGACCGTTCGGCGTGATGAGGCCGAGGCGCATTTCCTTGGCCTGTGCGAGCGACAATGACGGAGCGAACACGGATGCAGCTGCGGAGGCTGCGAGGAAGCGACGGCGTGAGATGGTCATGACGAATGCTCCTTGGCGATATGAATTATTTGATGAGGGCGAGAGACAGCGACGGATAGAGCGAGAGCAGGATCAGAAGGATGCAGGAGATGAAGAAGAACGGCAGCGTCACCATGAACATCTTGCCCGGCTTGGCACCGGTGACGGCAGCGGCGACGAAGAAGCAGAGCCCGACCGGCGGCGACAGCAGGCCGAGCACGAGATTGATGACGACGACGACACCGAACTGACGGGGATCGATGTGATAGATCTCGGTGGCGACCGGCAGCAGGATCGGCACCGTCATGATCAGGCCGGGCACGCCGTCGATCACCGTGCCGATGACCAGTAGGATGATGTTACAGAGCAGCATGAAGCTGATCGGATCCTTGGCCACCGTCTGGATCCAGGCCGCGGTTTCCTGGGGCACCTTGCCGAAGATGAGTACCCACGAAAACACGGCAGCGGCAGCGACGAGAAACAGCACGATGGCCGAATAGATGCCCGAACGCAGCATCATCTGCGGCAGCTGCGACCACTGGAATTCCCGCGTCCAGTATTTGCCGATCAACGCCGACGCGACGGCGCCGACCGCAGCGGACTCGGTGGCATTGGCAAGGCCGGAGAGAATCGAACCGACGATCACGATCGGGATCAGCAGCGTCGGGCAGGTGCGCAGGATGGTCATCACGCGCTGCTTCGGCGTCTGATATTCGGCCCGCGGATAGTTGTAGATGTAGCCCATAACGGCGATGACGACGCAGAACATCACGGTCAAAATCACGCCCGGAATGATGCCGGCGATCAGCATGTCGCTGACCGAGACCTGCGCCAGCACGCTGTAGACGACGAACATCACCGAGGGCGGAATGATCGGGCCGAGCATGCCGCCATAGGCGGTGAGGCCCGCTGCGAAGGTCTTGTCGTAACCTTTCTTCTCCATCTCCGGCACCATGATCTGCGCCATGATGGCCACCTGCGCGGTGGCCGAACCGAGAATGGACGATATGAACATGTTGGCGAGGACGTTGACGTAAGCGAGACCGCCGCGCAGCGAGCCGATGAAGGCCATCGCCATATCGACGATGCGCTGGGTGATGCCGCCGCCATTCATGATCTCGCCGATCAGAATGAACAACGGGATTGCGATCAGGCCGTAACTATCCACACCGCCGAACAGCTGTAGTGGATAGGACTGGAACAGAATCGGATTGCCGGACGCCATGATGTAGACGAAGCCGGCGAGGCACAGGCAGAGGCCGATCGGCACGCCGACCAGCATGATGATCATGAAAGCCGCAGAGGTGATCATCTCAGTTCACCCCGTCGAGTTCGGACAGCGTGAAGCCCTTTGGCGCGATGCGAGGCACGATACCGATGTCTTCGAGCAGATTGGCGATGCCATGGATGGTCATCGACACCGCGAAGATGGGCAGCGTGAGATACAGAACCCAGGTCGGCCAGTTCAGCGTCTGGGTGCGCTCTGTGTAGAGGAAGTTAAAGGTCTGGCCGGCGAACTTCTTCGCATCGAAGCCGGCGCTGATGATGCCGATCGGGTCCATCCAGAGCACGCAAGTGATCATCAGCCCCACACCAAACACGATCACCATGCCGGTGGCGACCAGCTTGAACAGCTTCTGGCTTTTTGCCGACAGCCGCTCGGTCATCATGGTGACCGCGAAATCGAGCCGCAGCCGCGTCATTGCGGAGGCGCCGATGAAGGTGAGCCACACCACCGAATAGACTGCGGATTCGTCGATCCAGTAGATCGGAAACTGGGCGTAACGGGTGACGACATTCACCAGGATCAGCGCCGTCAGCAGATACATGAGCCCCATGATCGCCAGCCGTTCGAAGGCGAGCAGGCCACGGGAGGCCGTCATCACCAAATGGCTGATCCCAACCTCCGAGGCCGGCGAGATTGTCTGATCACTCATGAATGCTTCCCCCGCATGTCACAAAAGTGAGGTGATTTCGCGAATCGTATAATTTATACATTTTGCGAGTCAAATGATTGTCTGCACAAATGCACGGCTTGAAGCATTTTTGTGCAGCAGCGAAGAGACCAGCAGATCGGCGGGCTCGCCGAGAAAAAGGTTAGATATATCAATGAGCGAACCGCTGAAGCACCGCACGCTTTCGGCCATGATCACGGACCAGCTTCGACAGGCGATCCTCAATGGAACCTATCCGGCCGGCTCGCAGCTGCGCCAGGACGCGCTCGGCGAGGCTTACGGAGTGAGCCGGATTCCGGTCCGTGAGGCGCTATTCCAACTTGAGGCCGAGGGGCTGGTGCGAATCGTGCCGCAGAAAGGCGCCATCGTCTCGGAACTGTCGCTCGACGAGATCAATGACGTGTTCGATCTGCGCATGCTGCTGGAGCCGCGCATGCTCCAGCAATCGGCCCTGCATTTTTCGGCGGACGACTTCGCCCTGCTGGACGGCATTCAAAAGCGCTTCGAGGCGGCGATCGCAGCCGGCAATCGCAGCGAATGGGGACAGATCAACGCCGAATTTCACATGGCGATGTATGTGAATGCGCGGCAGCCGCGCACCCAGAGCATCGTGATGGCATTGTTGCAGACGAGCGATCGCTATACGCGGATGCAGCTCTCGACCGTCGAAGCCATGGGCATCGCGGAGAAGGAGCATGCGCAACTGATTGCGCTATGTCGTGAGAGCCGCATTGAGGAAGCTTCACACTTCCTCAAGCAGCATATCGAGGCGGTGCGCAGCGATCTGCTGCGCGTGGTCGGCCGCACCATCGAGACGAGTGGCGCGGCCTGACGTCGTTTACGCCAATTCCTGTTCGACAAGGCTGGCGAAATAGCTGGCACCGATGGGCAACAGGTCGTCGTTGAAGTCGTAGCCGGGATTGTGCACGGGCACACCGCCCTTGTCCGCGCCGCGCTGGCCGAACAGCAGATAGGCGCCGCGGTTCTTCTCCAGCATGAAGGCGAAATCCTCGCCGGCAAGGATCGGATTGCCTTCGCGCAGAACCTCTTTCACGCCCGGCACGACGGCAGCCGCCTGCGCGGCGCGCGCGGCCTCGTCTGCCGTATTGATGGTGGGCGGATAAGCACGCTTGTAGTCGAGCTCGGCGCTCCCACCATAGGCTTCCGCCGTCGATTTGACGGTGCGCTTGAACAGCTCCTCGACGCGGTCGCGCACTTCCGGCTTCAGCGTGCGCACCGAGCCGCGCAGCTCCACCGTTTCCGGAATCACGATATTCGACGTGCCGCCATGGATCTGGCCGATCGAGATGATCGCCGATTCCAGCGCGTCGATCTGGCGCGACGGGATCGCGTTGAGCGCATTGATCACCTGCGCCGCCATCGCCACCGTATCGATGCCCTGCTGCGGATGCGCGCCATGGGCAGAGCGGCCGCGTAGCGTCAGCGTGAAATAATCGATCGCCGCCAGCGCCGTGCCTGTCAGCGCCTTCACCGTGCCGAGCGGCATGTCGGGGCTGTTGTGGATGCCGTAGATGGAATCGCAGGGGAAGCGTTCGAACAACCCGTCATCCATCATCGCCTTGGCGCCGGCGAGACCTTCTTCCGCGGGCTGGAAGATCAGATGCACGGTGCCAGCAAAGTTACGCGTCTCCGCGAGATATTTTGCGGCGCCCAGCAGCATCGTGGTGTGGCCGTCATGGCCGCAGGCATGCATGCGGCCGGGATTTTGCGAGCGATGCGCGAAGTCATTGCCTTCTTCCATGGGCAGCGCGTCCATATCGGCGCGCAGGCCGATGGCGCGGTTGCTGCCGGCGGCCTGATGGCGGCCACGAATGACGCCGACCAGGCCGGTCTTGCCAAAACCGCGATGCACCTCGATGCCCCATTCGGCGAGGCGCTTCGCGACGATCTCGCTGGTGCGCTCTTCCTCAAAGCCGATTTCGGGATGCGCGTGAAAATCACGGCGCCATTCGGTCATTTCGGGATGCAGTTCATCGAGGCGGGTGCGCGGGCTCATGAGGGTCTCACTCGTGTTCGGAATTGAAGCGGCGCGATGCTGCCTCAATCTCACCCGCAAGTCCAAGCGCAAAGCTGCGTCATTCTGACGAAAATCCGAACGGCACGCTGAGCGTCCTGAAATCGTCGGGTAGGAGTTCACGACCGATGGGAAGTGCAGAGCGTGCGGTACAACGTGGACGATGGCAAACGCGGCAGGCAACTCCCACCGGCGTCGGCACGTCCGCGCGCGCACCGGCGCCATCGCGCGTGTAGATCAGCTGCCCCGCATGTTCCGCGGCACAGCCGACAGCAATAGCGCGCTCGATGCGCTGAGCGCCGAACGAGCCGCCACCCGCCGTCACCGTGCGCGCGATGGAGAAGAAGCGTTGGCCATCAGGCAATTCCAGCCACTGTGTCACGAGTTCACGCGGCGTGCGGAAGACATTATGCACGGACCACAGCGGACAGGCGCCACCATGTTTGGCGAATGGGAAACCGGCGCCGTCGAGCAGTTTCGAGACGTTGCCGGCGGGATCGACGCGAATGAGGAAGAACGGCACCTTCTCGGCACCCGGCCGCTGCAGTGTGGTGATGCGATGAGCGCATTGCTCAAAACTCACGCCGAACTGGCGCGCCAGCGCTTCGAGATCGTAGCGGCGCGTTTCCGCCGCACGGGCGAAGGCGGCATAGGGCATCACGATTGCCGCGGCCGCATAGCCTGCCAGCGCGCGCCGCGCCAGCAACTCGGCGCTCTTGCTGGTAAATTTGCTGTCTTCCAGCGCGACGCCGATCTCGTTGCCGAATTCGAGATAAGCGAGCTGCTGTGCCAGCTGGAAATTCAGGCTCGCGGTGTCGAGTGAATCCTCCAGCAGCAATTGCCGACGATGCAGATCGAGACGCCGCACCGAGCCAAGCATGACGTCTGGCGGCATGTAGCGCACCTGCAGTCTGTGCCGTGTCTTCAGCCGCTCGATGAATCCACTCGCGCCTGACGTCGCCTGCGCAAGGCGCTCAGCCGCATCGTCGATCGCTGCGAAGTTGTTTTTGCGAGCCGCCAGAAAACGACGCACTTCTGCAACGGGATCATTGGCATCATAACCGCCGCCCTCCTCTGCCCCGCCGCCAGCCGACGCAGGCCCGCGACGCTCGGCGAGGGCGAGCTGCTCCTCGCGATAGGCCGTGTAGAGCCGCAAGAACGCTTCGGCCATGCCGGGATAGCTGACAGCGAGATCGCTGATCTCGAGCGAGGGAATGTCGATGTCCGAAAACATCGGCTCCTTGAGGATCGACTGCAGCCGGGCCGTCGAGTCCGCTCCGCCGTCACCGGCGAGATCGGCGAGATCAATCGTGTATGTCCGCGCGAGGCGCAGCAGCATTTCGGCGGTCATCGGTCGCTGATTACGTTCCAGCAGTGCCACATAAGGCGCTGAAATCTCCAGATCCGCTGCCATATCGGCTTGGGTCAGGCCAAGGTCGCGCCGCAGCCGCCGCAAACGCGGCCCGATGAAGACAGATCGACCTCCCGATGACGCCATATCGCTACCTGAACACCGCTGTTATTGTTTACAACCTTACACGTCGGATTTGTAAAGTATGACAAGTTAGCTGCGTTCCGTCTAGTTCTCGCTGATCCCGCGCTTACAACCGACGTTAGACATTCGTCGAGAACAAGAGGGAACGGCACCATGAACTTCCAGCCACGCGGCATCAGCGACCAGATCATCCGGGGCCCCGGCTCCTATGCGAGCGAGGTCGAGGCGGCGGCAGCACTGCTCAAGACCCAGCCGACCTGGAACGGCGTCGGCGCAGAAGCTGTCGCCCGTATGCGCCTGCAGAACCGCTTCAAGACCGGCCTCGACATTGCGCGCTTCACCGCAGCGCAGATGCGCGCCGACATGGCTCGCTACGACAATGACGCCACCAAATACACCCAGTCGCTCGGCTGCTGGCACGGCTTCATCGCTCAGCAGAAGCTGATCTCCGTCAAGAAGCACTTCGGCACCACCGACCGCACCTACCTCTATCTCTCGGGCTGGATGATCGCAGCCCTGCGCTCGGAATTCGGCCCGCTGCCGGACCAGTCGATGCACGAGAAGACCTCGGTCCCTGCCCTGATCGAAGAGCTCTACACCTTCCTGCGTCAGGCGGACTCCCGTGAACTCAACGACACCTTCCGCGCTATCGACGCCGCCCGCAAGGCCGGCGACAAGGCGAAGGAAGAAGAACTGATCGCCAAGGTCGATAACTTCCAGACCCATGTCGTCCCGGTCATCGCCGACATCGATGCCGGCTTTGGCAACGCGGAAGCGACCTATCTGCTCGCCAAGAAGATGATCGAAGCCGGTGCCTGCGCGCTGCAGATCGAGAACCAGGTCTCGGACGAGAAGCAGTGCGGCCATCAGGACGGCAAGGTTACCGTGCCGCATGAGGTCTTCCTGGCGAAGATCCGCGCCTGCCGCCACGCCTTCCTCGAACTGGGCGTCGAAGACGGCATCGTCGTCACCCGCACCGATTCGCTCGGCGCTGGCCTGACCCAGCAGATCGCCGTCAGCCACAAGCCCGGCGATCTCGGCGACCAGTACAACAGCTTTCTGGATTGCGAGGAAGTCGATGCGTCCAACGTCGGCAACGGCGATGTCGTCATCACCCGCAACGGCAAGCTGATGCGCCCGAAGCGCCTGCCGAGCAATCTCTACCAGTTCCGCCCCGGCACCGGTGAGGATCGCGTCGTGCTCGACTGCATCACCTCGCTGCAAAATGGTTCGGACCTGCTCTGGATTGAGACCGAACGTCCGAATGTCGAGCAGATCGCCAAGATGGTCGATCGCATCCGCGAGGTCGTGCCGAACGCGAAGCTGGCCTACAACAATTCGCCGTCCTTCAACTGGACGCTGAACTTCCGCTGGCAGGTGTTCGACGAGATGAAGGCGGCCGGCAAGGATGTCAGCAAATACAACCGCGCCGAACTGATGAAGGCCGAGTATGACGACACCGAACTGGCGAAGCAGGCCGACGAGCTGATCCGTACCTTCCAGGCGGATTCGGCCAAGCGCGCCGGCATCTTCCACCACCTGATCACGCTGCCGACCTATCACACCGCCGCGCTGTCCACCGACAATCTCGCTAAGGAGTATTTCGGCGAGCAGGGCATGCTCGGCTACGTCAAGGGCGTCCAGCGCCAGGAGATCCGCCAGGGCATCGCCTGCGTCAGGCACCAGAACATGGCCGGCTCCGACATCGGCGACGAGCACAAGGAATACTTCGCTGGCGCCGCAGCGCTGAAGGCCGGCGGCGAACACAACACGATGAACCAGTTCGGCTAAGGCCGGACACGACGCCCCGAAGCCCGGTCGGACTTCGGGGCGTACTTTTTTGGGATCGAACATTGCTCGCGCGCAAGCTGACTCGCAGCCGAGATGGCATTACCGGAAGGACGGTGTAGCCGGCCCGCAATGCAACGCCGGCTTCGGGCCGACGGCATTTACCTGGTCGGCTAAATCAGGCGAACATCTGCGCCGTTAACGGTATTCCCGCACGCGAATTTAATTGCGGCGTCCTGCCGCAAGTGATTGAATCTTCGGCAACTCGACTCAAGTATTACTGGAGATGCTTCGCCAGCGAGGTCACTGCCATGCTTGCCGAGAAGTTTTTTCTGGTGCTCGAGACAATCAGAAGTCACATCTCCGATGATAAGCCGTCCGGTGGCAGATCACCTCAGGTCGTGACCGATGCCGAACCGCAGATCCCGGTCAAACCGCCAAGCGAAAAGCAAATCAAGTCCGCAAACTAAGCAGCGTTTTGCCATTTCAAGGAGGTGCACGTTCGCGCCATTCGAACGCCCCTGAAGTGTGGCCGATCCCGATCGATCCGGAATTGCCATCGCAATTTCCAGCATCATTCCATCGCCATCTCAGGCATGTCTTGCTATTGTCATAAAAAAATGATGCGCGCTTCCGATGGAGTTACCGTTGAACGCCCAGCAGCCAGTCATGCCCGATTCTGCCGACGCAGCAATGGCCGTACGACCGGGCGAACAGGCGGAAATCGAACTCAAGCTGCTCGCGCCGCAAAGCCTCCTGGAAACGCTGTCCGAGATGCCCGTCATCGTGCAGCATGCGCGCAACCGCGGCGTCGTCCGCCGGCTGGAAACCGTTTACTACGACACACCCGAAGGGGCATTGTTTCAACACGGTATGTCGCTGCGCGTGCGACGCAGCGGCAAGCATTTCGTTCAGACGCTGAAGCTTCGACCGGACATCGGACGACCGTTGGCGCGACGGCAGTGGGAAACGCCGGTTGACGGCATGACGCCCGATCTCGCGCGGTTGCCGGCCGCCGAGATCGGCGATCCGGTGACGACGCTTGCGCCCGACGCCCTGGTGCCTGCATTTTCCACAAGAGTTCGCCGACATGTCCGGCAGGTCGATCTGCCTGACGCGTCAGTCGAAATCGCTTTCGACATAGGAACGATCGAGGCCGGTACACGCAGGGAGGACCTGTCCGAAATCGAGTTCGAACTGAAGAGCGGCAACACTGCCGCGCTGTTCGATCTCGGAACGCAATTGCTCGACGCCGCACCGCTTCAGGTCGGTACACAAAGCAAGGCGGAACGTGGCTATGCGCTGGCGTTCGACATCGTGCCGCTGGCGGCGAACGCCACCCCCGTCAACATCACTGTCGAGCACGCGGTGGACGACGTCATTGCTCTGCTGGGCGGAGCCTGCTGGCATCATCTGTTGAGCAACCATGCGGTGGCAAAGCAGGGATCCGCCCCCGAAGGCGTGCATCAGATGCGCATCGCCTTGCGCCGTCTGCGTACGATCTGTGTGCTATTCCGGCGCAAGATTCCGTCGCCCGCCTTCGACGCGATCAACGGCGAAGCGAGATGGCTGATGCGACAGCTCGGCCAAGCGCGCGATTGGGACGTGTTCGCCACCGTGATCGCTTCTCGTATCGCGCCTACGACGCCGGAGGTCGACTTCAGTCTCTTGCGCGAAGCCATCGAGCAGCAGCGCCTGTCGAGTTACGGCCGTCTGCAGGCAGTTCTCGACGATCCGCGCTACAGCCGTTTTCTGCTATCACTCGGTCACTGGGTCGAGCGCCGCAGCTGGCGCAACGATATCGACAGCGATGCACTGGCTGTGCTATCGCAGCCGATACCCGTGCTCGCCAACAAAATCCTGGCGCGGCTGCAACGAAAGGCGCTCAAGCGTGGTGCGCACTTCCGACAGCTCGACATCGCTGCGCAGCACAGTCTCAGGATCGAGCTCAAGAAGCTGCGCTATGCGGCGGAATTCTTCTTGCCCCTTTACGCTGGCCACGCGCCCGCCAAGCGCTACGTGGCTCACCTCGCCGGGCTCCAAAAGAGTCTCGGGCGCGTGTGCGACATCGCAAGTATCCGCAGATTACTCGCCTCTGTCCGGCAAGACGATCAACCCGCACTTCATCTCGCCATCGGCACGGTGATCGGCTGGCAGGCCCGGGACGAGATGGCGGCGGCGAAAACCTTGCGCAAGAGATGGCGGCGCTTCAAGGCGACCCCGGCCTTCTGGAGCCGGTAAAGGAGCCCTTCAGACATGACACACGATGCCCATCCTCGATTCCGCGGCGGGAGAGCTACGTGCAGGGACCGACATAGAGTTCAAAGAACGCTTCCGCCGCAGGGCCCATTTGTCGGCACACGTCAGATGAATGGACGTCGTCATGTCGAAGCCGCGCGGCAGATCGACGAATGATGCGGTTTGCAACCTGATCCGCTCAAGGCTGGCTTGTACGATTGCCAGACCAAGACTGGCGCCGACCATTTCCAATGCAGCCAAGGGATCAGCGGTTTCATAGCGGATATCGAGTTCGAAGCCCGTGGGCACGCATGCTTACACAAGTCGACTTGTGCGCGTCAGGGCGCGATCGACGAGGGCAAGATCGTACTTCTGGCAAGTTCTTCGAGCACCATATGCGATGCTGCGTTCGCATTGCTGGGAAAATAGTGAAGCTGGTACATAGTCTCTCTCGCAGTTTGCTCGTCTTGAAAGCTAGAGAGCTCCGTGTGATGCAACAACGAGAGAGGTCCGCCGATCTCGGCCACTTACGCCATCGGCAATAGCAGCTGGCTGAAATCGGCTCGGCCGCGTCAGGAATCAGAACGCGCCGCACTGGCAGGATGATCGCGACGGCGATACGCAGATCCGTTTCAGGAATTTGCGCCCCGCGTCGTGCTGCGCGAGTTCCGCAATGTCCGGCCGTCGCGACCGGGCGGCCGTCCGAACTGCCGTCGGTATTCGCGACTGAATTGGGAGGAACTGTCGTAGCCTACGGCGAATCCGACTTCAGCGACATCAGTTGCCTCCGCCATGAGACGGGATCGCGCGATTTGAAGGCGCAGTTGCTTTTGGTACTGAATCGGCGTCATGGACGTGACACCACGGAAATGCCGGTGAAATGAAGTTGCACTCATTCCGGCAATTGCGGCGAGTTCCTCAATTCGAACAGCTTCCGCGAAGTGGTCACGCAGCCAGCGTATTGCTCGGCCGATCTGCGCCATCCTGCTATCCGCAAGGCCGATCTGCCGAATCATGGCTCCCTGCGATCCGTTGATCAGTCGCCACAGGATTTCTCGTTCAATGGCCGCTGCGAGAACGGGAATATCATCCGGCCGATCGAGCAGCCGCAATAAACGAACGACGGGTTCGATGAGATCGTCATTGAGATCGCTTACCGCGATGCCTGGAGGGTCAGAGCGCGATGAAGCGCCGATCCCAACCTCGAGCAAAAGGGATGCGATCGCGGACGGCATCAGCGCATAGCCCAACCCCAGGTAAGGCTCTTCCGGCATCGCTTTGGCGACATGGGCCTCCAGAGGCAGGTCGACCGAAACAACGAGATACTGACCGGTGCTGTAGTCGAATACACGATCACCCAGACCAATGCGCTTCGTGCCACGCGCCACCAGTGCAAAGGTGGGCTCCATCATTTCGGCGACGACCGGCGTCGGGCGGCTCGCCATCATGAGCGTGATGTTCGGGATAGCATCGAGTTTCCCTGCACTGGCTGTCGCGTGCCGGGTAATCAATTGCTGGAGCTCTGACAGGAGGTTACCGGTCATTCTTGCAGACTAGCACAGTTACAAGCGCCCTACGGCACGATCCCGTCATACTTGGCAGGATTGTGCATAAATCCGGCAGCTTCATTCTACCGTTGTCACCCCCGATCTGTTTCTTCTGACGCGGAAAATTCGGACGCCACCAAACTTGGACTTCTGGCGGCATCTGGATCGTTTGAAGCAGGAGAAGCAGGATGACGACGGGTTTGGAAGGCGAGGTCGTGGTGATTACCGGAGCCAGCAGCGGTCTTGGAGCGGCGACGGCTCGGCATCTCGGGGCACAAGGCGCAAAGCTTGTTCTGGGCGCGCGGCGCCTGGACCGGATCCAGGCGCTGGCCGATGAGATCAACTCGGGGGGCGGAAGTGCCATTGCGATCGCGACGGACGTCACCGACCGCGACCAGGTCCGCGAACTCGTGGATGCGGCCGTTGAAGCTCACGGCCATATCGATGTGCTCCTCAACAACGCGGGCGTTGCACCGCTATCGCTGCTTGAAAAGCTCAATATCCACGAATGGGATCAGATGATCGACGTGAACATCAAGGGTGTCCTCTATGGGATTGCCGCGGCATTGCCGCATATGATCCATCAGAAGAGGGGACAGATCATCAATGTCTCGTCGATCGCTGCGCTCAATGTCGGCCCGGTAACGGCGATCTATTCGGCCACGAAGCAGGCGGTGCGCGCAATCACGGAAGGACTGCGTCTCGAGGTCAAGCCGCACAATATCCGCACAACGGTGATCCTGCCGGGCGCAATCGCAACCGACCTACCCGGCGGCATAAACGATCAGGACATCGCCGCTGCGATGAAAGGGGCTTACGAGATCGCAATCGCACCGGACTCTTTCGCCCGGACTATTGCTTTCGCGATCAGCCAGCCCGAAGACGTCGACGTTAATGAAATCGTGTTTCGACCGACACGCCAGGCTTGACGGAGGAGCCATTGCAATACTGGCAGCACCGATCGCAAAGTCGCATAGGCACACCATCGCGAATCTGCTTGCTGGCAGCTTAGCACAAGGTTCACGAAATCGACTTCGCGCAACGCGGCTGTTCCGGTGGGTTTCATTCGTGCTCGGAGACCGAGATGCTCGATGAGTTCAATCCGCTGCCGGTTTTCACCGGCAGCGGACCCCGTATGCGGCATCAAGCCTGCGCGGCACTCTTGACGATTCTAATAAGGTGACTTTGACTCCGAAATCCGAGACCCTCGACGCCAATGTCTCTCCGAGGCCTTCAACAGCCCACTTCGTGGCGTTGTAGATGCGAGCAGTTGAAACGTGATGATCCGTGCCAGATAGAGGCAATCAGAACATGACTGCCATCCTGCTTGCGTAGCTGGGGGAGCGCGACTGGTTGGAAACTGACCGCCACATTCACAGTGTCACAGGTCCAAAGGATATCCTCAGCATGACTTCGCATTGTCAGCAGACCATCGAGATCTCACATCAATGATATTGACGTGCCTGAAACTATTTCAGCGATGGGGCGCATAGCAAACGCAGCCGCTACATTTCATTACAATTGCAGTTGGCGCTGCCATAGTCGCGCGACATAGTCGCACTAGACTAAACCAAATGCTGTATATGCACGACATACCACCCGGTCCATAGCGCGTGAGTGCTGTTTTCGCTGCAACCACACAGGAAGCCGGGTTCGGTTGTATCCTTTCGCTCTCTTGTGGGCGTCAAGCAATGATTGTGTTTCCCCGGCTCTTCTCATTCGCCGCTCTAACCATGATGACCATCGCGGCCAATACGTTGATCGTGGAGAGCGGCGAGGGCCATGACGAGAAGAATATGGCTACGGCAGAATCCATCCGACACCTCGCTGATTTCGATCGCATCGCGATGGTCCTGCAGCACCCCCGCTGCATGAATTGTCACACCTCAACGGACTTTCCCCGTCAGGGGGATGACGCCCATCCGCATATCATGCAGGTGAAGCGCGGTCCCGCGGACAGCGGCGCAGCCGCGCTACCATGCTCGGCCTGCCACCAGAAGACCAATTCATCCTCCGGTGTTCCCGGTAGCGAGGTTTGGCATCTTGCCCCCTTGCGAATGGCTTGGGAGGGACTGACCGCCGGGCAAATCTGCCGATCGCTGACCGATCCAGAAAAAGGTGGCATGACGCACAAGCGCCTGATTGAGCATCTGGCGACGGATCGATTGGTTGCCTGGGCTTGGACCCCGGGCGTCGATCTGACCGGAGAGGAGCGATCGACGCCCCCCATCTCCCACGCCGATTTCGGCCAATCGGTCCGCGATTGGGTGGCAAACGGCGCCATCTGTCCACCTTAGAAGCTACAATCATGCAGGCGACCGCAGCGACGGATCAAGATATTCTTGATATAGTTTCAGATATGGAAGCTCGAGCTCATATCGCTGTTGTTGATGATCACCGCGACATCCGGGAACTGGTAAGCCGCTATCTTGGCGAACACGGCTATCGCGTTAGTCAAGCGGACAGCGCTGCCGCATTGAAAAAGCTGCTGCAGCAAAGCGCGCCCGATCTCATCGTGCTCGACATCATGATGCCCGGCGAGGATGGTCTATCGATCTGCCGCAACTTGCGCGCTACCAGCGAAATATCCATCATTCTCCTGACGGCCATGACCGAGGAAACCGACCGCATCGTCGGCATCGAAATGGGAGCTGACGATTATATCACAAAACCGTTCAACCCACGCGAGCTTCTTGCTCGTATCAAATCCGTTCTACGGCGCGTCAACAGCTTTCCACCAAACCGGGGCGGTCCTCGCTCAAAAATGTTGAAATTTGACCGATGGACGCTGGATGTCGGTCGCCGCGAGTTGATCGACATCGAAGGTGTCGCGGTCCCGCTAAGCGCGGCTGAATTCCGACTTCTCTCTGTACTTATCGAACGCCCGCGCTACGTGCTGACACGAGAGCAACTGCTCGATCTTACGGCCGGGCGCGCGGCCGACGTGTTCGATCGCTCGATCGACAATCAAGTCAGCCGGCTACGCCGCAAGATCGAGACAGATCCCAAGAATCCGACCCTGATCAAAACCCACTATGCTGGCGGCTATTCGTTCAGTGTGGATGTGGAGCCTATCGAATGAGGCTATGGCCGAGGAGCCTGGCAGGTCAACTCATCGCTGTGCTACTGCCGGTATTGGCGATTGCCCAGATTACAGGATTCGTCATCTCGGTGGATGAGCGCGTCCGCGCTATTAGACTCGCCGCGCGTGACGAGTTCCTGACCCGCACAGGGTCGGTGGCGCGGTTGCTGCAATCGACGCCCGCAGCAGACCACAAAGAAATCATCAACGGCATGACCTCCGTGGGGGTGCGATTCTGGTTGAGCGATCAGCCTCCCTCGAGCGCACAAGCTTTCAGGGAAGAAGCCTGGGATCGTCTCTTCGCAACAGTCCCTGTATCGCCAACCGGCGAGGCGCCCCTCGGAACCTTCGCACGCAACAGAGAAGCCAGCCTGCTGCTCAGCGATGACTGGATAGCTCCGCCGCCAGGCGACCGAAAGCTACCGCCAGACGCGCATTTTACTGAACTTGATTCGCGATACGGCGCCGGTGTGGTATTGAAAACCATCAATGGACTTTGGCTGAATGGCGCTTTCGCCAAGCCGTACTATGGTCAGATCTGGCAAACGCAATCGATTGTATCGATCAGCCTGACGGCAGTATTGCTCTCCGGCCTTACTTTTCTCATTGCCCGGCGAATTGCCCGGCCGATGCGGCAGCTCGCAATCGCGGCCGAAGCGCTGGGCCGTGGCGAAGAAGTCAAACGAATCCCCGAAGAAGGACCTGATGATATCCGGAGCATGGCTCTCGCCTTCAATGTCATGCAGGAGAGACTGCAGCGCTTCGTCTCGGATCGAACAGCAATGCTGGCAGCCATCGGGCACGATCTTCGCACGCCCATCACATCGCTCAGGCTTCGCGCCGAATTCATCAAGGACTGCGACGAGCGGGAGAAATTTCTAGCGACACTTGACGATATGCAGACGATGTCCGAAGCAACGCTCAGTTTCGCGCGCGAGCAGGCTATCGGCGAACCGACCCGCTTGGTGGACGTTGCGGCGCTGACAGAGAGCATCTGCGAGGACCTCACCGAACTCGGACGCCAGGTGGTATTTGCAGAAGCTGGTCGCACGCCCCATCGATGCCGTCCGGCATCGCTCAATCGTGCAATCAGAAACCTGATCGAGAACGCCGTTCGCTATGGAGAACGGGCCTACGTATCGACCCGATCAACCGACAAAGTTCTACAAATCATTATTGAAGACGACGGCCCCGGAATCCCCGCCGGTCAGATTGAGCATGCATTCAAGCCATTTGTACGCTTGGAGAGCTCACGAAGCCGAGAGACGGGGGGCAGCGGCCTGGGTCTTGCTATCGCACGCACCATCGCGCGGAGTCACGGCGGCGACGTCACTCTCTCCAATCGCTTGGAAGGCGGCTTGCGCGCCGTGATCGAATTGCCAACGGCCGATCCCTCGCGACATGACAGGGACCGGGCATAAGACGGCTGCACGTCAGGCTTGACGGACTATTTTACTGTTAGATCATGATTCTTCAGCGGTAAAGTCCGTATGCGCTTTCCCGTAGCAGCGAAGATCGCATTCATAACCGCCGGGCCCGCGACCACCACCGGTGGCTCACCCACACCTCCCCAAAATCCCCCGGAAGGCATAATGATGGTTTCTATCGGTGGCATGTCGTTCATGCGGATAATTTCATAACTATCGAAATTCGTTTCCTGTATCGCACCGCGCTCAACCGTGCACTCTCCGAACAGGGCAGCCGAGAGCCCGAAAGCAAGGCCCCCCTCAAGCTGACGAGATATGAGCGCGGGGTTAGCGGCAGTCCCACAATCGATGGCGCAAGTCATCCGGCTGATCTTCAACTTCCCATCCTTCATCGAAACCTCAGCGGCCGCAGCAACATAACTGTCGGTTACATAAGCGCAGGCGAGGCCTTTGCCGGATCCTTGTGCGGATTTTGGCCAGCCAATGCGCTGCGCTGCCGCTTCAAGGACAGCGAGCAGGCGTGGATTCCCGGTTAGGAGCGAACGACGAAACGCCAGAGGATCGGTATCGGCCGCATGCGCCAACTCATCAACGAAGCTCTCGACATAGAAGAAATTCTGGTTCGCGTGCACCGCCCGCCATGCACCGGGAGGAATCGGCGGATTCCGCATTGCGAGGTCAACGAGGAAGTTTTCGCCCGAGTAACTAAAATTACTATTGTTCAACCCGTTCAACATATGCGGGTCGCCATTGCCTCGCAGGAGCCGCGGCGCATGGACGGCGCGAATCGACTGCCCCGACACGCGCACATGCAGTGCGGTCAGCTTGCCGCCGGCATCGAGACCGCCCGTAAGTCTTGCCCGGGTTGTAGGATGATAGAAATCGTGAGTCATATCTTCGGCGCGCGACCAGATCATCTTGATCGGCGTGCCGGGCATACTGCGTGCAATAGCCACCGCCAAAGCAGCGAAGTCAGAGTAGAGCCGCCGCCCGAATCCCCCACCAAGATAGGTGGGATACACCTCGCATTGATCCTCTGTCAGGCCGCTGGCTTTGGCGATCAGTTCCAGCATGTTTCCGGCGCTCTGCGTCGGTGCCCACACCTCACAGCGCTCCGACGTCCATAGCGCGGTCGCATTCATGGGTTCGAGCGGGGAGTGTGACTGATAGGGGAAGGCATAAGTCGCGGTGATGGTTTTCGCCGCTGACGCCAGCGCTCCTTTTGCGTCGCCGACATTGGTGCCGGTATACGAATCCTCAGCATCGAGTCCTTGTTCCAGCATGGCTCCAATGCTCGCACTGGAGACGTTCGAGTTCGGACCTTCTTTCCAGACGATGGGCAATACGGATATCGCACTTTCGGCCTGCCACCATCGCTCTGCGATCACCGCTATTGTCCTGTCGTCAATCTGCACGATCCTTTTCACGCCCGGCATTGCCGAAATTTTCTCAGGCGTAAAACTGCCGACGGTGCCGCCAGCATAGGGACACATACGGACGGCAGCGCTCAGCATGCCGGGCAGCGTCACATCAATGCCGAATTTAGCCTTGCCGGTTACCTTCTCAGCGGCTTCCAACCGCGGCAGTGGCTTGCCAATCAATGTCCACGACTTGGGATCCTTGAGCGGCGCCGCACTATCCGGAGCAATTCCGGCAGCTTTATTGGCCACCTGGCCATAGCTGATCGAGCGATTGGTAGCCCGGTGAATTACCCTCCCGTTTGAAGTCGTGCATTCATTAGCCGACACGCGCCAGCCTTCAGCTGCTGCGGACACCAACATCTTGCGCGCTGTTGCGCCGGCTTGGCGCATTGTCTGGTGAAGCTCGCGAATCGAGCCGCTACCGCCAGTCTGAAAGTTTCCGTAGATATTGCCGCGAGCGCGACTGTTACCAGGGCGCGCGAATTCGATCGCGACCTGCTTCCAGTCGCAATCCAGCTCGTCGGCGAGCAACTGGGCGAGACCTGTCATCGATCCCTGCCCCATCTCCGCGCGCGAGATACGAATGATGGTGCGTTCATCCGGATGAATGGAGAGCCACGCATTGATCTCGCCTGTATCACCGGTCTCCCGCACGCTGGCGGGAGAAAGGCGAAAACCAAAAACAAATGCTGCGGCAGTTGCGTTGGCGAGCAGCTTTCGCCGCGAGAGATGGATTGTCATGGCCGAGCTCACCCGCGATTACCGGCCATTGTCGCGGCCGCTTGCTTGATGGCCTGACGGATCTGATTATAGGTGCCGCACCGACACAGATTGCCGGACATGGCATCGTCGATTTGCTGATCCGTTGGGTTCGAACTCGCAGCCAGAAGAGCGGTCGCCTGCATGATCTGCCCGGTCTGGCAGTAGCCGCATTGGGCGACGTCCAGCGCGATCCATGCCTCCTGAACAGGATGGAGCTTGTTGTCCGCCGAAGTCATTCCTTCGATGGTCACGATCGATGCCCCCTCGACGCTGGCAAGCGGCGTGACACAAGAGCGCCTCGCTTCATCGTTGACGTGCACTGTGCAGCATCCGCAAAGTGCCGCACCACAGCCATACTTCGCGCCTGTCAGGCCGAGTTCCTCACGAAGCACCCAAAGCAACGGCGTATTGGGGTCGACCTCGAGATTGTGCGGCTTGCCGTTAATTGTGACCCGAACCATTGTGAACCTGCTCCAGGAAAGCCCCCAGCGGATGGCTTTCAGATAGCGGGCTACATTGGCAGAGCTTTGCCAGATATGGCTTCAACTGTAACAAAACATGTCAAACAGGCTGGCCTGCCCTGTGAGGTGATACAGCTGCAGCCCTGATAGATGAGCGCCTATCGGCTATTCGGAAGGTCAATGCCAACCATCCCGAGAAGAGATCCTGGCCGCATATTCCAGTGCCAACCTGCTCCACTCGGGCATTGTCGCGGCGGATGCCCTCATGCGGATCGCAGAAACCGTGTGGACAGGGGCATGCGGCCGCTAGGGTATCCGCTCTTAGTAAGACTCGGTAACAACGAGCCGAGGTTAGAACTAAGTGCTTGATAAATGGCGCGCCCGAAAGGATTCGAACCTCTGACCCCCAGATTCGTAGTCTGGTGCTCTATCCAGCTGAGCTACGGGCGCGTGCCGCGACGTGGGGTCTGTATGAAGACCGCCGGTGTCGGATGCGTTTCGGAAAGCGATGTTTGCGAAAGCGCGCCATCCCTAACGGGTTGGCGGCAGCTTGGCAAGCGTCTGCGGGCGGATATTTCACTCTCGTGACACCCGCCGTCCCGCCGCCCTCCCGGCCGCTCAGGCGCGGGCTCGCTCGCCGCGAATACTGAGCAGTTCCACCGGCCGATCTGGCAGCGTGATACGGAACGTCGCGCCGATGGTGCCTTCCACCAGCGCGATGTCGCCGTCATGGGCGCGCACCAGTTCGGCGGCGATGGCAAGGCCGAGCCCGCTGCCGCCCGGCCGCGACGAGCCCTGGAACGCCTCGAACAGATGATCCCTGGCCTTTTGCGGCACGCCGGGGCCGGTATCGGAGACTTCGAGAATCGTCACGGCCCCCTCACGGCGGCCGGTGATGCGAATCTGGCGCGGCGCGGCGTCGCTGTCGGGCTGGCCTTCAAGCGCCTGGGCGGCATTGCGAACCAGATTGAGCAGGATGCGAAACAGGTGGTCCGGATCGGCGTCGATCGTCAATCCGCGCTCGATCGCATTGATCCAGCCGATCGCATCGTCATTGGCGAGCCCCGCCGATTCGCGCACGTCGCAGACCACCTGCTCGACGGCCATCATGCGCCGGTCGGGCGGGGCTTCCTGAGCGCGGCCGTATGAAAGAGTGGACTGACAGAAAGCGATGGCGCGTTCGAGCGACCGCATCAGCTTCGGCGCAAAACGCTGTACGCGCGGATCGGGCACGCTGGCGAGCTGATCCGACAACAGCTGCGACGACGCCAGCAGATTGCGCAGATCGTGATTGATCTTCGACACCGCGAGACCGAGCGCGGCGAGACGGCTCTTCTGATGCAGCATCGAGACGAGATCGCGCTGCATGTCGGAGAATTCGCGCTCGGCGACGCCGATCTCGTCGGCGCGCGAACTGGGCACGATGATGCGCGCCGGGCTTTCGGGGTTTTCGTGGAAGGCGACCATGTTCGCCGTCAGCCGCCGCATCGGGCGCACGAACAGGTAATGCAAGGCGAGGTAGACAAGGCCCGCGGAGAGGATTGCCAGACCCAGCGACACCCACAGGAGATTGCTGGAGAAGCGATACATCGCCTGCCGCAGCGGCAATTCGTCCACCACCACCTCGATGAACTGTGCCCCGCCCGGCGCCGGGCCGATGATGCGCATGGTCTGGTTGCCGGTCTCGAACATCAGCTGGAACGCATCGACGATGGCCGACCACACGGTCATCGCGCGCATGTCCACGTCGTGATCGATCTGCGGCGGCAGATCGGCGCTGGCAAGCAGGCGCCGCTGCTGGCCCCATTTGATGGCGACGGCGCGGGCGCCGATGCTGCTGAGAATCTGCCGCGAGAGCGACTCCGGCACCATGCCGAGCGGCGCCGCGTCGAGCACCAGCGCGGCGGTGTTGGCCGCCGCCAGCCGGTCATTGAGACGGTTGATACGGAAATTGGCGATCGAGGGGACGTAAATCAGGATCTGGGCCAGCAGGACCAGCGGAATGGTCAGCAGCAGCAGCTTGCCGGACAGGCCGAGCTTGCGCAGCGGGCCGAGCCGGAGCAGTGGTTCGATGGGCCTTTCGTCCGCCGATGACACGCAATGAGCCTCAGATCTCTCTGAATGGACGTTGAACGATCTCGATATACGGGTCCAACGACGATTCGTTACGGGCCGTAACACTGGCTCCAAAGCCTGTCCGCTGGGCGAACGAACCGCAAGTCATGTGATGGGTCCCGGTCCCGATCGGGTTGTCGAAGCCTGAGGTATCTTTTTCCGGTATCAATTGCCCGTTGATTTATCAGGCGATCCCGCAACTTGTTACCGGGCAAGATTGACGAAAACAGGACGCTCGCTTATAAGCCGCGCCAACTGCCCGCGATGGTCCGGTTTTCGGCCGGATCGACCCCGAGGGGTCGACCGCACTTGCAGCCGGAAACGGCTCGCGAAGTCAACATCTTAGGGCACATCTCATTCAATTGGTGATCGATTGCCAGCACGGCGGTCTATTGCCCGGTTCATTCGGAGTACGACCCGTGAAGCGCACTTATCAACCCTCGAAACTGGTGCGCAAGCGCCGCCACGGCTTCCGTGCCCGTCTCGCCACCGTCGGCGGCCGCAAGGTTCTGGCTGCGCGCCGCGCCCGTGGCCGCAAGCGCCTCAGCGCCTGATCGGATCATCTTCCGAGACATCGTCATGGAGCGGCTCAGGCAGCGGGCGGACTTCCTCGCTGCCGCCGCTTCGTCGCGCGTGAATGCCCCTGCTTTTGTCCTGCAGCGGCGACATCGTGACGACACCGGCCCGGTCAGGGTCGGTTTTACCGTTACCAAGAAGAATGGAACCGCCCCCGAGCGAAACCGGATCAAGCGCCGGCTTCGCGAACTGGTGAAGCGCGTCGATCCATTGTCTATGCGCGCCCACAGCGATTATGTGCTAGTCGGCCGTCGCAATGCGCTGACGCGCGATTTTGCCACCATGCTCGACGATCTCCGCTCGGCGCTGCACCGCCTCGACCGGCAATCTTCAAAAACGACGTGACCTGACGCTCGCAGCCTGCCACAAGCGCGCTGCTGGCGGCGACAGCCGCACCCGCATTCGGATGACGAGACCTGAACGATGACCGACAATCGCAACACCATCATAGCCGTCGTTCTGTCCGGCCTGGTGCTTATTGGCTGGCAATATTTCTACAACATCCCGCAGATGGAAAAGCAGAAGGCGCAGCAGGCCACGCAGGCGCAGCTCGCCAATCCCGCGCAACCAGCCGGCAGCGGCACCGCGCCGCAGCCCGGTTCATCGGCCCCGACACCCGCTGGCGCGCCGAGCAACGCCGCCCCCGCCAATGCGCCGGTCAGCCGCGACACCGCCATCTCCGCCACCAAGCGCGTGAAGATCGACACGCCGCGCATCGCCGGCTCGATCTCGCTGAAGGGCGCGCGTCTCGACGACATCGCGCTCACCAAATTCCGCATGACCGTCGATCCGACCTCGCCGCCGATCACGCTGTTCTCGCCCTCGGGCACCGCGGCGCCTTACTACGCCGAATTCGGCTGGGTCGGCGCTTCCGGCAGCAATGTGAAGCTGCCCGACGCAACCGCCGAATGGATCCAGGACGGCAGCAATGCCCTCACCCCGTCTTCGCCCGTCGTACTGAAATACGACAATGGACAGGGCCTCACCTTCACCCGCACGATCTCGATCGACGACCGCTACCTGTTCTCGATCAAGGACGATGTGAGCAATGCCGGCAGCAATCCAGTCACGCTGTATCCCTACGCGCTGATCTCGCGCCACGGCACGCCGCATGTGGAAGGCTATTACATCCTGCATGAAGGTCTCGTCGGCTATCTCGGCGACAAGGGCCTGCAGGAATACGGTTACAAGAAGATCGAGGAAGCCAAGCAGGTCGACTTCAACGTCACCAATGGCTGGCTCGGCATCACCGACAAATACTGGGCGTCGGCACTGCTGCCCGACACCAATGCGAAGCTGGCCGCGAAATTCTCGTCGAACATGGCCGGCACGGTTCGCACCTACCAGACCGACTATCTGCAGGATGCGCAGACCGTCGCGCCGGGCGGCACGACCACCGCGCATGCCCGCCTGTTCGCCGGCGCCAAGGAAGCCGCCACCGTCGGCATCAACTTCCCGCTCGCGGTCGGTCTCGGCGGCTACAACCAGTCACTTGGCCTCAACCACTTCGATCTCCTGATCGACTGGGGCTGGTTCTACTTCATCACCAAGCCGATGTTCCTGGCGCTCGACTGGTTCTTCCACCTGTTCGGCAATTTCGGCGTCGCCATTCTGCTGGTGACGGTGCTGGTCAAGATCATCTTCTTCCCGCTCGCCAACAAGTCCTACGCCTCGATGGCGAAGATGAAGGCGATCCAGCCGCAACTTCAGTCGCTCAAGGAGCGCTATCCGGACGACCGGATGAAGCAGCAGCAGGAGATGATGGAGATCTACAAGAAGGAGAAGATCAATCCGGTCGCCGGCTGTCTTCCCGTCCTGCTGCAGATCCCGGTGTTCTTCTCACTCTACAAGGTTCTGTTCGTCACCATCGAAATGCGCCACGCGCCGTTCTTCGGCTGGATTAAGGACCTGTCGGCGCATGATCCGACCAACCTGTTCAACCTGTTCGGGCTGATCCCGTTCGATCCCACCACGATCCCGGTTCTCGGCCACTACCTCGCGCTCGGCATCTGGCCGATCATCATGGGCATCACGATGTGGTTCCAGATGAAGCTGAATCCGACGCCGCCGGATCCGACCCAGAAGATGATCTTCGACTGGATGCCGCTGATCTTCACCTTCATGCTTGCGGGCTTCCCGGCCGGTCTCGTGATCTACTGGGCCTGGAATAACCTGCTCTCGGTGCTGCAGCAGGCCTACATTATGAACAAGAACGGCGTGAAGGTGGAGCTGTTCGACAACATCAAGTCGACCTTCGGCAAGAAGCCGGCCGAAAAGACCTAACGGCCAAAACCTGACGACTGAGGCGGCGCCGCGGGCGCCGCTTCTTCGTTGAGGGGCACACAATCAAGGAAAGGCCCTTCACATGACCACCGAACCCGATGCGGAGCTGATCGAACAGGGACGCCTGATGTTCGCCGGCGAATGGAAGTTCATCTGGGCTTCCCCCTCGCTCGAAACCCTGCCGCCGATGGCCGGCATGGAAGTCGCCTTCGCCGGCCGCTCCAATGTCGGCAAGTCCAGCCTCATCAATGCGCTGACTGGCCGCAATGCGCTGGCGAGGACCTCGCATACGCCAGGCCGCACGCAAGAGCTGATCTTCTTCGAAGGCCCGCAGAACGGGGATTTCCGTCTCGTGGACATGCCCGGCTATGGCTATGCCTCGGCCCCCAAAGCCAAGATCGCGTCCTGGACCAAGCTGATCTATTCCTTCTTGCAAGGCCGCGCGACGCTGGCCCGCGTCTATGTGCTGATCGACAGCCGCCACGGTCTCAAGGATGTCGATCTCGACGTGCTGAAATCGCTCGACCGCTCCGCCGTCAGCTATCAGATCGTGCTGACCAAGGCTGATCAGGTCAAGAAGGCCGAGCTGGAAAAGGTGAAGGAAGAAACCCAGGCCGCGCTGCGCACGCATCCCGCCGCCTTTCCCGAAATCCTGGTGACCTCATCGCGCGATGGCGGCGGCATGGCCGAGCTGCGCGCCGCGATGATGCGCCTGCTCAACGAGCGCAGCTGATGGCCCGCCTGTGTCGCCTTCTGATTATCTGCGCCGGCGTGATGGGCGCGCTCGGCGTGATCCTCGCCGCCGCCTCCGCGCATCAACCCGATGCGAGCCGCCTCGCCTCGGCCTCGTCGATGCTGCTGTTTCACGCGGCCGCGATTCTCGGAGCCGTCGCGCTGTCGGAACGCGGCACGCTGCATCCACGCATCGGCCTCGTCTCGGCCTTCGGCTTTGTCATCGCAACGTCACTGTTCGCCGGCGATCTTACCCTGCGCCAATATGTCGGCCACGGTCTGTTCCCGATGGCTGCGCCCACCGGCGGCACGCTTCTGATCGCAAGCTGGATCGCGCTGGCGGTATCCGCGGCATGGCCGAAGCGCGCGTAACGCGCTTTGCACCCCTTCCACCAATCAGCTAGAACGCGCCGCAGCCCGCTCACCGTGAGACCCGCTTCATGACCGACGCGCCCATCATCAGTGCTCTCGAAAAGGCCCACATCCTCTCCGAAGCGCTGCCGCACATGCAGCAGTATGACGAGGAAACCATCGTCATCAAATATGGCGGCCACGCCATGGGCGCCGAAGATACTGCCCGCGCCTTTGCCCGCGACATCGTGCTGCTGGAGCAGACCGCCATCAATCCGGTGGTCGTGCATGGCGGCGGGCCGCAGATCGCGCAAATGCTGCAGCGTCTCGGCATCAAGTCGGAATTCGCCGCCGGGCTGCGCATCACCGACGCCGCCACCATCGAGATCGTCGAGATGGTGCTGGCAGGCTCCATCAACAAGTCGATCGTCAGCTACATCAACGAAGCAGGCGGCAAGGCCGTCGGCCTGTGCGGCAAGGACGGCAACATGGTCACTGCGTCGAAGGCGACGCGCACCATGGTTGATCCGGATTCGAACATCGAGAAGGTTGTCGATCTCGGTTTCGTCGGCGAGCCCGAAAAGGTCGATCTGACGCTGCTCAACCAGTTGATCGGCTATGAGCTGATCCCTGTGCTGGCGCCGCTGGCGGCGTCGAAGGACGGGAAGACCTACAACGTCAATGCCGACACCTTCGCCGGCGCCGTCGCCGGTGCGCTGAAGGCCAAGCGCCTCTTGCTACTGACCGACGTGCCGGGCGTTCTCGACAAGTCGAAGAAGCTGATCCCGGAACTGTCGATCAAGGATGCCCGCAAGCTGATCGCCGACGGCACCATTTCCGGCGGCATGATCCCCAAGGTCGAGACCTGCATCTACTCCCTTGAACAAGGCGTCGAAGGCGTCGTCATCATCGACGGCAAGACGCCGCATGCGGTGCTGCTCGAACTCTTCACCAATCAGGGCACGGGCACGCTGATCCACAAGTGATGGGCGGGGAGCAGATCAGAAACTCCGTCATGCCCGGGCTTGACCCGGGCACCCATCTTTTCTGGTCACGTGTGAGGAGCAAGCTGGATGGCCGGATCAAGCCCGGCCATGACGTGGTGAGCGGTCTCGGCCGCTCCATCATCTTCAGCGCCGTCCTCCTCCTCACCGCCTTTACCACCGCTGCCCATGCCGACCTCAAGCTCTGCAATCGCATGAGCTATGTCATCGATGTCGCCATCGGCATCGATGACAAGAGCGCCACCGCTACCCGCGGCTGGTTTCGCATCGATCCCGCGCAATGCAAGATCGTCGCCCAAGGCACGCTGACCGCCGACCGCCTGCTGCTGCATGCCCGCGTGCTGCCGCTCTATGGCGCCGCGCCTGCGCAGACTGGCAGTGACAATCTCTGCATAGCCTCTGACAATTTTGTCATCGCCGCAGCCCGTCAGTGCCGCGCCGGACAGACGCTGGCCCCCTTTACCACTATCCAGCCGTCACAGACCGAGGACGGCAACATGGTTGCCTATCTCGCCGAAGACAGCGAATACGACGACGAGCAGGCCAAACTCGCCGCGATCCAGCGCCTGCTGTCGATCGCCGGATACGACACCACGCCGATCGACGGAGTCGATGGCCCGAAGACGCAGAACGGCCTCGCCGCCTTCCTCAGGAGCCGCGGCCTGACGAACGATATCATCAATGCACCGAATTTCTTCGAGGCGATGGTGACCGGCGTGCAGGCGCCATCTGCCAATGGACTCACCTGGTGCAACGACACCTCCTACAAGGTGATGGCTTCTGTCGCGACCGATGACGGCAAGGGCGTCATCGCGCGCGGCTGGTATCGCATCGAGCCCGGCAAGTGCCTGCGTCCGGACGTGACCGGCCAGCCGAGGCAGATCCTGTCTTTCGCCGAAGCTGTCGACGACACCGGCCGCGCCATCCGCATTGCCGACAAGCCGCTGAACTGGGGCGGTCCGCGCACGCTGTGCACGCGCGAGAGCAAATTCGAGATCCGCGACCACGCCGACTGCGCCGCCCGCGGTCTCACCGCCTCCGGCTATGCCGCCGTGGACATGACCAGCGGCGGCAAGACGGTGCGCTTCGCGATACCTTGAGCGAGACCATTGAAATGACCAAATCGCCACGCGCCTTCGATCATGTCGAGACCTGGGTCTTCGATCTCGACAACACGCTGTATCCGCATCACGTCAATCTGTGGCAGCAGGTCGATGTGCGCATCCGCGACTTCGTGGCGAACTTCCTCAACGTGACACCGGAAGAAGCCTTCAAGATTCAGAAG
The DNA here is from genome assembly GCA_030147505.1 of Tardiphaga sp. Taxonomy (GTDB): domain Bacteria; phylum Pseudomonadota; class Alphaproteobacteria; order Rhizobiales; family Xanthobacteraceae; genus Tardiphaga. The sequence goes on from JASBVG010000073.1 coordinate 45,411, forward strand.
GATTATTACAAGCGCTACGGCACCACGATGCGCGGCATGATGACCGAGCACAAGATCAGCGCCGATGACTTCCTCGCCTATGTGCACGAGATCGATCATTCTCCGCTCGAGCCGAACCCGGCCATGGGCGCGGCGATCGCAAAGCTGCCCGGCCGCAAGCTGATCCTCACCAATGGCTCCGTCGCGCATGCCGGCGCCGTGTTGAAGCGACTCGGCTTTGCCGATCAGTTCGAAGCGATCTTCGACATCGTCGCGGCTGAGCTGGAGCCAAAGCCGGCCCAGCGTACCTATGACAAATTCTTGCGCGACCATGGCGTGAACCCGGCCAGGGCGGCCATGTTCGAAGACCTGTCGCGCAACCTCGTCGTCCCCCACAGCCTTGGCATGACTACGGTGCTGGTGGTGCCCGATGGGGCGAAGGAGGTCGTCCGCGAGGACTGGGAACTGGAAGGCCGCGAGGACAGCCACGTGGACCATGTCACGGATGACCTGACTGGGTTTCTGGTGAAGATGAACCACGGGCGGTAATGATCCCTAGTCGTCACCCGGCTTGACCGGGTGCCCCAGTAAACGCCACCTGCAGTGCTAAAGCCGCCCGGCCGCCGGATACTGGATCACCCGCTCCCGGCGCGCCGTTGCGCGCAAGGCGGGTGATGACAGATGGAGTGACTGGCTCCGTCCTTGACTCCCCGCCCCCAAATCCCGACAAAAGCCCCCAATTTCCACCCTGCTTGCCCGAAAAAGATCAAGGATCCCCGCGATGTCGCATTCCGCCCTCGAATCCATCATCAATGCCGCCTTCGAAGCGCGCGACACCGTCAATGCCGGCACCAAGGGCGAAGTCCGCGAATCCGTCGAAACCGCGCTCGACCTGCTCGACCAGGGCAAGGTCCGCGTCGCCACCCGCGGCGATGACGGCACCTGGACCGTCAATCAGTGGCTGAAGAAGGCTGTACTCCTCTCGTTCCGCCTCAACGACATGACCACCATTTCCGGCGGCCCCGGCGGCGCGGCCTGGTGGGACAAGGTGCCGTCGAAGTTCGAGGGCTGGAGCGACAACAGCTTCCGCGATGCCGGTTTCCGCGCGGTGCCGGGCGCCATCGTCCGCAAGTCGGCCTTCATCGCCAGGAACGTCGTGCTGATGCCATCCTTCGTCAACCTCGGCGCTTACGTCGATGAGAGTTCGATGGTCGACACCTGGGCCACCGTCGGCTCCTGCGCCCAGATCGGCAAGCGCGTCCACATCTCGGGCGGCGTCGGCATCGGCGGCGTGCTGGAGCCGCTGCAGGCCGGCCCGGTTATCATCGAGGACGACTGCTTCATCGGCGCCCGCTCCGAAGTCGCCGAAGGCGTCATCGTCCGCAAGGGCGCGGTGCTGGCCATGGGCGTGTTCCTGGGCGCATCGACCAAGATCGTTGACCGCGCCACCGGCGAAGTGTTCGTCGGTGAAGTGCCGGAATATGCCGTGCTCGTGCCGGGCAACCTGCCGGGCAAGCCGATGGCGAATGGCGAGATCGGTCCCTCCACCGCCTGCGCCGTGATCGTCAAGCGCGTCGACGAGCGCACCCGCTCCAAGACGAGCATCAACGAGCTGCTGCGGGACTAAGCCCGTGGCCGACGTCGTCGCCATCGCGCAGGACCTGATCCGCTGTCCGTCGGTCACACCGGCGGAAGGCGGCGCGCTCGGTGTGCTCGAACGCATGCTGGGTGCCGCCGGCTTCGCCGTTCACCGGGTTACCTTCAGCGAGGACGGCAGCGCCGACGTCGAAAATCTCTATGCCCGCATCGGCACCGACGCGCCGCATCTCTGTTTCGCCGGCCATACCGATGTGGTGCCGCCCGGCGAGGAAGCGGCATGGTCGCACGGCGCCTTTGCCGGCGAGGTGAAGGACGGCCTGCTCTATGGCCGCGGCGCGGTGGACATGAAGGGCGGCATCGCCGCCGCCATCGCCGCGACGCTCGAACATCTCGCCGCTAACAATGGCAAGTCCAAGGGTTCGATCTCCTTCCTCATCACCGGCGATGAAGAAGGCGTCGCCGTCAACGGCACTATCAAGCTGCTGCAATGGGCGGCCGAGCGCGGCGAAAAATTCGATCACTGCATCGTCGGCGAGCCCTCGAATGTCGAGGCGATGGGCGATACCATCAAGATCGGCCGCCGCGGCTCGCAATCGGGCACGCTGGTCGTCGATGGCGTCCAGGGCCATGTCGCCTATCCGCATCGCGCGTCCAATCCGGTGCCGGACATCGCCGCACTGATCGTCGCGCTCAGTAACGATCCGCTCGACCAGGGCAACGCCCAGTTCCAGCCGTCCAATCTCGAATTCACGTCGGTGGATGTCGGCAACAAGGCCACCAATGTCATCCCCGCGCAGGCAAAGGCGAAGTTCAACATTCGCTTCAATGATCACCACACGCAGGAAAGCCTGCGCACGCTGATCGACGCCCGCGTCGCCGCGGCTGCCGGCAATCGCATCAAGGCGCATGTGATCTGGGAGCCGAGCAATTCGGATTCCTTCGTGACAAAACCCGGCGCCTTCACCGACACCGTGGTCGCGGCAATCCGCGACATCACCGGCCGCACGCCCGATCTCAACACCGGCGGCGGCACCTCCGACGCGCGCTTCATCAAGAACTACTGCCCGGTGATCGAATTCGGTCTCGTCGGCCAGACCATGCATCAGGTCGATGAACACACGAAGGTGTCCGATCTCGAACAACTGACACAGATCTATCGCGGCATATTGGACCGGTACTTCGCATGAGCAGTAAAATTCTCGTCCTCACCGCGCTCGAAAGCGAGCTCGACAGCTCGCGCGCGCCTGATGGCATCGAGGTCATCTTCACCGGCGTCGGCAAGATTAACACCACCATCGTCACGCTGCAGGCCGTCCAGGCCATGCAGCCGAAGCTGGTGGTGAATTACGGCACCGCCGGCAAGCTGAACAGCAAGCTCAATGGGCTCGTCGAAGTGGCGGAGGTGATTCAGCGCGACATGAATGCCGAACCTCTCGCGCCGCGCGGCCGTACCCCGTTCGCGCCGGACCTCGACCATCTCGTCTCCGGCCAGCGCGGCGTGATCTGCGGCAGCGGAGACAGTTTCGTCACTTCCACCGACCCCTGGCTGGTGCAGCAGAAGGTCGATATCGTCGATATGGAGCTGTTTGCCATCGCCCAGGTCTGCCTGCGCCACGGCATCGCCTGGCGCGCCTTCAAGTTCATCACCGACGATGCGAACGATTTCGCGCATGAGCATTGGACGGCGAATGTGGCGAATGGGCAGGATCTGTTCTGGGATGTGATGAAGGATGTGAAGGCCTAACTCTCACCGCGCGGCCCCAACACGCACTGTCATCGCCCGGCTTGACCGGGCGATCCAGCACATGCCGATCTGTCGATTGAAACGCACTGCCAGTGTCTACTGGATCACCCGCGGGTGATGACAAGTGGCGCTAATAATCCACCTTTGCCAGATACAGCCCGTCCGGCGGCGCGACGATGCCGCAGGCGGCACGGTTCTTCGCTTCAAGCGCCGCGCTCATGTCGTCCGGCGTCCAGCGGCCATGGCCGACCCACACCAGCGAGCCCACCATCGAGCGCACCTGGCTGTGCAGGAAGGATCGCGCCGAGGTGCGGATCATCACCGCCTCGCCATCCTGATCCACGTCGAGCTGGTCCAGCGTACGGATCGGCGATTTCGCCTGGCACTCCGTATCGCGAAACGTCGTAAAGTCATGCCGGCCGAGCAGGCGTTTTGCGCCTTCGCGCATTAGCGCGACATCGAGCGGTTTCGGCACGCGCCACACATGGCCCGCATCGACGGCGAGATTCGCCCGGCGATTGGCGATGCGATAGATGTAGTGCCGCTTCACGGCCGAGAACCGCGCCTCGAAATCATCGGCCACCACATCGGCCGAGAGCACCGCCACCGGATGCGGCCGCAGATGCGCGTTCATGCCGTCGCGGAAACGGCCGGGCACCAGGATCTTCGGCACGTCGCAGTGCGCCACCTGCCCCAGAGCATGCACGCCGGCATCGGTGCGCCCGGCACCATGCACACGGATCGGCAGACCGCAGATCGCCTCGGCGGCGCGCTCCAGCGCGCCCTGCACGGTCAGCGTGGCATTGTCCTGCACCTGCCAGCCCGAGAATGGCATGCCGTCATATTCGATGAGCATCTTGTAGCGCGGCATCAGCCCACCCGCATGGGCGGCTTCAGTGCAGTGCCGCGCAAAAACTCGTCGGGCTTCATCGCCTGCTTGCCGGCGCGCTGCAGTTCGAGGATACGGATGGCGCCCTCACCGCAGGCAATCGTCAGGCGATCATCGAGCAGATCGCCCGGCGCACCCGATCCCGTCGCCAGTGCACAGCGCAGGATCTTGAGGCGTACGGTCTCACCCTCGACATCCACTTCACACCACGCGCCGGGAAACGGCGACAGGCCGTGGATATGGCGCATCACGTCGCGCGCCGGCTTCGACCAGTCGATCTTCGCCTCGGCCTTGTCGATCTTGGCGGCGTATTCGACGCCCTGCTCGCTCTGCTTCACGAGCTGCAACCCGCCGCGATCGAGCGCGCCCATGGCGCGCACCATCAGGTCCGCGCCGAGCGGCGCCAGCGCGTCATGCAGGTCCTGTCCGGTCATCGAATCGGTGATCGGCAGGCGCTCGGCCATGGCGACATCGCCGGTGTCGAGGCCGACATCCATCTTCATCACCATGACGCCGCTCTCGGCATCGCCGGACATGATGGCGCGCTGGATCGGGGCGGCACCGCGCCAGCGCGGCAGCAGCGACCCATGCAGGTTGAAGCAGCCAAGCGGCACGGCATCGAGAATGTTTTGCGGCAGGATCATGCCATAGGCGACGACCACGGCGGCATCCGCATCGAAGGCGCGAAACTGCGTCTCGGCCTCTTCGCTGCGCAGCGTCTTCGGCGTCAGCACGGGAATACCGAGCCGCTCTGCCTCGCGCGCCACCGGCGTCGGCTGCAGTTTCATGCCGCGCCCGGCGGGCTTCGCCTCGCGAGTATAGACGGCCACAATCTCGTGGCCGTGCGCCACGAGTTCGAGCAGCGTCGGCACGGCGAAATCCGGCGTGCCCATGAAGATCAGACGAAGCGACATGGTGCCTCCTGCGCGAAGGCTCAGCCCACGCGCTTGGCGATCTTCGTGAACTTCTTCATCACGCGATCACGCTTGAGCTTGGAGAGATAATCGACGAACAGCACGCCGTTGAGATGGTCGATCTCGTGCTGGATGCAGGTGGCGAACAATCCGCTCGCATCCTCCTCCACCGTCTTGCCGTCGAGATCGAGATAACGGATGCGCACCGTCGCCGGGCGTTCCACTTCCTCATAATATTCCGGGATCGACAGGCAGCCTTCCTCATAGACCGAGAGCTCTTCCGAAGCGGAGATGATCTCCGGATTGATGAAGACGCGCGGCTGCTTGCCGCCTTCCTCGTCATCCTTCTTGGCAAGATCCATGGTGATCAGCCGCAGCGGAACCGCGATCTGGATCGCCGCCAGCCCGATGCCGGGGGCGTCATACATGGTCTCGAACATGTCGTCGGCGAGCTTGCGCACCTCCGAGTTGACGGTCTCGACAGGTTTGGAGATCAGCCGCAACTGTTTGTCCGGCAGGATGATGATTTCACGAATGGCCATGGCGGGCGATTTAATCTGCGCATGTTGCGCGGTCAATGTGAAGAACGGGCGTTAACGAAGCGGTAACCATATCGGTTAGGCATTGGTTAACCACGTCCATTCACGGATGATTAACCATACCACTCAACGCTTCATTAACCAGCTTCGTTTACTTTTTGTTCACGATCAGCGTCACTGCGCGACCTGCAGCGACGCTCCGTTTCACCTCTCCCCCCGTGCGAAGCGAAGCTTCGCTAGAGGGGGAGAGGTCGACCGACGAAGTCGGGCGGGTGAGGGGGCTTGCACCATCGCCTGAGTTTGCCCCCTCACCCGCGCGCAAGAGCGCGCGACCTCTCCCCGGTGGGGAGAGGTGAAGACGAGTTCAGACACGATGACCACAGCGCCCGACACGCCAGACGCCACCCTGCAGCCCCGTGCCTCCTGGCGCGAGAGCATGGCGGTCTATCTGCAGCCTCGCGTGCTGATCGTGCTGATGCTCGGACTCTCCTCCGGCCTGCCGCTCGCGCTGTCCGGCTCCACGCTGCTGGTCTGGATGCGCGAAAGCGGCGTCGATCTCGGCACCATCGGCCTGTTCGCGCTCGTCGGCACACCCTACACGCTGAAATTTCTCTGGGCGCCCCTGGTCGATGCGCTGCATGTGCCATTCTTCACCCGCGCCTTCGGCCGCCGCCGCGGCTGGCTGGTGTTCTCGCAATTGCTGCTGATCGCCGCGATCCTGCTGCTCGCGCTCACCGACCCGGCCAGGTCCCCGCTCTTCGTCGCGCTCGGCGCATTGCTGGTGGCCACGATGTCCTCGACCCAGGACATCGTGGTCGATGCTTTTCGCGTGGAGAGCCTGCCGGAAAGCGAGCAGGCCGCGGGGATGGCATCCTATGTCGCAGCCTATCGCATCGGCATGCTGATCTCCACCGCCGGCATCCTGTTTCTGGTCAGCGCCTTCGAGGCCACCGGCATCGCGCGCTCCTCCGCCTGGATGTGGGGCTATGTGGCAATGGCCGCGATGGTGCTGATCGGCACGGTGACGGCGCTGATCGCCACTGAGCCTGAGCAATCCGTGCAGGCCGAAGCCGCCACGCGCGGCGAGAGCGCCTTCCAGCGCGTGCTGCGCGCCGCCATCGGCGCCTTCTCGGAATTTTTGTCGCGCAAGGACGCGTGGGCGGCGCTGGCCTTCGTGGTGCTGTTCAAATTCACCGATGCCTTCTCGGGCACGATGACCGCGCCCTTCGTCATCGATCTCGGCTTCACCCGCAACGACTATGCGGCGATCGTCAAGGGCGTCGGGCTTGCCGCCACGCTGATCGGCGGTTTCGCCGGCGGGTTTGTCGCGCGACGCTATTCGCTGGAAGCGAGCCTTTGGATCGGCGCCGTACTTCAGGCCGTCTCCAACCTCGCTTTCGCGTGGCTGGCTCTGGTCGGCGTCAATCAATGGGCGCTGGCGCTGGCAATTTCGGTCGAGAATTTCACCAGCGCCATCGGCACGGTGATCTTCGTCGCCTATCTCTCCGCGCTCTGCAAGAATCCCCTGCACACCGCCACGCAATACGCTCTGCTGACGGCACTTGCGGCTGTGGGGCGCACCTATCTTTCCGCCGGCGCTGGCTATGTCGCGCAGGCGACGGGATGGCCGATATTCTTCGTAATCAGCGTGCTGGTCGCGGTACCGAGCCTGGTGCTGCTGCTGTGGCTGCAGCGACGCGGACATTTTGCGGCATTGGGGCCGGTGCGGATATAATCTCGTCATTGCGAGCGCAGCGAAGCAATCCAGTCTTTCTTCGCTTGGCTTTCTGGATTGCTTCGCTGCGCTCGCAATGACGGATTAATTCTTCCCCACCAGACTCCACTTCGTCACCAGCGCCTCGCTCATCTGCCCGGCCTGTTCGGCGCAGGCGACTTCGCTGACCTTGAACGCCACTTCCTTGCCGACCAGCCGCCGGAGTTGCGTCGCCTGCGCGTCGCTGGCGACCACGATCTCGAATGTCTCCGGCCCCGTCTCCAGATTGCACAACCCGGCGGGCGCCGGCAGGCGGCGCGGCTCGGTGACGACCTGATAGACATCGACGCGCTTGCCTTTTGCATCGCGGCTGCGCATCGCATTGAGCTGGCCTGACAGCACGTCGCCGAGCTTCATGTCCTTCGGCGCTGCCGGCTTGGCCGGTGCTTCCGCAACGTCGGGAGCTGCATGGGCCGCCGTCGTCATTGCAACAGCAAGCACAGCCGCGCGGCCGAGCTGCGCTTTCAATCCGGATCGTGTCATCAGAATGAGTCCCGTCTCTAAAACAATGTGCGCTGTCGCATTGCTGCCGACAACGTGCCTTCGTCCAGATAGTCCAACTCGCCGCCCACCGGTACGCCATGCGCCAGGCGGGTGACTTTCACATTGGCCTCCTGAAGAAGGTCGGTGATGTAATGTGCTGTCGTTTGTCCATCCACGGTCGCATTCAGCGCCAGGATGATTTCAGTCACTTCCGGATCATGCGCACGCGCCACCAGCGCATCGATGGTCAGGTCGCCGGGACCGACGCCATCGAGCGGCGACAGCGTGCCGCCGAGCACATGATATTTGCCTGGCGCCGCATTGGCGCGCTCCAGCGCCCAGAGATCGGCGACATCGGCGACCACGACGATCGTGGTGGGATCGCGCCGTGTATCCGTGCAGATGGTGCACGGATTCGCCGTATCGATATTGCTGCACACCTTGCAGACCTGCACGCGATCGATCGCCGTCTGCAGCGCGCCGGCCAGCGGCGTCATCAGCGCATCGCGCTTCTTGATCAGATGCAGCGCCGCGCGCCGCGCCGAGCGTGGGCCGAGGCCCGGCAGTCGCGCGAGCAGCTGGATCAGGCGCTCGATTTCAGGTCCGGCAACGGAGGCCATCTGCTTATTTCGTCAATCAGTGGTTGCGGAAACGGCGTGCGAATCCTAGGGTGTACCTGTCAAGAAGGCAGGGCGAAAGAACGATGTTGGCACGTCAAATTGTTATCGGGTTTGGCATAGCGATCATATTTCCACTGCTCATTCATTACGGCGTTGCCACGTTCCATCCCGCGCCCAAATACCAGGACTTCAATTCACCGAGACCAACGCTGCCCTCCGACTCATCGGTCGATGAGCGAAAAGCATATGCCGAAAAAGTAAGAGAGCACTCCGAAACACAGAAGCAGTTGCAGGAAGCTTTTGCGCAAGCGAACAAACAATTTGCGCGCATCCTGGCTGTCGTATCAGCACCACTCGGTATCACTGCTATTCTGGTCGGTGCTTATCTTTCCTTTCAAACGATCGGCGCCGGCCTGATTCTCGGCGGAATTCTCAGTATCGGATGGGGGTACTGGGGCTACTGGCACCATCTCGACGACTGGATTCGCTTTCTCTCGCTGCTCGCGGGATTTGCGGTTCTGCTGTTCGTCGGCATCAAGCGTGGATCGACACAGCCACGCAAAAATGCGGCAGATAGCGCCTAGCCCAAGCCCATCCCCGGCGGCAGGCCGAGGCCGCCGGTGAGCGACTGCATCTTCTCCTGCATGGCGGCTTCCGCCTTGCGGCGCGCATCGCCGAGCGCTGTGACGAGCAGGTCCTCGAGGATCTCGACGTCTTCCGGCTTCACCAGCGACGGATCGATCTTCACCGCCTTCACTTCGGTCTTCGCCGTCATCCGCACCGAGACGAGACCGCCGCCGGACACGCCCTCGACCTCCACATGGTCGAGCTCTTCCTGCATCGCCTTCATCTTCGACTGCAACTGCGCCGCCTGCTTCATCATGCCGAGAAAGTCAGCCATCGGTGCTCCTTCGTTTATTTGCGCATGACCTGGCCCGAAAACCGGTATCCACGTTTCGGGATCATGCTCTCAATCATCGTCGCCGGGGTCGGCGCCGTCATCGGTGATCAGATCGCTATCGTCGCCATCCGGCACTTCGGGCGCCAGCATGGTGACAGTCATCCTGGCGCCGGGGAATTTCGCCAGTACCGCCTGCACCCGCGGATCGGCTTCGGCGACGCGTTCGCGTTCGTTCTTTTGTTCGAGCTGCTGCTCGCGGATCGTCGCCGCGCCCTGCGTATTGGAGACGATCACGGCCCAGCGGCGGCCGGTCCACATTTCCAGCTTGCGCGAGAGGTCGTTGATCAGCGAGCGCGCGGCCGTGCGCTCCATCGACAGCTCGAGCCGGCCATCCTCGATCCGCACGAGGCGGACATCGGATTCCAGCGCCGCCTTCACCATCAGATCGCGTTTTTGCCCGGCCAATGCGACCAATTCAGGGAAGGTCGCAATTTTCAGCACCTGCGCCGGTGCAGCTTCCGCCATGCCAATCTGCGGCTGTGGCGACGGCTCGGCATTGCCACGCTGCATGGTCGGACCACGCGGCGCGCTCATGGTCGGTGCTGACGGCGGCGATGATGCGGAGGGCATCTGCACGGAAGATTGCGCGGACGGCGCATTCAGCATCGGCGCAGCACGGCCACCGCCATTGCCCACTACCGGCGACGATCCGCCGCCCTGCTCGATCATGCGGATGGCTTCATCCGGCGTCGGCAGATCGGCGACATAGGCGATGCGCACCAGCACCATCTCCGCCGCCGCGGCGGGGCGCGTCGCGCCCTGCACTTCGGTGATGCCCTTGAGCAGCATCTGCCACACCCGCGACAGCACGCGCATCGAGAGCTTCGACGCAAAGTCGCGTGCGCGCAGGCGCTCGGTTTCGCCGAAGGCTACATTGTCGGCCGTTGCCGGCACGATCTTTACGCGGGTAACGAAATTGACGAATTCCGCGAGATCGCTGAGCACCACGACCGGATCGGCGCCGACGTCATACTGCTCGCGGAATTCCTTGAAGGCCGCCGCGATATCGCCGCGCGCGAGCGAATCGAAGAGATCGATGACGCGGGTGCGATCGGCGAGGCCGAGCATCTGCCGGACCGCATCGGCCTTCACCAGACCGGCGGCATGCGCAATGGCCTGATCGAACAGCGACAGAGAATCGCGGACCGATCCTTCCGCCGCGCGCGCGATGATCCCGAGCGCTTCGGATTCGACCTCGACGCCTTCCTTGCCCGCGATGTTCGACAGATGCTGCATCAGGACGTCGGCATCGACGCGGCGCAGGTCGAACCGCTGACAGCGCGACAGCACCGTGATCGGGACTTTTCGAATCTCGGTGGTCGCGAAAACGAATTTCGCGTGCTCCGGCGGCTCCTCCAGCGTCTTCAGGAACGCGTTGAAGGCCGCCGTCGACAGCATGTGGACTTCGTCGATGATGTAGACTTTGTAGCGCGCCGATGTCGGCGCATAGCGCACGCTGTCATTGATCTGGCGGACGTCATCGACGCCGGTATGCGAGGCGGCGTCCATTTCCAGCACGTCGATGTGACGGCTCTCCATGATCGCCTTGCAGTGGACGCCATGGGTCGGCATCTGGATGGTCGGCCCCTTCACGGAGCCATCGGGCATCTCGTAATTCAGTGCCCGCGCCAGAATGCGCGCCGTGGTGGTCTTGCCGACCCCGCGAACGCCGGTGAGAATCCACGCCTGCGGAATGCGGCCGGTCTCGAAGGCATTCGAGACGGTGCGCACCAGGGCTTCCTGGCCGATCAGATCGTCAAAATTCCCGGGACGGTATTTTCGCGCAAGAACCCGATAAGGCGTTGGCGCTGCGGGAGAATTCATTGCGAGGCCGGCTTGGGCGTCATCATCGGAAGGGGGCATGCCGGCATCGGTCATCGAGGAATCCGCAATTTGTTGTCTCAGGTGCCGGCTTGCGGAACATCGGGCCATCAGCCGGGCCAAGGGAACTAATGTCCCGCCGCTGGCGCTGATTTTACCCGATAGAACGAGGTAGGAGACTGACGAGCGACCCGATCCGGATCTCGTTAGGGCTGCTTCCTTCCGGACCTGACCCGGTTGGCGAGTGGCTCGTCCACCGCCAATCTCCCGCTGCCTATTTGGGGCCAAACGGGCCGGAAATCAAGCGCGGCCTGTGCCTCCGGTTTGCCGCAGGATCTGCCGCAAGTCTGCCACAAGAAATCGTGGCGAAGACGCGCAAAAGCAGGCACCACGGAGTTGTCCGCGCGGCCACTTCCTGCGACGCTGCGCGCCAAAAATCGAGAGTCCGAATGGCCACCACGCCCCCCTTCGAGCTGCACAAGCAGCTCCAGCAAGACACCATCGACATCGGCGACCTGCCCCTCAGCCGTGTGCTGGTGGTGAAGGACGCGCACTACCCCTGGCTGATGCTGGTGCCGCGCCGCGCCGACATCATCGACATCATCGACCTCGACGAGGTCGCGCAGGCGCAGCTGATGACCGAGATCAACCGCATCGGCCGCGCGCTCAAAGAGATCACCAAATGCGACAAGCTCAATGTCGCAGCACTCGGCAATGTCGTGCCGCAGCTTCACGTCCACATCATCGCGCGCCGCAAGACCGATGCTGCGTGGCCGCGCCCGATCTGGGGCGTGATGCCGCCGCTCGCCCATGATGCAGAAGAGGTGCAACGTTTTATTTCGGAACTCCGTCGCAAGATCTGGCTCGGTTGAAGACATGACAAGCAAGCTGTTTCCCCTTGGCCAACCGGCCTTTATCTCCAACACCCTCGATCGCGCCGCACATCTGCGCTTCAACGATGAGAAACTGTTCGCCCTCGAAAACAAGAACAACAGCCGCGCCTACGTCATCTATCGCGACTCGCTCGTGATGAAGAAAGATGGCGACAATGTTCGCGCGCTGCTCTCCATCGATGAGGCCATCAAGTTCGGCGCCAATCCCGGCACCATCTTTCTCGGCCTGCGCGATGGCGCCGCCGTATTCGGCATGGGTATCTCGCCGCAGGCATCCGAGAAGCTGGTAGGCCGCGACGACGTCATGGTGTCCGAACTGCGCGGCATGGCGATGCAGGGCATCATCCCGCCTGAGGAGCTCTCGGCCGTCGCGCAGGCCAAGTCGATGGTATCCTGGCATCAGCGCCACGGCTTCTGCGCCAATTGCGGGGCCAAGTCCTCCATGGCCGAAGGCGGCTGGAAGCGCGTCTGTCCGACCTGCAAGACCGAGCATTTTCCACGCACTGATCCCGTCGTCATCATGCTGGTGGAGAAGGGAGACAAGTGTCTGCTCGGCCGCCAGAAGCAATTCGCGCCCGGCATGTATTCATGCCTCGCCGGCTTCGTCGAAGCTGCCGAGACCATCGAGGATGCCGTAAAGCGCGAGATTTTTGAGGAATCTGGCATCCGCTGCACCGATGTGACCTATTACATGACGCAGCCTTGGCCTTATCCGTCGTCGCTGATGATTGGCTGCTCCGCCCGAGCGCTGACAGACGAAATCGTCATCGACAAAATGGAACTTGAGGACGCCCGATGGTTTGATCGTGATGAGGCGATGCTGATGTGGAAGCGCGAGCACCCCGATGGGCTCGCCGGTCCGCATCCGTTCGCCATCGCGCATCATTTGCTTGGACGGTGGCTGCATCCCGATCAGGCGTGACTAACGGGGACTATCATGACTGACCAGCCCAAGCGCGTATTGTGCATCGGCCTGCCCGTGCGTGACCTGACGTTCGCCGTCGAATCCGTGCCCGGTCGCGGCCAGAAGTTCCCCTCCCAGCGATTTGCGCAGATCATCGGCGGCAACGCACTCAATGCCGCGATCGGCGTCAACAGGCTTGGCGGCAGAGCCGCGATGGCCGGACCGATGGGTGACAAGAGCGAAACCGCCGACCAGTTCCTGTTCGACGATCTCGCCAAAGAAGGCATCGACGCCACGCATCTCGTGCATATGCCCGGGCTTGTGACACCCATTTCGGCCGTCATGATCGATCCCTCGGGCGAGCGCACCATCGTCACTTTCCGCGACCCCGACCTGTGGAAAGTAAAGCTGCCTGACCACGATGTGTTGTTGAAGGATTGCGATGCCATTCTGGTGGAAAGCCGCTGCGCCGGCTTCGCCACTGATCTATGCATCGAGGCTCGCCATCGCAGCATTCCGGTCGTCGTCGATATCGACAGCACGATCTCCCAGCGCGAAGGTCTGCTGACCGCATCGTCGCACCTGATTTTTTCGGACGACGCTCTGCAATCCACGGCCGGCATCGCTGACAATCTGAAGGCCCTGCAGAAGCTGGCAACGCTGACGCCATCGTTCCTTGCTGTCACCCGTGGCCCCCGGGGCACCCTCTGGCTCGACGAGCATGGTCACCCCAGGGAGACCCCGGCCTTCCCGGTCCATGTGGTCGATACGCTGGGCGCAGGTGATATTTTCCACGGTGCCTTCGCGCTGGAATTTGCCGGCGGAAAATCTGTCCCGGAGGCACTGCGCTTCGCCTCGGCGGCCGCGGCACTAAAATGCACGCGTTATGGCGGCGCCTTTGCCTGCCCGCAACGTGTTGAAGTCGAAAAGCTTTTGCGGGAATCAAAGGTCGGCGCGCTGGGCTAAGACAGCCATTGCTGCCCAGCCATCAGCGTGACGTCGCACGAGCAACGGAGATAGAATTCATCGCCACCAACGCCCGCGCGACGCATTTTCGCTACACGACTACGATTTGGCATATACAATCTCCTTGAGTTGATTTGGAAGATTGTTCCATATATGAGGTTATCAGATCACGTAATTGGAAAAAAGTTCTCCTCATGACCGATGTCACCGACCAAACCACCGAGTCGACCCGACGCCTCGATGCGATCGACCGGAAGATCCTGACGGTACTACAAGAGGATGCCTCGCTATCCGTCGCCGAAATCGGCGACCGCGTCGGCCTGTCGTCGACGCCGTGCTGGAAGCGCATCCAGCGTCTCGAAGCCGATGGCGTGATCCTGCGTCGGGTGGCACTGGTCGATCAGAACAAGATCGGCCTGGGCATCTCTGTCTTCGTCTCGGTGGAGAGCGCAGACCATTCCGACGCCTGGTTAAAGAAATTCGCTGACGCGGTCAGCGCGATGCCGGAAGTGATGGAATTTTATCGGATGGCCGGCGACGTCGATTACATGCTTCGTGTCGTGGTCGCCGACATGCAGAGCTACGACGTGTTCTACAAGAAGCTGATCAGCGCCGTGGCCCTGAAAAACGTGACGTCCCGCTTTGCCATGGAGAAGATCAAGTCGGTCACTGCGCTGCCGGTACCGCCGATGCCGGCGAATTGACGATCCGACGTCATCGCCCGCCTTCGCTGGCGATGACGGTTGGAGTATGGCGTCTCAGATCGTCTGATTATACGCGCCGACTTCCGGATGCGTCTTCAGCACCGCGTTGATGGCATCGAACATGTCGTGCATGCGCTGCTTCGAGACGGGACTCTCGACGACCACCACCAGCTCAGGCTTGTTCGACGAAGCACGCACCAGGCCCCAGCTGCCGTCCTCGCAAGTCACGCGTACGCCGTTCACCGTCACGAGATCGCGGATCGGTTGGCCGGCAACCTTGTCGCCCTGCTTCTGCGCTGCTTCGAAGTGCTTCACGACAGCATCCACGACGCCATACTTCTTCTCGTCGTCGCAATGCGGCGACATGGTCGGTGACGACCAGGTTTTCGGCAGCGCTTCCTTCAGATCGGCCATGGTCTTGCCGGGTGCACGATCCAGCATCTCGCAGACCGCGATGGCAGAGACGAGACCATCGTCATAGCCGCGGCCGACCGGCGCATTAAAGAAGAAATGGCCGGATTTCTCGAAACCCGCGAGCGCCTTCAGCTCATGGGTGCGGCGCTTCATGTAGGAATGGCCGGTCTTCCAATAGGTCGTCTTCGCGTTCTGCTGCTGCAACACCGGATCGGTGACGAACAGCCCCGTCGACTTCACATCGACGACGAATTCCGCATTCTGGTGAACCGCCGACATGTCGCGCGCGAGCATCACGCCGACTTTGTCGGCGAAGATTTCCTCACCGGTATTGTCGACGACACCGCAGCGATCGCCATCACCGTCGAAGCCAAGGCCGACATCTGCCTTGTGTTCGAGCACCGCATCGCGAATCGCGTGCAGCATTTCCATGTCTTCCGGATTCGGATTGTATTTCGGAAAAGTGTGATCGAGCTCGACATCGAGCGGGATCACTTCGCAACCGATCGCTTCCATCACCTGCGGGGCGAAGGCGCCAGCGGTTCCGTTGCCACAGGCGACGACGACCTTGAGCTTGCGCTTCAACTTCGGACGATTGGTGAGATCGGCGATATAGCGCGCCGGATAATTCTCATGGAAGTGATAGGAGCCGCCGGCCTTGTTCTTGAATTCGGCATTGAGCACGATCTCTTTCAGCCGCGTCATCTCGTCGGGACCGAAAGTGAGCGGCTTGTTGGCGCCCATCTTCACGCCGGTCCAACCATTGTCGTTATGCGAAGCCGTGACCATGGCGACACAGGGCACATCGAGATCGAACTGCGCGAAATAGGCCATCGGCGTGACCGCAAGGCCGATGTCATGAACCTTACATCCGGCTGCCATCAGGCCGGTCATCAGCGCGTATTTGATCGAGGCGGAATAGCCGCGGAAATCGTGACCGGTGACGATCTCCTGCTTCTGGCCGAGCTCGGCAATCAGCGCGCCGAGCCCCATGCCCAGCGCCTGCACGCCCATCAGGTTGATTTCCTTCCCGAACAGCCAGCGCGCGTCATATTCGCGAAAGCCCGTGGCCTTCACCATCGGCTCGGATTCGTAAGCGTAGGTATTGGGCACGAGCAAGGGCTTCGGCTTTGGGAACATAGACGACCTCGCGGATGGTGATGTTTTGTTATTTCGGAACACAGCCATAGCGGCTGCGGGCGCCAGTGGGAAGGCGCTGCGCTATTGAAGAGGCCGAGTTTGGTTGAAATTGGGCCGCGGCGGTAAGTGGCGGAGTTGCTACTGCTCGAGGACCATCTGGCCGTTCGAATATTCGAACCGCTTCAACTTGGAGAGGAACGAGAGGCCAAGCAAATTCTCGGACAATGCTTCATCCGGCAGCACCATCGCGTCGACATCGCGCACCGTGATTTCACCAACCTGCACCATCGGAAGCTTTGCGCGGGCCGCTTTCAGCGTTCCGTTTGCCGTTGTCACCGTGGCGTTATATTCGCCCCGCGCAGGACGCAGGCCGAAGCGGGCCGCTGATTTCTCATTGAGCGCGATCACCGAGGCGCCGGTATCGACCATGAAGCCGATGCGCTGACCGTCGATACGCGCTTCGGTCTGGAAATGGCCACGGGCATCGCGGGGAATAGTGAGGCTGCGGACGCCGGCCTGCGGTGCGCTGAGAGCAGCCAGCCGGGTCGGCGCAGCTTCGGTGCGGGCCATCGCCGGCGTCGATGTCATCTTGTCGGCGATCTGCGCCATCACGGTGCCGAGACCGATCAGCACTGCCGCGAGAAACATGATGCTACGCATACGCAACCCTCACTCGACGCACACAGGCGAAACCGCAATCGAACACGGATCGCCGCCACCGTCCGGACCGGACAGCAGACCACATCGTTATTTTCGCGAAAAGGATGAGCGAAGGGTTAAGGCGTGCTCATGTTCCGCGCGGCTTGGCGCGACGGGTCGGCATGGCCGTCGCCGGATCGTCCGGCCAGGGATGGCGCGGATAGCGCCCGCGGAGGTCAGAGCGCACATCGAGGTAGCTGCCGCGCCAGAAACCGGGCAGATCGCGCGTCACCTGCACCGGACGCTGCGCCGGCGACAGCAATTCCAGCACCAGCGGCACCTTGCCCTTGGCGACCGAGGGATGCGCGCCAAGGCCGAACAGCTCCTGCAGGCGGACGGCGATGGTCGGCCCTTGCTCCGCCTCGTAGTCGATCGCCAGCATGGTCCCGGTCGGCGCCTCGAAATGAGTCGGAGCTTCCTTGTCTAGGCGGCCGCGCTGATCCCAAGGGAGCAGATTCATGATCGCGTCAGACAGATCGCCGGCGGAAAAATCCTTCAGCGACGTCTTGCCGAACAGCGCAGGCACGAGCCAGGTCTCGCGCGTATCGATCAACGCCTGATCCGACAGATCGGGCCAGAGCTTGCCTTCGGCAGCACGCAGGAACATTACGCGACCGCGCCACTGTTGCAGCGCTTTCGACCATGGCAAGCGATCGAGACCGAGCGCGGCGAGTCCGTCGGCAAAGATGCGGGCGGCATGTTCGGAGGCGGTAAGCATCAGTGGCGCTTCAGACAAAGTGATCGCATGCAGTGTGCGCTTGCGACGCCCGCGCAGTGAAGTCGATGCGCGGTCGAAAGTGATCTCATCAGCATTTTCGATATGATCCGCGAAGCGCGTCTCGATCTCTGCCTGCGAGAGCGGCGCAGCCAGCAGGATGCGCCCATTGGCAGCAGTGCCGGTGAGTTCGCCGACCGCACTATAGGGCGTTTTGGCAAGCGCTGCGCTCTGCTCAATGGACGCGCCGCGGCCATTGGCCAGCACGAAACTGCCATTACCGCGGTTCTTCGCGACGCGATCGGGGAAGGCGAAAGCGAGCATGGCGCCGGTGGAGAGCGCATCTGACTGGGAAGACGCAGGCATCTGTCCAACCCAACGCTCAGCCAACTGCCTGGCACTCGACGCGCGCGGCGAGCGATCGCGGCGAAACTGGTCGAGGCGATGGTCGAGATCGACGCTGTCCCCGCCAAGGCCGCGCTCAGTGAGAATCGCCGCGATCTCCGCGGCTTCGTCGCCACAGCCGAACCGCGCCGAATCCACGATCATGCGCGCTAGGCGCGGCGGCAGCGCCAGCGCACGCAGCGAGCGCCCCTCATCCGTGATGCGGCTGTCGCCATCGAGTGCGCCGAGTTCTTCCAGCAAGCTGCGCGCCTCCTTCAAGGCAGGCACGGGCGGTGGATCGAGGAAAGTCAGCTGCGCGGGATCGCTGACGCCCCATTGTGCGCAATCGAGCAGCAGCGTCGAGAGATCAGCGCTCAAGATTTCCGGCTGCGTATAAGCGGGCAACGAGGCGGTCTGCGGCTCGTCCCACAGGCGATAGCAGATGCCGGGCTCGGTGCGGCCGGCACGGCCACGGCGCTGATCCACGGCCGCGCGCGAGGCGCGGACGGTTTCGAGCCGCGTGAGACCGATATCGGGCTCGTAGCGCGGCACGCGAGCAAGGCCGCAATCGACGACGATGCGGACGCCCTCGATAGTGAGGGAGGTCTCGGCAATGGAGGTCGCCAGCACCACCTTGCGCTGGCCCTTGGGCGCCGGCTGGATGGCGCGATCCTGCACGGCACTATCCAGCGCGCCGAATAGCGGGACGATTTCGACGCTCGGATCCTGCACGCGCTCGGCTAGAAAATTCTGAGTGCGACGGATCTCGGCGGCGCCGGGCAGGAAGGCAAGTACCGAGCCCGCATCGGCACGGAGCGCCGATGCGATGGCATCCGCCATCTGCCGTTCGATCTGCACATCCGGCTTGCGGCCGAGATAGCGCGTCTCTACGGGAAAGGCTCGCCCCTCGCTGGCGATGACCGGCGCATCACCGAGCAGTTTTGCAATCCGCGCGCCGTCGATGGTCGCGGACATCACAAGGATGCGGAGATCCTCGCGCAGCCCGGTTTGCGCATCGCGCGCAAGCGCAAGGCCGAGATCGGCATCGAGCGAGCGTTCGTGAAACTCGTCGAACAGCACCGCACCGACGCCGGAGAGTTCCGGATCGTCCAGGATCTGGCGTGCGAAGATGCCCTCGGTCACGACCTCGATCCGCGTGCTGCGCGAGATCTTCGAGCCGAAGCGGACGCGGTAGCCGACCGTCTCGCCGGCACGTTCGCCCAACGTTTTTGCCATCCGCTCGGCGCTGGCGCGTGCGGCGATGCGGCGCGGTTCCAGCATGATGATCTTTTTGCCGTCCAGCCAGGGCGCATCGAGCAGCGCCAGCGGCACACGCGTGGTCTTGCCGGCGCCAGGCGGCGCCACCAGCACGGCGGCATTACTGCCTTGCAGCGCGCCGGCCAGATCGTCCAGCACGGCGTCGATGGGTAAAGATGTATCGAAAGTCCGGGTCAGGAGGCTCGCATCTGTTAACGCCCATGATCCAGCGCGCGATGCTCGCGCAAGCGTGACCATCCGATCAATAATTTGGATCATGACAGCAAGCCATTTGAAACCGATTGTCCCGATTATGCCGCGCAAAAGGGGCGCCGAGAGGGATTACCATGACCATGAGCGGCATATCGGCCGGCTCGGAGCGGGTCGACTGGGTCGACTACGCCAAGGGCATCTGCATCATCATGGTGGTGATGATGCATTCGGTGCTGGGCACCGAACTCGCCGCCGGCCAGATCGGCTACATGCATTATCTCGTCGAATTCGCCAAACCGTTCCGGATGCCGGACTTCTTCCTCATCTCCGGCCTGTTCCTGGCGCGCGTGATCGGTCGCGACTGGCGCACCTATCTCGACCGCAAGGTGATACATTTCCTGTATTTCTATGTGCTGTGGGTCACCATCCAGTTCGGCTTCAAGGCACCGGGCTTCGCCGCCGAACATGGCTGGCCCTATGTGATCAAACTGTATCTCCTGTCCTATATCGATCCGTTCGGCACGCTGTGGTTCATCTATCTGCTACCGGTCTTCTTCGTGCTGACCAAAGCCACGCGCAACGTGCACCCCGCGCTGATCTGGGGTATCGCCGCAGTGCTCGAGAGCCTGCATGTGCAGACCGGCTGGACCGCCATCGACGAATTCTGTGCGCGCTTCGTCTACTTCTATTCGGGCTATCTGTTCGCGTCTCAGGTTTTCGCGCTGTCGGACAAGGCTCGGGCGAAGCCCACGTTGGCGCTGATCAGCCTCGCCGTCTGGGCGGTGGTGAATGCCGCGCTGGTGCATGGCGGCGTCAGCGAATGGCCCGTGATATCGCTCGCACTCGGCTTTGCCGGTGCAATGGCAATCATCGTGGTCGGCACCTTGTTGGCGAAGATGCAATGGCTCGGTTTCGTGCGTTTCTTCGGCGAGCATTCTATCGTGATCTATCTCGCTTTCTTCCTGCCGATGGCCACCGCACGCACGGTTCTCCTGAAATTCGCGCCGCTGGACATCGGCACCATCGCGCTGCTGGTCACTGTCAGCGGCATCGTCGGTGCGCTGGCGATCTGGTGGCTGGCCCTTAAGCTGCGCGCCAATTTCCTGTTCGAACGACCGCAGGCGTTCTGGATCGCACCTAGGAAACAGGGCGCGCGGCTGCAGGCAGCGGAGTGAGATGCCCCGTACCGCAGATTACGGCTTCGCCTAATCCGCGGTACGGCCGGCATGCGGGGCTGTCATTCGCCGCAAAAATCCTTAAATTGCGGCCATGTCGAAAGCCCCCGCAAAATCCGCCTCCCCCGCCCCTGTGACAGCGCCCGGTAAGGGCGACCATGTCTTTCTGGTGGACGGCTCGTCCTACATCTTCCGCGCCTATCACGCGCTGCCGCCGCTGAACCGCAAATCCGACGGGTTGCAGGTCAATGCGGTGCTGGGCTTCTGCAACATGCTGTGGAAGCTGATGCGGGACATGCCGCCGGCAGACAAGCCGACGCATCTGGCGATCATCTTCGACAAATCCGAGATCACCTTCCGCAACAAGCTCTACCCCGACTACAAGGCGCATCGGCCACCAGCCCCTGACGACCTGATCCCGCAATTCGCGCTGATCCGCGACGCGGTGCGGGCCTTCGACCTGCCCTGTATCGAACAGGGCGGCTTCGAGGCCGACGACCTGATCGCCACCTATGTACGCGAGGCCAGCGCGCGCGGCGCGGTTTCCACCATCGTCTCGTCCGACAAGGACCTGATGCAACTCGTGACCGAGCGGGTCACCATGTATGACACCATGAAGGACCGCCGCCTCGGCGTGCCCGAGGTGATCGAGAAATTCGGCGTGCCGCCGGAGAAGGTGGTCGAGGTGCAGGCGCTGGCCGGCGACAGCGTCGACAACGTGCCGGGCGTGCCGGGCATCGGCATCAAGACTGCGGCGCAGCTCATCACCGAATATGGCGATCTCGAAAGCCTGTTGGCCCGTGCTCCCGAGATCAAGCAGCCGAAGCGCCGCGAGGCACTGATCGAGAATGCCGAGAAGGCCCGCATCTCGCGCCAGCTCGTGCTGCTCGATGACAAGGTGGCGCTCGACGTGCCGCTCGATGATCTCGCGGTGCACGAGCCGGATGCGCGGAAGCTCATCGCGTTTCTGAAGCGAATGGAGTTCACCACCCTCACCCGCCGCGTCGCCGAATATTCGCAGATTGACATTGCCGACGTGCCGGCCGAGGCGGAAGGCGGCGCTGCGAAGCCAGCGGGGAAGATCGGTGGAGAGGCGGGTGGCCAGGGGGGCGATCTGTTCGGCGATACCGAGCAGGTTCCTGCGGCGAAGAAGAAAGCCAATGGCACTGGCGCCCATGCGACCGGCCCGGGCGGCAAGGACGTGCTGACGCCGGCGGCTTTTGCCAAGGCGCGCGCTGAAGCCGCGCGCAACGCGCCAATGAAACGCGACAGTTACAAGACGATTCGCAACAATGCCGATCTCGGCAAGTGGATCGCCCGCATTCTCGACACCGGCCATGTGGCCTTCGAGGCCAAAGCAAGCTCGGACGATCCCATGCAGGCCGACATCGTCGGTCTCGCGCTGGCGCTTGGGCCGAATGATGCCGCCTATATTCCATTCGCACATCGTCAGGCCGGCGATGGCGCGGGCCTATTCGCTGCCGATCTCGAAGCGGATCAGCTCAAGACCGCCGACGCGCTGGAAGCGCTGAAGCCGCTGCTGGAAACGCCGGGGCTGCTCAAGATCGGCTTCAACATCAAGTTCACCGCGGTACTGCTGGCGCAACACGGCATCACGCTGCGCAACCATGACGATGTGCAGTTGATGTCCTATGCACTCGATGCCGGCCGTAATGCGCACGGGCTCGAGGCACTGGCGGAGAGCTGGCTCGGCCATGCCATGCTCGGCTATGGCGACATCATCGGCTCCGGCAAGAACAAGCTGACCTATGAGCAGGTGAAGATCGACCGCGCCACCGAATATGCCGCCGAGGATGCCGACGTGCTGCTGCGGCTATGGACTGTGCTGAAGCCGCGCCTCGCCGCCGAGCACATGAATACGGTGTATGAGACGCTGGAACGACCGCTGATCGCCGTGCTGGCGCGGATGGAACGGCGCGGCATCTCGATCGATCGTCAGGTCCTGTCAAAACTCTCGGCGGATTTCGCGCAGACGGCTGCACGCATTGAAGCGGAGATCAAGGAGATCGCCGGCGAGGACATCAATATCGGCAGCCCGAAGCAGCTCGGCGATATCCTGTTCGGCAAGATGGGCCTGCCCGGCGGCAGCAAGACCAAGACCGGCGCATGGTCGACCTCCGCGCAGGTACTGGATGAACTGGCTGAACAGGGCCACGAATTCCCGCGCAAAATCCTCGACTGGCGGCAGGTATCGAAACTGCGCTCGACCTATACGGACGCGCTACCGAACTACGTGCATCCGCAGACCCACCGTGTTCACACCACTTATGCGCTGGCGGCGACGACCACGGGCCGCCTGTCGTCGAACGAACCGAACCTGCAGAACATCCCGGTGCGCACCGAAGACGGCCGCAAGATCCGCCGCGCTTTCGTGGCGAGCGAAGGCCACAAGCTGGTTTCAGCGGACTACTCGCAGATCGAGCTGCGCTTGCTGGCGGAAATCGCCGACATCCCGGTGCTGAAACAGGCCTTCCAGGACGGGCTCGACATTCACGCCATGACGGCGTCGGAAATGTTCGGCGTGCCGGTGAAGGACATGCCGGCTGAAGTCCGCCGCCGTGCCAAGGCAATCAATTTCGGCATCATCTACGGCATCTCGGCCTTCGGCCTCGCCAACCAGCTCGGCATCCCGCGCGAGGAAGCATCCGCTTACATCAAGAAGTACTTCGAGCGCTTCCCCGGCATCCGCGCCTATATGGATCAGACCCGCGACTTCTGCAGGGAGCATGGCTATGTGACGACGCTGTTCGGCCGCAAATGTCATTACCCAGACATCAAGGCGTCGAACCCGTCGCTGCGCGCGTTCAATGAGCGCGCCGCCATCAATGCACGCCTGCAGGGCACCGCCGCCGACATCATCCGCCGTGCCATGAGCCGGATGGAGGATGCGCTGGCCGAGAAGAAGCTCTCAGCCAAGATGCTGCTGCAGGTGCATGATGAACTGATCTTCGAAGTGCCGGACGATGAAGTCGCAGCGACGCTTCCGGTGGTCCAGCACACGATGCAGGACGCACCATTTCCAGCGGTGTTACTGTCCGTGCCGCTGCACGTGGATGCTCGCGCGGCAAACAATTGGGAAGAGGCGCATTGAGATGCCGCATACGACCGCCTTGCTCGGCTTCGCCCTCGTTTCGCTCGGCATGGTGCTGACGCCCGGGCCGAACATGATCTATCTGATCTCGCGCTCCATCACCCAGGGGCGCGTGGCTGGCTTGATCTCGCTCGGCGGCGTCGCACTCGGTTTCGTGTTCTATATGCTCTGCGCGGCCTTCGGCATCACGGCGCTACTATTCGCTATCCCTTATGCCTACGACGCCCTGCGCCTTGCCGGCGCCGCCTATCTCGGCTGGCTCGCTTGGCAGGCGCTGAAGCCGAATGGACGTTCGCCGTTTCAGGTGAAAACGCTCGCCATCGACAGTCCGCGAAAACTGTTCCTGATGGGCTTCCTCACCAATCTCCTCAATCCGAAGATCGCCATGCTCTATCTGGCGCTACTGCCGCAATTCATCGATCCCGGCGCAGGCAGCGTGCTGACGCAATCACTGGCGCTCGGCGCGACGCAGATTGCCATCAGCGTCGGTGTGAATGCGATAATCGCTGTCGCTGCCGGATCGATCGCTCTGTTTTTGGCGGAGCGTCCGACCTGGCTGAAATTGCAGCGCTGGCTGATGGGTACCGTGCTGGCAGGCCTCGCCGTCCGTATGGCGCTGGAGTCGCGGCGAAGCTAGTCCAGCTTCACCTCAAAGCCTCGCTGCACCGCCGGGCGCGCCATTAGTTGCTCGTACCAGCGCTTCACGTTTGGGAAGTCCTCCAGCGCCACCTTGTGGCGCGGATGCCGCCAGGCCCAACCGAGGATGGCGAAATCGGCCACTGACAGGCTGCCCGCGACAAATTCGTGATCCGCGAGCCGGCGATCCAGCACGCCATAAAGCCGCCGCGTCTCGTCGGAGAAGCGCTTCAATCCGTATGCGCGATCCGTCTCATTCTCCAGCGCGATGAAATGATGCACCTGGCCGGGCATCGGGCCGAAACCGCCCATCTGCCACATCAACCATTCCAGCACCGGGATGCGATCGCCGAGCGATTTCGGCAGGAACTTGCCGGTCTTCTCGCCGAGATAGAGCAGGATGGCGCCGGATTCGAACACGCTGACCGGCTTGCCGTCCGGCCCTTCGGGATCGACGATAGCGGGAATCTTGTTGTTCAGGCTGAGCTTGAGGAATTCCGGCTTCTGCTGCTCGCCTTTGGCGATGTTCACCGGGAACACCTTGTAAGGCAGCCCCATCTCTTCCAGCGCGACGGAGATCTTGCGGCCGTTCGGCGTATTCCACGTATGCAATTCGATGGTCATGCGTTTCCCTTCCCGATTTTCGCAACCTGTATCATCGTCCGGCGCGGCCGCAAACGGCGGCTGTTGACGGGGCCGCCTGCGCTCTGGCCTATCCGGCCCGGGGCCGGTAAATTGCCGCGGTTTACCTGAAAGAGAGATCGCCTTGTCCAACACAGCCGCCCGCGCCCGCCTGCAAGAGATCATCCGCGACCGTTCGTTCGGTTATGGCGAGATCACGCTCGCTTCGGGCCGCAAGAGCAATTTCTACTTCAACCTGAAGCCGACCATGTGCGACCCGGAAGGCGCTGCGCTGCTCGCCGAACTGACCTATGAGGCGCTGAAGGACGACAAGCTCGATTATGTCGGCGGCCTGGAGATGGGCGCGGTGCCGCTGGCCGGTGCGCTGGCGCAGCTGTCGTGGATGAAGGGCGCACCGATCGGCGCGTTCTTCGTACGCAAGAAGCCGAAGGAACATGGCGCACGCCTCGCCATCGAAGGCCTGACCAAGACCGAGAGTCTGAAAGGCAAGCGCGTCGTCATCGTCGAGGACGTCACGACCACCGGCGGTTCCGCCGTGAAGGCGCTCGATGCCGTGCGCGAAGCCGGCGCGGAAGTGGCGCTGGTTTTCACGATGGTCGATCGCGACGAGGGCGCGACCGAGACTTTCGCCGCGGCCGGTGTGCCATTTCGTTCGCTTTACAAGGCGTCCGAATTCCTCAAAGGTTGACCATCTCGGGCCTCCACGCGAGACCGATACCGTCTCTCGTGAAAGGCAGGCCCTTGCTTCGTTTCCTCAGCCTCGCGCTCTGCATCACCATTCCGAGCCTCGCCCCTGACGCGGCCTTTGCTGCCGAAGGCGGGCTCGACGGCACGAAACTGTCGATGCTGTGGGCGCTCCCTTTCGCCGGCATCCTGCTCTGCATCGCCACCGGGCCGGTGCTCTATCCGCATTTCTGGGAACACCACTATGGCAAGTTCGCCGCCTTCTGGGCGGCGCTGGTCATCGTACCGCTCTGGTTCACCGCCGGCACGACAACGGTCTCGCACACCATCGCCCATACGGTGCTGCTCGAATACCTGCCCTTCATCTTGCTGCTGCTGTCCCTGTTCACCGTGTCAGGTGGCATCTATCTGCAGGGCAATCTGCACGACAGCGTATTCACCAACACTGTGCTGCTCGGCTTCGGCACACTGATGGCCAGCGTGGTTGGCACCACCGGGGCATCGATGATCCTGATCCGTCCGTTGCTGCGCTGTAATGACGACCGACGCTACAACGTGCACGTGGTGGTATTCTTCATCTTCCTCGTCTCCAATATCGGCGGCTCGCTGTCGCCGCTCGGCGATCCGCCGCTATTCCTCGGCTTTCTGCGCGGCGTCGATTTCTTCTGGACCACCACCCATCTTTTTCCGGATACGCTGTTCGCAGCCGGCATCGTGCTGCTGATCTTCATGCTGCTGGATATCTATCTGCATCGCCGTGAGGGCCGGCTGCCGAAGATCAAGGATCCGACACCTGATTCGGCGCTGCGCCTGCACGGCAAGGTCAACCTGCTGCTGCTCGGCGTCATCATCGCCGCCATCCTGATGAGCGGCAGCTGGAAGCCCGACATCTCCTTCACCGTGCTCGGCACGCCGGTGGAACTGCAGAACCTGCTGCGCGATCTCATCCTCGTCATCGTGACCTTCGCATCGCTGATGCTCAGCAAGGCTGAGCACCGCAAGGCCAACGACTTCAAATGGGGTCCTATCGAGGAAGTCGCGATCCTGTTCGCCGGCATCTTCATCTGCATCGTACCGGTCATGGCGATGCTGCAGGCCGGAACCAACGGCCCGTTCGCACCGCTGGTCGCGCTCGTGACCCATGCCGACGGCACGCCGAACAACGTCGCCTATTTCTGGCTCACCGGCATCCTGTCGTCGTTCCTCGACAATGCCCCGACCTATCTCGTCTTCTTCGAACTCGCCGGCGGCGACGCGAAGACGCTGATGACCTCGGGCGCAGCAACGTTGGCTGCGATCTCCGCCGGTGCCGTGTTCATGGGTGCCAATACCTATATCGGCAATGCGCCGAACTTCATGGTCTATGCCATAGCGCGGGATGCCGGTGTGAAGATGCCAAGCTTCTTCGCCTATATTCTGTGGTCTGGCGCCGTGCTGATCCCCGTCTTCCTGCTGATGACCTGGGTTTTCTTCATCTAGAGCATGATCCGCAGAAGTGGGTGCCGGCTTTCGGACAAGATCATGCTGCAGCATAGGCTGCGGCTGGTTACCTCGCGTTTACCATAACGGCCTACCCTCCGCGCCGAACCGGAATGCTGCGATTCCGGCTGTTGATCACGCGGTCGCGGAGCTTGGCGTTGCGTTACAATCGTAAAATTTCGCGCCTACGCCGACCTGCTGCAGCCATCGGCCTCGCCGCATGCGTCGCGCTGCCGCCGCAGGCCGCATCGGCTCAAGGCTTCTTCGATTTCCTGTTCGGCGGCGGCCAGCCGCAGAAACAGCAGCAGCGCCGCGGCGGACCAGCACCGCAGCAGGATTTCTTTTCCGATCCGTTCGGCCTCAACACGCCGCAAGAACAGCCGCAGCCCCAGCGCAGCGCCGGTTACGGCGGCTCCGGCCCGGCCTTCTGCGTGCGCACCTGCGACGGCAAGTATTTTCCGCTCGGCCGCGGCGGTGCCAGCCCGGCCCAGATGTGCCAGGCCTTCTGCCCGGCCTCACCGACCAAAGTGATGTTCGGCAGCAGCATCGACTACGCGACGTCGTCCGCAGGCGAGCGCTATGCCGACCTGCCCAACGCCTTCGCCTATCGCAAGGCGCTGAAGGCCGACTGCACCTGCAACGGCCGCGATCCCGCTGGCCTCGCACCGATC
Organism: Tardiphaga sp.; assembly: GCA_030147505.1. Classification (GTDB taxonomy): domain Bacteria; phylum Pseudomonadota; class Alphaproteobacteria; order Rhizobiales; family Xanthobacteraceae; genus Tardiphaga. The sequence goes on from JASBVG010000073.1 coordinate 73,422, forward strand.
GATCTCACGCTCGACACCTCGCTGCGCCCAGGCGATGTGGTCGCGACCACCAACGGCCTCGTGGCGTTCTCCGGCGTGCGCACCGGCAACAATCAGGCCGCGGAATTCACACCGGTTTCATCCTATCCCGGCCTCACCTCCGATGTCCGCGCACGCCTCGGCGAGATGAAGGTCGCCCCAGTCGCCGCCGAGATGATCACCGACGAAGCGCCGATGGCCGAGACGCCCCGCGAGATCGCGCCGCTGCCAGCCACTACCATCGCTCCGAAGCGCGCGCCGACGCAGGGCGCGAAGCGCGCCGAGGCCAATTGATCGGACGCCCTATTATCGCCCGATAATGACGCCGACCACATTCGTCGCTGACAGATATTTCTGCTCGATCTCGGCACGCGCCGCTGCACGGTTTTCCGGCGTCAGCAGACCGCGCATCTCGGCGAGAATCATCCAGCAGTAGCCCCACCAGTCGGTGAGCATGCCGTCATCGCCGACAAGATCGTAGCCCTGCCCCTCAGCAAAGATGCGCGCATGCGCCTCGTCGAGCTGATCGAGCCAGGCGTGATCCGCGAGCGAGAACAAATCGTCGCTGACATCGTCGGTTGTGTACCCCCACACTGACAGGCACACGGCGTTGAATTCGCGATCGATCTGGTCGTCATCCACGGGATAACGGCGTGCATTGAGATGCAGACGGGTGAGCGATCGCGCGAAATCGGCGATCCGGGTAAGCGCGAATTGATTGTAGGCCAGAGTTGGCATTGCAAGCCTCGCAGACTGAAGGAGCAGCTTCGAATCGGAGCCTATATCAAATGCTTGCGAATTTGTTCTTTATTTGTTCTTGTTGATTAATGAATTCCTATCATCCCAGCCTAGCACAGCGAAGCTGTGCGCGGCGTCGGGATCCATAACCTCCGACGATGTTTTACGGAGCGACCGATGCCCGGATCGCGTTCCTATTTCGTCTATATCCTCGCGAGTGGCCATCACGGCACGCTCTATATCGGCGTGACAAACAATATTTGGCGCCGGATGGCCCAGCACCGCGCCGGTAAAGGCTCGAAATTCGTCAAGAAATACGGCGCTACCAGGCTGGTTTACGCCGAAGAATATGACTCAGTCACACAAGCAATAGCGCGTGAAAGCAGCTCAAGAACTGGAAACGGGATTGGAAGATCGAATTGATCGAGCGGGATAATTCCGATTGGGCGATTTGTCAGCATTGCTGTGACGACAGAGATTATGGGTCCCGGCGTTCGCCAGGACGACATCCGAGGCTGCCATGATCTGCCCAAAACAGCGGCATAACCATAGCAAAACCTCCGCACCCCAACGGGGTTCCGACCACCTATGAATAGGCGTATGATTTCATGCCGCGCCTCAGATCAGGATGACCAGTTTGTCAGACCAGTCCACGCTAGCACAATTCCAGCCCCAGAACGCGCCGATCGATGAGTTGCTGCTCGCCGAGATCAAGAGTGCCATTCTCGTCAAGCTGACGCTGGGGATTGGCAAGGAGGCGTCCTTCGCCACCAAGCATGACTGGTATAAGGCTGCGGCGCTGACCCTGCGCGATCGCATCGTGCATCGCTGGCTGCTGTCGGAGAAGGAGAGCTACGACGGCGGTCGCAAGCGCGTCTATTACCTCTCGCTTGAGTTCCTGATCGGCCGGCTGTTCACCGATGCGCTGAACAATATGGGCCTGCTGCCCGTGTTCCGCGCCGCGCTGGAGGATCTCGGCGTCGGCCTCGACGAACTCAGGAAGTGCGAACCCGATGCGGCGCTCGGCAATGGCGGCCTCGGCCGTCTTGCCGCCTGCTTCATGGAGAGCATGGCGACCCTCGCCATTCCCGCATACGGCTATGGCATCCGCTACGATTTCGGCCTCTTCAAGCAGATCATCTCGAGGGGCTGGCAGAAGGAATATCCGGACGAATGGCTGAGCTTCGGCAATCCTTGGGAGCTGCCGCGGCCAGAGGTCGTCTATCACGTGCATTTCGGTGGCAGCACCGAAGTGATCGATGATGCCAAAGGCCACCAGCGCACCGTATGGCATCCCGGCGAGACCGTGGAGGCCGTCGCCTATGACACGCCCATCGTCGGCTGGCGCGGCCAGCATGTGAACGCGCTGCGGCTGTGGTCGGCCCGCGCGCCAGACCCGCTCCGGCTCGATGTGTTCAACACCGGCGACTATGTCAGCGCCAGCGCCGAACAGTCGCGCGCCGAAGCGATCTGCAAATTCCTGTATCCGAACGATGAAAGCGCGGCCGGCCGCGAATTGCGCCTGCGACAGGAATATTTCTTCGTCTCAGCCTCGCTGCAGGATCTCGTCAAGCGACACCTGGAATCGGAGGGCAATTTGCGCGGCCTTGCCAACAAGGCGGCGGTGCAGATGAACGACACGCATCCGAGTCTCGCCATTGCGGAGCTGATGCGCATCCTGATCGATGTGCACAACATGCGCTGGGATGCGGCGTGGCAGATCACCAATGCAACGCTGTCCTACACCAACCACACGCTACTGCCGGAAGCGCTAGAAACCTGGCCGGTCGAGTTGATGGAGCGGCTGCTGCCACGCCATCTCGAAATCATCTATCGCATCAATGTCGCGCATCTCGACCGCGCCGATGCGATCCGTCCCGGCGACACCGGTTATCGCGCCTCCGTGTCGGTGATCGACGAAGGCGCCGGCCGCCGCGTGCGCATGGGCAATCTCGCTTTCATCGGCTCGCATCGCATCAATGGTGTGTCGGCGATGCATTCGGAGCTGATGAAGGAGACCGTGTTTCGCGATCTCAACCAGCTCTATCCCGGCCGTATCACCAACAAGACCAACGGCATCACCTTCCGCCGCTGGTTGATGCTGGCCAATCCGAAACTCACCGACCTCCTGCGCGCCACCTGCGGCGAAGCCGTACTTGATGATCCCACGCGTCTCATAAAGCTCGAAGCCTATGCCGGCGATGCCGCGTTCCAGCAGGAATTCCGCACGGTCAAGCATCACAACAAGCTCGCCCTTGCCCGCACCATCGGCGAGAAGCTTGGCGTGCAGGCCGATCCCTCCGCGCTGTTCGACGTGCAGATCAAGCGTATCCACGAGTACAAGCGGCAACTGCTCAACATCGTCGAGACGGTGGCGCTGTATCAGGCGATCAAGGACGAGCCCAACAAGGACTGGGTGCCGCGCATAAAAATCCTCGCCGGCAAGGCGGCGGCGAGCTACCGCTATGCCAAGTTGATCATCAAGCTGGCGAACGACGTCGCCAGGACGATCAACAATGACGACAGCATCCGCGGCCAGCTGAAGGTCGCGTTCATGCCCGACTACAATGTAAGCCTCGCCGAGATCATCATCCCCGCGGCCGATCTGTCCGAACAGATCTCCACCGCGGGCATGGAAGCCTCCGGCACAGGCAACATGAAGCTGTCGCTGAATGGCGCTCTCACCATCGGCACACTGGACGGTGCGAATATCGAAATCCGCGACAATGTCGGCCCGGAGAATATCGCGATCTTCGGCATGACGGCCGATGAGGTTGTCGCGCGACGCAATCGCGGCCTCGATGCGTCGGACGTGATTACCAAGTCCCCCAATCTAGGCCGCGCCATCTACGCCATCGAGAGCGGTTTCTTTTCTCCTGATGATCCCGGCCGCTTCGGCGCTATTGGCCACGCTCTGCGCCATCTCGATCACTACATGGTCTCGGCCGATTTCGACTCCTATTACGACGCCCAACGCGGCATCGATGCGCGCTGGAAAGCGGGCTCGGCCTGGAGTCGCGCCGCCATCCTCAACACCGCGCGCATGGGCTGGTTCTCGTCGGACCGCACCATCCGAGAATACGCCGAGGACATCTGGCACGTGCCGGTGGCGAGCAATCTGCCGACGACGTTCGTGTCACCGGTCCGCAAGGCGACGTAACTCGTTACCGGCTTCCGGCGGCATTTGCCGCCGGAAGCCGCAACGTGACGCACAGGCCGCCCATCGGCGATCCCCCCAATGAGATATCGCCGCCATAAAGCTCCGCGAGTTCGCGTGTAATCGATAATCCAAAGCCGAATCCTGGTGCGCTTTCGTCAAGCCGTTCGCCAGGCCGCAGCACCTGCGCACGTTGCTCAACGGACAGTCCGCCTCCATCGTCCTCGACCACCAGTTCGACCAGCGTGTTTTGCCGTATAGCGCGTGTCGAAACCTCACCGCGCGCCCACTTGAACGCGTTGTCGAGCAGATTGCCCGCCATTTCGTCGAAATCTTGCTGTTCGCAGGCGACCATCAGATCGACCGGCACATTCATCGCAAATGCGACGTTCTTGTCGCTGTTGATCTTGCCGAGCACGTCGCCGAGATCCTGCAGGCGTGGCGCAATCGCAGTCTGTACGCGAACCGGACCGTTCAACACTGCGGTGCGCGCACGACCGAGGTGATGACGAATGCGGCGCTCCATTTGCGTGACGAGTGCCTGCAGTGTCGCCGGGTTCCCGGCGCCATCGGCGGACGCCACGATCGCCAATGTGGCCAACGGCGTCTTCAGGCCATGAGCGAGATTGGCGACGTGACGACGCGCCCGTTCCAGACTCGTGGCGTTCTGGTCGAGCAGGCCGTTGAGTTCCGCCACCAGCGGCTGAATTTCAACGGGCTGTCGCGATGGCACCCGCTCGAGACGTCCGCCGCGCACATCCGCCACCGCCTTGCGTAAACGATCCAGCGGGCGCAGGCCGAGCCGGACCTGCAGCATGATCGCCAGCAACAGCGCTCCCCCCAACGCGGCCAGCGATATCGCCAGCGTGGTCATAGCTTCACGCAGCGGCCCCCAGACTGCGGCGCGTGGCGACGATGTAACGATGGTGACTACAAAGTCCGAGACGCTGACCTGCTTGATGCGGAAATGCAGATATTCATCGTCCGGCCCCACGCCATCCGCTGGCCGCGGCCGCTCGTTCTTGTCCTTGTCGGGCCCCTTGCGCGGCTGAGGAGGTCTTTCCTCACGCGCGAGCGCGGGACTCTCGATATCCGCGTCTTCAAGCGAAGCCGAGTGCAGCGCATTTTTCGGCCCGGTGATCTGCCAATACCAGCCGCGGCGCGGGCGCTCGAAAGGTGGCCCATCCGCATTTCCTGTCAGGCTGATCCGGCCATTCGCATCGGCACGCAACATCGACGACAGGAAGACGATCTGTGTGTCGAGCCGCTGATCGATTTGGCCTTGCACGAAACGATGCAATACGAACCCGATCAGAACTGCCGCAACCACCAGAGCCAGAGCGATGAAGCCGGATGCCGCGATCAGAAGCCGCCGGCTGAGCGAAGCTTCGCGCGACATCACGAGTCGCCTGCGATGAGCCGATAGCCGCGTCCGCGCACCGTTTCGATCATGTCGTGACCGATCTTGCGCCGCAGCCGGGCCACGATGACCTCGAGCGAATTGGAGTCGGTGCCGGCATCGCCCTCATAGACCTTTTCCATCAATTCGATGCGGTCGTAGACTGTTTCCTTGCGCATGATCAGCGACTGCAGCACGCGCCATTCCAGCGCAGTGAGTTTCAGTGGTAGACCATCGAGTTCGAACACCCCGGTCGGCGCGTCGAAAGACAGTGGCCCGCAGGAGATTGCCGGAGCAGCGTGGCCGGCCGAGCGGCGCACTAGCGCGCGCAGCCGCATGATCAGTTCCTCGACGCGAAATGGCTTGGTCAGATAGTCGTCAGCGCCAGCCTTGAAGCCATCGACCTTTTCTGTCCAACCGTCCCGCGCCGTCAGGATCAGAACCGGCAATTGCCGTCCGCTTTTGCGCCAGGCGCGCAGAACCGTAGCGCCCGGAATTTTCGGCAGTCCGAGATCGAGCACCGCCACGTCGTAGCTTTCGGTGTCGCCGAGATGCTGACCGTCCTCGCCGTCGAAGGCCACATCGACGGCGAAATTCTCCCGCCGCAAGGCAGATGCGATTTCGTCAGCCAGCAATGCGTCGTCCTCGACCAGCAGAACCTTCATTCTTGTCCTCATGCGCGCGAAGGGGTGACCGAGGGCTATGCAGCGTAGCTTAACCCAATCTGAATGGTTCGGTTCAGCCTGGATTGGACCTGGTCGGCTTAGGGTCTTGCCATCGACAACCCTGACAAGGAGACCCGACCATGACGGACGACATCGACACCTCCGGGCCCAAGGCCCTTCCCCCGCCGCAAAGCCGCTGGCGAATGTCCAGCGGCGCTATCGGCACGGGAGCGCTGGCGGCAGTGCTGATAGCAGGTGCTGCGCTCGGCGCCGGCGGTACGCGGCTTGCCCAGAACTGGCAGCCACAGAGCGTCATGCTCTTGCAACCCACGTCGATCGACAAAATGGCGGACCGAACCCCAGTCGCCATCAAGGGCGAGGTCGGCGACATCTTCGGCAACAAGTTTGTGATGCAGGATCCGAGCGGACGGGCTTTGGTTGATACCGGCCCGCGCGGCGAGGACCGCGCCGTGGTCGCCAAGGGCGAAACGGTCACCGTGCAGGGCCGCTTTGATCGTGGCGTGGTGCGCGCCGACCTGATCGCGCATGCCGATGGCCGCAACGAAGCCTTTGGCCCGCCAGACGGTCCGAAAGGCCCCAAAGGTCCAAAGGGCCCCAAGGGGCCGAAAGGCGGCCCCGACGCTCGCGCCGATCGCGGACCGCCTCCGCCGCCGCCACCGGGCGACCGGAATGGCCCCGAAGACGACGACGCACCGCCCCCACCGCCGCCGCGTGCGCGCTGAAACGATCTGCCGGATCTGAGCGTTCAGATCCCGTCCAACCGAATAGCGAAAGACATGAGAATGCCCGATCACCGTACCACATCCATCAGCGGTAAAATCACCCACATCTTCGGCCACCGTTTCGTCGTCGAAACGAAGCACGGCGCCGTACTCGCCGATGTCACGCCAAAAGGCCTCGATCAACATTCACTGCGGATAGGCGACGAGGTCAGCCTCACAGGCGAGATGAAGCCGTCAGAGCTCAAGGTTTCGGAGCTTCGCGCGGGAAGCAAGACGATCACCATCGAACACAAGAAGAAGCCGCACGAGCATCATGCACATGCCGAACCGCGTGTTGCCCTGACAGCAGCACGCGCCGCCGGTTTCGAGCCCCTCGGCGAACCGCGCCGCAAGCCGAAACATTTCGAGGTCCTGGGACGGCGCAACCACACCTTGACCGAGTTGCACATCGAACTCGACGGACACATTCGTAAGACGAAGCCAGTCGAGGACCACGATCCGAAATGGAGCGAGGCGGTGCAGGCGTCGATGTGATCCGCGATCACGAGATCATCTGTGCTCGCCGTCATGCCCGATAGGCGACGAGCACGGCCCCGCAGGCGATCAGGATGACGCCGAGCCAGTTCGGCAATGACAACTTCTCGCCGAGAAACAACACGGCGAACACAGCCACGAAGACGACACTGAGCTTGTCGATCGGCGCCACCCGCGCCGCATCGCCAAGCTTCAGTGCGCGGAAGTAACAGATCCACGACGCGCCGGTGGCGCAGCCGGACAGAACGAGGAAGACCCAGGTCTTTGTTGAGATTGTCGACGGCGACTGCCAGTGACCTGTGGCAATGACCATCAATCCCGCCGCAAACAGAATGACAATCGTGCGGATAAAGGTTGCGAAGTCGGAATTGACGTTCTCGACGCCGATCTTGGCGAAGATCGCCGTGAGCGCCGCAAAGGCTGCGGAGAGGACGGCCCAGAAAGGCCAGGTAAGGGTCAGGTTTTTCATCGATAGCGCACCCGCTTGTCAGCCGTCATTGCAAGGAGCTCGTGCGACGAAGCAATCCAGCCTGCGCCTGCGGTCCTCTGGATTGCTTCGTCGCTGACGCACCTCGCAATGACGAGTTAAAACTTGGACAGAAACAAAAAGGGCGGCCACGTGGCCGCCCTTTCCTATTCCAATTTCGCGACGCTTACTCCGCCGCCATTTTGACGTCTGGCGCGGCAGCTCGCACCTCGGCATCCACCTGCGCTTCGAACTTGGCAAAATTCTTCTGGAACATGCCGACGAGCTTGCGCGCGGTGGCGTCGAACTCGGCCTTGTCCTTCCAGGTATTCACCGGATCGAGGATTTCGCTCGGTACACCCGGCAGCGCGGTTGGCACCGCGAAGCCGAAATACTTGTCGGTGCGGAATTCGACGTTGCGCAAGCTGCCGTCGAGCGCGGCGGTGAGCAGCGCGCGCGTCACCTTGATCGGCATGCGCGAGCCGACGCCGTATTTGCCACCGGTCCAGCCGGTGTTGACCAGCCAGCAGTCCACATTGTGCTTGGCGATGAGGTCGCGCAGCATGTTGCCATAGACAGACGGGTCGAGCGGCAGGAAGGGCGAGCCGAAGCAGGTGGAGAATTCCGGCTCCGGATCGTTGCCGAGACCGCGCTCGGTGCCGGCGACCTTGGCCGTGTAGCCGGACAGGAAGTGATACATCGCCTGCGCCGGGGTCAGCTTCGCGATCGGCGGCAACACGCCAAACGCGTCGGCAGCGAGCATCACAACGTTCTTCGGCTGCGGCGCACGGCCGGTGCGCGAGGCGTTCGGGATGAAATCGAGCGGATAGGCCGAACGGGTGTTCTCGGTCTTCGAGCCGTCGTCGAAATCCGGCACCTTGGTGTTGGCGTCAAGAATGACATTCTCGAGCACCGCGCCAAAACGCTTCGAGGCGGCATAGATCGCCGGCTCGGCTTCTTCGGAGAGCTTGATGGTCTTGGCGTAGCAGCCGCCTTCGAAATTGAAGACGCCGTCCTTGCCCCAACCGTGCTCGTCATCGCCGATCAGCGTACGCTTCGGATCCGCGGAGAGCGTGGTTTTGCCGGTGCCGGACAGGCCGAAGAAGATCGCAGTGTCGCCGCCTTCGCCGACATTGGCCGAGCAATGCATCGGCATCACACCCTTGGCGGGCAGATAGTAGTTCAGTGTGGTGAAGACCGACTTCTTCATCTCGCCGGCATAATAAGACCCGCCGATCAGGACGATCTTGCGGGCGAAATCGATGGCCACGACGTTCTCCGAGCGGCAGCCGTGACGTTTCGGATCGGCGCGGAAGCTCGGCAGGTCG
>JASBVG010000075.1 GCA_030147505.1 Tardiphaga sp.
GGGCTTGTTGTCACCATAGATCACAGCCGGGATACGGCCGGCGCGACGCTCTGCCCGTGCGGCCCCCTTGCCGCTCACCGGACGTGCGGTCGCCTTGAATTCCTTCACGGTCGCCATCGTCTAAGTCCTTGTTTTTGAAAAGTTAAAGGCCGCCAGGGCGGCCTCGCTGTCACGTCACGGCAAGCCTCCAGGGGTGCGGGGGCCGCAGACGTGACCGGCTTTTAGCGCCATCGAGCCGAAATGACAAGGAAATGTCAGGTTTTTTGGCGTCAGCGCCGACGGAACTCGGACTGGGCTTTGGTCTCAGCCGCCAAGCTTCGCCTCGAGCGCCGCGATCCGCGCCTTCAGCGCCTCATTCTCCTCGCGGGCAAGCCGCGCCATATCCTTGACCGCCTCGAATTCCTCGCGCTTCACGAGGTCAAGATCGCGGAGGATCTTTTCCGCTTGGGTACGGACGACGGTGTCCATCTCGCGCTTGACGCCCTGTGCGGCGCCGGCGGCCTCGTTCATCAAGCGGCCGATCTCGTCGAATAACCGATTGCTGGTCTGGGTCATGGCAAGAACTCCGGTCGAATAAACTCACGAACCGCATCGCGCGGCGCGCCGACAATGGCGATCCCCACCGTTTAGTTCAAGCCTTGCCCGGCTTCCACAGTCACAAACGCGAATATCCCTTAATTCGTCATGGCCTTGTGCTTTACTGCGGTGATCGGGAGCCGTAAGTCCACGCCATGCCTTTCCTTGCGATCGATTTTCCCAACTTCAATCCCGTCGCCGTTGCGATAGGGCCGATCGTCATTCGCTGGTATGCGCTGGCCTATATCGTCGGCATCGTGCTCGGCTGGGTCTATGCGCGCGCGCTCATCAAACGGGAACGACTGTGGGGCGGTCCGGCACCGGTCTCGCTCATCCAGTTCGACGATTTCATTCTGTGGGTCACGCTCGGCATCATCATCGGTGGCCGAACCGGTGAAGTGCTGTTCTGGAATTTCCCTTATTATTACGCTCATCCGCTCGAAATCTTCCAGCTTTGGAACGGCGGCATGTCGTTCCATGGCGGTTATCTCGGCTGCGCTGTCGCGGTGATCGCATTCGCACTGTCGCAGCGCATCTCCATTCTCTCGCTTGGCGACCTCACCTGCGCAGTAGCGCCGATCGGAATCTTCCTTGGCCGGGTCGCCAATTTCGTCAATGGCGAGTTGTGGGGACGCGTCACCGACGACAGCGTGCCTTGGGCCGTTATCTTCCCGCACGCCGGGCCGCAGCCGCGCCATCCGAGTCAGCTGTATGAAGCCGGTCTTGAAGGTTTGCTGCTGTTCATCGTTCTCGCCATCATGGTTCGCATGGGCGCATTGAAGCGGCAGGGCATGGTGCTGGGCGCCTTCACGGTCGTCTATGGCTGCGCGCGTATCGTCGGCGAACTGTTCCGCGAGCCGGATGCGCCGACCGGCTTCGTCTTTGGGCAGGTGACGATGGGACAATTGCTATCGGCCCCGATGATCATCGTCGGCCTCGTGCTGATCGCACGCGCATGGCGCCTGCCCGACCGCAGCGAACTCAATCCGGGTAAGGCATGACCGTGACCGATCAAGCACCACCGCTGCTCGACGAGGTCAAACGCCTGATCCGTTCCACCGGTCCGATGCCGGTGTGGCGGTATATGGAGCTGTGCCTGACGCATCCGCGCCATGGCTACTACATCGCGCGCGACCCACTCGGCCGCGAAGGCGATTTCACAACATCGCCGGAAATCAGCCAGATGTTTGGCGAGTTGCTCGGCCTGTGGGCGGCATCCGTCTGGCGGGGCATGGACTCGCCAGCGAAATTGCATCTGATCGAACTCGGCCCCGGCCGTGGCACCATGATGTCAGACGCGCTGCGCGCCATGCGCGTGCTGCCGGATCTCTATCAGGCGCTGCATGTGCATCTGGTCGAGATCAATCCGGTGCTGCGTGAAAAGCAGAAGGCATCGCTGCCGGCGCTGCGCAGCCTGACTTGGCATGACAGCCTCGATACCGTACCCGAAGGCCCCTCGGTCATCTTCGCCAACGAATACTTCGACGTTCTGCCGATCCACCAGGCCATCAAGCGCGATGGCGGCTGGCACGAACGCACCGTCGATATCGGCTCCGACGGGCAATTGATCTTTGGCGCATCGGCCGAGCCGATCCCGCGCTTCGAACTGCTGCTGCCGCCCTTGGTGCGCGCGGCGCCGATCGGCGCCATCTTCGAATGGCGGCCGGACGGCGAAGCCATGACCATCGCACGGCGCGTCCGCGATCAGGGCGGCGCTGCCGTGATCATCGACTACGGCCACGTGCGCAGCGATGCCGGCGACACGTTCCAGGCCATCGCGAAACATAGTTATTCTGACCCGCTGAAGAATCCGGGCCAGGCCGACATCACCGCACATGTGGACTTTCAGGCTCTCGGCCGCGCCGCCGAGGATGTTGGCGCGCGCGTGCATGGCCCGGTGACGCAAGGCGAATTCCTCAAGCGCCTCGGTATCGAGACGCGTGCCCTCACGCTGATGGCCAAAGCGACGCCGGAAGTGTCAGAAACCGTCTCGGGCGCGCTCAAGCGCCTGATCGACTCGGGCCGCGGCGGCATGGGCTCGATGTTCAAGGTGATCGGCATTTCCGATCCGAAGATCGAGACGCTGGTGGCGCTCAGCGATGCGCCGGAGATTCATGCATGAAGACCTTCACCTCTCCTGCTCTCTCCGGCTTTCCCGGTCTGCGCCACGCATTCTTCACCCGCGACGGCGGCGTCTCCAAGGGCATCTATGCCGGCCTCAATGGCGGCATCGGCTCCGATGACGATCCCGCTGACGTCGCCGAGAACCGCAAGCGAATGGCGGAGGCCATGGGCGTCGATATCGCTCATTTTCTGACCGCACATCAGATCCATTCGCCCGATGTCGCCGTGGCAACCACACCATGGGACCTGGAATCCCGTCCGCGCGTCGATGCAATGGTAACAGCGACACCGGGCCTCGCGCTCGGCGTCACCACGGCCGATTGCGGACCGATCCTGTTCGCCGATCCCAAAGCGCGCGTGATCGGCGCGGCGCACGCCGGCTGGAGGGGCGCGTTCACCGGCGTGCTCGAAAACACGATCGATAAGATGGAAAAGCTCGGCGCCCACCGCGCCGACATTACCGTGGCCATCGGCCCGCTGATCCGGCAGTCGAGCTACGAAGTCGGCACCGAATTCGTCACCCGCTTCACCGAAACCGATCCTGCCTTCGCACGCTTCTTCATCCCGTCATCGCGCGAGGATCACTCCATGTTCGACCTCGCCGGCTTCATCCGCATGCGGCTCGAGCGCGCCGGCATCGTCGATATCGACGACACCGGCATAGACACCTATCCGGACGAGCAACTGTTCTCCTATCGCCGCACCGTGCACCGCAAGGAGCCGGACTACGGCCGCCAGATTCACGCCATCGTGCTCGCGCATTAACCATAGCGGGCGTTCGGCCCAAGTCGTAACTATCTAAGATTTAAAGAAAATTGTCAGAAACCCGGCATCTAGCCGTCCACCTTGGTAAGATTTGCGACGCTCTCGCCCTAGACCTTAACGCATTTTAACGATATCGCTCGACCATCCGGCGGCGCTCACGCACCGCTCCACGTCGGACGACATCGCATGCGATTTCCTGCCGTTTTGGCCTCTCGAACCAAGCTTTTGCCCGCAGTCATCCTGCTTGGCGCGACGCTCGGTCTCGGAGGCTGCATGAGCACGCAGGGCGGTGGCCCCATGAATGCCCAGGCCAGCATGGGTCCCGCCAGCGGCGCGACCGTGGCCTTCGAATCCATCGACGGCCCACCGCCGCAGGTATTCGAACGCATGGTCAATGTGCTCGACAGCGAAGCGAAGTTGCGCAGCATTGCGGTGGTCTCCCGCAAGGACAGCGCCGCCTTTCGCATCCGCAGCTATCTGTCGGCGCAGGTGCGCGGCCCCAACACCTCCATTGCCTGGGTCTGGGACGTCTATGATCGCGACCAGAACCGCGCCTTCCGCCTCGGCGGCGAGGAGGCGACCGGCAAAGGCGGTCGCGATGCCTGGGGCACCGCCGACGACGTCACTTTGCGCCGGATCGCCCAGGCCGGCCTGACCGGGCTCAGCAGTATGATCAATGGCTCCGTGCCGGCCGAAAGCGCCTCCGAGCCTGCGCCCGCTACGCGCGGGCCGGCCATCGCGAGCACCGACGAGTTGCCGACGCAAGCGACTGCATTCGCCGATGTGCGCTGAGTTCAGCGCGCGTTAAGCAGCTAGTCGGATTTTGCGCAGGAAAACCGTCATCTGCGGGTTGCAAACTGTGACATCCGCTTGATATCACCTCGCTCAGCTAGACTATTTGTTGTGGGTAACCCGATATGCTGAACGTTGTATCCACCAAACCGCGGGGAGACGCGTCGATGTCGGGCAAAAACGGTTCCATCAAGCTCGTCGCCGGCAATTCCAATCCGACGCTGGCCAAGGAAATTGCTGACTGGCTGAAGATGCCGCTGACCAAAGCCAGCGTGCGTCGCTTCGCCGACATGGAAATCTTCGTCGAGATCCAGGAGAATGTCCGCGGCTCCGATGTGTTCATCATCCAGTCAACGTCGTTCCCCACCAATGATCACCTGATGGAATTGCTGATCATCACCGACGCGCTGCGCCGCGCCTCGGCGCGCCGCATCACCGCGGTGATCCCCTATTTCGGCTACGCCCGGCAGGACCGCAAAGCGGGCGGCCGTACCCCGATTTCGGCCAAGCTGGTGGCCAACATGATCACCCGCGCCGGTACCGATCGCGTCATGACGCTCGACCTGCATGCCGGTCAGATTCAGGGGTTCTTCGATATCCCGACCGACAACCTCTATGCCGCGCCGCTGATGGTGCGCGATATCAAGGACAAGTTCGACCTCGCCAATGTGATGGTGGTATCGCCGGACGTCGGCGGCGTCGCCCGCGCACGCGGCCTCGCCAAGCGGATCAACGCCCCGCTGGCCATCGTCGACAAGCGCCGTGAACGCCCCGGCGAGTCCGAAGTCATGAACGTCATCGGCGACGTTGCCGGCTACAATTGCATCCTGATCGACGACATGGTCGATTCCGGCGGCACGCTGGTGAACGCGGCTGACGCGCTCCTCAAATACGGCGCCAAGGAAGTCTCCGCCTATCTCACCCATGGCGTCCTCTCCGGCGGCGCTGCCGCGCGCATCGGCGGATCGAGATTGAAGGAACTGGTGATCACGGATTCGATCCAGCCGACCGAAGCGGTGATCAACACGCCGAAAATCCGTACGCTGTCGATCGCCGCCCTGATCGGCGAAGCCATCGAGCGCACCGCAGCGGAAGAGTCGGTGTCGAGCCTGTTCGATTAAGGCCTCGAAGCCTCACACGATCCCAGCTGCCACCTGACCGCGCAGCCGCTCGAGGCTGAGCAGTGTTTCCGCGCAGGCGACCGCGACTTCGATGCCCTTCTGCGCGAAATGCTGACGGAAGAACGCTGCACCCTCATCCGTCTCACGGAATTCGCTCGGCGTAACCACCGCAGAGAAAACCGGGATCTCCGTCCGTAGTTGGACATCCATCAGCGCCCGGATCACCGTGTCCGCAACGTAGCTGTGCACGCCGCTATCGACGACAAGTCCGGCCGCCACGATCGCGGTATAGCGCCGCGTCTTCGCCAATACCTGCACATGCAGCGGAATTTCGAACGAGCCCGGCACCTCGAACAGATCGACCTGCGATGGATCGACATGCCGCGCCGCGATCTCGGTGCGGAACGACTCCCAACATGGCGCAACGATGTTGCGGTGCCAGGACGATTGCACGAAGGCCACGCGCTGCGGCCTGGCAAATTGCGGGTGGCTGACGGGCTGGGATGCTTCGGTCATGACTGTTGTTTCCGTATGTCGTCAAACTATGCCGAAGCCTGCCGACGCCAGCAAGGCCCGGCGCCGTCAAGAATCAGCGCGCGACAGCGCCGCGAGACTCTTCCTGCGCGCATTGAATTCCACCGGACTCGCATTCCGAGAATCCGATTCCGGTTTGTTCTCGTTGCGACGCGATGACCTGTGGATGAAAGAGGCTTTGTCTGTGGACGGAGTCCGAGCGACGTTGCGCGGATTCAGCAAATCACATCACTTCGACTTCGCAAGTTCTGGACGATTTGAATTTAAAGCCCCGCAACGGCGCTCCGACATTTTCGCGTACCCGGCCAGTCGATTGCATCACTACTCTTCAAGGCAAGGTCGCGACCGCATGTCACTTCTCGAAGGCACTCTCGATTCACGCGCCAATCCGCTCGCGGTCGTCGAGGACATTGCCGCCGATCACAACTGGGCTTTCGAGCGCTCGGGCGAAGACGAAGTCACGATCGTGTCCAAAGGTGACTGGACCGACTATCAGCTCTCCTTCACCTGGATGGGCGAGATCGAAGCGCTGCATCTTGCCTGCGCCTTCGACATGAAGATTCCGGCCGCACGCCGCACCGAGGTGCAGCGCCTGATCGCCGCGGTGAACGAACAGATGTGGGTCGGTCATTTCGATATCTGGACCACCTCCGGCATGATCATGTATCGACAGGCAATCCCGCTGCCGGAGGGCATGACGGCCTCGACCGCGCAATGCGAGTCAATGCTCGTCTCCGCGATCCACGCTTGCGAACGCTACTATCCCGCCATGCAATTCGTTGTCTGGGCCGGCAAGACCGCGGAGCAGGCAATGAGCGCTGCGATGTTCGACACCGCAGGCGAAGCGTGACCACCACGCCGCCAATCACCGTTCCCGATGCGCCCGGCGAGGCTGAGCGTCTCGCAGTCTGGAATGCGCTGCTCGCCTACAACAACACGTCCGTCGGACCGAACAACTATCAGCCGCTCTCGATCCTGATCCACGATCCTGAGACCGGCGAGCCGACCGGCGGCATCTGGGGCAAGACGGCCTACAACTGGTGCTTCGTCGAACTGTTCGTCGTGCCGGAGAAGTTTCGTGGCCAGGACATCGGCACCAAGGTCCTGAGGCTCGCCGAAGACATCGCGCGCGAACGTGGCTGCATCGGCCTCTGGCTCGACACCTACTGGTTTCAGGCGCGTAGCTTCTACGAGAAGCAGGGTTATGAAGTGTTCGGCGAACTACCGGACTATCCGCATGGCGGCCCGCGTTATTTTCTGAAGAAGAGCTTGGTCTGACTCGCTGCATTGCGCCCGCGATACATGATGCTAAGGTCCTGCGCCTCCAAGATCGCCGGGACCTTTACGATGACCTCTTCGCTCCTCTCCTCAGCCCTCCGGACCCTCGATGGCCACATCATCCTCGCCGGCGCCGGCAAGATGGGCGGCGCGATGCTGACGGGCTGGCTGGCCGGCGGGCTCGATCCCAAACACGTGGTCATCATCGACCCCTATCTATCCGACGAGATCAAGACGCTGACGGCCAAAGGCGTTCGTCTCAATCCGGACGTCAACGACATCGGTAATGTCTCAGCGCTGATCCTCGCCGTGAAGCCGCAGATGTTTGCCGAGGTCGGCCCGACGCTGCGCGCCGTTACCCGTGATGCGCTCGTCGTCTCCATCATGGCCGGCACCACCATCGCCGGCATTGCCAAAACCTGCGGTGGCAGGATCGTGCGCGCGATGCCGAATACGCCGGCCGCTATCGGCCGCGGCATCACCGTCGCCGTTGCAGCGAGCGACGTGTCGAAGCAGCAGCGCGATCTCACCGACGCGCTCCTGCGTGCCACCGGCTCGGTGGAATGGGTCGAGGATGAAAACCTGATCGATGCAGTCACCGCCGTGTCTGGCTCCGGGCCAGCCTATGTGTTCTTGCTCGCCGAGGAAATGGCCCGCGCC
Source organism: Tardiphaga sp. (assembly GCA_030147505.1). Lineage (GTDB taxonomy): Bacteria > Pseudomonadota > Alphaproteobacteria > Rhizobiales > Xanthobacteraceae > Tardiphaga. The sequence goes on from JASBVG010000075.1 coordinate 7,851, forward strand.
GGCATCAAAGCCGGCCTGCCGCCGGAACTTGCCATGAAGCTGGCCCGCGAGACGGTTTCCGGCTCCGGCGAATTGCTGCACCGATCCGATCTGGACGCTGCAACATTGCGCAAGAACGTCACCTCGCCCGGCGGAACGACAGCGGCGGCACTTGGTGTGTTGATGGCGGACGATGGTTTCGAGCCGCTGCTGACACGTGCGATCGCAGCCGCAACGGCAAGGTCCAAAGAGCTGGCGAAGTAGCTACACCGGCACCCTTACCACCGCGCGCAGGCCGCCCATCGGACTATCCGCCAGCGTGATGTCGCCGCCATGCGAGCGGGCGATATCGCGCGCAATCGCGAGGCCAAGGCCGGTGCCGCCTTCATCCTGATTGCGCGCATCGTCGAGCCGCAGGAATGGCTTGAACACTTCCTCGCGCATGGCGGTTGGAATTCCCGGTCCGTCATCGTCCACAGTCACCGAGAGATAGCGATGATCGCGATGACCGGTGATGGCGATATCGTTGGCATGACGCGCGGCATTGGAAACGAGATTGGCAAGGCAACGCTTGAAGGCAGCTGGTTTCACCGTGACGACCGGCAAGCCGTGGAAGGTGACCGTCGCCTTGTGCCCGTTACGCTCGGCGTCGCTGCGCAGTTCTTCGAGCGCTACAGACATATCGGTCGGCTGCGCCGGCTCGCCGCTGTCGCCGCGAGCAAAGGCGAGATAGGCCTCGAGCATCGCCTGCATCTCGTCGATGTCCTTGCGCATGCCCTCCACTTCCGGTCCGTCCTCGAGCAGCGCCAGTTCGAGCTTGAAACGCGTGAGGATGGTACGCAGATCATGGGATACGCCCGCGAGCATCGCGGTGCGTTGCTCCATGGCGCGCTCGATGCGAGCCTTCATCTCGATGAAGGAATTGGCCGCGCGCCGCACCTCCCGCGCGCCACGCGGCCGGAAATTCGGCACCTCGCGGCCTTTGCCGAAACTCTCCGCAGCATCTGCGAGTTTGAGGATCGGCCGGATCTGGTTGCGCAGGAAAAGGATCGCGACGATCAGCAGAATAGACGACGTGCCGACCATCCAGAACAGGAAGATTTCCGAGTTTGACGCATAGGCCGCGCTGCGCTGCGCGAAAATGCGCATGACAGCATCGTCGAGCTGGATGCGTATCTCGACGAGATTGGAGCGGCCGACAGTGTCGATCCAGAATGGCCGCGGGATTTGTCGACCGATCTGGACCGACAATGTCTGGTCGAGCAGCGAGAAGAACGGTTTTGGCCCGGGCGGGGGCATGTCACCAAGTGGCAAAAAGTCCACGACAAGGCCGAGGCGTTGCTGCGCGATCGCCTTGATGTGAGTGCGGTCCTTGTCCTGCGGATAGGTCTTGTAGACATCAATCAGCGCCGCGATGTCTTGCACCACTGCGGCGGACAGACGCCGCGTCACCGTGTTCCAGTGACGCTCCATGAACACGAAAGCGACCACAGACTGCAGGATCACCATCGGCACGATCATGATTAGCAGCGCGCGGGCATAGAGCCCCTTCGGCATCAGCTCATTGAAGCGCCGGCCCATGACGCGATTGGCCGCGGACATCCGCTCGGAGGCGGAGCGTAACATGGTCATGCCAGTGTCGAAGCTGCTCATGCGCTGAGGATCATCACTATGGCGACGCCACCAGGCGATAGCCGATGCCGCGTACGGCCTGCAGGAACAGCGGATTGGCCGGATCGACCTCGATCTTGCGACGCAGCCGGTTGATCTGCACATCGACCGCGCGCTCGTTGACCGTCCCGTCGCCGGTCAATGCACCACGCGGCACTGTCTCGCCGGGCGTCTCGGCAAGAATACGCAGCATGTCGCGCTCGCGGTCGGTCAGATGGATGATCTCGTCGCCCTGGCGCAGCTCGCCGCGCTGCAGGTGATAGATGTAAGGTCCGAACTGCAGCTGCTCCGCACGCTCCACGACGACCGGCGCGCTGCGCTTGAGGATATTGGCGATACGTAAGGCCAGCTCGCGCGGCTCGAACGGTTTCGATACATAGTCGTCTGCGCCGATCTGCAGACCTTCGATGCGATCATTCGACTCGGTACGCGCGGTCAGCATCACGATCGGCACATGCGAGGAGGTACGGATGAAGCGCGCGAGATCGAAACCGGTCTCGCCAGGCATCATCACATCGAGGATCAGCAGATCGAAATGCAGCCCGAGTAGCTTCGCCCGCGCCTCCTTGGCGCTCGGCGCCGTCGTCACGCGATAACCCTCACTGGCGAGGAAGCGCGAGAGCAGATCACGAATGCGGCGGTCGTCATCCACCAGCAGGAGATGCGGCGCATCGTCGGCCGGCTGCACTGGCACCTTCTTGGTAGCCTGGGCAAGTATCATGTCTTGGTTCCGTTTTCCGTGCCGAGGATCACCTGCAGCACCTTGTCCGGATCGTCGCGATCGATCATGCCGCTCAGGAAACGTGTGATCGCAATCACTTCGTTCGGCGAAAAATCCTTGAGCGCGCGATTGATGCGCGCTGTCTGCAGCCCCGCCATTTGAGCGACCAGAGCTTCACCCTTCGCCGTGGCGAAAAGAAGCCGCTGCCGACGGTCGATCTCGCCGGATTTCTGCACAATATAGCCCTCATCGAGCAACTGCTTCAGCACGCGGCCGAGCGACTGCTTCGTGATACGCAGCACATCGAGCAAATCGGCCACTTTCAATCCGGGGTAACGATGCACGAAGTGCACAACGCGGTGATGCGCACGGCCAAAGCCGAACTGATCCAGCACATCGTCGGGATCGCCGACGAAATCGCGATACGCAAAAAACAACAATTCGATGATGTCCCAGCGCAGCGGTGCAGCCGCCTGAGCAGGCGCCTCGAACGGTTGCCGCATGGCAGCATTGAAATTTACGTCAGCCATATTGACATATTTTCGGTTCAATCTTACAAACTTGGCCATCCCGACGAAACTTTATAACCTTCGCCGGACGGGCCGATAGGTCCGATTTGAGAACCATACCGGACTTCGGCAGGCGGCCATAGGCCCATCGGTGGGCAAACCGTTGCGCAGAATATTGAGCTTTTGCGGCTCGTCCGGACTCGACGTAGAACAACACACGCCGTTGCCGCCGCACGGCGCGCGTCAAGCAGGAGATAGGTCCATGGGCGTTTCATTCGACAAGGTCGATGGCGCAGTCTGGCTGGATTTCGACATCCGCCACAGCCAACACCCCGTTCCGGAGGCGGAGCGCGTGGCCAAGCTGAAGGACCCCGGTTTCGGCCGCGTATTCACCGATCACATGGCGATCGTGCGCTACAGCGCCGACAAAGGCTGGCACGGCGCGCGCGTCGATGCCCGCGCAAACTTCGAGCTCGATCCCGCCGCAGCCGTTTTGCATTACGCGCAGGAGATATTCGAGGGCCTGAAGGCCTATGTCCGCGAAGATGGCGGCGTGAACCTGTTCCGCCCCGACGCGAACGCCAAGCGCTTCTGGAATTCGGCGACACGCATGGCGATGGCGCCGCTGCCTGAGCCTGTCTTCATCGAAGCCGTCGAGCAGCTCGTCCGTGTCGACCGTGCCTGGATTCCGTCAGGTGAAGGCAGCCTCTATCTACGCCCCTTCATGATCGCCAACGAGACCTTCCTCGGCGTGAAGCCTTCCTCGGAATATATCTTCGGCGTCATCGCCTCGCCGGTCGGCTCCTATTTCAAGGGCGGCCCGGCCCCCGTGTCGATCTACGCGTCTGAGAACTACACCCGCGCTGCCGTCGGCGGCACCGGCGCGGTGAAGTGCGGCGGCAACTATGCCGCCAGCCTGCGCGCGCAGGCCGAAGCGATCGAGCAGGGTTGCGACCAAGTCGTCTTCCTCGATGCGGTCGAGCGTAAATATATCGAAGAGCTTGGCGGCATGAACGTGTTCTTCGTATTCGATGACGACTCTCTGCTGACGCCGCCGCTCGGCACCATCCTGCCCGGCATCACCCGCGACTCCATCATTGCGCTGGCGAAGGATGCGGGCGTGACCGTGCGCGAGGAACTGTATTCGCTCGACCAGTGGCGTGCCGATGCCGCCAGTGGCAAGCTGAAGGAAGCCTTTGCCTGCGGCACCGCCGCTGTGATCTCGCCGATCGGCAAGGTGCGCACAACGTCCGGCGAGTTCCTGATCAATGACGGCGCGGCCGGCAAGGTCGCTATGGGCCTACGCAAGCAGCTGGTCGATATCCAGTACGGCCGAGCGCCCGATCCGCATAAGTGGATCCGCAAGGTGTTCTGAGACGCGAAAGCCGCAGCCCGGGCTGCGGCTTTTTCGTTTCTTCGTAGAATGGGTATCGCTCCGGCGCGCCGCGCCTGCGATCAACCCATCCTACGAACTCCATCCGGGCTACGCGATCACCCCGGCACCAGCCCCAACCGCTCCCGCTGCGTCCATCGCCACAGCATCACCGGCGCCACCACGGCGAGCCCGGCCGCAAGCCCGATCCAGATTCCCACACCGCCAAAGCCGAGCTTGAACGCGAAGAGCAGGCTGAGGCCCATGCCGAAGCCCCAATAGCCGAGGCCCGCAATGATCATCGGCACCCGCGTATCCTGTAATCCGCGCAGCATGCCGGCGCCCACCGACTGGGCGCCATCGGCGATCTGGAACACTGCCGCGCAGAACAGGAACGACATCGCCGTATCGATGACCAGCGCATTCGTGGGATTGCCGAGATCGATGAAGGCACCGATCAACACACGCGGCGCCGCCAGCAACAAGACGCTCATGGATGCCATGAAGCCCACAGCAAGCACGAAGGCCGTCCAGCCGGCACGCGTGATACCATCCGGATCGGCCGCGCCCTTGGCAAGACCGACACGTACCGTCGCTGCCTGGCTCAACCCCATCGGCACCATGAAGGAGATCGACGCGATTTGAATTGCGATCGCATGCGCGGCAATCGCTGTCGTGCCGAATTGCCCCATCAGGAAGACCGCGGCGTTAAACACCGTGATTTCAAACGCAAGCGTCGCCCCGATCGGCAAACCGATCTGCCACAGCTTTAAAAACCGCGGCCAGTCAGCACGCCAGAAATTGCCGAACAACGAATAGCGCCGAAACTTCGGATGCCAGATGACTACGGCAACAAAGATCACGAATAGGAAGGTGTTCGACAGCGCTGTCGCAAGCCCTGAACCTGCCAGCCCCATCGCGGGAAATCCGAGATGTCCGAATACCAGAACCCAATTCGCAGCGGCATTGAACAGGATCGCAACCGCTGTCACCAGCAGCGCCCAGAGCGGCCGCTGTACGGCAGCCACGAACGAGCGCAGCACGATGAAGCCTAGTGCGGGCAGAAAGCCCCATTGCAACATGCGCATGAAGCTCTGCGCATCGGCGGCTGCCTGCGCTTCCTGACCGAACAGCAACAGGATGGTCTCGGTATGCCACAGGACGATCCAGGCCGGGATCGAGACGATGACCGCCGACCACAACCCTTGTCGGAACGTGCGACGCACATCGCGCACCGCATGCAGCTTGCGTCCGATCGCCTCTGCCATCATCGGCGAGGTCGCGGTGACGATGCCGATGGCGAAGATCAGGATGGCGAAGTAGACATTCACGCCGAGCGCGGACGCCGCCAATGCCTGCGCACTGACCCGGCCGAGCACGATCACATCTGTCGTGGTCAGCGCGATCTGCGCGAGATTGGTCAGGATCAGCGGCCAGCCAAGCCATAACGTTGCGCGTAGCTCGGCAAGCCAGAGGTCGCGCGTTGATACATTCTGCTCGGGAGCCGGCAGCATGGGACACCTTCGACGAAAATCATGAGCGCAGCCGCATCCAGAATGCGGCTGCTTGTGCCGACAGCGATGTCAGGCAGTCACGCGAGACAACGCGCGAATTGAAGAGCTAGTGATTGCGCGCCGATTTGGCCAGATTTACGGCTAGATCTCGCTGCGACCTTGCAGCGCAGCCGCAGACACCCAGAATACTTCGCCTTCAGAGTCTTCCGTATCCAGCCAGATCAGCGGGAGATCAGGGAATGCCGCATCGACATTGGCGCGACCACGGCCGACTTCACACAGCAAGCCGCCATGCGGATTGAGGTGATCGCATGCCTGCTCGATGATTTTCCGCACGATATCGAGACCATCGACGCCGCCGTCGAACGCCATGCTGGGTTCGGCCAGACATTCATCCGGTAGATCAGCCATGCCCTGTGCATCCACATAAGGCGGATTGGCGATGATCAGATCGTAAGTGTTGTCGCCGAGCGGCTCGAACAGATCGCCCCTGTAGAGCGTCAACCGTTCGTCGAGCCCGTAGTCGATGACATTGCGCATCGCAACTGCGAGCGCACCGGGCGAAAGATCGACGGCATCGACCTGTGCATTAGGAAACGATTGCGCCGCGAGGATCGCGATGCAGCCCGAGCCCGTGCAGAGATCGAGCACACTGTCCACCTCCATGGGATCGTCGATCAGCGAAGCGTCTTCGCCGTCATCGCCGGCAAAATGCGTATCGAGCAATTCGCCGATGAAGGAACGCGGCACGATGGTGCGTTCGTCCACATAGAACGGTAGACCACGCATGTAGATCTTGTTGACAAGATAGGCGGCCGGCTTTCGGGTGGAGACGCGGCGATGGATGACGTCGAGAATCTTGCGGCCCTCGATGGCGGTCACCCGTGCTGTCGCAAAGCTTTCGAATTGATCGGGGTGCAGGTGCAGCAATTCGCACACGATGAACGCTGCTTCCGCTACGGGATCGGTGGTACCGTGCGCAAAGGCAAGCTTCGCCTCGATGAAACGGCTGGTGGTATAGCGCACATAGTCCAGCAGCGTGACGAGTTCGCCCGGCCCAACCTTCGGCAAGGTCGCCGCAGCGAGCTTTTTCACGGAAGCCTTGGCCTTCGCAGAAGAACCTGATTTGGCTGCCGGAGTTTTGCTCGCAGAGGTCTTGCCCGCCGTCTTCGCGGTCGTCTTCACAGTCTTCTTTGCCATCACTTGCCCCAGCGCGCCGCAGCGTCGTCGTCGTCACTCTTTGCCGCGACCCAGCCCGTGCCGGCAGCGGTTTCCTCACGCTTCCAGAACGGTGCGTGGGCCTTGAGATAATCCATCAGGAATTCAGCAGATTGAAATGCGGCCTGGCGATGCGCCGAAGCGGTCAGCACGACCATGATGTTCTCGCCCGGCAGGATACGCCCGGTGCGATGAACAATAGTGAGGCCAGTAAGCGGCCAGCGTCTCATCGCTTCCTCGGCATGGCGGCCGATCTCGGCTTCGGCCATGCCGGGATAATGCTCGAGTGTCAGCGCCGTCGTCGCTTCGTTCCCCTCGCCGCCGCGACAGACGCCGCTGAAGGTCACAACAGCGCCGATATCGGTCCGGCTTGCGGTCAGCGCGGCGATCTCATGCGCGATATCAAAATCGGCTTCCTGGATGCGAATTGTGACGTTATCGCTCATGACGATTCAGGCGTCAGCCGCCGGTCATCGGCGGGAAGAACGCAATCTCGCGCGCACCGGCAATCGCCGTATCCGGCCGCACATGCGTATGATCGATCGCCGCGCGGATCACTTTCGGCGTCTCGAAAGCATGCGCATATTCCTCGCCGCGCGAGGACAACCAGGAGATCAGATCGCCGACAGTGCTCACTGCCGCTGGCGGATCGATCGTCTCTTCGGCCCTGCCGATCCGCTCACGGACCCAAGCGAAATATATCAGCTTCATGCATCCTCCTCAAAGAGATGCCGGACGCCGGCCCGGAAATAATCGTACCCGGTATAGATGGTCACGATGGCCGACAGCCACAACAGCACGATGCCGGTAAAGGTCACATAGCCGAACAGTACGTCGCCGGCTTCGCCAGCGAGCAGGAAGCCGATCGCGACAAGCTGCGCCGCGGTCTTCCATTTAGCGAGCTTGGTGACGGGAACGCTGACACGCAGGCCGGCAAGATACTCGCGCAGGCCCGACACGAGGATTTCACGGCACAGGATCACGATGGCCGCCCATAGCGTCCAGCGATTGATCGTCGCGTCGGAGGCCAGCATCAAAAGGCAGGACGCCACCAACAGCTTGTCGGCGATCGGATCGAGCATGCGGCCGAAGGAAGATTGCTGATTCCAAATGCGGGCATAATAGCCATCGAGGAAATCGGTGATCGCCGCGGCGAGAAAGACAGCGACGGCCACCCAGCGCAGCCACAGCGGGCCATCCATGGACGACTGCCAATAGATGCAGCCAACCACCACCGGAACGGCGGCAATCCGGGCATAAGTCAGGATATTCGGCAGGGTCATTGCTGAAGTCCCGGCCCGTCGTGTGGTCACTGTCATGCGCCCTACCAATACTGCCGGTGCCCGAAGGTCAACCGGTGCGAAGCGGTGCAGGCCAGTTTACCTCAAAACAGCCGCCCGAGATGCGACGTCCGGTACCGGGCGCCCTGCTTATTGGGCGCCCGGCTGGGGATGGAAAAAGTCGAAAATCTTACGGGCGCTCTCGGCGGAGATCCCCGGAACCTTGCCGAGATCGCCAACCGAGGCTCGCTCGATCTCCTTCAGGGTGCCGAAATGATGAAGCAGGGCCCGTTTGCGGGTCGGCCCGATGCCCGGAATTTCCTGCAACCCGGCCTCACGGATGTCCTTCTTGCGCAGGGTGCGATGCGAGCCGATCACGAAACGGTGTGCCTCGTCGCGCAGCCGCTGGATGAAATAGAGCACGGGATCTCGCGGCTCGAGCTTGATGGCGTCGCGGCCGGGCAAGAATAGCGTCTCGCGGCCGGCGTTGCGCTCCGGCCCCTTGGCCACCGACATCAGGGTGACATCGGTCAGCTTCAATTCGTCGAAGATCTCCTTCACCGCATTGAGCTGGCCGCGGCCGCCGTCGATGATGACGAGGTCGGGCCACAGCGGCACGTCGTCATCCCGTCGCTTCGGCGCTTCGTCTTCGGCGGCCGGCGTTAGCAGACGCTTGAAGCGGCGCTGCAGTACTTCCTTCATCATCGCAAAATCGTCGCCCGGTGTCGTTTCGACCGACTTGATGTTGAACTTGCGGTACTGGTTCTTGATGAAGCCATCCGGCCCGGCGACGATCATCGCGCCGACGGCATTGGTGCCCTGGATGTGGCTGTTGTCATAAACCTCGATGCGCTGCGGCACCTTCGGCAGGCCCAGCGTCGCCACCATGCCTTCCAACAGGCGGGTCTGCGTCGCGGTATCGGCGAGCTTGCGGCCGAGAGCTTCACGCGCATTGGTGAGCGCGTGGGCAATCAGCTCCTTCTTCTCGCCGCGCTGCGGTGTGATGACCTCGACCTTGAAACCGGCCTTGACGCTGAGTGCGCTGGCAAGGAGATCTCCCTCTTCAATGACATGCGACAGCAACACCATCTTCGGGGGTGGCTTGTCCTCGTAGAACTGCGCGAGGAAAGAGCCGAGTACTTCCTCCGACGTGAAGGATTTTTCGGCCTTCGGGAAATAGGCGCGGTTGCCCCAATTCTGGCCGGTGCGGAAGAAGAAAACCTCGACGCAGGAATAGCCGCCTTCCTGATGGATGGCGAACACGTCGGCTTCTTCCACCGTGCGCGGATTGATACCCTGCTGCGACTGGATCGCTGACAGTGCGGCAAGACGGTCGCGATAAAGCGCAGCGGTCTCGAAGGCGAGTTCTTCCGACGCCTTCTCCATCTCGTCGGCAAGCAGCTTCTTCACGGCGCGGCTCTTCCCGGACAAAAAATCCGTCGCCTCGCGCACGAGCTCGGTGTAGCCGGGAAAATCGATCTCGCTGGTGCAAGGGCCGGAACAGCGACGGATTTGATACAGCAGGCACGGCCGTGTGCGGCTCTCGAAGAACGAGTCCGTGCAGGAGCGCACGAGAAATGCACGCTGCAGCGCCGTGATGGTGCGGTTCACCGCACCCGCCGATGCGAACGGACCGAAGTAACGCCCCGGCCGCGACTGCGCGCCGCGATGCTTGAGAATCTGCGGCGCCCAGTGGTCGCCAGTGATCAGGATATAGGGAAACGACTTGTCGTCGCGCAGTTGCACATTGAAGCGCGGCCTCAGCTGCTTGATGAGATTGGCTTCAAGCAACAGCGCCTCGGTCTCGGTGGATGTGGAGATGATCTCCACCACCGATGTCGCCGCGATCATGCGCGCGATGCGCATGACCTGCCCGGTCGGGCGCGCATAGGACGACAGGCGTTTCTTGACGTTCTTGGCCTTGCCGACATAGAGCACGTCATGCGCCGCATTGAGCATGCGGTAGACCCCGGGCGAGGTCGGGGCGAGGCGCACAGCCTGCTCGATGGCCGCTCGGCCGACGGCGAGCGTGCCTTCAAGAATTTCCTCGGCGAGATCCTCGGTTTGGTCAGGAAGCCCGGCCTCTTCCTCGTCATCAACAGGATCGGACTCGAGGTCCGGCGGTGCCTGCAGGCCGGACTGGACTTGCGGCTTCGTCACGGGTGCAGAAGCGGGCTCGGTCACCGCCTCATCCGGCGCCGCCTGGGGACTGTTAGGCTCTTGAATCATGCCGCCAATTTATGGGGTATCGCGGCCCGCTGCCAGCATTCGGCAGCATTTCGTGCGGCGACCGTGAGGCGGAGTTGCGGCGATCCTGCGATGCCGCGGCTTGCCTCAAGTAAGACTCTTTTAACGCCAATACCGCGCCGATCCCGCGCGTTAAGAGCCGCTTAATCTAAAACTCTCGATAAATCCTCACGATTAATGATGGAATTCCGTAACCCTAAGCCTTTGTGCAGCGCAT
>JASBVG010000078.1 GCA_030147505.1 Tardiphaga sp.
TGCGCCGACGCAGAGCGTCGACGGCAATGGACAGACGCAGGTCAATATCCGTCAGCAGGCCCAGCAGGCAATCCTCAACTGGCAGTCGTTCAATGTCGGTGCGCGCACCACGCTGACCTTCGATCAGGGCGGCAACGCCAATTGGGTCGCGCTCAATCGCGTCACCAATGCCACGACGCCGAGCCAGATCCTCGGCAATATCAAGGCTGACGGTCATGTCTATGTGATCAATCAGAGCGGCATCATCTTTGGTGGCAACAGCCAGGTCAATGTCGGATCGCTGATCGCTTCTACCGCCGGCATCACCGACGCTCAATTCACGGCCAATGGAATCTACAGCACGGGCAGCGGCAGCAACTATGCGCCGAGCTTCGAAGCGGCGGGCGGCAAGGTCGTGGTCGAGGCTGGTGCGTTGATTGCGACACGCACGCCGACCTCGGTGACGTCGGGCGGCGGCTATGTGCTGATGATCGGCTCGCAGGTGGTGAATGCCGGCACGATCTCAACACCGAAGGGGCAGGCGCTGCTCGCAGCCGGAGACGATTTCATCATCCGCCGCGGGCTTGGCACCGATGCGAACATCAGTTCTACGACGCGGGGCAATGAAATCTCGCCGGTGATCGCCGCGAACAGCACGAACGGTCTGGTCCGCAACAACGGCCTGATCCTCGCGCAGCAGGGCGACATCACGCTGGCGGGCCGCGAACTGGTGCAGGGCGGGGCGCTGATCTCGACCACCTCGGTGAACACCCGCGGCACCATTCATCTGCTCAACAGGGCGTCCGACAGCGCCGGAAGCATCTTGCTGGCGGATGGCAGCGTCACGGCGGTGCTGCCTGAACTTGGCAGCAAGGAGACCGCGCTGGACAGCCAACGTCAGACGCTGATTGCGGCCTCGGATGCGGCCAACCTGGTTCGTGCCAGCAGTGCGGCAGGGACGTTCGACAATCTCTCGCTGCTTGCCGATCGCCAGGACCAGTCGCGCATCGAGATCGTCAGCGGCGGCAGTGTCGTGTTCAGAGGCGGGTCCTACACCGCCGCGCAGGGCGGCCAGATCGCCATCTCCGCAACCAGGCGCATCACCACCGAGAGCGGCGCGACGCTCGATGTGTCGGGCGTGCGCAATGTCGCGCTGTCGGTCGCGTCGAACAACATCAAGGTCAACGTGCAGGGCAACGAACTGCGCGACTCCCCGCAGAACCGGGATTCGGATGTTCTCAAGAGCAACGATGTCTGGATCGACGTTCGCAATCTGACCTTCGTGCCGGCCGGCACCGGCGGCTATGCTTCGGATCGGTACTACACACCGGGCGGCCTGCTGGAGGTCGGCGGCTATCTTGGCACCACCGCGCACCGGATCGGCGAATGGGCGGCGGTCGGCGGCAGCATCACGCTGGCTGCGCCGGAAGTGGTCGCACAGAAAGGCGCCACATTCGATCTGTCCGGCGGCTCGCTGGATTATGCTGCGGGCTGGATCCGTTCCACCAACCTCGTCGGCAGCGACGGCCGCCGCTACAGCGTCGACAACGCACCGGCCTGGCTCGACTTCGTCAATTTTGCCGGCGGCTTTGCGCGCATGCACAACATCCAGGGCAAGCAGGACGACCGCCTGACCGAAATCTGGACCACGGTGTTCGACCGCGGCCGCACCTCGCTGCGCTGGGAGGATGCCTATACGGTCGGCCGCGACGCCGGACGCCTGGTGCTGTCGGCGCCGACGGTGCTGATGGATGCCGACATTATCGCGGACGTGATCAATGGCCGTGGCCAGAACAAGTCGCGGCCGACCACGGTGACCGACGGCTACAAGCTCGGCCAGCGGCAGGTCGCGCTCGAGGGCGCGCTGATCCTCGGTAACTACAATGCAGGCGGGTTTGTCGGCGGGGTCGCCAGCGACGTCCGGATCACGCGCAGCGGACCGTCATCCGTTGGCGCGACCGATCCGATCGCGCAGAATCGCATCAATACCGCCTGGTTAGATGGCGAATATCTGTCCCGCCTCGGGCTCGGCCGCATCGAACTCGCCACCAGCAAGACTGCGGCGGTCGATGCCGATGTCAGCCTCGCCGATGGCGGCAGGTTCAGCATCATTGCGCCGAACACGGTGATATCCGCAAAGATCACGGCGCATGGCGGTGACATCACGGTCACCAATATTTACGCGACACAGAGCGGCATGCCGACCGGCGGCATGGGAACAGTGACGCTCAAGGACGGCGCCGTTCTCGACGTCAGCGGCGTCTGGACCAACAATCTGATCGATCGCGAGGACCTCACCGGTCAGGCTTTCGTCAATGGTGGCTCCGTGCGTCTCGAGGCGACCGGCGATGTGCGGTTCGAGCGCGGCAGTCTCATCGAAGCGTCATCAGGTGCTGTACTGTCGCTAAGCGGCGCACTGTCGGGTGGCCGCGGCGGCGATGTCAGCCTGATCGCGGACAGCACGCAGCTCGGAACCATGTCCGGCGGTGCGCTCACGCTTGATGGCGACATCCGGGCTTATGGTGTCACCGGCGGCGGCACGTTGAAGGTCGGGACCGGCCCGGCCATTGCCATCGGCGGCAGCCTCCTGGGCCAGAATGGCATGCTGCGGGCCGGAGAGCGGGCGCCGGTCAATCTGACGACGACCGAGGCATTCACGGTCGCGGCGGGCCAGGCCATGCCGTTCGACTATCGATTCACGAAGACAGTGGCTGCGCCGGGTGAGGCACTTACCGGTGCGCCGAATTTCTCAGCGAGCAATCCGGTTACGCTCGCCGCAGATTGGACGCCGCCGCTGGCAACCAATTTCGCGAGCTATACGTTGCTCGTCGACAATGTTCCGGTGCAGGTGGCGTTCAATTCGCAGCCGACGATCCGCGCAGGGGCCACGATCACCGTGATCGGAAACGGTGGAAACTTCCCGTCAGGCTATATCGTTCCGGGCAACGTCTTTCCCGGTGGTTTGCCGATCGCGCCGGTGACCATCATACTCGCGGCTGGGCAACTCGCGCCGTCCGCGATTACATTTGCTGCCGGCACCTTGCTGCCTGCAGGCGCACAGCTACCCTCTGCGATCGCAGTCAAACCGCTGTTGTCACTGGATGCCGGTTTCTTCAGTCGCGGGTTTTCGAACTATCAGATCAACGGACATCAGGGCGTGGTGGTCGCGCCGGATGCGACGATCGATGCGGTTACGCCGGTCTATCGCATGACTGCGGACAGCGTCGCTTCTGCCAGCGGCGCCCGGATTTCGGACGTCCTCGAACTCTGGACGCCGCCGCTTCAGCTTGAAAACGCCGCAAAAGCCGTTCTGACCCAACGTGCTGGTGCAAGCATCACGCTCGCTTCGGGCGACATGTCCGCGGCGAGAGGCCAAGGATATATCGAAATCGGTCGCGGCGCGACGTTGCGGGTGGATCCATCGCAGTCGATCCGACTCGAAACGCCTGGCCAGATCACTGTCGATGGCGCATTGATCGCGCCCGGCGGGCGGATCGATATCATCCAGCAGAACAATCTCGGTCCTGCCAATCTGACGGCCGAAGCAAATCCCGGCGCGCGTTCGATCTGGATCGGCGAGCATGCGCTGCTCGACGTATCGGGCCGCAGCTATCTTGCGCGCGATCGTGGCGGTCGCGTCTATGGTACCGTCCTCGATGGCGGAACGATCACCATCGGTGCTGCAACCAGCCAGTTGCTGAGCGAAAGCGAATTTGCCAAGGCTGCCGAATCCTTCGTGGTCGTTCGTGCCGGGGCCGTCCTGAACGCTTCGGGCACCAGTGGAGCCATCGACGTCCTGCAGTCGGACGGCACGATGCGATTGACCGACGTTGCGAGCAACGGCGGAACGATCGCCATCAGCTCCTATAACGGGCTTTATCTTGACGGCACGCTCAAGGCCGCGGCCGGTGGGGCAGGAGCGGCCGGCGGCGTGCTGGCACTCACCTTGGAGACGCCCGCTTATCTGCAAACCGACAATCCATCGCAGTCGGTGCGCAACATTCGTGAACTCGTCGTCACGCAGGACACGCAGCCGAGCCTGCTGCCAGCAACGCTGGGGGCCGGCGTCACGGATGCCGCGCTTGCAATCGGCAAGGGCCGGATTTCCGCCGCGCAGATCGCCGCCGGCGGCTTTGGCGACGTGCGCCTGTTCGCGCGGGAATTCTTCACCTTCGATGGCAATGTGACGCTCAGCACCGGTCAAGCGATCCGGCTCTATCAGGGATTCCTCACGAATACCGTTGCAGGAGCAAACGTCAGTTTGGCCGCGCCCTATGTGCTGCTGTCCGGGCGCACGGGCGTCGATACGAGCTTCCGTGTGGTGCCAACTCTGGGAACAAATTGGGCGTCGTCGGCCCAATCGTTGGGCGGCACCTTGCGGATCGACGCCGATCATATCGACATCGGCGCCATGGTGCGCGTCGGTGCGCGCGGCACACCGATGGACGGAAGCGCGCTGATCGACCGCCGGGGTTATGATGACGTGATTTTGTCGAGCCGCGGCGACATCCGCTTCCTCGGCAATGGCAATCTTCCCACCACGCTGATCGCCGACGGCGATCTGACGCTGATCGGTGCGCAGGTTTATCCGGACTCCGGAGCACAAGCGCTGGTCACCGCCGGCCTCAAGCCGGGCGGTCTCTATCTCGATCCGGCTCGTCGATTGACGATCGGCCGGGCGGAAGGCGTCCCAACGCCGCTGGTGCCGCTGTCGGTCGGCGGCCAACTCACGCTTTCGAGCGCGACGATCGTGCAAGGCGGCATTTTGCGTGCGCCATTGGGAGGCATCATTTTGCAGGGCGGCTGGACAGGCATCAATACGTCCGCGATAGGCGCGGTCCGGCTGCTGGACGGTAGCCTCACCTCGGTGAGCGGAGCAGGATTGTTGCTGCCCTATGGCGGCACCATCGACGGCCTCAAATGGATATTCAACGGCAAGGACGCCGAATTGCTGCCACTCGGCGGTATCAATGGCAATACGTTTGCGCGAGGCATCCAGTTCCAGGGCCGGTCACTCGCTCTGGATCAGGGCGCGGTGCTCGACCTGTCCGGCGGTGGTGAACTGATCGGCGCCGGCTTTGTCAGTGGCCGCGGCGGTTCGGTCGATATCCGCACGACGGCATTGGCCAATGCCAATCCGGGCAACCGCTACAGTTCGTCCAGCAATGCGGTCTTTGCTATCGTACCGTCGCGGTCTGGCGGCTATGCACCGTCGAAGACGTCGGACAGTGGCACGGCGCCGAAGATCGGTCAGCAGATCACCATTCCGGCGGGAGTGCCCGGCCTTGCGGCAGGCACTTACACGTTGATGCCGTCCGAATATGCGCTGTTGCCCGGCGCCTTCCGCGTTGAGATCGGCGCCAAGCAGACCAATCTCTCTGGCGTTACCGCATTGCCGGACGGATCGTTCATCGTTTCCGGGCGCTACGGGACGACGGGAACCGATATCCGCGATGCACTGGCCAACAGGATGATCGTCACGCCGGCGTCGGTCACCAGAACCTTGAGTCTGTATAACGAAACCAGCTTCCGCGATTACGTTCTCGCCGAAGCGAGCCGCACCGGCAATGTTCGCGCGATGTTGCCGGCCGATGCCGGTACGCTGCAAATGGTTTTCAACGGCCCGTCGCTCGACGTGCCGGCATTGCGGATCGACGGCACAGTGTCGTTCGCTCCGGATGCCGGCGGCTTGGGTGGAACGGCGTCCGCGACCGGCACGACGATGGAAGTCACTGCCGGCGGGCGCACCTCAGGTTTCACCGGCGTTTCGATCGATGCAGCCGCGTTGACGGCGCTCGGAGCGGCACGCCTGGGGATCGGTGCCATGCCGTCCACGACGAAATTCTCGCGCAACGTTGTCTTGTTAGGACCGAGCGCCGACAGCGTGATCATACGCGACGGTGCCGTTCTGCGGGCCTCCGAGATCATCGTAGGCAGCGCACGCTCCACAGGCAGCATTGTCATTGAGGGTGGAGCTGTTCTCAGCACCATCGGCATGGGCAACGCGGGCTACGACGCGGCCTTGGGCTTCGTTCATCGGATTGGCGTTTCTAGTGTCCTTATCGTCTCCAACTCCTTGATCACGCTCCTGCCGGACAATACGGCCGTCAGCAATGGCGGCGGCAGGATCGAGATCGGTCTCACTGGCACGCGGCCGGCTGAATTGTACGGCGAGGGCACGATCGGCTTCGCCACTCGCAACACGGTGCGGATCGGCGACAATGCGCGTTACGGCGCGCGCGACATCGCCTTCGCCATGGAGACTGTCAATTTCGGCGAACAGGCGGCGCTGGACGCTGCTGCGGCGGCGGGCGTGCTGCCGACAGGCTTGAACTTCAACCAGGCCGCATTGACGCGATTGCTCGCCGGTAACCAGGGCGCTGGCATTCCGGCGATCCGGACATTGACGCTTTCGGCGCTCAAATCGATGAACTTCTTCGGCACCCTCGCGCTCGATGCGCGCGGCGGTGACGGCAAAGCCGGCCTCGAAGGGCTGATCCTCAATACGCCAGCCATCTATGGTCTCGGCAGCGCGTCCGAGACGGCGTCCATCAAGGTCGGGACGCTGTACTGGAATGGCATTCTCAACGAGGCCGCAATTTCCAATCCTGTCAGCCAGACGCCGGGCGCCGTCCTCGCGGGTGGTGCCGGCACCGGCCATGGGCGGCTGTCGATCGAGGCGGATACATTGATGTTCGGCCCCGGCCCCTATGCGCAGCCGCGTCCGCAATTTGCGCTCGACAAACTCGTGCTTGGCTTCGGCAGCGTCGATTTCAAGGCAACCCAGCGTATCACCAGCAATGGTAACGGCACGCTCACCATCTATGAGCAGGCCGGAACCGGAGGCGCGTCCGGCACGGGCGGCGCGCTCTCGCTGACCGCACCGGTGCTGACGGGCGAGGCCGGATCGATCAACAAGATCACCGCCGGCGGCGCCATCGTCGTGGCTGCCGCGACGACTGCTGCGGATACTGCTGGCGGTCTCGGTGCGGAGATCGGTCTCAAGGGCGCGAGCATTCTGGTCGCGGGTAACGTTCTGCTGCCGTCGGGCAAGCTGACGCTGGAGGCGGCGGGCGATGTCCGTATCGCCTCAGGTGCGACGCTCGATCTGTCGGGCCGTGTCGTGCAGATGTACGACCAGCTCCGCGCCACACCGGGCGGGCATGTCGTCATCGAAAGCGCGCATGGCAATGTGACGCAGGAGGCCGGCTCGATCATCGACGTGTCGGCGACCTACAATCAGGCCGGCTCGCTCTCGGCCACCGCGCTCGATGCGGCGGCCGGGCAGGTGGCCCTGATGGGCACAATACGCGGCAGCGCCAGCGGCTATTACGATGCCGGCGGCACCTATGTGCCATGGCTCTCGGCCAGCGTGATGGTACGTGCGCAGACCATCGTGGACTTCGCGGGGCTCAATGCGCGCCTTGGCGACGGCGGCGTGTTCGGTGCGCGCAGCTTCCAGATCAAGCAGGGCGATCTCGTCGTCGGTGACGAGCTCAAGGCGAACAGCATCACGCTGTCGGTCGATGGCGGCAGCCTGACGGTGACCGGCCGTGTCGATGCGAGCGGCGAGCGCGTCGGCACCATCCGGCTTGCCGCCCGCGACGGGTTGACGCTGACCTCGGGCGCCGTGCTCGATGCCCATGGCACCAAGCTCCGTGTCGATAGTTACGGACAACCGATCGATGCGGCCAACCGTCCGGTGATCGAACTCACTGCGGCACAGGGCATGCTGACGCTGTCGCCCGACGCCACCATCGATCTGCGTTCGGCGGATTCCGTCGCGCGCGGTTCGCTGGTGCTCAACGCGCCGCGCGTCGGCGCCGATGACGTGGCAATCGCAGCATCGGGCCCGCTCAACATTCTTGGCGCGCGAACCATCGCGCTCAACGCCTTCCGCAGCTACACGCCTGCCGACGGCATCATCGATCAGGCCTATATGAACGCCATCCATGCGGACAGCACGGCCTTCATCGATGCCGCGCTGCTCAACGGCGCGCTGCGCGGCCGCATCGCCGGACTGACCGCCTATACGAATGCGTTCCATCTGCGCCCCGGCGTCGAGATCGCCAGCACCGGCAAACTGACGATTTCCGGCGATATCGACCTGTCGGGCTATCGCTATAACAGCCTCAATCCGCTGACGCAGAAGACCGGCGTCTATGGCTCGGGCGAAGCCGCGGCGCTGACGATCCGCGCGGGCGGCGATCTCGACGTCAAGGGCAGCATCAATGACGGTTTCGCACCGCCGCCGGGAACGCCGGATGACAAGGGATGGTTGAGTTCGATCGTCACCTTCCCGGGCGGCGTGGTCACGGCGCCGTACAATCTTCCGGCAGGCGCGATCGTGCCCAAGGGCGCTACATTTGCGACGGGGACGGTGCTCGACTTCGATGCGAAGTTCGAACGGGTGGTGATGGCCGAGGCTGGCAGGCCGACGACAGTCCGGTTCAATCTCGCGGAAGCATATGCGGTAAGAACGGGCGAGCCGCTTCCGATCTACACCGAGAATTGGGACGGCTTTGTCGTCACAAGCAACTACACCGTGGGTGGCGGAGGCGACACAGTATTTGTGGGTGACCGCGAGTACTATGCAGGTGACGTAATTCCCGCAGGGACCTTTATCTATTTCGCTTTCATGGGTGCCGGTTCGATTGCGCCGGTAGATACCGTCCTGCCCAGGGGAACGGTGATTCAGCCGGGAGCAGTGTTCTCAAGATCGCTCTATGGTCCAGCACCGTCTATCCAAGCCAATGTCGCCATGCCGGCGCTCGTCAAGCTGACCAGCGACTACACGATCACCTCCAGCATGGTTGCCACCGGCACCATCGTCACGCCTACGCGTACTTATAACAGTGGCGAGACTATCGCCGCCGGTACGGTGCTGGCAGCAGGCTCCACGCTCGGGACGGGTACCATTCTGCCCTTCTCTGTTGAGGTGGAAAACGTCCTTTGGCCCAAGGGAATTCCGTTGGCGTTCACCTCATCGACGGTGACACTGGCTGCGGACTCGGTCCTGACGTCTAGCGGCGTGCTCCCAGCCGGCACGACGGGAATTCCCTCGCTCTCGCTTCGTCAAGGCAAGCTCTGGGCGGTTGCACCGATGCTGGCCTCCGGATCGGAGTCATGGTCTCTGCGGCTGGCCGCAGGGTCCGATATCGCAGCCGCGGATAGCCGGGCGCTATCGTCAGCGAGCAGCCTCGCAGGCGCGGGTAGCCTCACGCTCGACGACCTGCACTACATCAATCTCGACAATACGGCGCTGCCACGGTCCGAGGCGCTCAGCGTGCTGCGCACGGGCACAGGCGATCTCGATCTGCTTGCTGGCCGGAATTTCGTCCAGAAGAGTCTGTTCGGCGTCTATACGGCAGGAACCCAATCGGCGCCGCTTCTGGCCGCCGATGGCAGCAATCCCTACGATCTCGCGCGGGGCGTCACCAATGGCAGCGTGCTGGGGCCGG
Source organism: Tardiphaga sp. (assembly GCA_030147505.1). Taxonomy (GTDB): domain Bacteria; phylum Pseudomonadota; class Alphaproteobacteria; order Rhizobiales; family Xanthobacteraceae; genus Tardiphaga. The sequence continues at coordinate 9,441 of JASBVG010000078.1, forward strand.
AATCCGGCGGACGCGAGCGGCTCGTCGATGGCGGTGCCAACAGCATCTATCAGGCTTGGTATCCCGAACTCGGCGGCAATGTGCTCGTCGCGGCGCAGGGTGATGTCTATGGCTACGCACTCGGTAATGCCGTCAATTCCGTTGACAATGCCGCGTCCAGCGGCCGTATCGGCAACTGGCTGTGGCGCCAGGGCGGAGCGGTGGCGGGCCAGCAGGCGGCATGGTGGATCAATTTCGGCACCTATGTGCGCGATACGTCCGGAGCGATCGCAGGCGACGCTGTTCAATTGACGGGCTTCTCCGGCATCGGTGCGCTGGGCGGTGGCAACGTCACGGTGCGGGCGGGCGGCAATGCCGGTGTTACCCAGGGGATGGGATCGACCAACTATCCTGTCACCCAGGCGCTCAATCTGGCGATCGGCGGCACCGGCCGCGTGACGACCGATGGCCGGCTGATCCTTACCGGCGGCGGCGACCTCACGCTCGATGTCGGCGGCAAGCTCAATGGCCTGCCGCCCAGGATCAATCCAAGCATGATGTCCGACAGGTCGGTCAGTGAATATGACGGCACGCTCACCAATCTGCGTGGGGCGATCATGGTGAATGCCGGTTCGATCGGCATGGTGCAGCTCAGCTATGGCTCGACCGCGCTCGATCCGCGCGCGGCGCAACTGTTCACGGCGAATGCGGGAATCGGAGCCGGCGGCATGATCGTCGCGCCGGGCGACGCGACGGTGCAGATGTCGGCGCGTGGCGATCTCGTGCTTGGCGGCGCCGCAGATCCCGGCCGCGTGGATATCCAGAACACCACGCCCTATTCGTTCGCGCAGAACGGAACGGTGACCGACTATGCCGGCGGCGGACGCACCGGCTTCAGCCTTTGGACTGGGCGAACCGCGATCGACCTGTTGGCGACGGGCGGCAATCTCACGCCGGTCGCGCCATCTTCCACGCGCAGCAGCGCCAAGTATATGGACAATCCGACCGGCGACAATCGCGATCTGTATCCGTCGATCCTGCGTGCCGTCGCTGCCGAAGGCAGCATCTATTACGGCCCGTCGGACAGAAGGAACAATCTGGTTCTCGCGCCGTCCGCCAATGGACAGCTCGAACTGCTGGCTGGGGGATCGATCTATGCCGGCGGCTATGCCATCAGCATGTCCGGTGCCGATGCTTCGACCCTCGCGACGCCGTTCCGCCCGGCCTTCCTGGGCGGCGTGAACGCGCATACCAATGTCAGCGCCAATGCGCTGATACTCTCGCCCTACGCGCTGTTCGCCTTCGGTGCCGACACGATCACGACCAACCTGCATGCCGGCGATACAAATCCGGCACGCATTTACGCCGTCGACGGCGACATCGTCGGCTTCAATACGGGCACGACCTATGAATTCAACGCGCTCACCCCGCGCAATCCGATGACGTGGCGCGTGGCGGCCAAGCCGATGTGGATCATAGCAGGCCGCGATATCGTCTCGCTGGGAACAACGCGCGGTGGCTTTGCTCCGGATTTGGGAGTGACAATTGCAACAGTGACGGCCGGATTGGTCGCGCACAGCAATCCCGACGACGTGTCGATCCTCTCGGCGGGCCGCGACATCGTCTATGCCAATCTGCAGGTTGCGGGGCCGGGCACGCTCGAAGTCTCGGCAGGCCGCAACATCCTGCAGGAGGATCGTGGCTCCTTCACCTCGATCGGTCCGGTCGCTACCGGCGACAGCCGGCCGGGTGCGTCCATCGCACTGATGGCCGGCATGGCGAACGGCGCCGACTGGAATGCAATCCGCGCGGCCTATCTCGATCCCGCGCGACAGGCCGATGCCGACATTCCATTGGCTGAGCAAACGGGCAAGGTCGCAAAGGTCTATACGAAGGAATTGGCCGTCTGGCTGCTGGGCCGCTACGGCTTCAAGGGCAGCGATGCGGATGCGCTCGCCTATTTCGACGCTTTGGCGCCGGAGCAGCAGCGCATCTTCCTGCGGCAGGTCTATTTCGACGAACTGCGGGAAGGTGGCCGCGAATACAACAACACGGCCAGTAAACGCTTCGGCAGCTATCTGCGTGGACGCCAGATGATCGCGACGCTGTTCCCGGGACAGGGATCCGCCGCACGAGCGGCGAAGCTGCCCGGCGACATCGTGATGTTCGGTGGCTCGGGCGTGCATACGGATTTCGGCGGTGACATCGAGATGCTGACGCCGACCGGACAGATCGTGGTCGGCGTGCAGGGGGCGGTGCCCCCGGCCAGCGCGGGTGTCGTGACGCAAGGCGCGGGCGACATCCGACTCTTTAGTGAAGGGTCGATACTGCTCGGCCTGTCGCGCATCATGACGACCTTTGGCGGCGACATCGTCGCCTGGTCGGCGACCGGTGATATCAATGCCGGCCGCGGCGCCAAGACGACCGTGATCTACACGCCGCCGAAGCGCACCTATGACCGCTATGGCAGGGTGACGCTGGCGCCGCAGGTGCCGTCGTCTGGCGCGGGCATCGCCACGCTTAACCCGATCCCCGAAGTGCTGCCTGGCGACATCGACCTGATCGCGCCGCTCGGCACCATCGATGCGGGCGAAGCGGGCATCCGCGTCTCCGGCAACGTCAATCTCGCGGCGCTGCAGGTGCTGAATGCGGCGAATATCCAGGTGCAGGGCACCAGCACGGGCATCCCGACCGTGCAGGCGCCGAGCATCGCCGCCGCGCTGTCGAGTTCTAACGCCACGGCGGCGACCCAGCAGACGACGACACCGACCCAAACGGCGACGACGCAGCCCTCCGTGATTATCGTCGAAGTGCTGGGGTATGGCGGTGACGCCGAAAGCGAGGAAGAGCAGAAGCGCCAGCGCGACAGGCGCCAAGGCACTCTCGTGCTGCCGGCCCGCGACGCCTATAACGAGCGCAGCGCCGTGCAGATTGCCGGCTACGGTGTACTGTCTGAGGCAGAAGCCCGAATGTTGACTGAGGAGGAGCGCGCGGCGCTGCAAAGGCAATGATCGGGAAGATGTGGAAGGCGCTGGAGCGTCCGCTTCAATAGTACATAGCGGACATTTCAAACGTACGGTTGGTCTTCCTTCGAGGCATTGAGAAACATTGGTTAGTGCTCGATCTAGGCTCGTCATTGAACGGTGCCAGCACTGGCGACTGCTTCTCGAGGCGCTCGCGTATCGGAGCGGCTGGTTCCTCTACCTGAAGGGGACGCGCATACGCAAACGGCGACTCTTCCTCTTATTGTACACTTTGATTTAACAGTATGAAATCCGTAAGTGCTGCGAGTGAGATTTCGGATAGGTTCCGCCGGTGATCTGGCCGTGCGGTGTGCGAAATGCGAGCATCCAGAGAAACGAACCTGAATCTTCGCATACGCTGGGCTGGTATTATCCTCGCGCGCCTTTGCTTCTGCCGTCATGACGGCATCAGGTCAGTCGCCGCCATCTCGCGGGCGCCTCCGTCGACTGATGCAACGGGGCGAGGACTACAGTCAGGCTATCTTTGAACTTGTCTGTCAATCCTCGTGAGGTGTGCTGACGATGGGATGCTCATTGCCCCTAGATTAAGTCTGAGCGAAAAATCTAGCCTGATCAGCATGGCACCCGGACAATCATATCGGCCGCCCAAGGGGATTTCTCGCGAGCACTTCGTTGCCGCTGCTCAATCGGCGGCGGTTCGTGTTCGCAATCAAGGTTCATTCTGGAGTAATTGGCGCGCCACTCCGAACAAAGATGCGAACTCGTATGTAATTGAAGTCTCTCTGTAATTTTGCGAGCATTTTTCTTTGGCAGCGGAAGCTCGTCCGCTTTTGGCGGATTGTGTTGAAGAAGTCAGCGAATTGGCTACCGGCGCGGGGGCGGCGTGCAAGTCTCTGTCCAGTTCAGATAGACATCGGAGCCGGTGGCGGGATCAGTTTTGCCAGCTTTCTAAGGTTCTGAGCGGTGGCGGCGAGCAGGAACTCGTCGCGAGCGCCGCACGGACCTCGCAGCCTGAGCCGATCGAGGCGCAAGATGCGCTTTAGATGCGCGAACAACATCTCGATCTTCTTGCGTTCACGTCGCGAGGTTACGTAGGCTTCCGTCCTGGCGATCCCTCGCGCTACATCGCTTGCGCTCTCGTAGATCGAGCGTGGCACCTTGCGGGCTGGTATCTTCGGGCAACACCGTGGTTTGAGTTCGCAGATGTCGCAGTCACGTTTGCTGGCGCGATAGAGAAGCGTCGCTCCGTCGTTCACCAGTGTCCCGGTTGAAGTCAGCACCTTGCTTGCGGGGCCCCGCTTCAACGGGAGAGGTTTCAAGACAATCGGCCGTGGACACAATCGGTCGGCGCAATACTCTAGTCTTCTAGCAAAAATGGAGTGTAACCGGGGAACGCTCCGCGGATCTCTTCGCGCGATCGAAGCGACCTGCAAGTGCTCAAGTCCGCGGCTGGCGTTGTTCCGCCTAACAGGAAGCCGTCAAATTAGCGCGGAACGCGTGCATTTTCGGATGGGACCAACAAAACTCAGCGCGGCGTGCAAATTCTATTGACTAAACAAATTAACCAAATAAAATAGAAATCACTAAAACTGACTATCACGTAAGTCAGGTGTCTTTGGAGGGGTACGCATGCGTTTTGAAGCGAAGGGTGTCATTCCCGCGGCGTTGCTGCCGTGGACGGCGGATTTAGAGTTGGATGCGCAGGGGCTCAGGGGGCACCTCAAGGACCTCGCCGCGGTCGATGGCATCACGGCAATCTGCATCAACGGTCATGCTTCGGAAGTCACGTCCTGTACGGAAGCCGAGCAGATAGAGGTTCTCGATATTTCGCGTAAGGAAGTAGGGGGCGGATTGCCGCTGGTTTGCGGCGTCAATTCCGAAAGTAGCCTGACCGCCGCGCGGCTTGCTCGACGGTTTCAGGATGGCGGAGCTTCTGCTCTGCTGGTTTTTCCACCCTCCGTATTCGGCAAGGGTGCGCAGATGCGCCCGGAAATGGTGGTCGAACACTTTTCCCGCATCGCCGCGGCATCTGATCTGCCGCTGATCATATTCCAGTATCCGCTCGGTGGTGGGCAGGGGTATTCCCTCGACACTTTGCAGCGATTGGCCGAGGAGGTCCCGTCAATCGTCGGACTGAAGGACTATTGCGGCGATCCCGTCCTCCACGAGAATGTGGTGCGTTATCTTCAGAACGGCCCACGCAAGGTCAACGTCCTTAGCTCCCACAGTTCTTGGCTTCTGCAGTCGCTCGCGCTCGGCTGTGCCGGAATTCTATCTGGTGCCGGCAGCACGATCGCGCCGCTTCAAGTGGCGCTCTTCAAGGCAATGAGCGACGGTAACCTTTCTGCGGCGCGCGAGATCAACGAGCGGATGAATGCCGTCACGAGGGTCTTCTATCGCCCGCCTTTCATCGACCAGCACAATCGCATGAAGGAAGCTCAGGTTCTGCTTGGCCATTTCCAAAATGCGGCGGTCAGGCCGCCTCTGATGAAGTTGACCGACCGCGAGATTGCCTCAATCGAGCAGGGGCTTATCGGAGCGGGAATGCTGGATCGAAAATCAGCCAAGGCGGTCGCCTAACGGCTCAGCGGACGAGCGCTTGAAAGCGGTGCCGCTCCCCCAGTTGGGGGAATTCGGTCCGCACAGTTTTCATCCGGAGACCGGCAAAGCCGTGCCGTGATCCAGTCAATGTGGAAGACGAATCGTCGTGTCACTAAAAAGTAAAGTTGCGGTCGTCACCGGCGGCGCCAATGGAATCGGGCTCGCAACGGTTCGCCGTCTATTGACGGCGGGTGCGCAGGTAATCATCGCAGATCTGAATGAGGCCGCCGGCCAAGCCGCCGAGGCAAGCCTCGATCAGGCTGCCGGCGCTGTTCGCTTCGTCCGCACCGATGTCACGCAGCTCAACAGCGTCACGCACCTGTTTGATCGTACGATCTCCACTTTCGGCGGGGTCGACATCCTCTTCAACAATGCGGGCGTGCTCGGCGGCCCACGCTTTCCCGAGGCCGGCCCTTCTTCGTGGATGAAGGCGATCGACATCAACGTGGTGGGAGTGATGAACTGCATCCATGTCGGCGTTCCGCATCTCGTGAAGCGCGGTGGCGGCGTAATCGTGAACACCGGATCGACCGCTGGGCTCAAGTCCAGCTTCCTCGATCCTGCATACGCCATGACGAAAGCTGCAGTGATCGGATTGACTCGTTCGCTGACATTCCTCGAGGCCGAGGCGGGCATTCGGGTCAACTGTGTTTGCCCTGCACTGGTCAAGACCTCGCTGGAAGCCAACTCCGGCGGACATTTCACTGACGCCGATCGCAAAGCGTTCCTGGATGGACGTGCTGGCAGATCCGATCAGCCGTCGCTCTCGCCCGACGACGTCGCCGAAGGGGCAATGCGGCTCATAGAAGATGCGAGTTTGAATGGCGTCGCCCTGAAATTGGCCGTTGGAGAACCACCGGAGCTGATTGCCAGCGTTGCGCCACAGAAGGTTTGAAACATTTTGACCAGCAAAAGCAACATGTTCGACGTCCTTGTTATCGGAGGCGGTATGTCCGGCCTCTGTGCCGCCTTGACCGCATTGGAAGAAGACGCCCGGGTTGCGGTCGTGGAAAAATCGGCCGCCCTCGGTGGGTCGATGAATCTTTCGAACGGTCTGATCTGGACCTTCGAAAACAAAGAGCAGCTTCACCTCGAGATTCCGCAAGGTGACGAGGCTCTGCAAGACTTTGTCGTGGAAGAACTTCCAGCGGGTCTGAAGTGGCTTGTGTCGAACGGGGTCGCGTTGGCCGCGGAGCAAACCTTTCAATGGTACGGCTGGGGGCGCCGCGCCAATCCGGCTCAGATGGGACCGGCACTCGAAGACCGGATCAGAGCGCTTGGCGCGACGATCATGACCGATACCTCGCTGGACACACTCATCGTGTCCAAAGGAAGAGTGGTCGGTGCAGTCGTCGACAGTGACAGCGGACGAAGCGAGATCCGTGCGAAGTCCGTCGTCATCGCTACGGGTGGCTTCCAAGGAAATCCGGAGCTTGTGGGCCGATATATTACCTCGAACGCGCATGATCTCTACTTGCGGTCAAATCCGTTCAGCACGGGCGACGGTTTCCTCGCGGCGATGTCGGCGGGAGCGGCAACGAGCGAGTTGATGCATTCCTTCTACGGGCATGCGCTCGTTGCCCCGCCTGCGCGTTTCAACCAGTTCGAGTTTCAGAGCATCAGCCAAAAATACGGTGTGCTTTCCGTCGCCGTGAACTTGCGCGGGGAGCGCTTCACGGATGAAGCGCAAGGAACCGGCGAAGAAGACCTGAATTTCGCGATTGCTCATCAGCCCGAAGCGACGGCCATCTATATCGTCGATAGCAAGATCGCGGATATGGAATGGAAAGACAATGCTCCGGGGCGGGTCGCGATTTCTCGGGCCAAGACGGCTGGCGGGCCGGTTGCCGAGGCCGATACGCTCGAAGCGCTGGCACAGAAGCTCAAAGCGTGGGGCGTGCCGCCGAAGCGATTGCTGGAAACGATCGAAGAATACAATCGCACTGTCGGCAGCGATGAAGGCGCAGACCTCCATCCACCGCGGGTGAAGCATCAGATTCCCTTGTCCGTTGGTCCGTTTACCGCGGTCAAGGTCAAAGCGGGCATTACCTACACATGCGGAGGCCTCAAGACCGATCTCGACATGGCCGTGATGCGACGATCGAGATCCATCTCGTCTTTCCGGCACCTCCGGGCCGGCGCGAGCGACATGCGTATGGATATGATTCCTGGTCTTTATGCATGTGGATGCGACGTCGGCGGAATCAGCAACTGGGGTTACATGGGCGGGTTGTCGCAAGCGCTGGTGACAGGGCGCGCGGCCGGTCGATCCGCGGCGAGTGCGGCCCTTGCGTCGGTGGAGGCTGAGGGTGCAAATGCTTGAGGGTATGAAGGTCATCAGCCTCTGCCACTATCTGCAGGGGCCCGCTGCCGTACAATATCTCGCGGACATGGGGGCGGACGTCGTCAAGGTGGAGCCGCCCGAAGGCGCACATGAGCGGCATTGGTCCGGGGCAAACGCCTATGTTTCCGGCGTCAGTGCGTTCTATCTTTCGGCGAACCGTAACAGCCGCAATATCGGTATCGATCTGAAGAGCGCCGAGGGCCGCGAGATCTTCCTCAAGATGGTCGAGACCACCGACGTGGTGGTCGAGAACTTCAGAGCGGGCGTCATGGATCGCTTGGGCATCGGTCTGACCGAGCTCAGGAAACGCAATCCCTCAGTCATCCTTGCGTCGGCCAGCGGTTTCGGCGCGACCGGTCCGATGTCGAGGCGTCCAGGCCAGGATCTTCTTGTACAAGCCAGAAGTGGCCTGATGTCGGTGACGGGGCACGGTCGGCCGACCGCGGCCGGGTGTGCCGCGGTGGATCAGCACGGTGCAGCGCTTCTGGCGATGGGAATCCTGGGCGCGTATGTGAAGAAGCTGCGCACAGGGGTGGGAACGCTGGTCGAAGCGTCCCTCTTCAACGCCGGTATCGATCTGCAGATGGAAGCCATGGTGAGTTACTTCACCGGCGGATTTCGAAACGAACGTCTGACGAGACAGCGCGAGCTGGCAACTTGGTTCCACCCGGCGCCTTACGGGATCTACGAGGCTGCGGACGGCTTCATCGCTATTTCCACCATCGATCCAAAGAAGCTCGCCGACGTCCTGTCGAGCGAACGTCTCCGGGAGATCGCCTCCATCGACCGATACAAGCATCGGGACGAGTATGCGCAAGCGGTTGCTGAGGCAGTGAAGAGGCATCGGCGCGATGAATTGGCCGGGATGTTCGACAAGGCCGGGCTGTGGAACTCGATCGTGCAAGACTACGACGACCTGGCAGCGGACCCGCAGGCCATCCACAACGAGGTTTTTCGGGAGATCGATGTGAAGGGTGGCAAGGCGACGGTCATCAATCACCCGAACCGATACGACGGACAGGTGCCGGCAATTCGCCATTTTGCCTTCGATCTCGGTGAGGACACCGTCGAAATCGCAAGGTCGCTCGGCTACGGCGAGGACGAGATCGACAAGCTTTTGAGATCAGGCGCGATCATCGCCCCCACCAAATCGCACAAGGAATAACAAACGAACAAGGGAGAAGACTATGCAACTTGCACCGGAGCAGTTGGTCCTCGGCAAATGGTTCGAGGAATTCGAAGTGGGTCAACAGCTCGTTTCGCCGGCCAGAACCGTCACCGAAAGCGATATCCTTCTGTTCGCAGGCCTTACCGGAGACAATGCTCAGGTTCATACCGATGAAGAGTATGGCAAGAAGATGCTGTTCGGCGGTCGCATTGCGCATGGGCTCTTGGGGCTTGGGTTCATGCAAGGCCTGATGGCGCGGACGAACTACACGCAGGGTACAGGAGTGGCTTCCGTCGGCTGGGACAAGATCACCTTCGACGCTCCGATCATGATCGGAGACACAATCCGTGCGTTCTGGACGATCAAAGAGGCACGTCCATCCCGCTCCAGGCCCGAGGTGGGGATCATCGTGGAAGCCATCGAGCTTAAAAACCAGAACGGAAAGATCGTTCAGCGAGCCGAACATGCCATCATGATGCGTCGCCGACCGAAATGAGGATGGGAACGTGTCGATAGGTGAAGGCTTCTATCTGGTCATCACGACGCCTCATGCGGAAATGGCCGAGGAATACCACGCATGGTATGAAAACGAACACATACCCGACATCATGAATATCCCTTTCGTGGCATATGCGCGGCGGCTTCGTATCGAACATCTCGCTGAGAGCGGCAGTGAGAAGACATCCTTCGCCGCATTCTACGGCTTCCGAGACATCGAAGCGGCGGTCAACGAACTCGCGGCGCGGCGCGGAACGGAACGACTGCGATCGTCCAAGGCAGTCGACGCTGGGGCAACTCGGTCGTGCGTTTTCGATGGCTTTCTAGACGATGTCGGCGCCTGCTGTGAGGCCGGACATTTCGGCTTCGCGCTTGCGGATCATTTGCTTCTGGACGAGAGCGTCCGTTTTGGTTCGTCTGGCGCGGGAGCTGGGACATTCTTTGCGCGGGCCAGTTCATTGCAGGCGAGGCCGGGGCCGGCTCCATTTTCCGGCATCCAAATCGCAAAACAGGCTGCACAGATCATGCATCCAGCAGCGACGAGACAGGCCGATCCCATATCCGCAGTGGCCCTCGCTGCCGCGGCGGTTGCGATCGGCGCAATGTTCAGAAGTTGATACGGCGAAGGGTGGCTGCGTCTAAGTTCACTACTCCGCCCGCTCGATGATATCGTAGGGCATGCCTCAAACCGGCGAATACGATGCGAAATGAAATCAAATCCCTGGCAACGCGCTTGTTTACCCTGGTCGGGTACCGAGGCGTAAGTTTCGCCGATCTAACGGAAGAGCTCGGCACGACACGGGCGAATGTCCACTATCATTTCGGCAGCAAAGCCGGTCTTGCCGAAGAAGTACTCAAGTCCGCCGCTGAAGAAGTCTTGAGGACCTACCGAGGGATCTGGGCAAACCCGCAAACGACGTTGCGCGAAAAATTCGACCGATCCTACGCGTTCAACCTTGAGCGATATCAGCTCTATAACGGCGAGGACGAAGGCCGCATCTGGAGCCTGATAACTCGTTTCAGAATGGATATGGATGTCATAACACCCACGATGGTCGTCACGCTCCGCGATGTGACCACAGGGAACGAAGAGTGGATAGAGCGAGGTGTTCAAATCGCAGTGGATTCCGGAGAACTTGAAGCAGACGCGCCCGTAGCGGCGATAGCCGCGCTGATCGCAGGCGTCGTCCATTTTGCTTCACTCATCAGTCAGGCGCCACACGATATCCACCGCCTCCAACAGACCTATCAAGCGCTTTGCGATCTCATCTACCGGGCGCATGCATGTCCGTCGGCGCAGCGCAGTTAGGCTGATGGAGAAGATGACTTGGATCGATTTTCAGAATCGGAAACCGCAGGGCGGACCGAGGAGTTCTCGTGAGCGGAGAAGTATGTTCATGCGGCTGCCGGGCGTACGCCTAAGCATCTTGACTATTAAACCGCTTCGCGACCTGGCGCAGCCGGCGACGAACGTCCGGCGGCCAACACGTGCTGCTGCATCAGCTCGAGACATAGTTGTCACGTGCATCACGTGGCGATTTGAGCACAAACCTTTCGCGGTGACGTGATGTCGCATCGCACGAGATAGGAGGCAAAAGCGGTTGGTAAGATTGACGAAAGACAACAAGAAATTTAGAACCTTCAAATAAGCTGACGTGCAGGTCAGTAAGTGTGAAGGGGACCCCAGGGAGGAGAGCCGCGCAGACCAAAGGTCTCGGCGCTGCTGTCCTTTGTGCAAATCGGAAAATGTGTCAGGCGCGTGCCCAGCGGTGCGCCCAGGGATCAACTGTGTCTGCAGCAGAGCCGAGTGACAAGGCCGAAGGCCTCAACCGAGAAGAGTGGAGTGCGATGATGGACCGGTACAAACTCAGCAAACGTGCAGCGTTGCGACTAATGGCCGGCGCGGCGTTGCTTCCTGCGTTGCCCACAGGTTTGCGCGCGCAGACGAAGGACGACTACCCCAATCGGCTTGTCGAACTTGTGGTTGGCTTCGCGGCAGGCGGCCAAAGCGATATCCTCGGTCGCAAACTCGCACTTCAGCTGTCGAAGGAGCTGAACGGAAACTTCGTTGTCCTGAACAAGGAAGGTGCGTCGTCGACGATCGCCGCAAGGTATGTCACGACTTCGAAGCCCGATGGCTACACCATACTCCTCGGGGGTGGCAGTGGCATGATCATGGCGCCGCTCGTCATGAAGGTGCCATTCGATCCGGTCAAGGACTTCAGATCGATCTCGCTGTTGACCACCGCAGCTCTCTGCATTTCGGTGCATCCGTCAGTTCCGGCCAAGGATCTGAACGAGCTGGTGGCGTTGATCAAAAATAATCCCGACAAATACTCTTATGCGACGAGTGGGGCAGGCGGAAGCGATCATCTGACCGGTGAGTTGTTCAAGCAGGCGGCTGGCGATCTGCCGTTGCTGCACGTGCCGTATCGCGGTGCAGCGCCGGCGGCGACCAGCGTCATGGGCGGGGAGGTACCCATTCTCGTATCGACATTGAGTTCGATTTACCCCTATCACGCGGCCGGTCAGCTGCGGATGCTCGTCATGACGGGGGAGAAGCGCAACGCGAGTGCGCCGGAAATCGCGACCGCTGTCGAGCAGGGCTTCAAAGATCTCGTCGCGGAGACATCGAATTTCCTGACGGTCAATGCGGCGACGCCGAAGGAAATCGTAGCGAAGCTCTTCAATGCGACATCGAAAATCATGTCTCGGCCGGCATTCCTGGATGAGTTGCGGGCCGCACAGTTTGATCCCGTGACCGGATCGTCACCAGAGGCAACGGACGCCTACATTGCGCGAGAAGTCGTCAAGTGGAGGCGCGTCGTCGAACGGGCAAAATTGAGCATCCAATGAAATTGGATGCCCAATCCGCCGAAATTCAACAAGGGGCATGTATCGCTCGGATGTCTGGTAGTGGGGGTGGCAAATGATCATTCTACTTTGGACACTTCCGGTCTGGTGCGTCGTGGTGGGGGTAGAAATAGCCTGGCACCTGCTGCATGGTTCGAAGGCGCCGGCGGATCGGTGGTTCGGGGAGAATCCGGTTATCGGAGGAGCAATATTCTAGAAGAGCTTGCAGCCTCCCGCTTTCAAGTTGGAGGTCGAGAGTTGGGGCGAAGCGACGGCGCCAGAGACGCACTCACTTCCTTTCGTTTCAAGAGAGAAAATCAACTAGCATGCCTAGCGTGAGAAGAGCGAAAACGACCGTCATTAGAACTCAGATAGAATTGAATCGACAATGGCAGTTGGCCCGCAGACCCGAGGCGGAGCCGGTGGTCGAAGATTTCCGCCACGTGACGCTCGATATCCCGCAGCTTCGGGCCCCAGACGACATCCTGATCCGTAATCGGCTTCTTTCGCTCGATCCTTACATGCGGTGGCGCATGAACGATTCGAAGTCCTATGCGAAGCCGGTCGGGATCGGCGAAGTCATGGTCGGCGCAACGGTCGGCGAAGTGGTCTGCTCAAACGATCCGCTCTTTGCTCCCGGCGATGTCGTTCTTGCGGGTGGCGGTTGGCAGGATTATGCGATCGTCAAACCCGACGGCGTCCGAAAGATCGATCCCCAGCTTACGAGTTTGTCAGCCTATCTCGGTGTGCTCGGAAGTCCGGGTTTTACGGCCTATGCCGGCCTGATGAAGATCGGCGCGCCGCAACCCGGCGAAACAGTCGTGGTGGGAGCGGCCACAGGACCGGTTGGCTCGTTGGTCATCCAATTGGCGAAGATGGCGGGGTGTCGGGCCGTAGCGATCGCCGGCGGCGTCGAAAAATGCAGGCTCGCCGTCGAACGGTTTGGGGCCGACGCAGCGGTCGACCATCGCGATCCCGACCTTGCGAACAAGCTTGCCGCTGCGTGTCCGAATGGCATCGATGTCTACTTCGAGAACATTGGCGGACGCGTGCTCGACGCCGTGATCCCACTGCTTAATTCCTTTGCGCGCATTCCGGTTTGCGGGCTGATCTCGCAGTACAACGGCCTGGAGCAGCGCGATGATGCGATCTCGCTCGCGCAGCTCATGCAAGATGCCCTGGTGAAGCGGTTGCTCGTCCGCGGTTTCATTGTGACCGACTACAATGCCTATCGCGATGAGTTCTTCGCGTCGGTGGCCCCCAAGGTCACGTCCGGTGCGATCGTGTCCCTCGAGGACATCGTAGACGGGCTTGCCAATGCTCCTTCCGCATTCATCGGACTGTTGAACGGAAAGAATATAGGCAAGCTGATCATCCGCGTCGACTGACCGACGCTTGTGCGTGATCGAAGCGAACGTCGTCCGCTACGATCACGCGTGTGTCGAGCAGAAAGTCACAGGCTCCTGCGATCTGGGTGTCGAACATCTCCCGGCCGTAGATGGCCATGCATCCGCTTGCCTCGGCCGTGCGTAACAGTCGCGTCGGGGCAGGGTTCGTTATCACGTCCATCACGATAAGGTGCGGCGTAAATCGGGATGCTTCGACGGGCATGCGCGTCGGATCGAGCATCCCAACCGGTGAGGCATTGATGAGAATATCGACCCGCTCGAGCGCCGGCATTCCGGCAGCGAAGGATTGGGCGGGAAATCGTGACCTGAGCCGCGCAATTACCTTCGCGGTCTTTGCACCGTCCGGATCATGAATATGGATTTCGGCCGGAGCCTGGCGGGCAAGCTCCACAGCGATGCCTGCGCCGGCGCCGCCAATCCCAAGCAGGACGACGCGTTTGTCGTCAAAGGTCACGCCGCGGTTACGGATTGCCGCAATGCATCCCTTTCCATCGAAGAGCTCGCCGACCCATTTGTTGTCGGCCGTCCGCGCGATGACGGATGCGCTGCCGCTCATCTCGGCGAGTGGTCCGACACGCGTACACAGCTCCCGCGCCCGTATCTTGTGTGGGACAGTGATGATCAGTCCGTCGAGATTACCGATAGACAGAAGGTGGCGAAAGACCTCGTCGAAGGCATCGGGAACGACATCGAACGGGAGCAGAATTGCGTTGCGGCCGCGCCGTTGCAATTCGTGAGTGATGGCCTGCGGCGAACGGACCTGCTCGATGGGATGGCCGATGATGGCAAACACCCGGGTTCGTCCATCGACGAAATCCACGGTCGTAGCTGGTGGGTTGAGAGGCGATGTCGTCATAGCGAGTTATCCACGAGCTTCCCGGGATTCATGAGATTGTTCGGATCGATCGCGCGCTTGATGCTACGCATCATTGCGAGCGTTTGCGGCCCGTGTTCCAGGTCGAGATATTTTCGCTTTTCCTGCCCTACGCCGTGTTCGCCCGTGCAGGTGCCGTCCATACGAATGGCGCGTTCCACCATCCGCTCGATGAAGCCCCGGACAATGTCGATCTCAGCCGGGTTGCTCATGTCGACCATCGGTTGGACGTGGAAGTTGCCGTCGCCAACGTGACCAACAAGCGGCGCGATCAATCCCAGTTCAGTAATCTCTCTCTTGGTCTCTTCCACGCAATCGGCCAGCCGTGCGATCGGTACACACACATCCGTAGGGATCGGGCGCGCTCCCGGGCGCAGTGCAAGACACGCCCAGTAGGCGTCATGACGTGCCTGCCACAGCTTGGCTCGCTCCTCGGTCTTGTCCGACCAAGCGAAAGGGCCACCGCCAAATGCCTCAGCGATTTCGCCAAAACGCTCCGACTGTTCGGCGACACTCTGCGGTGAGCCGTGAAATTCAAGCAGTAGTAACGGCGTCTTCGCAAGGTTCAGACCCGAATAGGCCTCAACAGCGCCTGCAGTGACTTCATCCAGCAGTTCGATGCGCGCGACAGGAATTGCGCTCTGAATCGCTGCGATGACCGCATCGCAGGCCGAACGAACGGTCGGAAACGGGCAAATGCCACCAGCAACAGCTTCCGGAAGCGGCGACAAACGCAGCACCAGCTCGGTGATGATACCGAGCGTGCCCTCGGATCCAACCAACAAACGTGTCAGATCGTAGCCGGCAGAGCTTTTGCGGGCACGCCTGGCGGTGCGGACGATACCGCCGTTCGGCAGTACCGCGGTGAGCGCCACGACATTGTCCCTCATGGTGCCGTAGCGAACGGCGTTGGTGCCAGATGCGCGGGTTGCGGCCATGCCGCCAAGCGAGGCGTCCGCCCCGGGATCAACCGGGAAGAACAAGCCGGTGTGGCGCAAATGGCTGTTCAACATCTGCCTCGTCACGCCCGGCTGGACCACGCAATCCATATCCTCGGCATTGACCGCGATAATCCGGTTCATGCGGCTGAGGTCGATCGAGATACCGCCAGCGGGGGCGTTGACGTGGCCTTCGAAGGCCGTCCCGGTTCCGAATGCGATCATCGGCGTCGCGTGTGCCGCGCAGATCTTGACGATTTCGGCAACTTCTTCGGTGCTTTCGGCGAAAGCGACGGCGTTCGGCATCTGTGTGGGGAGCCAAGTTAGCTGGCTGGCGTGTTGTTCGCGCACGGCTGCCGAGGTCGTGATCCTTTTGCCCAGAATCTGACGAAGGGCCTCAATGGCCTGGGCGATATCGGTCGAGGGAGATGGCCGCGAAGTCATGAGCGTATCCTATAAACATTGACCTGCATGTAAGTCAGTATTATGGAGACAGAATAACAGGGAGGACAAGCATGCAGGAAGCTGATTTCCACGTTGTGGTGGGTGACCAGATCACCTTTGCCAAGACTCTCACGGAGAGTGACGTCTACTTGTTCGCCGGCGTCACCGGGGATCTCGCTCCGGTTCATTGCAACGAAGAATATATGAGCAAGTCGGCATTCGGCAGCCGCATCGCCCATGGCGTTCTCGCACTCGGCCTGATGTCAACAGCATCGACCGTAATGTTCGGACCGCACATCGATAAATATGTCGGATTGACCGCTGTATCTCAAGGATATGATCGCGTGCGCTTCATGGCGCCGATCTATTTCGGGGATACGATCACGGTTACTTACACCGTCACCGTGCTGGAAGGGGATCGACGACGCGCGCTGTCGGATGTCGTTGCGACCAATCAGCGCGGTGAAGCCGTCGCCTCCGCGGTGCATATCATGCGCTGGGTGCCGGCTGAATCGCTGAAGAAGGTTGCGGCGCGATGAGCGACGCCAGGAAGGTTGCGCTCGTCACGGGGGGGCGCCGTGGCATCGGCCGTGCGGTCGCCTTTGCGCTAGCTGGTCATGGTTTTGATGTGGTCATCAACGATGTCGCCCGCGATCAGAGTGCGGAGGAAACGCTCGAGGGCATCGCAAGTCGCGGCGCACGCGGTGCATTCGTTCAGGGCGACATCGCTAATCTCAACAAACAGGAGCGCCTGGTCTCCGACGTGTGGGACGCGCTCGGCCCCGTATCCTGCCTGGTCAACAATGCCGGCGTACAAACCGCGTTTCGCGGCGACATGCTGAACGTGCCGCCAGAGAGCCTTGATCGCCTGCTCGATGTGAATGTCCGTGGCACGTTCTTCCTGACCCAGCACGTCGCTCGCCGCATGATTGCGGACCGGTCGGGCGATCTGACGCATCCTGACCGCTCGATTATCTTCATCTCGTCGGGCAATGCGGTGATCGCGACACCTGCACAGGCGGACTACTGCATTTCCAAAGCGGGGATTTCGATGATGAGCAGCCTCTACGCGCTGCGTCTCGCTGAACATGGCATTGCCGTGCATGAGATAAGGCCAGGGATTATCAGGACCGACATGACCGCCGACGTGTTCGATAAATACGACGGATGGGTGAAGTCGCGCGGCTTCCCGCAGGCGCGTTGGGGCGAGGCGGAGGATATCGGGCGCACGGTCGGCGTTCTCGCTGCCGGGCTGCTGCCTTACGTGACTGGTGGCGCCTATCACGTCGATGGCGGCATGCACATTCGTCGAACCTGACAAGGACGGCGCGACCGACACGCCTGGATCGCGTGATAAAACGGGAACTGAGCTATGTATAACTACGCGGGCAAACAAGCCATCGTGACTGGTGCGGCGAGTGGAATCGGCAAGGCCATCGCGCTGCGTCTTTCCAAGGAAGGCTGTACCGTAGCGTTGTGGGATATGGACGCGGATCGTCTCCAGGCGACACTCAGGGAACTCGGTGAGGGTCGCGGCCATTGCGCGCATGTGGTCGATGTTTCTCATCTCGATACGGTTAAAGCGGCCTTCGCTTCGACGACAAAGGCATGGGGGAGTGCGCCAAATGTTCTGGTGAATAACGCCGGTATTGGTCGCCTCGCTTCGATCCTGGATGTGACGCCGGATGAATTCGACCGCACGCTCGACGTGAATGTCGGAGGCACCTTTAACTGCTCCCACGTGGTCGTGCCTTGCATGCGGGAGAATGGCGGCGGCCAGATCATCAACATGGCGTCATGGTTCGGAAAATCCGGACGCCCGAATTCACTCGCTTATTGTGCTTCAAAATTCGCGATTATCGGCATGACCCAGTCGATGGCCATTGATCTTGCCGCGCATGGAATTCGCGTCAATGCCGTTTGCCCCGGGACGATCGACAACACCGACATGCGCAAGCAGGCAGACGTAGAGGCCGCGGCTCTCGGATCGCCGCCGGCCGCGGAACGTCAGCATCTGATCCCGCTGAAGCGCCTGGGACAGCCAGAAGATATCGCGCGCGTTGTCGCGTTTCTCATTTCAGACGAGGCAAGCTACATGACCGGGCAATCGATCAATGTCACCGGCGGACTCTGGATGAATTGATCCCTCAGGGGGGGGGGCGGTGTCCGGGTTGACACAACTGGAATAAACTTACTTACTGATGAGTAAGCAAAAAGACCGCCGAGGCAGAACCGTCCGGCGCAGGGAGGAGAAGTTGTACGAACTCGTCGAATATTTGCTGCGGGGAGCACTGCTCGGGATTACCTATGGGCTACTCGCATTTCCTGTCAGCCTTCTGTTTTCAACCACCGGCTCCGTCGACGTTGCGCTGGGGGCCTATGCGGTCCTTGCGGTCGCCATTGCCTACACGATCGGCGGTCCTTTCGGCATTCTGTCGGCGATCCTTGCGGCCGTGTTTGCCTCATTCATTGTCGGCATCATTTCGCTCCGCCTCAATCGCCCCGGCGCTGTAGATCATATCACCGCGGTACTCGGAACATTTGGCCTCGCCATGTTCCTCGAGTCCTTCATCCTGAGCGTGTTCGGCACCAATCCGATGATCCGCCAGCCGTTCGAGACGTTCTGGAATTTGGGCGGCATCCGCATCAGTCCGCAGACCGGCATCAACACAGCGGTCTGTCTCGTCATTCTCACCGCACTCTTCGTGGTGCTGCGGAAGACGCCGTTCGGTCGTTCGATGCGGGCGAGCGCCGCCAATCCCGTCGGCGCGTCACTGAACGGAATTCCGGTCAGGCAGATCTGGTTCGCGACATACCTGCTCGGTGGATTATTGGCAGGCGTCGCCGGCGTTCTGATCCTCTACACGACAGGCGCAGATTACAGTTCGGCTTTCACGTTGACGATCTGGGGTTTTGGCTCAGCGATCATCTTCGGCATGCATAGTCCGCTGCGCGGCTTTGCCGGCGGTCTGATGATTGGCATGGTGCAGGCGTTGTGCGCGGGCTACCTGCCCGGGGCGTGGGCGACAGCCATTCCGCTGGTCTTCATCTTCGTCATTCTGTCCACGGGACGCATGAACCAGATCGCGGCGACGGGAGGGCGTGTGTGATGCTGCAGTCATTACGCTCCCGGCTGGGTCCGGTCGTCGTCCTCGCAGTTCTCGTTCTGGCCATCACGCCGGTCATTGCAGGAAGCGCGTTCTGGCTCGACAATTCAATCATTGTCGCGGTCTTCTCGCTGCTCGCCCTGTCTGTAGGTATGGCCTATGGCCAGGCCGGCATCCTCTCGATGGCGCCGGCCGCGTTCGGTGCGATTGGCGCGTTTGCGACCAGCATCGTCACCGCGCGCTACGGGCTCTCACCGTTCATCGGACTGGTGCTGGCTCTGCTGCTGCCGGCGGCGCTGGCCTATCCGATGGCGCGAGCCATCACTCGTCTGTCGCCGCTGCCACTCTCCATCGCAACGCTTCTGCTGAGCCTGGTACTCGAACTCGCGATCCGCGAAGGCGGTAGCTTCACCGGCGGATATATCGGTATCTCCGGCATTCCGCCGCTGTGGTTTGCCGAGAGCATCCTGGCGATGCATGTATTGTCGTGGTGTCTCGTCGTGGTCGTCATGGTGCTCTATGCCAATCTTACGGACTCTGCGATCGGTCGGGCAGTAAAGACCGCGCGGCATGATCCGCTGCGCGCGACCGCCGATGGCGTAAACGTGCCGGCCTTGCTGGCGTGCTATTTCGCGATCTCGGCATCGGTCGCAGGCCTCGCGGGCTGGCTCTATGCGCACCACCTTACCTATATGGGTCCGGACTCGCTCACGATGCACGTCTCGATCAAGATCGTGCTGATGGCGGTGATCGGTGGCGCTTCGACGCTGCTCGGTCCGGTCCTGGGTGCGGCTTTTCTTACCCTCCTCACGCTCTATCTCCCGGCAGCCGAAACACAGGGGATGATCTTCGGAGTCGTGCTCATCTTCGTATTGCTGGTGGCGCCGAATGGCGTGTTCGGCACTGACTGGAAGAAGCTGGTGATCAAACGCGTGGCACGAAATTCGGGTGCGGTCCGTCCTGTCGCGACCGGAGAGGGCGCAGCATGACGATTCGTGTGAACGATATCACCGTACGTTTCGGCGGCGTAACAGCCGTGAAGGACGTCTCTCTCGAATTGAAGCCGGGTCAGATCATTGCTGTCATTGGTCCGAATGGTTCGGGCAAGAGCACACTATTCAACGCCATTACGGGAATGGTGAGGCCAGCCGCGGGGACCATTTCCGTGGATGACGCCCGGATTGATACGTTGCCCGCCTATGGTCGCATCGCGATTGGTCTTGCGCGAACATTCCAGACGCCCCGCTTCGACCCGAAAGTGACTGTCGACGAGGCCGTGATGTGCGGATTCTATCCGGTGCACAAGACCGGGATCCTCAATGCCATGCTGAGATTGCCGCAGGCAGTTTCGGAGGAAGCCAAGTTCCGTGCGCGGTGCACTGCCATTCTCGATGATCTCCGCCTTTCGGATTTTCGATCTCTTACCATGAACGAGCTTCCCATGGGGCGGGTGAGGCTGGTTGAAGTCGCACGCGCTGTCGCGAATGGACCAAAATACATTCTGCTCGATGAACCGGCTGCCGGGCTGGAGCGGGAAGAGCAGCGGATGCTGTCAAAGGAAATCCGTAAGCTCGCTGATCGCGGAGTCGGAGTACTTCTGGTCGAGCACAATTTCGGGCTTGTTCGCGAACTGGCCGAGAACGTCATCGTCCTGAAAGATGGAGCGAAACTTCTCGAAGGTGAGCCGGAGACAATCGCGAAAGATCGCGCCTTCATAGACGTCTATCTTGGGAGTGCTGGTCGATGAGCGCCGAACTTGACACCGCTATCGGCGGATCAGTTTTGTCATGCAAGGGGCTCAGCGCGCGCTACCATCGCGTCACGGTGGTGTCTGACGTTGATCTGTCGTTGCACGCTGGCGAGATGCTGGCCGTGCTGGGCTCGAATGGTGCAGGCAAGAGCAGCATGTTGCGCGCCATCGCGGGTATTGTCAGCGGTGGTGGCGATATTGTCGTGAGTGGCCGAAATCTCGGCGGCATGAGCGCTCACAGGCGCGCTCTCCATGGTCTATCCTTGGTGCCGGAGCAACGTGGCAACATCTTTCCGACGATGTCGGTCCGAGAGAATATCGACATCGGCTTGGCTTTGTTGCCGGCAGCGGAACGCGAAGCGCAGCGTGCTTTCATCATCGATCTGTTTCCGATTCTCAGGACCCGAGAATCCGCGATGGCCGGGATGCTTTCGGGTGGCGAACAACAGATGCTTGCGATTGGCCTGGCGCTCGGGCGCAAACCGACCGTTCTGGCGCTTGACGAGCCGAGCCAGGGACTAGCGCCGGCCGTGTTTGACATTCTCGCCTCGGCCTTCGAGCGCTTGAAGAAAAATGGTGTTGCTCTTTTGCTTGCAGAGCAGAACGTTCCCTTCGCTGCGCGGATTGCAGACCGTTATGTGGTGCTCGCCCATGGCCACATTGTCCGTAGTGGCAGTCGTGCGGATCTCGACGATCCCGAGCAGATTGCGGAAGCATTTTTGGGAACCGGTCGCGCCTGAACGACGCGATCGCAATTATTATAATCTTATTGAGGGAGTGAAGGAATGAAGACGGGTTGGTTGGGGACGCTTGCTGGTACAGCGGTTGTTGCGGTAGTTGCGATGGCTGCGGCAACGGCAGACGCGAAAGATACGATCAAGATCGGTGCGATCTATAGTTTGAGCGGGCCTGCTGCACCATTCGGTGTTCCAGAGCGTGATATCGTTGAGGCGCTCACGAAGAATCTTAATGCAAAGGGCGGCATCAACGGCAAGCAAATCGACCTCGTCATTTGTGACGAGCAGACCAATCCGACGGAGGCGGCGCGTTGCGCAACGAAGTTGACGCGCCAGGATCGGGTCGTCGCAATTCTGGGGCCTACGCTTGGAACGGGCGCGCTCGCGCTTGCCCCAATCGCGCTGGCCAACAAGGTGCCCCTTCTGTCGCCTGTAGGTACCATTCCGGTGACATCCAAGGATAATGCGTTCTGGCCATGGGCTTTCCGCACCGCTCCGTCGGACACTCTTATTATCAACGCATTGTTTGAACGGGCTGTGTTCAAGCCCCAACGCAAGCGCATCGGCATCCTGTACCAGGAGGATGCTTACGGCGAAGCCGGCATGAAGCTTGCGACCAAACTCTCCAAGGAGCGGAATTTCGAAATCGTCGCAGCGGTTGGCGCGCCGTTGACCGCAATCGACCTCACCGCAGCCGCGACCAATATCCGCAACGCAAATCCAGATGTGGTTCTCGTGAAGACGTCTGCACCGGCGCTTGGCGCAGCTTTCGTGCGTGCAGCCAAGCAGGTTGGAATTTCTGCGCCTGTTATCGGGACCGGTAGCCTCAACCAGCGACCATTTCTCGATGCCGCGGGTACAGCCGCCGAGGGAATTCAGATCGTTTCAATTGGCAATTGGGACGACCCATCGGAGAAGCAGAAGGAACTGGGTGAGGTGATCGTCGCCGCTGGAAAAACTCCAAAGGGTTATGCCGAATTGATCGGATCAACGGGGGCTATTGCGGTGTTCGAAGCGATCCGCCGCGTCAAGGGTGAGGTCACAGGTCCTGCGATCCGCGACGCCCTGGAGACGATTTGTGACTATAAAGACACCTATCTCGATGGCAGCCTTTGCTACTCGAAAGATCAGCATGAAGGCGTCTTTGAGGACACCCTGATCACGGTGGAAGTTCACAACGGCAAGTTCAAGACTGTGAAGTAGGCGCGGAGGGGAGAGGCGCGATATGCGCCTCTCCCCTCATCTGAAGACAAGGTCATGACCAGCTCCTTCCTTGACTATCCATTCGCCCAATGGGCTCTCGATAAGGTTCTCTCCAGGCGGATCGCACTGACGCCGGACCGGCCCTTTGTCCAGTTCGAGGGCGAAGCCGCGCGATCGTTCGCCGATGTCTACGCGATGGCGCTCCGATTTGCGGCCAGGCTTCGTATGGAGGGCGTGGGGCGGAACGATCGGGTCGCGCTGTTTGCCGGCAACTCGGTCGAACACATTGCGCTGTGGTTTGCCATCAATCTTCTCGGTGCCATCGACGCCCCGATCAACCCCGCACTGCGCGGGCGCACGCTCGAACATGCGATCAACCTGGTCGAGCCCAAGCTGCTTATTGCCGAAGCTGAACTACTTCCAGTGATCGCACGAGATGGTCTGGATCTCGGGTGTCTGAACAGCGTGCTCTGGTTTGGACCGCTTAGCGATAGCTTGCCTGATCTCGCCGGCATCACTCTCGTGCGTCTGGATAAGTCGACACCGATAGACTTGCTCTCGGCGGACGACTTTCCGGCGCTGGCTTCCTCCGACACGGCATCGATCCTGTTTACATCGGGAACGACCGGCCCGTCTAAGGGGGTCATGGTCACTCACGCGCAGGCTTTCCTGACGGCTCGGCAGACGGTCGAGGGATTATGGGTCGATGCGGACGACGTCTATTACTGCGCGCATCCCCTGTTCCATATGTCGCCGCGTTTCTGTGTCGTCTACGCTGCGCTTCTGACTGGTGCCACGATCTGTTTCGATCGAAAATTCGCGGCTGAGAGATGGATCGACCGGATCCGGGAGAGCGGGGCGACGGTCACTATCGGCCATGGGCCGCTGATTGAGATGATCCATCAGCAGCCCGAGCGTCCGGATGATGCGCAAACGAAGCTGACGCGCCTCGGGACATCGCCGTTTCCCCGACACATCGCGCAGGATTTCGAAAGACGGTTCGGACTGAAGGGGGTCGAGACGTGGGGAATGACAGAGATAAATATCCCTTGTTGGCATCCGCCCGATGAGCCCCTTCGCGTCGGGTCGGCGGGAAAGATCCGGCAAGAATGGTATGACTTCCAGGTGATCGACAGCGAGAGCGATCTCCCGCTGCCACCGGGCGAGGTCGGTGAATTCGCTATTCGTCCGAAACTTCCCTGGATAGTGACGCCCGGCTATTTCAGAAATGCGGAGGCGACCGCAAAGGCGCAGCGGAATTTCTGGTTTCATACCGGCGACAGCGGTTATGTCGATGCCGATGGCTGGGTGTATTTTGTCGATCGTCTCGGCGATCGGATTAGGCGGCGGGCGGAAAATATCTCATCTTACGACATCGAGATTGCGGCGAACTCATATCCGGCAGTTTTTGAAAGCGCGGCGGTTGGCGTGCCGTCAGGCTTCTCGTCGGACGATGACGTCAAGCTTTGCGTCGTTTTGCGTCCCGGCGAGACGATCACGCCGGCCGAACTTCTATCTTATCTCGCCCGTGAATTGCCACACCACATGGTACCCCGCTATATCGAGTGTCTCGGGGAATTGCCTCGCACGCCGACACAGAAAGTCAGAAAGGCGGAGCTGCGCGCATCCGGCGTGACGTCATCGACTTGGGATCGCAAGCAGAACAACGTCGCGCTACGGGATCTTGTTTCGGGTGGCTCGGCAAAGGGCTAAACCTTGGCTTTACCTGATACCTTCTTGCTCGTGTAAGCCCGTTCGATTGTCGATAGCGTCGCTTCCCAGAGATCGGCGAGACGGCCGAAATGACCGTGATCACGCGTGACCGATCCGGCGTAGTGAATAATATTCACCAGCTGAATTACCAGTTTTTCCTGCGGACTATCAGCGGCCAGTTCGCCCGATTGAATCGCGCTGCGCACGCCCGCGCGCACCAGCATCTCGAACTCGCGCGTCACCTGTTGCAGCTTCGTGCGCATCTTTGGCGTAAGCGCATCGGTGTCGTTGCGGAGGCGAATCATCAGGCTCCATGGCTCGCCATTATCGCCTGTGGGATTGTAGCGGAGATAGCGTCGATGAGCCATCTGAACCGTTGCTTCCACCTTTTGCCGCAGCGTTGTGGCCGTATCGGTCCAGATCTCTCGATAGAAGTCGAGTGTCTTGTTGGCGTAATCTTCAAGTACCTCTTCGACAAGGCCATCTTTACTACCGAAGTGATAGTGCAGATTCGCCCGCGTCGTACCGAGGATCTCCGAGATCTGGCCGAAGCTAAAGCCGCGATAGCCAACTTTGACGAGAAGCTCCTCGGCGACGACTTTAATGCGCTCACGCATTCTGAAACCGCAAAATCCTGTTAAGCGGAGATTTGATCCCGCTGTGACTTGACGGTTTCATTATCCCAGCTTTGCTGGGGCTGCGCAACGTTGTAAGCGCTACGCGACTTTCGGTAGTGCGCCTTCGCGACCGATTCCGGCGTTCTCCATGGCCTTGCGAATACGCTCGATTTCCGCGTGGTCGAGCTTCTGCAGTGGCGGCCGCACAGCGGCGGAGGGAAGCCGGCCCAGAATGACCTGTGCTTCTTTCATCCGGTTGTGCATATCGACCGCTGGCGGGCCGTAGAAGGCGAGAGTCGTCGGGTAGATGCGGTCGGCAATCGCCTTGGCCTTGGCCAGATCGTTCGCCTTAACTGCTTCGAACAGTCCCACTTGCAGATCCGCGATTGTGCTGCCGGCACCGGAGAGAAGCCCGTTGCAGCCGGTGACCAGTGAGCTGAGCAGCCAGGCGCTGTGCGTGCTGAGTACCTGAAATTTCTCTGACTGAAAGCTGCGTACCGTGATTTCGTGTCGGACAGGATCGCCGCAGCCATCCTTCATCGCGCGGATGCTCGGCACCTCGCTGATCAGCCGTGCCAGCAGGTCATGGGAATAGTTGAGCGGCAGATTGACGGGAAACTGGAAGATGATCAGCGGAAGGTCCGTGGCATCGGCGATTCGCTTGTAGTGATCGACCACCATGTCTGGACGCCAGCCGAGCATCATCACATTCGGGGGGAAGACCAGCAGCGCAGATGCCTGCTTGCTGGCAGCCATCCGGGTGATCTTGACGGCATCCAGCGCGCTCTCGGCATAGACGCCGTTGATGATCGGAAGTTTGTCGCCAATTTCAGCAGCGGCCACGTCGAGGAGCATTTCCTGTTCTTCGAAGGTGCAGGACGAGACTTCCGATGCGTGGCCGTTGACGGTCACGGCGGCTAGGCCGCGGACAGCGGCAAGGTCGCGCAGATGCTTGCGGTAGCTTTCTTGGTCGATCGAGAGATCGTTGTGAAGCGGCAACAGGCAGGCGGGAATAACGCCCGAGCAATCATAATCTTTCTTGGCCATCGGTTCGGTCCTTTCTTTTGATTTTGAGTTACGGATCACATGCCTTCGAGCGCAATGATCTCGGCGACCGATGCATCGGCGCGCGCTTCGCGGGCGGCCCGGTATTCGGGTGAATCGTAAAACCGGCGAACGGTGTCGACCGAGTCGAATTCGACGATGACATAACGTGCTGCTACTGCTTCGCCCTCGATGCTGTGGGCTTCGGCTCCACGCACCAGATAGCGGCCGCCAAAGGCCTCGATCGCCTTTTTGGCTAGCGGTTTATAGGTCTCGTACTTGACCGGATCGGTGACGCGCACCTTCGCGACAACAATGGCTGACAATGGTTTTCCTCCCGTCTGACATGTGAGCCCCCGTTTCGATGGAGCCGGCGATCTCAAAAACTTATTGACGTGCAAGTCAGTCTAAGTCAAGTTTGGTCCGGAGGAACGCCAATGCCAATGAATGACAAGAAAATTCGCGTTGAGATCGAGGGCCGCGTCGCGACCCTTTTTCTGAGCAACCCGCCAATGAATGTCGTGACGTTGTCGCTTACCCGGCAAATGCACGACGCTCTCGAGAAGCTTGCAGCCGATCCCGGAATTGGCGCTCTGGTGCTGACGGGCGAAGGTGATCGCGCCTTTTGCGCCGGCTCCGACATCAAGGAATTTCCGCGCCTTGTGGCCGAACAAGGAATCGTTTCGCAGAAGCTCGGTTATGAGAACGAGACCTATGGCCTCGTCGGAAATTTCCCCAAGCCGACGGTTGCTGCGATTGAGCGGCTGGCGCTTGGTGGAGGTCTGGAACTTGCCGCGGGCTGCGACCTGATCGTCGCTTCGGAGGATGCTCAGCTCGGGCTTCCCGAAGTGAAGCTCGGTGGCTTTCCTGGTAGCGGTGGGACGGTTCGGGTGACGCGCAGGATTGGCCTTGGCCGAGCCAACGAAATGATGCTGCTGGGCGACATGCTCGACGCGCCAACCGCGCTGGCATGGGGGCTCATCAATCGCATCGCGCCGAAGGGGCAGGCTCTATCCGCGGCCCGCGCGCTTGCTGCGCGCCTCGCGATGGGGCCGTCGCAGGCGGCCTATGCCTGCAAGACAGCACTTCGATATGCGGTTGATTTGCCTGAAGGTGAGGCGATCCGGCGAACGCTCGATCTGAGCGAGGCATTATCTCGAACTCACGATTTCTCGGAAGGTGTCAATGCCTTCATCGGCAAGCGGCCGGCCAAGTTTTCGGATCCGGTGGACGTGGCGTCCTTTCCGGCCGCTGACTGACACATTCGCCGTTAATCGGAACATCTCAAAAGCCACTCGCAGCGCCATCGTGCGCGAAGGAAACGTACCGTGATTGATTTTTCCATTAGCTCCGAAACCCAAATGCTGCTGGAGTCTGTCCGGCGTTTCATCAAGGAGGAGCTTGCTCCCCATGAAGCCGAGGTTGAGGAGGTACAGTATGTCCGCCCCGAGCTCGCGAAAGAATTGCGCGCCAAGGCCAAGAGCCTGGGCCTGTTCGCGATGGGCATGCCTGCCGAATTCGGTGGCGGCGGTCTCAGCGCCGTTGATATGTGCCTCTGTGAGGAAGAGTTCGGCTTTACCAAGGATGCGCTTGTTCGCCGCGCCTTCGGCGCCATTCCGGGGTCCTTGGAGAATTGCGTCGGCGAGCAGCGAGAAAAGTACCTGCTGTCAGCGGTGCGGGGCGACATCAATGTCGCGCTAGGGATGACGGAGCCGAATGCCGGCTCGGACGCGGCAGGCATCAAGACCGCGGCCCGTCGCGATGGCGACGATTTCATCCTCAACGGGTCCAAGCACTTCATCAGCGATGCGGACGTCGCTGATGCGTTTATCATTACCGCGGTAACAGATCCGTCGAAGGGCGCCAAAGGCATCAGCGCGTTCCTGATCGACAAGGGGACGCCGGGCTTCACTGTCGGTCGCATCCAGTACATGATGGGACTGCGTGCGACGAACCATTCCGAGCTCGTCTTCGA
Source organism: Tardiphaga sp. (assembly GCA_030147505.1). Classification (GTDB taxonomy): domain Bacteria; phylum Pseudomonadota; class Alphaproteobacteria; order Rhizobiales; family Xanthobacteraceae; genus Tardiphaga. Next base: position 37,679 of record JASBVG010000078.1, read on the forward strand.
GAACGTGCGGCTGTCCAAAGACCAGATGCTCGGTCCCGAAGGCTCGGGATTATTCCAGGCACTGTCGACCATCAACCGTGTCCGTCTCGGTATGGTTGGCGGACGTTCCGTTGGCATGGCACGCAAGCTGCTTCAGATGTCGATCGACTATGCCAATGAGCGCAAGCAGTTCGGCCAAGCAATTGGTCAGTTCCAGATGGTTCAGGCCATGCTGGCCGACATGGCAACGGAGATCTTTGCCGCGCGCATGATGGTTTTGAACGCCGCTTGGGAGACGGATCAGGGATTCGACCCGCGCGAGAAGGTATCGATGGTCAAATACTACGCTTCGGAAATGCTCGGCCGAGTGGCCGACAAGGCCGTGCAGATCTTCGGTGGTATGGGCTATTGCCGGGAGATGCCGCTTGAACAGCTGTATCGTGACGCGCGCGTCTACCGGATCTTTGACGGAGCATCCGATATCCATCGCGCCGTGATTGCACGTAGCCTCCTGAAAAACGGCCGCCAGGCTCTTTGATCCATTAGCGAGACGAGTGAAAACGATGCTCAATGGCATGCGGGTGCTAGGCTTCACCCATTTTGTGCAAGGCCCGGCCGCCTCGCAGTATCTCGCCGATCTCGGCGCAGACGTCATCAAGATCGAACCACTCACCGGCGCGTTCGAGCGTGGCTATGCAGCAGATTCCGTCTTCGTCGACGGCTTCAGCGCGACTTTCTTTTCAGTCAACCGCAACAAGCGGTCGATCGCAGTTGACTTGAAGAGCCCGCGTGGCCGTGAGGTGATCATTTCGTTGATCAAGACGGCTGATGTCATCATCGAGAATTATCGCGGCGGCGTGCTCGATCGCCTTGGCTTTGGCTACGAGGCGGTCAAGGCGATAAAGCCCGATATCATCTACGCTTCGGCAACAGGGTGGGGATCGTCCGGGCCCATGGCTTCGGCGCCGGGACAAGACCTGCTCGTCCAGGCGCGCTGCGGACTGATCTCCGTCACCGGCAACCTCGATGCGGCTCCGACCGTGACGGGCGTTCCCGTAGTGGACCAGCACGGTGCGGCTCTGCTCGCGATGGCCGTAAGCGCCGCTTATGCAAAGAAGCTTGCTACGGGTGAGGGGACACGGATCGAATCGAATCTGCTCAGCGCGGGGCTCGATCTGCAGTGCGAGTCCATGGCTGCCTACTATTCCGGAGCGCGAGGGCCTGATCGGATGGTGCGCGATCACCGGCTGGCTTCATGGTTTCTCCCGGCGCCCTATGGGGTGTTTCACCTGGCCGATTGTCATGCGGTGATCAGTCTTGGCGGCGATATCGAGAAGTTCGCGGGCGCGATCGGCACCCCTGAGCTGATGGAGCTCGCAGGAGATCGCATGGAAAATCGCGATGCCTTCATGCGCGTGCTGGGCGATGAATTGAAAGGCTGGACATATGACCGGCTCGACAAGGCGCTGGCACCACATGGACTTTGGTACGAGCGCGTCCAGGATTACGACGCCGTGCGGCAGGACCCGCAGGTCGTTCACAATGAGTCGTTTCAGGAATTCGCAATTGGCGACCAGACGGGGACGGTGCTTGCGCATCCCGTCCGTTATGACGGCAAGGTTCCTGAGTTCCGACGCATGCCGCGAGGGCTTGGTGCCGACACCCGCGAAGTTCTCGCGGACGCTGGCTGGAGCACTGGCGATATCGAGACGCTCGTGCGCGAAGGGGTTGTCGGTACGGGTCCTGCGGAAACACTGGTCAAGGCGCAATCCTGATGAATATTCCGCTGCGGGACGTCTCCTTGCTGGACCGCTACACCCAGTCTTCCGGCGTGCTTTTTCTCAATGGAACGCAAGCGCTCGTGAGACTCCTGCTCGTACAGCGCGAGCGGGACCGCAAAGCGGGACTGAACACGGCGGGGTTCGTGTCGGGATATCGTGGTTCGCCACTTGGCGGCTTCGATATGGAGTTGTGGCGCTCTCAGAAATTCCTGAAAGAGTCAGGAATTGTATTCCAGCCAGGCGTGAATGAGGATCTGGCTGCGACGTCGGTCTGGGGTACGCAGCAGATTGACAGCCTGCCTGGCAAGACGGTCGATGGCGTGTTCGCCATGTGGTACGGCAAAGGGCCAGGGGTCGATCGCTCCGGTGATCCGTTCAAGCATGGCAACTACGCCGGCACCACGGAGCATGGTGGCGTGCTCGTCGTCTTCGGCGACGATCATCCGGGCAAGTCGTCGACGGTTGCACATCAGAGCGAACAGGCGCTGGCCGCCAATCTGATTCCCTCTTTGTATCCTTCGAACGTTCAGGAGATCATCGAGTATGGTCTTCATGGTTGGGCGATGTCGCGCCATACCGGCCTTTGGGTTGGATTGAAAACCGTCAACGAAACCGTTGAAACGACGTCGACCGTTTCGCTTACGGATGGCGAGCCGTTGATCAGCCCGCTGAATGCCCATGAGCCGAATGCTGCCATACGCCCGCAGCCAGATTACGGGCCTCAGCGCGACGAAACGGCAGTGATCAGGCATCGTCTGCCGCGGATTCATGAATATGCGCGCGTCAACAGGCTGGATAAGCGACATGTCGGCAAGGCCGGAGCCCGCCTTGGCGTCGTGACATCGGGAAAAACCTATGCCGATCTCATCGATGCGCTGAACCTGCTGGGTATCGATCAGGCCCGCGCCGAATTTTTGGGGCTGTCGGTCTACAAGGTTGGCCTGATTTGGCCGCTGGAGCCGACCGGACTTGTCGAGTTTGCCGAGGGGTGCGAGGAGCTGTTTTTCGTCGAGGAGAAGCGGGCATTTCTGGAAGATCAGGCGGCCAAGATCCTGTTCAACCGGTCGGTGCGCCCTCGGCTGATCGGCAAGGAAGATCTCGACGGCAACGCACTTCTGCCTTCGGATATACAGCTCAATCCAGTCATCATTGCCCAGGCATTGGTGGCGCGTCTTGTTGCGCTTGGGGTGGCAGATCCCGCGTTGCAGGACGCGCTCGCGAAGTCGAATCCCGGAAAGGCTCCGGCTTCTGCCCAAGGGCAGGCGGTGCGCGTACCTTATTTCTGCTCGGGATGCCCGCACAACACGTCGACCAAAGTGCCCGAAGGGTCGATCGCGATGTCCGGCATTGGTTGTCATTCGATGGCGATGTGGATGAATCGCGACACCGTGAAGCCGGTGCAGATGGGGGCGGAAGGGGCGAATTGGATCGGCCTCTCGCATTTCACCACCACGAAGCATGTTTTCCAGAATTTGGGCGACGGCACCTATTCCCATTCGGGTCTGCTCGCCATTCGCGCTGCGGTGCTGTCCGGGGTCAACATCACCTACAAAATCCTGGCCAATGACGCTGTCGCGATGACGGGCGGCCAGCCGGTGGAAGGCGCTTTGGCCACCGATGCGATCGTGCGACAGGTGCTGGCTGAAGGCGTCAAGCGTGTGGTCGTGGTCACCGACGATGTCGAGCGAACATCGGTCAGTATCGCCGGTGTCGATGTGGTGGCGCGCGACCAGCTACAGCGCATTCAGACCGAACTCAGTCAAACCGCGAGCACTACGGTGCTCGTTTATGAGCAGGTTTGCGCGGCCGAAAAGCGGCGTCGCCGTAAGCGAAATCTGATGCCTGATCCACCTCAGCGCGTTTTCATCAATGAGGATGTCTGCGAAGGCTGCGGCGACTGTTCGGTTCAGTCCAACTGCGTCAGCATCGTGCCGGTGGAAACCGATCTTGGCCGTAAGCGACGCATCGATCAATCGTCCTGCAACAAGGACTTCTCCTGTGTTGAGGGTTTTTGTCCCTCATTTGTGTCCGTCGAAGGTGGCAAGCTGCGCAAGGGGGACGGACAGGTCGATCGCAGCCGCTTCGCAACATTGCCTGAAGTCCGCGATGTCGAGTTTGATCAGTATAGCGTTCTTATTACGGGTGTTGGTGGTACCGGCGTCGTCACGATCGGGAGCGTGCTGGCGATGGCCGCAAACCTCGCTGGCAAGGCTGCCAACGCCTACAACATGACCGGGCTTGCGCAGAAGGGCGGAGCCGTTTTCAGTCATCTCCGCATCGCGTCGTCGCCGGACCAGCTCGCGAGCGCGATGGTAGGGCCGGGCAGTGCCGATCTGCTGCTAGGGTGCGATCTTGTCGCAGCTGCGAGCGCCGATGGGCTCAGGAGTTGCGCGCCCTCGAAGACGCGCGCACTGCTGTCTGCAGATCCGATTCCGACGGCAGCGTTCCAGGCCGATGGAGACTATCGGATCGATCAGCGCAAGCTCGTCGACCTCATCGAAGCCGTGTCCCAAGCGAGCCAGCTCACGGATGCGGATGCGATCGCGGAACAGATGCTCGGAGATCGCATCGGCGCCAACATGTTCATGGTTGGCTATGCTTATCAGCAGGGATGGCTGCCGCTGCCGCTTCCCGCGATTCGCAAGGCGATTGAGCTGAACGGGGCTTCCGTGCAATTCAACCTGGATGCGTTTGACCTTGGCCGTCTTGCGGTCGTCGAGCCGGCTGCCGTGCAGGCGCGTCGCCGTGCGGCTCCGGTGGCCGACACCTGCGACGCTATCCTCGCACATCGCACAGGACTCTTGACGCGTTATCAGAATGCGCAGTGGGCCAATCGTTACGCCGGGTGGGTCAAGCGTGTACGTGAAGCAGAAGAACGCGTCGTTCCGGGTTCGGAGAAGCTTTCGAAAGCGGTGGCGGTCCATCTGGCCAAGCTCATGTCGTACAAGGACGAATACGAGGTCGCCCGGCTGTACGCGGATGAGAGTTGGCGCTCGCGCCTTGATGAGACCTTTGTGGATTACAAGCGAATATCGGTTTGGCTATCGCCGCCGCTGCTTGCGCCCATGGATAAGGCGCGGGGACGCCCAAAGAAGGTCAAGTTCGGTTCTTGGGTATTGCCTGTCTTCAATGTTCTCGCGCGACTGAAGTGGCTTCGTGGTACGCGCCTCGATCCGTTCGGATGGACGTCCGAGCGACGGAGCGAACGCAAGCTCATCGCGGATTATGAGGGCCAACTGGAGCTGATTATATCGGGGCTCAATCCAGGCTCACTTGCTGTGGCATTAGAACTGGCCACGCTCCCCGACAGCATCCGTGGTTTTGGCGCGAGGAAGGAAGCTTCGATAAAGTTGGCCGAAAATCGGGCAAACTTTCTCGTTGATCGGCTGCTGACGCCGACCTCGGGGTGAGTGTCGCTGCTGGACCCATGTCTGTACCATCCGGTACCGTTCGGCCCAAGAACGATTTAGATAGGGTTTTCGCGGACGAAATGTTCGGCACGCGGCATCCGGCGACGCTCGCAGTGGAGCTGACACGTTTCGCTCTGACGCATCGTGATATTTATAGTTAGTGCGACTGTAGAAACCGCGTCATGAATGGCCGGTGTTGGAGAAAGGGTGTTGATGAAGGTTCTGGTACCGGTCAAGCGGGTGGTCGATTACAACGTCAAGGTTCGCGTCAAGGGCGACGGATCGGGCGTCGAACTCGCCAACGTGAAGATGTCGATGAATCCGTTCGACGAAATCGCCGTCGAGGAAGCCCTGCGTCTCAAGGAAGCCGGCAAGGCGACGGAAGTCGTTGTCGTCTCCATCGGGCCGCAGCAGGCCACCGAGACGCTGCGCACCGGTCTCGCCATGGGCGCCGATCGCGGCATCCTGGTGAAGGTCGACGGCACCGTTGAGCCGCTCGCTGTTGCCAAGATCCTCAAGAAGGTCGCTGACGAAGAGAAGCCGGGCCTCGTCATTCTCGGCAAACAGGCGATCGACGACGACTCGAACCAGACCGGCCAAATGCTGGCCGCGCTGCTCGGCTGGGCCCAGGCGACTTTCGCCAACAAGCTCGTGGTCGAGGGCGACGACATCACCGTGACCCGTGAAGTCGACGGCGGCCTGCAGACCGTGAAGGTCAAGGCACCGGCGATAGTCACCACCGATCTTCGTCTCAACGAGCCGCGCTACGCGTCGCTGCCGAACATCATGAAGGCGAAGAAGAAGCCGATCGACGAAAAGACTGCCGATGCCTACGGCGTCGACGTGTCGCCGCGTCTCGAAATCGTCAAGACCTCCGAACCGGCAGGCCGCAAGGCCGGCGTCAAAGTCAAGGACGTCGCTGAACTGGTGTCGAAGCTCAAGACCGAAGCCGGGGTGCTCTAATGGCTATTCTTCTTCTCGCAGACCACGACAACGCCTCGCTCAAGGACTCCACCAACAAGGTGCTGACCGCTGCCACCGAAATCGGTGGTGACGTGCATGTCCTCGTTGCCGGCCAAAACGCCAAGCCCGCTGCCGAAGCCGCCGCGAAGCTCAAGGGCGTCGCAAAAGTTCTGCTGGCTGACAACGAAGCCTATGCCCATGATCTCGCCGAGCCGCTGGCCGCGCTGATCGTCAAGCTGGCCCCGGCCTACGATGTCATCATCGCTGCCGCCACCACGCGGTCAAAGAACACCATGCCGCGCGTCGCTGCTTTGCTCGACGTGATGCAGGTGTCGGAGATCACCAAGGTCGTCGCGCCCGACACGTTTGAGCGTCCGATCTATGCCGGCAACGCGATCCAGACCGTGAAGTCGAAAGACGCCAAGAAGGTCATCACCGTCCGCACCTCTACCTTTGCCGCAGCCGGCGAAGGCGGCAGCGCGTCGGTGGAAGACACCGCGGCAGCCGAGAATCCCGGCCTGTCCACTTTTGTCAGCGAAGACATGGCGAAGAGCGATCGTCCGGAACTGACCTCGGCGAAGATCATCGTCTCCGGTGGCCGCGCCATGCAGAGCCGCGAGAACTTCACCAAATATATCGAGCCGCTCGCCGACAAGCTCGGCGCCGGCGTCGGCGCTTCGCGCGCGGCGGTGGATGCCGGCTATGCGCCGAACGACTGGCAGGTCGGCCAGACCGGCAAGGTGGTCGCTCCGGAGCTCTATGTCGCCATCGGCATCTCGGGCGCCATCCAGCATCTCGCCGGCATGAAGGACTCCAAGGTGATCGTCGCGATCAACAAGGACGAAGACGCGCCGATCTTCCAGGTTGCCGATTACGGTCTGGTCGCCGACCTCTACCAGGCGGTGCCGGAACTGACCTACGCGATCGGCTGAGGGCTTGATCCGAATTTGCATCGCCCGCGTTTTCCTGACGTGGGCGGCCCGGCCCGTGTGTTCCGCGATCGAGACGTTTTCGACGTCCGATATAAATTACGTAAAGCCGACATCGCTGCGACCGCAACGACCAACTGCCGCAACGTCAAAAAAGTACTTGCCATGTGGGTGTCATCCACAGTGATGGCGTGGATGGCGTCCGCTACCGGCATCTGATGTGCCAAAGTGAGTCGTTGTCAGATTCACTGAAGGGAGCCATCCACGATGCCTACTATGACAGTCGGTCTTGATCTTGCAAAACATGTTTTCCAGGTTCATGCGGTCGACGAGACCGGCAAGGCAATCATCCGGAAGAAGCTTCGTCGTTCGGAGGTGCTGGAATTCTTCCAATCATTGTCGCCCTGTCTGATCGCATGGAGGCTTGCGGAACAGCTCATCATTGGGCACGCGAGTTGATTAAGCTCGGGCACGATATCCGGCTGATGCCGGCAGATTATGTCAAGCCGTACGTCAAGCGAGGCAAGAACGACGCCCTCGATGCGGAGGCAATCTGCGAGGCGGTCACGCGACCGACGATGCGCTTTGTGGACGTGAAAAGCGTCGGGCAGAAGTCGGGTTTGATGCTCCATCGGACGCGCTAATTGTTCGTTCGTCAGCGTACCATGCTCGTGAATTCCTTGCGTGGCCAACTCAGCGAGTTCGGGCTGATTGCGCCGAAGGGCGTCTGGAGCATTCCGGAACTCCATGCTCTCGCACAGGGCGCCAGCCGGGCTGAACTTCCCGACGCAATTCGTGGCTGTGTCGAGTTGATGATGGGGCAGATCGATGAGTTGCAGATGCGCATTCAAGCCATAGAGATGACGATCCGCGACGAACTTCGGGTCAGCGATGTTGGTCAACGGCTAAAGACGATACCGGGCATTGGCGTGATTACAGCGTCCGCGCTCAGTGCCACCATCGGGGACATCAAGGCGTTCAAATCGGGCCGACACCTGGCGGCCTGGATCGGGCTCGTACCACGGCAGTCGGGGTCCGGCGGCAAAGTCTACATAGGGAAGATCTCCAAGAAAGGAGATGCCTATCTGCGCAAGCTCCTCGTGCTCGGCGCGACTGCGGTGATCCGCTATTGTCGCAACAAACCTGAACTCGCGGGTTGGATCAACGCACTGTTTCAGCGACGTCCTGCGCGGGTCGTCACCGTTGCTGTCGCCAACAAATTGGCGCGCATCGCATGGGCGATTATGAGCCGCGGCAAGAGCTTCCGTCAGGCGGCCTCCGTAATTGCTTGACGGAGAGTAGGACATAAGAACGCAGACATGAGCACGTGAAAGATCCTGCTGTGCAGTAGATTTACAGAGTTGGTGAGAGCGACGACGTAATGGCAATCGGTCGAGACCGAGGATCGGAAAAATCCGTACCTGCGCATGCGCATCCAGCGCGTCAGAGTGGCTGGAATCTGATCCGCGGACTACCATTATTGCCCGCGGACATCGATCTGCTTCAACGAGGCCGGACAGATGACCGCACCCCGACCAAAAGTTGCCGAGACGTCGAAATAGTTCTTGCCAAACGGGCGCCATCCACCGATGATTGTGTGGATGACACCCACTCCACGGCATCGGTGTGCCAGAATGTTGCTGATAGCAACTCAGAGGGGAGCCATCCACAATGCATCCTATCATGATCGGTCTTGATCTCGCCAAGCACGTTTTTCAGGCGCATGGAGTGGATGCGGCAGGCGCGATCGTTCTTCGAAAAGAAGCTTCGCCGTTCGGAATTGATTGCGTTCTTTGCCAAGCTTCCTCCGTTTGTCGTTGGCATCGAAGCATGCGGAACGGCTCATTACTGGGGGCGCGAATTGTCGGCCTTGGGCCACCAAGTCAAGCTGATGCCAGCGGCTTACGTGAAACCCTATGTTAGGCGTGGAAAGAACGACGAGGTGGACGCCGAGGCGATCTGCGAAGCCGTTGCCCGGCCGACGATGCGGTTCGTGCCGATCAAGAGTGCTGAGCAGCAATCGATCCTGATGCTACATCGCACCCGAGACCTGTTCGTGCGACAGCGCACCATGCTGGTCAATTCGCTGCGCGGACAACTTGCTGAATTTGGTCTGGTCGCACCTAAAGGAGTCTGGCGAGTTCCGGAGCTCGAAGCTCTGGCACGGGAGGGCGAACTTCCGGAGCCGGCTCGCGCTTGCGCCGAACTCATCTTGATGCAGATCGATGATCTGCAATCGAAGATCAAAGCGATCGAGCGGACCATCCTCACTCGTCATCGCGCCAATGAACTGAGCCTGCGGCTTGCGACCATCCCCGGAGTTGGGATCATCACGGCGACCGCGCTTGTCGCGACTGTCGCGAATGCAGGCGCCTTCAAGTCGGGACGTCACTTTGCGGCCTGGATTGGATTGGTGCCGCGACAGAACGGTAGTGGTGGGAAGATGGCATTGGGCGGGATATCCAAAAAAGGAGAACCATATCTGCGGCGGTTGCTCGTCCTCGGTGCGACCGCAGTTGTGCGCTACGTGCGTAACAAGCCCGAACTTGCAGGATGGGTCAACGCGCTCCTATCCCGGCGGCCAGCGCGCGTCACAGTCGCTGTCGCCAACAAACTTGCCCGTATCGTCTGGGCGATCATGCAGCGCGGCGGCACATTCAGAGAGCGGCCGTTCGGCATCGCTTGATGAAAGCTGGCTTGGCAAGAAGCGAGATTGTAACCACCACCGTGCAGAACGAATACTGAGATTGTAAGGGCAACGATGACGTGATGGCATCCGGTCGACAAACCGAGGATCAGGACATCCCGAACCTGTGCACGGACCTCGAGTCCGTCAACGATGATTGGGACCGGATCAGCGGACAACCATCAAGGCCATGCGGTGAAGCAAGACCGCGATTAAAGGCCGGACAGATGACCGCAACGACCAACTGCCGCAACGTCAAAAAAGTTCTTGCCATGCGGGTGTCATCCACCGATGCACAGGTGTAGAGAGAACAAAAAAGAGCCTTGTGAGTCTTTGCGTAGCAACCTGTAGCAACTTCGTAATTGCTTCAATTTGCTCCCTTTTGTTTCAGGGATAGGAAGCTCGGCTCGGGTATAACGGCGGCCATGCCAATCACTCCCAAATCCTGGGCCGAAACCTTCGCTGCCGAACTGACCGTCGATGGCGAGCACATCCCGCTCGAACGGGTGATTGCGCGCCACTTGGACGCGCTGAAAGAATTCCGACGGCTCGGCATGACCTGGAGCGGGATCGCCCGGCTGTTGGTTCGTGCTGGCGCACGCCGCGCGGATGGGAAGCTGATTTCGGCGGCTCAGATCCGTGTGAGCTACACGCGTTTGAGCCTGCCCCGCTCAGAGTCCCGGCCAGCTGCCACGCGACTGCGAACAGTTCCTAAGATAGAGGCGCCGTCGCTGATTGCGCCTCCCTCCGACCCGGCCGCGGCACCTGCGGCAGCTCCTCCCCCGCCGCTCGCGCCGCCGTCGGATCGCGGCGACATCGCGGGGGGCGACACCAAAGAGGTGTCCGATTCCGAACTCCAGAGCGCTCTTATGCGCCTTGACAAGCTCAGCACAAAGGGCCCGAAGAAATGAAATTCAGCACATTGGCAAGAATGCATGCGGAACAACAGGCCGAGCGGCACAGGTATTTCTTGGACTTGTACCAGCTGAATGGCCAAGTCGTTCCTGCTGACGCGTTCGAGCATATTGACGATGAAGAACTCTATCCTTCGAACCGGTATTTCCCGATCACGCTATATTATGATCCGAAGCGTCTCCGAACGGAAGCAGCGCGCCAACGTCTGTATCGTCGGACCACGCGGCAACATCGCGGCCGCATCGTGAGAATGCGCGCCCTACTCCCTGACCGACTGAGCAGGGTAAGTGTCTCGCGCGGGCCTCGCTTTGAGAAACTGTTCCTGGCGCGCGGGTATGCGACCAACGTTGAAGGTCGCACGACGATCGGTCGCGGAAAGCCCGGCACCTTCAAGGTTGCCGACAGGAATTTTGCAGCGTTCAGGGCCAATGCGCATCTGTGGGCCAAAATACTGTCCGACCAGAGCCAAGCCATGTTCGGCGTATCGTCTGTCGGGGAGCAAAAGGCGCTGGCAGCACCGATGCTGGGTAAACGCCAAAAAAACGGACGGCCACTTCCGCTCGTTCGACACAAGGGCCTGTTCCTAGGCGTTCGAGGCCCCTCCGACCACGATTTTCATCTCGCTCATGCCACGACCCCGCGTGAGGCGTTCGATGAAGGTGGCAGGCTGCCGGCGCAGAAGTTTCTGTTTGGTAATCTGAGACGAGAGCCGATCGAACAACTTGAGCTCGAGATCGCCAACGCCCAACTGATTTGGGGCAGTCGGCGGCGCCTGTCGGCCGAAACACGGAGCGCAGCATCTGCGGCCATCGTGGTGTGGTACAGCCAGATCGTCGCCACGCAGCGACGTATAAGTTGGGACACGGACATTAGGCGCAAGTGGCCAGTCGAGCACTCCGAGCTTTTGAAGGAAATCAAGCGGCATGGAACTGCCATCGGCGTCGAAAGACTCCCGGCCAAGGCAAAGGCGCGACGTCTATCCCAGCAAATTGTATGGGAAGCTGACCAGATTGTCGGACGTATCGACGATGCCTGGAATGACTTTGCTCATAGAATATCGAGGACCGACCGCATCCTCGCTGCTTTGAACGGCTCGGCCGTCGACTATGCGGCGAAGGACATTGAGAAGTTGATCGAGTCGAAGGAGTATCTGGTCATTATCGCCTCCTGGATCGGCACGCTCAAGCGTACCGGTGTGCAGGTCTTTGACGAGAGCATCGCGCGCTGGCTGCGGTTCGGATGGAAATCGATCCGGAGCAACAGGTGCCTATTCGGACAATTTCCGGAGACAACCTGGCTAAAGCTCATCTCCCTTGCGGGCAAGTATGATTTTCAGCCCGCGCGGACAGCGGGTGCCCTCCCCCGGCTCCAACTGCGTGGGTTTTCCAAGCCCTTCACCGTCACCTACGAATGGGTGACCATAGAGACGCTGGAACAACCGACGGCGTGCAGTTGGGAACACGACGTCCTTGCGTTGAAGGGGCCGATGCTTTGTTTCCCTGCAAACAAGCTTGCTTACTGGAAGCAAAAGGCCTCGATCGTCAAAAAGCAGAACGGCTTCTTGGCGCCCGGCAAAGGGCGTTGACCGGCTGACGTATGGCTGCGGCACCATCGATGCCGCAGCCATCTTTGCAACCCGGTTCGGAGACAGCTCAGTCGGTGGGGCGTTGGCAGCCTCCCCGACCGTCAGCATATCAAATCAAGCCTCTCGCTTATTCCACGGGCGGCAAAAACTGCGTCCAGGCCGCCGGCACGAACCCCTCGCTCCGCACGACCCAGGTGGTGAGCGGCCAATCGAAACGATAGGCGTCGCCGGCGTAGTGCACGATGGCGCGCACAAAGCGCGCATTTTCCGGCCCGAACACGCCGAGCTCGCCAGCGAACTGGGTGGCGCTCACGACCGGCTTGCGGTCGGTTTGGCTGACGAACAAGCGCTTGTCGCCCTCCGCCGGATTGTTGTTGGGGGCGAGCCACCGGATGTCACGGTAGCCGATGGCCTTTTCGGCCCATTCGGCACTGCTGCCGGAGGTCAGGCGGCTGTAGATCTTGATCTGGAAAAGATCGAGCAGCAGGTCCGCCTCGTCGCCGTAAGATTTTAGCTGGCTGATGGACTGCAGCGCCACAATGCAGGTGAGGCCTTTTTCGCGCGCAACGGAAAGCGTGCGAGCAAAGCCTTCGATCTTGCCCAGCGAGAAGAACTCGTCGAGGACCAGGCTGACGCGGCGGTTGGTATCGACCGCCACCGATGCGTCCGACAACATCTTGCAGACCAGCCGCAAGACGCCACCGCAAACCACGTTGGACATCTCCTCGTATGCGGGCGACGTCTGCACGATCACGATCTTCCGGCCGGTGTAGCCCTTCGCCAGCCAGGCGGTGACAGAGAACCGCTTCTCCGCCGGCACGCCAGACCACGCATAGGCCATGGGGCGGAGCGTGCTCAGGGTCGCGCTGATCAACGTCGACATGATGCTGCGCACGGTCTTGCTCTCACCGTCGTCTTCGCCACTTTCCAGCAGCGGACTTGCGCTGAGATCGAGAGCTTCGATGCGCCGGCGCAACTCATCGGGATCCGACAAAACGGCCGACAGCAGATCCCACGCGTTCCACGCTGAACCCTTCTCGTGCGCAAGCGCGCGGATGATGTCCGTCAATAACAGACGCGCAGTGTCCGACCAGAAGCTCTGCTCGGAGGCGGGCACGACGTCTGCTGCGAAGTCGATCGCCGCCGCAAGCCCTCTGATGTCGGCGGCGATATCCCAGGCCCAACTATCCCTATGAGCAGGAGAGATCAGGATGACCTCGTCGAGGTCGACCGATTGGGTGACGTCACCTTTGTTGCAATGCAGGATGACACGATCGCCGCGCGCCATCATCTGCGTCGCATAAGCCCGCACCAGGTTCGACTTGCCGTGACCAGACGCTCCGAAAATCATCTGATATCGGCTTTCCAGATCGAACGGCAGGTTGAGGTGGGGGGCGAGCCAGATACCTTGACGCGCGAAGCGACCGGCCTCCGTTTTGAAGCGGGATGTCAGCCGTTGGCGTGCGTCATGGTCGTAATAAACGCGAGCCTCGGTCTCGTCCGAGGTCAAGAATGGCTCGGTCAGCGGCGCCTCGTCCTGGGCGCTCAGCCGGCCGAAATAGGCTGCGGCCACGCTGATGCCAATCGCGACCACGGCGCGGGGCCAGCCTGCCGCCAGCATGGCGATTGCGTAACGGGGGTCACGCAAGGCCTGGAGATTGGCGTACCAGTCTTGCCAGGAGAACGGCGCGCTGGACGCCGGCAGCGCCAGGAGCAGGCCGAACAAGGGCACCAGCGAAAGTAGGAAGACCACGGTCGCGACGTAGACGGCTTCGTCGGTCGAGCGATAGAGTTTGAGGCCGGGCTTGAGTTTGGGAAGGGCGGGCATCTGTGGTCTAGCTCCAGTTCTGAATTTGCTGTTGGACTGCGGCCATCAGCGCGGGCCACAAGCGGATGAACATCGCGGCGCCAGCGAACAGGACGACTGCAATGAACATTCCCTGGAAGATCGCGCGTGTTCGCGTCGGCCAACGATGGTGCTGCTGGGTAGTCCAGTCGTGCTCGGTAGTGATTGGCGGACCCTTGCGGCGCGGCGTCACGGTGCTGCCACGTTCGACGTCACCCTCAGCGTGGGGCCCAGGATCCATCGCAGCCTGAACCGGCGCAGCAACCGTCGTGGGCTGCGATTCCGCAGCCAGGCGTTGCTGCAGCACGTTAAAGAAATACTTGGCGCCGTGCGGTCCCCACTTTCTGAGCTGGGCTGGGCTTGCGAATTCTCCCCCCGTCAGGATGGTCTCGACGGCAGCACGCGCCTGGGCACCGATCTCACGGCTTCCCTCGCTGATGATGGTCTTGAACGGAGGAGGCGGAGGCGGCACCTCGGCCGGCTCTTTGGTCTCGGACCGCGTACTCATCACGCACCTCCCTTCGGCAAGGAGATCAGCTGAGAGAGGCTGCGATGCATGTCGCGGAAGAAGATCGCGACCGCGCGGCGGGCGATCTTCACGTCGCCGACCTCCATGTTCAGCCGTTTGGCCGCCTCTTGGGGCTCCATCGCCAAGGCCTTCAGGAAGCGCAGGCCCGCATTCTCGTAGGGCTCCCAGAAGTCGGCGAGGATTGCCGGCATCTTGATGTGCTCCACGCCGACGAGTAGCGGCTTCAGTTCCTTCTCGTACTGCTGGCGCGCCGGACCGGCGTTGCGCAGCGCCTCGAGCGATCCGCGATCGAGCAGGTTCTCCACCAGCACCAGGCGCGCGCTCGGCATCGCCTCGCGAAATCGCTTGATCGTCTCGGCCGCCGAGGCAATCGCATCCGTCTCAGCCTGCACCAGGACGAACACCATCGCAGGCAGCTTCCACGTCTCGAGGTCTTCGTCGATCTCGACATCCTTGAGGAAGTTGCAGGCGTTTTCGACCTCATCGGCGCCGATGTCGAACAGCACGCTCTGGCTGGAGGCGACCGCCTTGCTCGCGGCGGTGTAGAGTGGCGTGAACGACTTGCGGACCAGTGCGGGATCCTGCATCACGAGGTCGGGATTGGGGCGCAGGTCGACCACCTTGGCGCCGATCAGTGCGGCGAGGCGCTTTTTGTCGTCGGCCTGGAATGCGACGAATGGGTGGGCATTGAGCGCCAGGAGATCGGCGATCGTGGCCATCAGGTGGGTCTTGCCGACACCGCCCTTCTTGGCGGCGGTGATGGCGAGGAACGGCGGCTTCAGGGGCGTCATCGTCATGGGAGAAAACTCCTTGCTTGAGCTGGCGGAATCGTCAGCTTCGGAAGGAGGTTAGGGCCGATTGGGCATCCCACTTTTTGAGGCCAAGATGCGAAACGCGCTTTTGATAGACGGCTGTTTTGCAAGATATTCGTCGGCAGGCTTGGTTTTGACCGACGCGATCGGCATTGGAAGACCAGACGGGCTTCGATGTAGTGGTGCCTCGAGAAGGGCGACGAATGGACAGGCATTCCGCAACTGAAGATCGGGAGCCGCTGTTGCCAACACAGAGCGCTGGCGAGAGCCCTTTTCAGTTGGGGTGCCGTGAAGGTCTCTGACGTGAACCGGAGCCAACGGCAATTTGCTACTAAAGGTTAGGGCGCGCTAACGCGCGCCCTCCTCGGCCTTGGTGTCGATTTCGCGGATCACGATTTCGGCTCCGTTGAGCGGAAGGCAGTCGAGCTTATGGCTAAAGCCTTTGCCGTCGCCGTGCGGCCAGAGAGCGCCAATCGACCGCCAGATCTTCTGGTTGCCGTTCTTGGTGACGGCGTATATGCGGTGCGTCGGGCGGGGTGAAGGGATCTGGGTGGTCATGAAAAGCTCCTGATCGATTTTTCGAGTCCGCCCCTATGGCGACCTCGATGGCCGCGCACGTTCGAGGCGTTCAAGCGGAGGTGTCAAAGCGGACTGAAGGTCCCCCGTAAGGCGCGAGCTGCACACGCGCAGCACGGAAGCGAACGGTTTCGACGGCGCCGCGCGCCTCGACAGAAACGACCCATTCAGAGGTTCGCTTTATTGATGGGCTTAGGCTGATATCGATAAGGGACTTGACAACCACTCCCGAACGTTTCCGCGTCCGTGCTATGCGTCCCAGCCGAAAATCAGAGCAGACATGGCGTCTCTTCTTGCAACATCGGCTATAGTTTCTGTCATGCTTGATGATCAATCATTTGTGCAGACGCAGTTCCGATATCATGCCTGAGATCGAAAGGCGTTTCGGTCGCGCTCGCAACCTCGTTGGTCGCGGAAGGTTGCCGATGGCATCGCAAAGCGGCTGAGAGCGGCACTGCGGACCTCTTGTACGAGAGGCCAAGGGTAGCAGCCATGACCCTCCCTTGCCCAAAACGGCCCGTTGCGCTTCAATTCAAAGCCGACGCCGATCGTGCGGAACGGAGTCGAGCGTAGGCCGCGGGTCGCTGCTACTGTAGTGTCCCGCGGCCCTTCGTGATCGCAAGGCGCTCTCCGAAACATATTTGCGGCGGTCGCGCCCATTGTGACGAGACTGCGTTGCCCTTCTCATATCGAAAGCTCGTTGCGGACGCGCTCGCGCCGTCGCTGCTCGCGAAAGATTTCAGCATCCGCCGTGAGAGCCAAGGTCGAGGTCTTCAGATTGGCCCGCGATAGCTTCGCCGCGAGGAAAGTCATCTCCGCGACATCGTCCGGCTGATACTGCCGCGCGTGCAGCTCTTGCTCGCTCTTCGCCTGGGCTGAGAGCAGCGATTTGTCATAAAAAATCTGGGTCTCGCCGCGCGCGCGAGAGAGCGCGACGTAGCTCTGGTGGCGATCGTACTCTGATCCCAGCACGACAGTAGCAGTCTCCGCGGTCAGGCCTTGGGCGCTATAGGCCGTCACGGCGAGGTCGTGGCTCAATCGGACCCGGCCACTTCCATCCTTGAGCGCCTCTGTGGAGAATTCGACCGTCTTGCCGTCCACTGTCGCTTGGATGAGCAGATGCTCCCCGTCGAGGTCTTCGATCCTTTTGACCCGGCCTACCGTGCCATTGATGACGCCGGCGCCGATCTTGTCCTGGCGAATTCCGAACCGGATCCTGTCACCGACGGCCAGGTGTAGCTGGAAACTGGTCCCAGACGCGTCGCCGGCGACGACGACGCGGTCCGGGCCGGTGAGAATTTCGGCCGCCCGCAAGCGCGCGCGGATCTCGGTGTTGAGCGCCCGTACCGTCTTGTTGGATTTGGCGATCAGCAGATGTTTTTGTGCTGGCAGGCGAGCTTGCGCATCCATGTAGCGGTCCACGGCTGACCGGATAGTGGCTTGTGCGCCCGCGCATCCCTGCAACAGACCTCTTGCCGCATAAGCTTCGAGGCCGGCGGCAGCGTCTCCTTTCGCGAATGCGCGCGCGGCGTCTTGCGCCCAGACGTCTCGTTGCCGCACGATCTTGTCAACCCGCGTTGGCTCAGCAACGGCCGATAGAATCTTAAGAGCCGGGCCTGCACTAATAGGTTGCAATTGATCGCGATCACCTACTAAAACGAGCTTTGCGTTGGCGCCCGCAACAGCTGTCACCAGCTCGTTCATGGTTTTCGAGCCGACCTGGCCACACTCGTCAATCAAAAGCACCGTGTTGCGGTCCAGGACGTGCTGTCCCGCCTTGATCTGAGCCAGGAGGCGCTCGATTGCGGTCGCGTCGATGCCGAGCTCGGAACGCAACATTTCCGCCGTCCGATGTGCGATTGCGCCGCCACGCACCGTCTTGCCGGCGGCCACGTAGCCGTCGACCACGACCTTGAGCGTGGTGGTCTTTCCCGACCCGGCGGCGCCCTCCACAATGGCAAGAGCCCGCTGATCCGTCGCCGCAAGCGCGGCTCGACGCTGCTCATCCGACAATCCACGTCGGCGGCATTCGGCGTTGATCTTCTGCGTATCGATTTCGGCCCAACTGCGCTGCGCCAATGACTGCGCGGTCTTGAGCAGGCTCTTCTCGATTGCGATCATCTCCGGCGTCGAATACAAGCCATGGCCGTGCAGGTCCTGTCCAAGCTGAACAATGCGACCGGAATTGATCAGACGTTCGACTTCCATATCGACGCGCTCAGCGCCAGCCCCCGTTCCGACCAGCCGACTGGCAACCGCAGCCATGAGATGGCGCCGTTCGAACACCGATTCCTGCTCGGTCAAGATGGAGGGGATGTCGGCCAGACGCTGCGCGATCAGGATTTCTCGATCATGATCGGGGAGAGCGCGACCGGTCAGGGCCTGCGCGATGAAGTGCTCAACGTCGATGCCCTGTTCCATGGCCTGCTCGCGCCAGATCTCGAAACGGTCACGGTCGTCTGACGACTTCGACAGACGCGTTGCCTTGACGACGGCGGAAGCAAGTTGTTGCGCTTCGCCGGTGATCAAATCGTACTCCGCGAGCCGCTCCTCCAATTTGCTCCTGCGGGCCGAGAAGTAACGCTTGGCATCGTCGCTGATGAGCGATCCCGACGGCGTGACCAACTCGAAAATTCCGTTCCTACCCGTGACTTCAACTTGAAAGCCAAGATTCTGCAAACCTGAAGCCAAGGCCAGGTGATACACGCTGCCTGCCAACATTTTGGCGTTGAACAACGGCCGTGCGTCCAGGGCTCCGAAGGTCGACCTCCGTTCGCCCTCCCGCATCGGTCTCTGGCCCAAATTGGTGATGCATAAATGTGTATGCAAATCCATGTCCGCTGTGACCCGCCCGTCGATATGCGGCGCAGGCCGCGCCTCGCCATGTTGGAAGGCCGCTACGATGAGCGACGTCTTCTCAATGATCACGCCGTTCCTTCCGCGTCGCGTGAAGGCGGCCTCACGGTTCAGCATCGCAATGACGGCCTTGCAGGCCTCTAGCTGGATCCGCTCGATCGCCGCACGCATGTCGGGATCTGCAAGGGCGAATGCGATGCTAACCGACTTAGGCGCGCTGAGCGTCAAATCGAAGCCTGGCATCCGCTTTTTGCCACCGTCGTTGGTGATGAGAGAGCGTCCATCGGGGCCGATCCCCGCGTGCAGCTTTTCAAAAAGGTCTGCATCGACGACCTGGCCAACCTTGATGCCGAGCGTGACTGAAGTGCTTAGCCAAACGCCGGCCGGCTCCTTACCGTTGAGGTAATATTCGGTTCGCCTCAGATAATACTGCGCGACAGTCCCTTTGCCGATGCTCGCAACCATCGTGACCTCCATGACCGGAGGTCGATTGTCTCTGAGGGTGGGACAGGCTTTTTTTGAAGCCAAAGTATCGGTGCCTGTTCGCCAACTTGGCTTGGAAAAACGGGATTCGATTTCGGCTGTTCAGTGCGGACTGGAAGACGCGATAGGTCGTTCAGGTCCCGAGGCCTGAACGTCGAGGCTCCTTCCCTAACCTCCAGCAGCTCTCAGAGAGAGCAGAAAAGGAAGCACATCATGTGCAACCCCGTCACCGACATTGTCCGTAGAGCGTGTGCCGAGCCGCTTTTCGGCCGCAACCTGATCACCTTGATCAGCGAGAAGATCCGCGACTGCTTGAAGGTGGACCCGCAGCCGACCCTCACGTTCAACCTGGCCTGCGGCGAAGCCGCGCGGCCGACGGGTTGGGTCAAGGTCCGCGTGGAGTTCTTCCGCGAGGATTGGGAGCAGCTCCGCGCAGCCCTCGAGGTCGACGACTTTGGCAACTGGGACGACGAGACCCTTCGCTACGAAGAGGATCTGTTCGAAATCAGCGCCAACGCCGTCGACCAGGAATTGCGCGTCATCTTCTGGTGAAAAAATCCCCAGCGCGGTTTCAACCGCGCAGGGGAAACTTCAGCAAATACGGCCGTCGTCGGACGCTGACATTAGACCCCAATGAAAGCCGATTCCAAAGCGCTGACGTATAGCCGAGATAATTTTCAACTGCTCGCGCCAATTGCACGGAATGGGCCGAGGACACCGGTCGCGAACGCTTCGACGTCTTGTTTCAGAGTTGAAGCAGCTTTCAGTCAGGACGCAGGAGAGGGCTCCAAAGGCCGGTCCATAGACAGACCCAAACACGATAGTCCCCAACACGTGGGTGCGCCTCATCTTACAAACAACCCGGATGTCCGAATCTGTGAAAGGTTTCAGATGCCGGCCGCAGCGGTGACGGCGCGGCATATTCGGTCGGCCAACGTCCGAAAGCTCCAAGGGAGGAAACCGCGCATGGTAAGCAGAACCGGTGCGGCAGGTTCTATGGGAATCTGAGTGCTGCAAACGAGCGGGCCGATTAAGTGCGAACCAGTGCAGCGAGCTGGGCGAAGGTAGAACGCCAGGTGAATGAGGGCAGTGCGGCGCGCGATCAACTGTGATCGGATTGGCGACGACCGAGATGTTTGGGCGCGTTCCGCCGTGGGCAGTCGATGAGCGGCGAGCGCGACGGGCAGCCTTGCCGAACGGCTATCACTGTACATGACCAGTCAAAACTAAGAAGTTGATGAATCTCCAAACCCTATAACCGTGCCGGCCATAGGTCAAAACCAAGTCCGATAGTGAGCTTATCTCGATTGCTTGGTGTTAATAGGTCGTCGCCCGCGATGGTCTTCCAACGCCGATGGAACGGCGGCGATGCCATCGGCGCGGGTGCCTGCCCATTTGCGCAAGGTGCGACGGAATTGATGCCAAATCACTGATTGTCTCTGCATAAATTTGGCTGAGATGGACGTTCTCACTCGCGAGAGCATTGCCTGGCTGCTCAATGAGTTGAAAAGCTGAAAGCTCATCCAGTTGAGGATGACTTGCGGATCCGAATGGCTTGATGCAGAACGCTCAAACGTGCTCAAGCCGTTGCGCGCCTATTTTGTGTCCAGTAACTGTTCTTCGTTCAAACGAATGTATCCTCGAAATTCAGCCTCGCTATCCGTAGCGGCAGCACTAACCACATGCTCCAACATCGCCACAAACGTGACGCGGCTTACGCGGTCAGTCTTTAACATCCCGAGAGCGCGACTGAAGAAAGCGTCGAGCGCCGAATAATCGTCGCCGTTCAGATTAAATGCCATGAGGGGCTCCATCGCCTCGATGATCCGGCGACTAGCACAGCGTATACGATCCACATTCGTTGGGTAAGGACTGCGGGCTATTTATTTAGCGGCCTGCCTCTTTTGCTGATCTCCTTGTCCAAAGCTGGCTCAATGGCTCAAACGCAAAAGGGCCGGCGCGCGTGGCCCGGCCCTTCCAAAATCCCGAATTCAACTCCAGTACATCCGTGGACGTGAATTTAGATCCTTGCGTTAGAGCGCCTGCAGATTATCCGCGGCGTTCTTTCCGCTACGTCGATCCATCACCACTTCGAAGCTAACTTTTTGTCCCTCTGTGAGAGAATGCAGTCCGGCGCGCTCGACAGCGGAAATATGTACGAAAACATCCTGGTTCGCGCCTTCTGGGGCGATGAAACCAAAACCCTTGTTCGCGTCGAAAAATTTAACAGTACCTGTTGGCATGACGATTCCTTTCAATCGGTCATAGGGCATCGACTTCCGAATCTGTCGAAAGCGGTTCAGATCGAAATTTGAAGAGGAAGTTCGTCAGTAGTGCCTAAAGACACTCACCGCGCAAAGCTCGAATACAACATCGATAAGCTTGTATGCTGTCCAAATGCGATGTTTCTAAGGCTCGCTTCCACGTGTCTTTCTGTTGGGCTTCCCGATGTTCTTAGTCGAGCCACTCTGCTCTCGCATCAGACGTTCAGCTCGGAGACGTTGAAGGTTGGCTTGAACAGCAGCCTCACGATTCCGGTAAGCCGCCATTCCCTCCGCAGCATCGGATAGCTTTCGCTCGACGGATATCCTAGTAAATGGCCTTGCTGAGCGTTGGTCAGACCTGCTGTCTCGAAACTCTTCTGGACCGTTCAACAAGCGCTGTTTACGACGTTCTATATCGGCCGCCGTAGCGCTCATGTCGGCCATTGTATCTAGCTGGTCCGACGCCAGTGCGTTGGCCCGATCGCGCTGAGTGATTGTTGGTCGATATTTCCTGCGAAGAGAAACAACCATCTAAATCGGCCTCTGGAGCCCGGATGAATAAGCCCAGGCAGTGAGATTTGCCTCTACGTCAGCATGATCGGTCGCTCTAAGGAGGCGCTCTCGCTCGACGCCTGGCGGCATCCTCATCGCTCTCACAAAAGTATCACGTGCCATATCGGCGATGATTTCATCAGAATTTCGTTGAGACGAGGGATTCCATGCCATGATGAACCGCTCCTGCAAGAGGATGGCGGGAGCATATCTGGGCTCTCATCGCTGATAAAAACCACGGGCCGTTCAGCGGTAACACACCATGCGCCCTTTGCTGTTCAATAGCTAGGCTTTTATTTCGGCGTCGCTTGCGAGGGCTTCATTTGAACTTTTCTGAGGCTCCTTGATTGAATTGCGTCACCGCCCTGATCTCGGCCCTCCCGGTGATGAGATCGAAAATGGTCCCGGCTGATTGGCAGGAGACCCGAATGTGCGAGAAATGCAGAGAAATCGATCTGAAGATTGAGCATTACCGTTCGTTTGCTTTGGGACCCGCCGACAATCTTGCGCGTCAGAGCATCAAGATTTTGATCGAAGATCTCGAGGCGGAGAAAGCTGCGCTCCACGTTGGCATCCGATAAAGTAGGAAATGCAAAATGACTGAGCTGTCCGGTGAGTGATCATATCAGCCTGCTTAAGGCAAAATACTGTAGCTCAATCCTGAAATGCGCCGCGCGGAGTTCGGATATCGAGGCCAGGCATCTTTGCAATGGCCTCGCAACGGAGCGCGTCACTGGCGGAACATCACAGCGTGTGACCGACGCGGAAGAGGAAGCTCTTGAAGCGATCTACGCATTGGTCATCAGGCTCGATATGGGTAACTTTGCCTCATCACCTTCGGAGGTTTCAAAGGCCAAGCTTGCGGTTGATCGATGGGGGGCCTCTGCTGAATAAGCCGTCGGTGCAGCCCTTAAAAGCGAGGCGGACGCCGGCTGGCCCACGTGACTTGCTAGGTCGCGATTGTCCTCACTCTCGGCGCAAGCGAAGTTGCCTAGTGTTATTACGGCGATCTCCCGGTCAGCTCTTCGATCTCGTGATGCTCGCTCATGGCGCACAGCGGCCGACGTGCCCCCGCTAAAACAGCGCCGATTCTAGTCGGAATTTTCCACTTATGATCCCCGGATGGAGACGAGGAGAGATCCATGAAGGTATCAGAGCTTTCGGAAGGGCAGATCGCATCTGGTTTGAAGCAGGCAGAATGGCGCAGCGGTTGCGGAGGTGTGCCGAAAGGCGGGGATCAGCGAAGCAACCTTCTACAATTTGCGTAAGCCCTCTCTTCGGTGGTGGATTTCTGTAACTTCATTGGCGAAGCGATAGCTGGTCGGAATGAATCATCCGGCCACTCTAACCGATGGCGGGAAGGGCGTCAGGATGTTAAAGTGCCCCATGGAGGATGAGCCATGGAACCTGATCCAGATCCCAACCGCAAAAACCGTGTGATCGCGCTGGCGTTTCTGGCCGAGACGCCTGAGCAGGCTATCGAGCTTGAGCAGATCGCATCCGAGATGCCAGAGGTACCGCGACAAATTGGCGATCAAGATATCTAACGCGGATATTATTCGTCAGTGCGGAATGGCTGCTGCGATTGCCGGTTTGTCCAAGCTTCGGTGAAACTCGCTCCCGTGCCTACCATCCAACCGATGTGTGGGATTACGCCTCGCGATTCGGGAACGCTCATCGAAATTGACCATCGTCCTTGATCGCAAAGTATCGTCAGCCTAAAGTTTTGCTCATCGTGCCGCCGTACAAGGTCAATGAGCTGTCCTTCAGCCAAATCTCTCTGCGTTTTGTTCTCCATTGCGGTTCCCTTCAAAAGTCCCCAGACAGCGAACGACCCGCTATTGATTGGGATCAGCGTCAGAGGGATGAAGTAACGCGCGCTTATCTTCCAGGAGACGGATTTGAACGTCGAGGCCACGTAGCGTGCGCGGATCGTTCAATTGCGTTTCGAGCCATCGATAGCGGCCGATCTGAATATCGATTGCTTCGCACTGATCGCACATAGATGTCCCTCGATCTTAGGCGGGACCAAACGCGATCTCATCACCGATAGAAGCCAAACACAGTGCGATGATAGGAGGACATTCGTCTTTATTCGCAGGAACTTCAAGCTTGGAGGCTGCGCCTGCAAACATTATTTTGGCGCCGCGAAGAAATAGCTTTCAGTCAATTCACGTGCATCCCACCCGTGACGGCGCTTGCTAAAATGCAGCCGTGAGAAGCCAGCAGTCCAAGAGAGATAAGTGTCTTAACAAGATTGCATATCCGCCTTCCCCGAGTGGACTGCCAGTTCGGCCTAGAAAGTAAA
The DNA here is from genome assembly GCA_030147505.1 of Tardiphaga sp. Lineage (GTDB taxonomy): Bacteria > Pseudomonadota > Alphaproteobacteria > Rhizobiales > Xanthobacteraceae > Tardiphaga. The sequence goes on from JASBVG010000078.1 coordinate 62,153, forward strand.
GTCAAATGCGGCGATTTCGAGTCGATTCACGGGGAGCAAGATTGGTCTCGACCGATGCATTGGTTGAGGAGCTTTTATGAAGTGCTTCGCGTGCGAGTTCGGCGATTGCCAACAGGTGCTCGCGCATAAAATCTTTCGTGTCGGCGTCTGCGCCAGCTCTCGCAAGAGCGAAAATCGATCGAAGAGTGTCCAGTGAGTTTGCCATATTGCGGTCTCGGTACCTAGGCGCTTCACTTAACCGGGTTTGAGCCGCTCCATCAACTAGCGAATGATGCGGCTGATCCGTCCTATTCCATGATCGTTGAAGCGACTTCCGCGCTCGCGCGCAAAGTAGTCATAGAGGAGCGGTACATGTCGGAAAAGGATCGTGGTAAATTGGTGCCGGTTTGGGAACGTGCGCTCGCGCGCGTGTCGCTTAAGGAGTTAAAGAACACGTTCCTGGCGTCTGATCCTGCTATTAAGTCCGAGACAAAGCCAGGGAGTAAAACCTACCATCGTATTTTTCGGCAAGGATACCCAGTTCACTGCCAAATAGGGCGTCCGCAAATAACCTTCCAGGTCAGAAATCCCTTAAGGTTTGCGATCAAAAGCGCCGACCGACTTGAGATTGGCGCGGACTTGGCGGACGCCGTCGAACTGCTTGCCCAACGATCTCGCTTTCTTCTGCACCGAAGCCGTTCCGCGATTGAGGGCGGCGGCGGCACGCATCAGGGTCGCGCCTTCTTCAATCAATTGAAGCAGATGTGCAATGTCCTCTTCGGTCCATCTGCGAGTGATCGGCTGTTTCGGCATGCTATGTTTTCGGTGGCTTCAATTCGCTCGCAAGCCAGCCTTTGGCTTGCTCCATTGGATCCGGCTCAATTATCGTCTGGACAAAGCTGCATTGCGGGCATTCGTAAGCGTGCGCCACATAGCTGCTCTTGTCAGGGGCCGAACGTACCCACGCGGAAAGCGAGCCGCATTTTGGACAGGGCGGGGTGCGTAGGCGAGGCATGAGGCAGCACTAGGGGACTGTCGATGGCGATCCCGGTCTAGACGGGCGACATCCGAACTTTGCCGGGATAGATTGAGATGCGAGAGCGCCGAGTGCCGCTGTCTCTTCAGACAAGCGTCTCTGAATGTATGACCGTTCTAAATCCGTCAGCTCGATTCTTAGAATGCGATTATAGCGAGCGATGTTGTTTCGATATGTACGCGTTCGGGCCAAAATTTCATCGGTCATCATCGTCACCAGACGTGTCTACGGGTTGCCTTTTGAGTGGGCCATAGACGGCCGAGCAGTAATTTATAACTGGCTCAAACGCCGTCAAGATTTATAATTTGGTTTGCAGGACGACACCCACGGATCATTTTGACGCCTGTGATGGATTCTGGAAAACGGCGTCCTGTGTGGAGGCGACGATGCACACGATCTGCCTACTTATGCAACGCGACAGCTTCTACGCCGCTGAAATCAACGCCCGAAGTCAGGCCGCGACTGGAAGGTCCGAAATGACGGGCGGTACAACTTCAAGAATTTCGACAAAGACGGGGATCAGAGGACTTTCCGTGTCGCATTCCCGACACTCAATTTCAGTCCTGCCTCCGTCAATCGCGAGAGGCATTAGGTAGTGACCGCGCTGCTCGGAGCAGAATGATGCTTCTTTGTCGAGCAGGTTAGAGGCAGGCTTTGCCCCGCAGAGAATCAATCTCGCCGCAACCAAGGCAGTCGAGAATCTCCGGCATTAACATTCTCGTTAGGTCGGTTGTCTTGCCAGATTGAAGGCCGTTCGCTTCGGGCAATTGGAACGGAAGTTCTTTGATACTCTTCTGCCAAAGCGACGATATGTTTACGCCGCTCTGGTTCGCTGATGTTCAAGAAAGCAACAATGAGCTTCAGGGCCTCGTCATCAGACGCTCGGCCAGAATTCCACATGTTCCCACTCCCACGCCCTATAATGGCGCTTCAGTGGGCCAATCCCGCCAAATCCTGTTCGCAGGATAAAAATGTTCTGCTCGTCAAAAATGGGCGAGTGTCCGGTAGATGACTCATCTTCGCTGCGAGGTCTCAATTCCCATGCGCTTCGGTCTTCAAGCAAGCTTGCATCATTAAAGCATCGCAATGACGACCCTAGGGCGGAACACTGCGCAGCGGCGTCAGTCATCGCGACGACGGCTTTCTTGAAACTAGTGTTATTGTCCGGGCGGATTGTGCCCGACAGTCCTCGCATTGGAGGCGCTCAACCTGTTTGTCGGATCGCTTAGGGTGTGGACCGCATCGATAAGCGATCATTCGGCCTCCGCATTTTCCGCACGTCTCGCCACTTTGGGGCGCTTGTGAAGTGTTCACTGTTTGTCGGCCTTCGCCGCCATGCGTTCGGATTGTCTAGAGAATCGCTCCTTGTCTATCTCAGACTGGCCAAGTTGTTTGCTTTGAGCTGCGTCCATCACGGCGATGATTGCATCTGTATGTTCAACGCCCTGTTTGACCGCAACGGCCAAGCGTCTATTGGGCAAAACCAAAAGCCAGCTCATCGATCTGAACTTCTCGTAACGGTGGGGATCATCGTGCGATCAAAGTGACCATCGATGTCCCGGCTAACGCGAAACATATACAAGCAAGCAGCCCAAGGCCGATCATCGTCTTTTCAAGGTTGCACATCCGCCTTCCCCGGGTGGGCCTGCTCGCTCGAAACGCAGAACCCCTTGGGAGCTGATTTGTTCCGAGGCGGTCGTGGAGATGTGCTGCTACCAACGATAGTCGTTGGCCCGCGCTGACCGCGTTAAGGTGGTGAGCATAACGGCCAGAGAAGGTGAGACCCGAAAGCTCCCAGCACTGCTTCCGCGTTGTGCTGGACTTACCCGGCAAAAACTTAGAGGGACGACTGCATTATCCGCCGTTCCAGCCAAGGGGCTAGCTTGCGCTCGACCTTCCTATCTCGCACGTCCGTGACTGCACCCGCCGGCAACACGCTGCGCCAATGTCCGAGAGCCGCGTCCCTGCATGCCCTGTAGCATGGCCGCTCATGGCGCGAAGCGGACATCCGGTTGCAGTACTGGCTTGATGAGCGACCTACTAGTTCGCACGCGAGCATCTGCCAAATGGTGCGGTCACATGATTCTTGAATTCGTAAGCAGGTCTTGCCGGCTACAGCCGATGCGCAATTGGCGCGCGCTTCCGACGCAGTGATCGGTCCTCGGAAAAGAAACGGAGTGGATTTCGGCCCGAGGTAGCGGCATCAGCCCACGACCTTGGCTTCAAAAAGTGAAAGGCGAATCTCGAGCCTCAATGGCGCCTCATCAACGGAGGCGACCATGTCAAATACCCGAGACCGGACGAAAGCGGCGAAGCGCAATCCCGCTACACAATTCAAGCAGCCAACCGGCCGAAGCCAAGGGGGCACCGCAACCACAGACTACCGCGTTTCGCTCATCTGGACAGATCAGATCCATGTGAGTGATCGCGAGCTCGAGGTCATCGAGCTCCATCTCGGTGACGCCGTCGACCAACTCCTCAAGCGGCGACCGAAAGCGCGAGGACCGCCTCGGTAGGCGCTCGCCGTTTTCGTTTCCATTTTAAGCTGAAAAGGATCTTTCCTATGAACGACCCCAATACCATGCTCGATCGCCTGTCTCAGAACCACGAGCTTGCGAGCCGCCTTTCGTTGCTGGTCCTCAAGGCCGCTCGTGCCGGCAGGCCCGCGGCCGATGACATCTATGGCTTGGTCAACATCAACGTGGCCAGTTTCGGGCCGATCGATGTTTGGATCGACTGCGAGGCCACGGACTCTTGGCTGAGCGTCCACGACGCGCTGGTGGCCGGCCGCGTGACCTTCCGCGAGGTCGCGGGCGACGGCTTCCCGCCGAGCCTGGTCGGGAGCATCGGCGACGATGAAGGGCTGCGGTTCTTCGTCGACGACAAGACCCGGCTGCGCCTTGTGCTGGCGACGGCCGACGGCATCGAGTTGCGGGCCGAATAGACGGGAGCCGGCGCGAGGACTGCCTCGCGCCGGCAAGCCTCACGTTCTCCTCCAATCGCATTTACAACCGCTTCTTCACGTCATCGGACTGCCAGGTTCTCAAGGCACGTGCTTGCCAACCGCCCGCGATGGCGCATCCTCCGAAACGCGATCACTGAGGGCCTTTTCTTCGGCTCAAACAGCTGCGAAAATACTTCTTCAAGACAGGTGCAAGATGAAAAAGCCCCTCGTAGGTCGAGCAAAGAATATCCCGGCAGACTCGGCCGGTGAACACGCAGGTCTGCGCGCCTGCGGGTATTACAGAGCCTCGACATCTAGACAAAAAGAAGCAGAATTAACCATCCCGTCGCAAATGCGAGCTGTCCAAGCCTTTTGCGAACGGAAGAACTGGGATTTGGCTGCGGAATTTATCGAGCAGGGCGCAACCGCAACCGATGACAATCGTCCTGAATTCCAGAAGATGATCGAGCGAGCCTGCGACGACGATCGTCCGTACGACGTGATCGTCGTCTACGCATTCAGTCGCTTTTTCCGCGACGGCTTCACCATGGAGATGTATATCCGTAAGCTCGCCAAGGCGGGCGTGCGGCTGGTTTCAATCACCCAGGAACTCGGCGATGATCCCGCGCAAGTCATGATGCGGCAGATCATCGGTCTGTTCGACGAATACCAGTCCCGCGAGAACGGCAAACACGTCCGGAAAGCCATGGTCGAGAATGCGCGCCAGGGCTTCTACAATGGCTCTCCCATCCCGCTCGGATACAAGACTGTCGAGGTCGACAAACGGGGCGCCCGCATCAAGAAGAAGCTCGCCATCGACGCCGTTGAGGCCGAGACCGTCAAGCTGATCTTCCGCTTGTATCGCCAGGGCGACGGCGCGTCGGGACCGCTTGGCGTGAAGAACCTGACCTCCTGGCTCAACGAGCGCGGCTACCGCACCCGCCGCGGTGCCCGCTTCGGCGTGGCGACCGTCCACGGGATTCTGACCAACACCGTCTATATCGGCGAGTGGGTATTCAATAAGCGGGATTCCAGGACCCAGCAGCCCAAACCCGTCAACGAGCATGTCACCGTCGAGGTGCCAAGCATCATTCTCAGGCCCGAGTTTGAGGCGGTCGCAGCAACCCTCAAGACGCGAGATCCCCGAGTGACAGCTCCCCGCGTCGTGACCGGCCCGATCCTGCTGACCGGGATTGCCACCTGCGCCGGCTGCGGCGGCGCCATGACGCTGCGCACCGGCACGTCGTCCACCGGGAAGGTTCACAAATATTACAATTGCTCGACCTGCGCGCGTCAGGGCAAGACCGGTTGTAAAGGACGTTCGGTCCCGATGGCCACGCTCGATGCCATCGTGGTGGAGAACCTCGCCGAGCGGCTGTTTCAGCCGGAACGGCTGAAGCTCATTCTGGGCAAGCTCGCAGAACGCCGGTCAGACCAGGCGGCCGAAATCGATCTGCGGGTATCCAGTTTGCGATCGGAATTGACTGCGGCGGAGGACAAGCTGAAGCGTCTTTATGCGATGGTGGAGAACGGTCTCACCGAACTCGACGACATCCTGAAGGACCGCCTCGCCGCCCTCAAGACCGACCGAGACCGGGCTAAGGAGGCCCTGGACCGCATCAAGCTGCGGCCGACGTCGCATAATTTCGACGACCAGGCCATCGAGCGGTTCGGCAGGTTGATGCGGGAAAACATCGCCTCAGGCCCGATTCCATTCCGGAAGGCCTACATCAAGTCCGTCGTGTATAGAGTAGAGGTCGACGACCATGCCATCCGCATCGTGGGTGACAGGGCGACGCTGGAACAGGTGATGGCCAGCGATCAAACCACGAATCCCAACGTTCGCAGTTTTGTACGCAAGTGGCGCACCCGACACGATTCGAACGTGTGACCTTTGCCTTCGGAGGGCAACGCTCTATCCAGCTGAGCTACGGGTGCATCGACCCACGATTTAGCCGATTGCCCCGGCTGCGGCAACGGGCGAAGGTGCCTCTTTCCGTGAAAATGGACGTCTTGGACCACCCCAGCGCCGATTTCGGGTTATGCTGCTCTCGCGGGACCCTCCGCTTCCGATCGAAGCGTGTCGAAATGGAAATGGCGCCCAAAGGGCGCCATTTGAAATCGGAAAACCGCCACTCAGTCCAACGTCTGGATCACGCTCGAGATCGGCCGGGCATTGCTGGTCTTCACCGGTTGCAGCTCGGCCTGGATTGCGGCGTCGTAGTCCGGCAGCGTCGATAGCGTGTCCTTGGCGCGAATATGCACGACCTTGTAGCCCCCCGTCTTCAGCTGGGCGAGCAGATCCGGCACGGCAGCGGCTGACCACTTGTGCAGATCGTGCATCAGGATGATGCCTTTGCCCTTCTTCTTCAGCTTCTCCATCACCGAGGTGACGAGCTTGCCCGCATTGTGAATGCGGAAATCTTCGGAATCGATATCGATGGAGAAAGCGGCAATGTTGCGCTCGGCGAGATAGGCCTTGAGCTCTGCATTCTGTCGCAATTGCGGGAAGCGGAAGAATGGCGACAGCGGTTGCCCGGCCATCAGCGTGATGGCGCTGATGCCGCGTTCGATCTCGTCTTTAGCTTCCTGCGGGCTCTTGCTGGCAAGATTCTGGTGCGACCAGGTGTGCGTGCCGACGCTATGGCCGGCAGCAATCACCTGCTTCAACACGGCAGGATGCCAGGTGGCGTGCTTGCCGATCGGGAAAAAGATCGCCTGCACGCATTGCGCGGCGAGCGCATTCAGCACCGCGGGGGTCGTCACCGGCCACGGGCCGTCGTCGAAAGTGAGCACCACTTCGCCGGGCTGCAGGAAGTCGTAGTCGCGATATTGCGACATGCCCAGGCCGGGGCCACCGGTAGTGTCGATCTGCACTGTCCGCGAGACACCGAGAGCGTTCGGATTGTTGCAGGCTGGCTTGATGTAGGTCGGGCGCTTCTCGATTGCGGGTTGCACCGGCATCGGCGTTGCGCTCGGCGCTGCAGCAACGGCTTGCACTTTCGGCGCTGGTTCGGCAGGTGCCTTTGATGCGGGCTGCGGCCAGCGGGTGTCGATCGAGGCAGTGGTCAGCTCGCCTTTGTCGCTCTTGACTGTGGATTTGACATTGGCCGGCTCGAGAAAATGCCATGCGCCTGCACCTGCGGCGATAACCGCCGAAACAGAACCGGCAACAATCAAAAAGGGAAGTTTACGCATATCCACTCCGGCGCCCGAGGCCCACCTCGGATCACCATTGAGCGGAATAGTTAACCGAGCGTATGCAGTGCGTGCTCTTGGCCGGAAAATTCGTCACAATTCAATAGAGTGCGCGTTAGGCTGGTACGATGGCGCGCCCGATCGGCCAGAGTGCGATGCCGGCGAGCTTGAGGTGTGCCCACGCAAACGGAATGCCGACGATGGTGATGGCAAGACCGATTGCCGTAATCAGGTGGGCGAGCGCGAGCCACCAGCCGGCCAATACGAGCCAGATCAGATTTCCGAGAAATCCGAGCAGGCCGGTGCCAATATCCTCGCGGCCTGTGACGAGTTCGCGGCGTACAGCGCGCTGGCCGAATGGCAACAGCGTATAGGCCGCGATATTGAAGGCTGCTCGGGCCCAAGGCAGGCCGATGATGGTGATCGCCATGATCGCTGCGGCCAGCACCCAGCCAGCGGCCATCCACAGGCCGCCGAACACGATCCAGAGGATATTGAGAAGCAGCGGCAGGATGGGCATGGGGCTCTCAGGGGATGACGGTTACCGATCCCTTAACAGATGGGATGCGCCAACGGGATGACAATGCTCCGTCGTTCTATCGCAAGGAGGTCTAGTATCCTCGTCCACCCGCCCGCGAATAGGCCGGCCGCGCGCTATCGGATGGTCTCGTGTCCAGCGCCATACGGACATCGCTGTTGGATTGCGGCTGCGGCTGCAGCTCCTCCAGGAAGATCGGCTTGGAGAAATAATAGCCTTGAGCATAACGGATCTTGGTTGCGGCCTGCAAATAGGCCAGCTCCTCGAACGTCTCAACACCTTCAGCGATCACCTTCATGCCGAGCGCCTCGCTGAGCGACTCGATGGCGCGCAGGATGCCCTGGCTACGTGGACGCTTGTGAATGTCCGTGATGAAGGAGCGGTCGATCTTGATCTCGTCAGCAGTGATGTCCGCCAGCGCCGACAGCGAGGAATAGCCGACGCCGAAATCGTCGATGGAGACCCCGACACCGATCTCGCGCAGCATCGGCAGGATGTCGTCCTGAAAATGCGTCTTGGCGACGAAAGCGTCTTCGGTCACTTCCACCATGAAGCGGGTCGGGCAGCCAGTCGCTTCCAGTGCTCGCGCGAAGGAGCGCATGAATTCGGCATTGCCGGCCTGCTTGGCTGCGACATTGATGCTGATGGTGGCGCCGGGGCCGAAGGCTTCATCGATCAGGTCGATCGACTTCATGATCTCCGCGAGGACGAGATGTGTGAGTTCGTCGATCAGGCCGAGTTCGACGGCGAGATTGATGAAGGCGCCAGGTGCCTGGATCACGCCCTTGTCGTCACGCAGGCGCACCAAGGCTTCGATGCCCTGAATCTCCTTGGTGCGGATATCGACTTTGGGCTGAAATGCACAGCAGAAGCGCTTGTCGAGGATGGCGAGACGAAGTGCCTGCTCTGTCGCCATACGCGCCAGCGCCGCGCTTTCCATGCCGGTGTCGAAAAACACCGCGGCGCCCTTGGTTTCGTTTTTCACCTGATACATGGCGATGTCGGCATTCTGATGTAGAATATCGTAGGTGCGGCCATGTTCTGGATAGAGACTGACGCCGATCGATGCTGTTGCGAAGACTTCGGAATCCTCGATGAAGAATGGCGCGCGCAGGCGCTGCACTAGCCGCTCTAGGTAGTGAGCGACCTCTTGTTGGCTCTGGATCGGATTGAGCAACAAGAGGAACTCGTCGCCGGAGATGCGTGACAATACGTCGGTGGGGCGCAATTCAAGGCCAATGCGTTTGGCGAACTGCACCAGCAATCCGTCTCCGGTGCCGTGACCGTAATAGTCGTTGATATGCTTGAAATTATCGATATCGAGAAAAGCCAGTGCAAAATGGCCGTAACGGCCCTTCGGGCAATTGGTGTCCTCGACAATGAGGTCGCCGACATGTTTCTCCATCACGCGCCGCGTCGGCAGATCGGTCAGTTCGTCGTAGTAGGCGCGGCGGAACAGGTCTTCCTCGACTTGCTTCTGCCGGCTGACGTCGATGGCGCTGGAGAGCAGAAGTGTGCGGTTGCCTATCTGCACGGGCCGGTGAGTAGTCTGGTATACGCGCTTGTCGCGCTCGGAATTGACGCGCTCCTCGAACACAGCCGTACGACCGGACTGCATCAGGTTGAGCGCCGTGTGTCGTCGATGGGCCAGTGCCTGTTTCAGGAAGTCAGAAGACTCCTCGCCGGCCCGAAAGCTCTCCGGCGGAGTACTGAACTGGGCTGCAGCCGCGTCGTTCACCAGCAGGAACTCACCCTTCTCATCCTGCACTGTCACCGCCGACGGCAGCATGCGAACGATCTCACGTAGCACCGAAAGTTCGGTAGCGGCGATGTCATGCGTCGATGCGCCCGCGCCGACCGAAGACGAGATGGGCTGGAGATCGGTTTGTTCCGAAGGAAGCGGCAAGTTGGGAGCGAATGCATTCTGCATGGTTGTGGAACCTGGCAAAACGCCTTGTAAGTTTGGTTAAACCAATCTCCGAAAGTCGGCAGTTGTGTAAATGTTGGCGCAATTCGATGAGGCGGGGCATCGACATCATTAACAGACCGTCAATGCACGGGTTGAAAACTATTCTGTTGCAGTTGTATCGCGAGGAAGACTTTTGTTCTGGAGCCCCGTACTCGGAGAAGATCATTTTCGCCCCGTACAGCACAACTCGCGTCGTCTGCGCCGCAAGTCGGCCCACGCTTTTGTGATCGTAAAAGCGGGCATGGAGGAAGGGGAAAAATGCCCTTTGTCATGCTCTGAAAACGAAACGGATGCCGCGCGGGTGCCGATGTGACAGTGCGGATGTCGCTATTTTTCTGAACGTCTCGACACGCAGAAAACGCGTCCCCATCATTCTCGCATCCGCAATCGCCGTATGTCTGGGACGTATCCTTCATGAGCAATCCGTCGCGAGCCAAAGTGCTCTGGTTTCTGCCAACTCATGGCGACGGCCGCTATTTGGCATCGCCTCACGGTGCGCGTGAGGTCGATTTCAATTATCTTCGACAAATCGCGCAGGCCGCCGACCAGCTCGGCTATTACGGGGTGTTGCTGCCGACGGGCCGTAGCTGCGAGGATTCCTGGGTCGTCGCTTCGGCCGTTGCGCCATGGACCGAGCGTCTGCGTTATCTGGTTGCCGTACGTCCGGGGCTCCAATCCCCCAGTGTTGCCGCGCGCATGACCGCGACGCTTGATCGCGTCACCAACGGGCGGCTGCTCATCAACGTTGTCACTGGCGGGGACCCCGTCGAGAACAAAGGTGACGGCATCTTTCTACCGCACGACGAGCGCTATGCCGTCACTCGCGAATTCCTGAACGTCTATAGCGACCTGCTTGCCGGCAAGACTGTGAATGTCGAAGGCAAGCACATCCACATTGAGGACGGTCGCCTGATCTTCCCGCCAGTGCAGTTGCCTCGGCCGCCACTCTATTTCGGCGGATCGTCCGACGCCGGCATCGATGTCGCTGTCGATACGGTAGACAAGTATCTCACCTGGGGCGAGCCACCGGCCGATGTTGCAGACAAGATTGCGCGGGTGAAGACAGTTGCCGAGAAGCGGGGTCGCAAGCTTTCCTTCGGTATTCGTCTGCATGTGATCGTGCGCGAGACGAATGAAGCGGCATGGGCGGCGGCAGACGATCTGATCAAACATGTCACTGACGATGTCATCGCCAATGCGCAGAAGACATTGGCGCGACAGGACTCTGTCGGTCAGCAGCGCATGATGCAGCTGCATGGCGGCCGCCGTGATAAACTCGAGATCAGCCCGAATCTCTGGGCCGGTGTCGGCTTGGTGCGTGGTGGTGCTGGAACTGCGCTGGTCGGCGATGCCGAGACTGTTGCCGCGCGCATCCGGGAATATCAGGATGTCGGCGTCGATACATTCATCATGTCCGGCTATCCGCATCTGGAAGAGGCCTATCGCTTCGCCGAACTCGTCTTCCCACTACTCTCGCTGCAGCAGCAAGACAATGTCGCGCCGCTTCGAGCGCGCACCGGCCCGATCGGTGAGATCGTCGCCAACGAGCATCGAGCGCAAAGCGCGTCGTAACTTCCACAGGTATTCCCGATCATGAGCATCGTTGAAATTCTTCCCCGTGCACGCGGCCTTCGTTTGCCGCGCATTGATGGCCTCGCGCAATGGATCGTTCCGCTGGCGATCCTGATTGTCTGGCAGGCGGCCAGCGTGACTGGATTTATGCCGTCGCGCGTCATGCCGGCACCGACAGATGTGGCAGTGGCTGGTTGGAAGCTGCTGCTGTCGGGCGAACTCGTCCAGAATATCTGGGTATCGTTCTGGCGGGCGTCGGTAGGCTTTCTGATCGGCGGTAGCATTGGCTTTGCTTTTGGTCTGGCGAACGGCTTGTCGAGACTGTCGAGCAACCTCACTGACACCACGCTGCAGATGGTGCGCAACGTGCCGCATCTGGCGTTGATTCCACTGGTCATCCTCTGGTTCGGCATCGATGAGTCGGCAAAACTGTTCCTGGTCGCTCTCGGTGTATTCTTCCCGATCTATATCAACACGCTGCACGGCATTCGCACCGTCGATCCGCAATTGATTGAAATGGGCCGCATCTACGGGATGTCGAACAGCGAACTTTTCCGCCGTGTGATTTTCCCGGGGGCGCTGCCGTCGATCTTCGTCGGCGTGCGCTTCGCTCTTGGCATCATGTGGCTGACACTGATCGTCGCCGAGACCATCGCTGCTTCCTCGGGCCTTGGCTACATGGCAATGCAGGCGCGCGAATTCATGCAGATCGACGTCGTTGTGCTCAGCATCCTGATCTATGCGCTGCTCGGTAAGGTCGCCGATAGCGCCTCCCGCATACTCGAACGCCTAACTTTGTCCTGGCATCCGGCCTTCCAGAAACACTGAGCGAATTGAAAGCGAGCGTTCTGACATGACCCTTCAACAATCCCTTCGCATCAGTCACGCCGAAGCCCAGCGCGTCGAAACACCCGCAAATGTCAAACGGGAACTTGCCGAACAGGCTCGTCGTTCCCATTCGAAGCGCGGTGCTGCGCTCACCATTCGCGGGCTGCGTAAGGCGTTCGGCGATAATGAGGTTTTGCGCGGAATCGATCTGCATATTCCAGCCGGCCAGTTTGTCGCCATCGTCGGTCAAAGCGGCTGCGGCAAGAGCACGTTGTTGCGCCTGATTGCCGGTCTCGAAAAGCCGACAACCGGCACCATCAGCTTCAGCGAAGACACCCGCGCCGAAGACATCCGCGTCATGTTCCAGGAGCCACGTTTGTTGCCTTGGGCCGGCGTGCTTTCCAATGTCGAAGTCGGTCTTGGCCGGGATCGTCAGAAGACCGATGCCAAGGTGCGCGCGGAGCACGCTCTTGGCGAAGTCGGTCTTGCCGACAAGCGCGATCAATGGCCCTCGGTTCTCTCCGGCGGCCAGAAGCAACGGGTCGCACTGGCTCGCGCGCTGGTCAGTCATCCGCGCGTGCTGGCTCTCGACGAGCCGCTTGGCGCGCTCGATGCGCTGACACGCATCTCCATGCAAGGTCTTCTCAATCGGGTTTGGGCGGATCAGGGCTTTACCTCGATCCTCGTGACGCATGATGTGTCGGAAGCCGTCGCGCTAGCCGACCGCGTTCTGGTGATTGAAGAAGGACGCATCGCTCACGACATCACTGTCGATATTCCACGCCCCCGCCAGCATGGTGCTGCCGATCAGGCCGCGCTTGAGGGCGAGATTCTTCGCAATCTGCTCGGCACGGACGTCTAGTCACTAGCTGCGAGGCTCCCATGAACTCCATTGTGCGCAATCTTACTTTCGATCGTGATGCGCCGTCCAAGGCGTTTCGTAACGCCATGCGTTCGTTGGCGGGCGGCGTCAGCGTCATCACGGTCGGGCGTGGCAAGGATATCACCGGCATGACGGTAACCTCGGTGTCGTCACTCTCCGTCGAGCCTCCGACACTGATCGTCAGCATCAACCGTCAGTCATCCTCCTGGCAGCTGTTACAGCGTTACGGTGTCTTTGGCGTCAACATCCTCTCTGCCGATCAGGTCGATGTTGCCGAACGTTTCTCCGGCAAGGACGGACTCAAGGGTGCCGAGCGTTTCACCGGCGCACAGTGGCTCACGCGGGCGACCGGTGTGCCACTATTGTCCGGAGCGCTCGCAGCTATCGATTGCGAGGTCGAGGAAACCATCGAACGTCACTCCCACGCCATCGTCATCGGTCGGGTCCGCGATGTCTTCACGGCGTTGCCGCATACCGCGCTGACCTATTGGGATGGGCAATATGTGGCGATTGATCAGGACGAGGATAATCTCAAGCTTGCCGAAGTAAGCCTTCCGACGCCGCGGGCGCTGCGGGAGATCTGATCGATTACTTGGTCAGTAGAGCGAACGCTCCGTTCCAGTTCTTTGGTGGCGGGTTCTCGCGATATGCTCGGATCCGTTTCTCGTACAGCGCATAAAACGCATCGAGCTGATGCCCTATGTCCGAATTGCGGCCACGTTCGATGGAAGATAATGCGCCATCCCAATCACGGTTGCGATAACAGGTAAGCAGTTCGACGGTTAGATTGCGCATCTGCTGAAAGCGCTCCGTCTGAGCCATTTCCTCACGACCTGTGACGGCATAGATCACTTCCGGTTCGGTCTTCCCCTTCACCATGATGAAGTCGAGTTCCAAAATGGCCAATTTGTCCTCGGCTGCCAGCGCGGTATTGGATCCGACAATGATCGAGAAGCCGTATTCCTTGGATTGCCCCTCCAGCCGCGAAGCGAGATTCACGCTGTCGCCTAGCACTGAATAGTCGAAACGCAGGTCCGAGCCCATATTGCCGACCACGCAGATGCCGGTATTAAGGCCGATGCCGACATTCAGCGGGATATAGACAGGGCCCCCTTGGGCAGCCTCGTCCTCGCGTTGTTTGTTCAGTGCGTCGATCTTCTCCAGCATATCGACCGCGGCGTGGCAGGCATTGATCTGGTGCTCAGCATCGTCGAGCGGCGCGTTCCAGAATGCCATGATGGCGTCGCCCATATACTTGTCGATGGTACCCTTGCGGTCGATGATCGCATTGGTAAGGGGTGTCAGGAAGCGATTCATCAGCGTGGTCAGGCCATGCGGGTCGTCCTTGTAGGACTCCGCGATGGTGGTGAAACCACGCACGTCGGAAAACATGATGGTCATTTCCCGTTCCTCACCGCCGAGCTTGAGCTTCTCCGGCGATTGCGCGAGCTGGGCCACGAGAGCAGGCGACAGATACTGGCTGAAGGCCGAGCGGATGCGACGGCGTTGTGCCTGTTCTCGGACGAAGTTGCTGAAGATCAGAGTAAGGTAGATCAGCGTGGTCGAGAGCAGCGGATAGGTGAAGTCGATCAATAGCCGCTGTGTCGTATAAAAGTACCATGACATGCCAATCAGCAACGCCGCAAAGATCGATCCCATGATGATCAGTGTGATCGGCCCGAACATCGGCGCCAGCCAGATCACGACGATGCCAAGGATGATCGCTGTGAGCAACTCGGCGCCGATCGCATAATTTGGCTGCGACAGGATGGTTTTGGTCAATGCGCTTTCCAGCACCTGCGCATGGACTTCGACACCGGGCATCGAGGCATCGAGCGGCGTCGTCTTGACATCGAGCAAGCCGACCGCCGACGTGCCGACGAGTACGAGTTTGCGAGCGATGGCTTGCGGAGATGCGGTGCCGTCGAGGATATCGGCAGCAGATACATAAATGCTCGGATCGTGCTTGGCGAAATGGACCCAGAGCTGGCCGTTGCGGTCGGTGGGGATTTCGAGTCCGTGGACACCGATGCTCTTGATGCCGGCACGATCGGATTTCACCAGGATCGTGTCGCTGCCGGAAGCCACGCGCAACATCTCGAAGCTGAGCGAAGGCATGACGATGCCTTGCGTCTGCATCAGTATCGGCACGCGGCGTACGATGCCGTCACGCTCGTTGCGTATGGAGAAAATGCCGCGGCCGGCTGCCGCTTTTTCGATCGCTTCGATATTGCGCAGCAGGCCGGGGAAATTCAGCATAAAGGGGTGCGGCTCGCCACCGAGTGTCGCGAGTCCGGTCACCGGGAGCTTTTTATCGAGCTCCCGCAGCACGTAAGGAAGGCCGGATTCGCCTAGCACCACGCGCGATCGCCGTATCGCGTCGGCAAAGACCTGATCGTTGCTCGGCAGCGCCCGCAAGCGGGCGCGTGTGTCGTCGTCGAGACCTGTAAAGCTGCCTGCGGCGAGATCGGGATTGAGTCGGTCCGGCTCAGGAAACACCACGTCAAAGGCGATCACGACGGCGCCTGCCATCCGCAGCCTGGTCACAAGGTCCGCGAGGAGAGTGCGCGGCCATGGAAACTGCCCGTACTTCTGAATGCTTTTCTCATCGATATCGACGATCGCGACGGGCTTCACCGTTTTGGTGCGAGGTTCGATCACCTGATAGGTGTCGAAGCTGCGCAGCCGCAGCTCTTCGAGGGCGGGAATGTCAGCGATGCGCAAAGCAGCCAGCGCGAGCAGCAGCATGACGCAGAACGCACGCGCCCCGCCGAACCGCCGCGCCAGCCGTCTCAGTCGCCGTGCCAGCTTCATAATGTGCGCATCACTTCTCGCGGAAGGCACGCATGAACTGGTCGCTAAGCGGCTTGGCGAGATAGGAGAACATCGTGCGTTCACCGGTCTGCACGAAAGCCTCCACCGGCATGCCCGGAATCAGGCGAACATCCCCGAGCCGAGCTACTTCCGACGGCGGCAAGGAGATGCGGATGGTGTAATAGGCTTGCCCGGTGCGCTGATCGGTGGCGGTGTCGGCAGAAACGCGACTGACCTCACCGTTGAGCTCCGGTGTAGTACGCTGGTTGAAGGCGGTGAGACGCAGCACCGTCTTCTGGCCAATGAGCAGCTTGTCGATGTCTTGGGGGTTGATGCGCGCTTCCACCGATAGACTGTCAGTCTGCGGAACGATCAGCATCAACGTGTCGCCGGCAGTGATGACGCCGCCCACCGTATGGACACTGGATTGCAGTACCACGCCGTCCTGCGGCGCACGGATGTCGATGCGCCGCAGCTGGTCTTCGGCGGTCACCTTCCGCTCGACGAATTCGCCGATCTTGTCGTTGGTCTCGCGCAGGTCCTTAGAGACCTCGCTGACCAGATCCTTGTCGATCTGGAAGATCTGCAGTTCGATCTCGGTGATCTTGCCCTTGGCCTGCGCCCGCGCGGCGACGAATTGCGCGCGCTCGCCGGCCAGGCGGGCTGCGTCGCGTTCCAGTATCGTAAGGCGCGAGATCTGCACCAGTTGCTGATCGAACAGGCCGCGGACGCCGACCAGCTCCTTTTCGACCAATGCGATCTCGCGGGTCTTCGCCTGTTCCTGAGCGCTGAGGCCGGCAATTTCCTCGTTCAGCTGCGAGATGCGTTCACGCAGCTGCTGCTTCTGGCCGATACGCCCGGCGGAGCGCACATCGAACAATTTGGTCTCGCTGCCGATGACATTTCTTACGTCGTCATCGGCCATCTGTTCAAGCAATTGGCGCGGAAAGGCGATGCGTTCGGCGCCGCGTTGCTCGGCCTCGAGGCGGGCGGCACGGGCCCAGAGGCCATTGAGATTCTTGGTGACGATGGCGAGGCCAGCTTTGGTTACCGTATCATCCAGGCGTACGACGACATCGCCGGTCTTTACGACATCGCCGTCGCGCGCCCGGACTTCGCCGACCACGCCGCCGGTCGGGTGTTGGACTTTCTTGACATTGGAATCGACGACCACGGAGCCTGGTGCGATCAGCGCGCCGGCTAGCTGTGCCGTTGCAGCCCAGCCGCCGAGACCGCCTCCGAGCACCAGCACAACGGCGAGTCCGATTATGAGGTGAAAGCGGATCGAGCGGTGTGACGGCGTGTCCGGTATCATCATGGTTTGGCCACTCCGCCGTCGGCGACGATCTTGATCGGCTGCGGTGCCGGCCGCTGGAGCACCTGGCCGAGCACCGTCTCTTTTGACCCGAAGGCCTGCATGCGGCCGTCCTTCAGCACCAGCAACATGTCGACGCCCTCAATGCCGATCGGTCGATGCGCTACCACGATGACGATGGCGCCGCGCGCGCGGGCGGCGCGTACCGCGCGGGTCAGCGCCTCGTCGCCTTCAGTGTCGAGGTTGGAATTCGGTTCGTCGAGCACGATCAGGAACGGATCGCCATAGAGCGCCCGTGCCAGCGCGATGCGCTGTGCCTGACCCGCCGACAGTACGCTGCCGTGGTCGCCGACTTCGGTGTCATAGCCATCTTTCATGCCGACGATCAGCTCATGCACGCCGGCCTGCCTGGCGGCAGCGATGATATCTTCATCTTTGGCGCTGGGATCGAAGCGGCTGATGTTGTCGGCGATGGAGCCGGAGAACAATTCGACGTCCTGCGGCAGATATCCGATATGACGTCCCAAATCGTCGGGCGCCCATTGTTCGATCGCGGCTGCGTCGAGGCGGATATGGCCGCGCGCGGGTTTCCAGACCCCGACCAACGTGCGCAGCAGCGATGATTTACCGGAACCGGAGGGGCCGATGATGCCGAGGCCGTTGCCAGTGTTCAGCGCAAAGGTGACATCGCTTACGGTCACGCGTTGCTCGCCGGGCGGGGCAACGCTTACAGCCTCGACGCTCAGTTTTTCGCGTGGATTCTGCAGCTGGGTGAGCGGGGATTGTGTTGGCAGCACATGCAGGAGGCCGTTCAGGCGATGCCAGCTCTGGCGCGCCGTGACAAAGCCCTTCCAGTGCGCGATTGCGAGATCCACCGGCGCCAGCGCGCGGGCGCTGAGGATCGAGCCGGCGATGATGATGCCGGCCGTGGCTTCCTGATTGATGACGAGATAGGCGCCGACGCCGAGCACCGCGGATTGCAGCATCATGCGCATCACCTTGGCGACGGCGCCAAGCCCGCCGACGACATCGCTGGTGCGTTGGTTGCCGGTCAGATAGGTCTCGTTGGCGTCCTTCCAGCGCTGCGCCAGCCGGCCGGCCATGCCCATGGCGACCACGACCTCAGCATTGCGGCGGCCGGATGCGGCGATGCCGCCGCGTTTGGCGGCGAGGGTTGCGGCTTCCTGCGCTGGGGATCGGGTCATGAATTCGGTGAGCACCGTCAGTGCCACCAGCAGCAGTGCGCCGACCAGCGCAGTGACGCCGATCAGCGGATGGAACGCGAAACAGATAGCGAGGTAGAGCGGCAGCCAGGGCAAATCGAACAGGGCGCTCGGCCCCTGCCCGGAGAGGAAGGCGCGAACATTGTCGAGGTCGCGCAGCGGCTGCAGGCCTTCGTTGCTCTTGCCGGCAAGCAGAGGCAACCGCACCACTGTCTGGAATACCCGAGGGCTGAGGGCCTCGTCGAGCGATGAACCGATCCGCACCAGGATGCGCCCGCGCAACAGGTCGAGTACGCCCTGCGCAATATAGAGTCCGGCAGCGAGCACGATCAGGCCCACCAGCGTCGGCACGCTGCGACTCGGCAGCACCCGGTCATAGACCTCGAGCATGAAGAACGAGCCGGTGAGATACAGGATGTTGATCATGCAGCTCATCAGCCCGACGCCGACAAAGGCGCCGCGGCAGGCGCGCAAGGCATCGCCGAGCTCGGTCCGTGCCGATGGGCTGGAGGGTCGTGACAGAGCACGCTGCATCGTCAAACCTTCGGACTATGGAGGAGGTCGGTTCCCCGGCCTTCGCGCCGCCGGGCCAAGTCATCGCTGTACTATGCCATGAACCCAGCGATTTGTGCAGATCGCAGCTCTGGAACAGTTAATGCGGGCGCTCAGAAGAATAGACCTGCAGCCCGAACCTAAGGTAATTCGGCGAAACGGATAGTTATCCGAGCAGGTAGCCGTGGGACTGCCCCCCATGAATGAAGTCGCTGGCCTTCAGCTCCGCAAGATCCACATGCTTGAGCAGCAGTGAGCCGTCGCTTTCATTGCCGAATTTGATCAACGTATCGGCGCCCTGCTGCGAGGCGTTGTTGGCGAGCCATTGCTGAAAGGCCCAGTTGCTGCTGGGCGCAAAATCCAGCTCGATCTTGTCCTGTCCGGTGGCGAAATCGGTGATCACATGCTGGCCCGATTTGCTCTGGAACACGAACTGATCGGCGCTGGCGCCGCCGCTCAGCGTGTCGTTATGGCCGGTGGCGATGATCACGTCCTTGCCGGCAGTGCCGTTCAGATCCGTTGTTGCGGTCGATGTGCCGAAGATGAAATTCACCGTGTCGGAGGCGCCATAACCATCGGTCACGGTGACTGCGACCTTGGCGACCGTCTGGCCTGCTTGCGCCGTGTAAGTGAAGCCGTCGGCAAGATCGCCGTTGACCGAGGACAGCCTGCCGCTGCCGTTGTCCAGCGTGTGGCCGTCGGCGCTGATCTTGTAGGAAAAGGTCTCGCGACGCCCTGCATCATCGTCGAACATCGAGAGGCCGGAGATTCTGGTGGTCAGCCCGGACTGGCTGACATGCAGATCGTCGGTGTCGATCTGCGGCGCCTGATCGAGCCAGGTAATGTTGGCGCCACCGTGAAAATCGGTGGAGACAAGGAAATGATGGGCGTCGTAATCCCCTTTGATCTCGAACAGGCTGATACTGCCGTAACGGACGTCGATATAGCCATTTTTCTCGATCAGCCGCACGTTCCACCACGACAGACCATCGATATTGATCGTGTCGCCGAAGGAGAAGCCCGTCACCGTACCGGTGAAGTGCCAGATGTCGTCGAGTTTCAGCAGGTCCGCCGTATTGCCGCTGAACATGACACGGGCATCGGAGGCGCCGTTGAATTCGAGGATGCCGCCGTCGATCACGGCATGGCCGCCGCCTGTGACTGCGCCATTCACCTTGAGAAGGCCATAGCGGGCCTCCAGCGTGCCGTAATTTGCCACGGGGCCGTCGATGGTCAGACCGCCGAAGAGTGACGCGGACGTGACCAGTCCGTAATTGGTGAACGTTCCGTCGCCGGTATCGATCGTGATGCCATGCCAGAAATTCGTCGCTGCGATAATGCCGCCGGCGGCGTTGACGAGTGTCAGGTGACCGTCGCCGATCTTGCCGTAGCCATCGATCTTGTTGTCGACGTTCACGAGCTTGGAACTGTGGGTTTCGCCGGTGATCCGGTCGGCGCTGCCATCGAGCGTGACGGTGCCGCCGCCGTCCAGCGTGACATGGTCGTCAATCAGAAGCGTTGCACCGGCCGTGTGATGATCGATCGTCAGCTGGCCGTAATTGTGAATGTTGCCGCTGACATGCAGCGTGACGCCTGGTGCCAGCGTGATGTCACCGTGGTTGACCACGTCGCCGGTCACATTGAGCGTGCGGCCATTGCCCGATGCGGTGAGCAGCACATTGGCGCCGTCGCCGATCAGCAAGGCGCCGACATTCGCAGTCACATCCAGATTGATGGTCACGCTGCTGCTGACAAGGACAAATTGCGTGCCGTCCGGCGGCACGCCGAGGCTCCAATTGTCGCCGTCGCTCCAGTTGCCTTTCGGCGCCGCTTCCATCGCCGTGCGCAACTGACCGATACCGCCGCCGGTCCAGACATTGGCGGCGATAGTCACTGTGACGGTCTGCTGGATGCTGCCGCCATGTCCATCATTGATGGTCACGGTAAAGGTTTCGGTGATCGATCCGTCTTCCGAGGCAATCAGGGCGGCGGCGATGGCGGCAGGGTCGCCGTCATAGGTCCAGCCCACACTACTATGCACGGCGCTGCCGTTGGCTTCGGTGATGCTGAGGGTGAGCGAACCGATGGTGCCCGTGGCCGGTGCGGCGGTGGCCGTATGGGTATCGCCGAGATCGGCATCGTCAAAGGCGATGCTGCCTTGCGCGGTGACGCCCTCGCTTCCAATCTCTGCCGTTGCTGTTGCCGTGGTGTTGCTGGCGTCGATCGCCGGTGCATCATTTGTGCCGGTGATCGTGATCGTCTGGGTCTGCGCGACGCTCGCACCCTGCGCGTCGATGATCATGTAGGACACGACCAGTGTCGCAGTCTGTCCTGCGCCGAGATAGGCAAAAGTCGACGGGTCCACATATAGCGTGTGGCCATTCAGCGTCACGCCGGCCGGCGAGCCACTGGGCAGCAGGTTGCCGTTGAGCGCGTATTTGATGGTGCCGATCGTCAGCGTCGCTGTCTCGCCGAGATCGGGGTCGGAGGCGCCGGCGAGCAAGTCGAAACCGTGCGCTGCATCGGTCTGCGTCACCGCGCCGGTCAGCGCTACAGATACGACTGGCGCGTCGTTGCTGCCGTCCACTGTAAAAGTCAGCGTCTGATGCGTCGTGTCCGGGCCGGACTGGCTGTCGAATTCGATGACATAAACGGCCTTCTGACCGACGGCGAGAAACTTGAACAGAGCGGGATCGTAGGAGACGCGGCCAGTCTGCGGATCGAGCGTGATCAGCGACTTGAGATCGAGCGATGCCGGCGTGCCGTTTGGCCCGGTCGCAGAGATGATCCGCGCAGTGCCCGCCACATAGGGCGTGGCGACATCGCCGGCATCGGGGTCGGTGATGGTGACCTGATCGCCGATGCTGAAATTGGTCTTGTCGACCGGCAGCATCACCACCACCGGGGCCACTGTCACCGTCGGTGCGCTGTTGAAGCGGGTGATAATGACATTGACCGGCGGGATGTAGGGATCGTTGCCGGGCAAATTGATCGGCACCTGAAACGGCTGGCCGGGAAATGGCTCCGGCGGCGGCGCGAATTTCAGCGGATCGGGGCTCGTGCCGGAATTGGGATCGGCCGGCGTCGAGCCGCCGCCGCCACTGCTGCGCGGATTGGCGTTCGGCACATAGTTCGGGAAATATTGCTGCAGTGTCTGCTGGATGATCGCCTGCGCGATCGGCGTCAGCGGATCGGCGGCGCCGACCGTCACGTCACCGCCGCCGGTGATCGAGGTCACCTGGCCGGCCTGATTAACCTGTCCCATCAGGGCGCCGGTCGACTTGTTATACAGGAAGTAGGAGCCGACCCTGCCTCCCGGCTCGACCAATACCTGGAATTTCACCGGCGGCGCGCCGCCCTGGCTGGGTACTTCGAAGCCGATTTCGACCAGAACCGCAGTGCCGCGGATGCCCATCGTGGCCACCGGTGTATCGACACGCATATTGCCGTTATGCGCGGCTTCGCCAGCCACGAAGGTGATGGTGCCCTGAATGAGGCTGAGAAGAGACGAGTTCGCCGATCCTTGCGGATCGTAGACCATCTCGTTCAGCACCATGCGCGCATTGGCGGAAAGGCCGAACACCGTGCCGTCGATGAAATTGAGGGTCAGCGAGGAATCTGCGCCGGCCTGCACCACGTCGCCCTTTTGAACCTGATCACCGACATTCAGCGTAACCGAGACGCCGTTGCGGATGGCGGTGGCCGAGCCGGTCAGTTTGCTGACGGTGCCGATCACCTGGGCCGCGCCGGCCGCAGCGCCGCCGGCCTGCGCCACCTGCACTTCGCCGACAAGGGCCTTGACGAGATCCGGCGACAGCGTTGCCCCGTCGGGCGTGCTCAGCGCCTTGCGTTGCGCACCCTTGAAATAGTCGGGGATGACATGATCGTGTCCGTCCTTGGATAGAACGAGGTCTGCACCGTGTCGGGCATAATCGCCAGAAAACAGCAATTGGGCGTCGTTGACGATGATCGAGGATGCGGCGGCATCCCCGGAGACTGTTCCAATGGTTTCGTCGCCGCTTTCACCTGCGACGGACAAGTTCCCGAACAGCCCAAAATCAAAATTGCCGGCGTAGTTCAAAACTGACGCTCATCGTTAAGAATTTGCTAAGGATCGAGCCATGCATACCACCGTGGGGTGCAATGCGAAAGTGAACGTGTACGCAAGCTCGTCGGACGGGCCTCCCGCGGCTGAATCCTGCTGCTAGGGGACTGATTTCGAAAGTAAATTTTTATTAACCCTAGATGGAACTCGGTCCAGCGGTTCCGCTGAAGGAATTGCGTGGCATCGGAACGAAAGACGGGTGGTAATACCATCCTGCTCCGCGCTCGCGATCGTTCAAATTGTCACTAAATGCGAGGCGACGGCTTAGCTGCGTTCGCCAATTCCGCAGCGGTAATGGCCCGCGTTTAACAAGCTCGCAAACCCGCCGAGGCATGCTGCCCCCATCAATGATCGGGGCACATGCGAGCGGGTCTTGCTGATGCCCGGACGGGACGGGGCGTTTCCGATGCGTAATTTCAGCTTCACGCGCGCGTGGCGCGCGACAGTTCTGGCCTGCGGTCTCGCCGCGACAGGCATCTCTGCGGCCGGTGCCGCGCCGCTGTTGCCGTTCCATGCGTTCGACCTTCTCCGCTTTGCCGAGCCGTTTTCGCGCTCGGCGACAACCTTGCCGGACGACGCTGCGCTCAGCGAGAAGTGGCGCCGCGTCGAGCGCGAGATCGACGGTGAGATGTTGATCCTCGCTTTGTGCGAAGAAGACCTTGGCCATTGTTCGTCTCCCGAGGCTCGGAAGTTCCTCGCCATCGTCGATGCCGGCAAAGCGAAGCAAGGTCGCGCCCGTGCCGGCGAGATCAATCGTGCGCTCAATCTGGCGATCCGCCCCGGCAGCGATCTCGCGCTTTATGGTGAGACCGATGTGTGGCGTTCGCCGCTGGCCTTGCTCGCCACCGGCGCCGGCGATTGCGAGGACTATGCCATTGCCAAATTTGTCGCACTGCGCGCCGCGGGCTTCGATGTCGGCGATCTGCGCCTCGTGATCATGCGCGATACATTGCGCCAGGAAGATCACGCTGTCGCCTCTGTCCGTCTCGACGGCCGCTGGTGGCTGCTTGACAATCGCCGCATGGCGATGGTGGAGGATGTGCAACTCCCCAATCACCAGCCGCTCTTCGTGCTCGATTTGAACGGTGTGCGGCACTATCGCGATGCGCCGATCACGGCCGGTGTGCAGATGCGCATGCCGGAGCCGGCGGAGTTGCTGAAACTTTCGCTGCGGGTGAAGTAGGCCGGCTCGCGACCCGTTGATCGAGGTCGCCGAAAAACGCCTTGCGCCGGAGCCGTGCTCCGGCGTCAAATGCTTTCCATAAAAATCAAGAGGGGAAGCGTTCATGGGACGTCTGGATAACAAGGTCGCCGTCATCACCGGTGCGACCAGTGGCATCGGCTTGCGCACTGCAGAGATTTTCGTTGCGGAAGGCGCGAAGATCGTAGTTGCCGGCCGCCGCGCCACAGAGGGCGAAGCGCTCGCCAGACAGCTCGGCACCAATTGCCGTTTTTTGCAGACCGATGTCACCGACGAAGCGCAGATGAAGGCGCTGATTGCGCTTGCCGTCGATCACTTCGGGCGCATCGACTGCCTTTTCAACAATGCTGGCGGCCCCGCCCAAACCGGTGGCATCGAGGGTCTTGAGGTTGATCGCTTCGACGCCGCAATGGCGACGCTGGTGCGCAGCGTGATGCTCGGCATGAAGCATGCCGCGCCGCATATGAAGAGGCAGGGCTCGGGCAGTATCATCAATAATGGCAGCATAGCCGGGCGGCTCGCGGGCTACTCGTCTTCCGTCGTCTATGGTGCCGCCAAGGCGGCAGTCATTCATCTCACCAAATGCGTTGCCATGGAGCTTGGCGAGAGCGGTGTGCGTGTCAACAGCATCTCGCCCGGAGCCATCGCCACCGGCATTTTCGGCAAGGCGCTCGGCCTCTCGGTGGAAGCCGCCGACAACACCGCGGCCAAAATGCGCGAGGTGTTCAAGGCCGCCCAGCCGATCCCGCGCGCCGGCCTGCCGGACGATATCGCGCATGCCGCGGTTTTCCTCGCCAGCGACGACTCATCTTTCGTGAATGGTAATGATCTGGTCGTCGATGGCGGCGTCACCGGCGGCCGCAACTGGAGCCAGCAGCAGGCCGGTTATGTCGGCATGCGCCAGATGTTCGGCACGGAGAATCATTGAGCTGCAACGTTCAGGAGCAGGACATGGTCAGGCTGATTCGCATTGCCCTCACGGTCGTCATTGCCGGGGCTTTAGGCGCTCATTCGTCATGGGCGCAGACCAAGCCGAAGATCACGACACTCGGCCCGGATTTTCCGAAGACCGAGATCTTCATCGGCAATAGCTTCTTCTATTTCAACAACAGCATGCACAGCCATGTCCTGGAGATGATCCGCGCAGCCGACCCTGCCAACAGAGCGAGCTATCGGGCGACCTCGGTGACGATTGGAGGCTCCGGTCTCGAGTGGCACGATGTGGAGAGCTACTTCCGCCCTAATGCCATTGCGTCTTATTCATTCGATGATGACAACAACATCGTCTTCAACAAGCGCGACAAACTATTCGACGCTGCGGTCCTGATGGATTGCAGCCAGTGTCCGATTCATCCCACGCTGAAATCGGTCTTCACCGAATATGCCAAGAAGGATGCGGATATTGTGCGCGCGCACGGGGCCAAGCCGGTCTTCTTCATGTCCTGGGCCTATGTCGACAAGCCCGAAATGACGGCGGAACTGGCCGAGGCCTACACAGTGGCCGGCAATGCCAATGATGCGCTGGTGATCCCGGCGGGACTGGCCTTTGCCAGGGTACGGGCGAAGCAGCCAGAGCTCAATCTGTACCAGCCTGACAGACGCCATCCGAGCATGGCGGGCACCTATCTCGCGTCATGCGTGGTGTTCGCCGCGTTGACGGGCAAGTCGCCGGTTGGCAATCCGTATCTCGGCAGTCTGGATGAAACGACGGCGCAATTCCTGCAAACTGCAGCGTGGGAAACGACGCAGGAATATTACGGGAAGTAGGCTGCATTCATTGCAGCTACGAACACTTTTGTCATCGCCCGGCTTGACCGGGCGAGCTAGCTTGAGGGGGGCCTCACCCCTTCTGCTGCAAATCCGGCGCGTTCACCGTCGGGATCGCCACACGCCCTGGGCCGGTCAGGGGCAGAGCCGCCGCGGCCTTCTCGTTCTGCATGATCTTTGCCATGACTGCCTGTCCCGCGCGCTCGAAGACTTCGCGATTCTCGATCACCCAGGTCTGCGACTTGCGGAGCGCGTTGATGTAGCCGTTGATCTCCGGCACCACGTAGCGCGCCACCATGTCCCAGCTGCGTCGCGTGTTCTCCGGACTGGCCCAGTCATGCACGAAGCCGATGATCGTGCCGACGCCGCCCGACACCTGCATCAGGTTCTTGATGGTCCTGATCAGATCGTCCGGCGTGCCGATGGTGGAAGCGGCATTTTCGCCGCCCGCTGTCAGCTCCACAGCTTCGTCCGGCGACTTAAATGGCGCCAGTCCCGGCCGCTGCAGCGTCTTCACCGTGTATTCGTTGTGCCAGCGCATCAGGCCGGGGCCTGCCTCGCGTGCGGCTTGCTCGCGCGTTTCGGCGATATGCCAGGACAGCAGCACCCGCCAGTTGGCGCGATCCACGGTGGTGCCATGCTTCCTGGCGGCATCCTCGGCAAATCCCCATTGGGTCGGCAGCGCCATCAGTCCTTGGGTCGACATCGAGCCGAGCGAGATGATGCCGATGCCATATTTGCCGGCCAGGGTCATGCCCGACGGGGAGATCTGCGATGCCACCACGAAAGGCATCTCCTCCTGCAACGGCAGGATCTGCAGGGCGGCGGCGTTCATGATGAACCAGTCGCTTCTGGCGGTGACACGCTCGCCCTTGAACAATCGCCGGATGACATCGATGGCCTCGTCCTGGCGGTCGCGCTGGGTCATCGGATCGATGCCGAGCGTATGCGCGTCGGATGCCAGAGCGCCCGGCCCGGAGCCGAAAATCGCACGTCCTCCAGTCATATGGTCGAGCTGCACCATGCGCTGGGCGACATTGAACGGGTGATGATAGGGCAGCGAGATGACGCCGGTGCCGAGCCGGATGCGTTTTGTGCGCTCGCCCGCGGCGGCGAGGAACATCTCCGGCGAGGCGATGGTCTCCCAACCCGATGAATGGTGCTCGCCGCACCAGAACTCGTCATAGCCGAGTGAATCGAGCTGCTCGACGAGGTCCAGGTCGCGCCGGAACTGCAGCATCGGATGTTCTCCGATGGGATGATGCGGAGCTAGAAAGGCGCCGAACTTCACGCGAGCCATCAACGTTTCCTCTTTGTAATGTTGTTACTTGGCAAGCAGCCTAGAGGTAGCGCAGCGCTCGTCAATGGACTTGCCGGTTTAACCGCGACGCGCTGCCGCACAACGGTGTCTTGCGGAACCAGAAGCGTCATCACCATTTTATTGCTTGCACCGCAGCGTATTCGTTTAGTGTTCGCACGCGGGGGCAGGAGGACAAATGAGCTACTTCAAGACCGCAATATTGCTGGCCGGCATGACCGCCTTGTTCATGGGCGTCGGCTATCTCATGGGCGGTGCGTCGGGCGCGATGATCGCGCTGGTGGTTGCCGCCGGCATGAACATGTTCGCCTACTGGAATTCGGATCGCGCTGTGCTGTCGATGCACGGCGCCCAACCGGTGGACGCGCGTAATGCGCCGGACTTGTATCGCATGGTCGGAGAACTTGCCCACAATGCCGACCTGCCGATGCCCAAGGTCTACATCATGGACAATCCGCAGCCGAACGCCTTTGCGACCGGCCGCAATCCGGAGAATGCGGCCGTTGCTGTCACCACAGGTCTGATGCAGCAGCTCAGCCGCGAAGAACTCTCCGGCGTGATTGCGCATGAGCTTGCGCACATCAAGCATCACGACACGCTGCTGATGACCATCACCGCGACCATTGCGGGTGCGATCTCGATGATCGCCCAGTTCGGGATGTTCTTTGGCGGCAACCGCAACAATAACGGCCCGGGCGTTATCGGGCAGATCGCGCTGATGATCCTGGCGCCGCTCGCCGCCATGCTGGTGCAGATGGCGATCAGTCGCACCCGCGAATATGCGGCAGACGAGATGGGCGCCCGCATCTGCGGCCAGCCCATGTGGCTCGCCTCGGCGCTGGCCAAGATCGAGAACGCCGCGCATCAGATTCCGAACGAGAATGCCGAGCGTTCGCCCGCCACGGCCCACATGTTCATCATCAACCCGCTGTCAGGCCGCGCCATGGACAATCTGTTCACGACGCATCCAGCCACGCAGAACCGCATCGCGGCCCTGCAGCAGCTCGCCCGGCAGATGGGCGCGCAAGGCGGATATGTGCAGCAGCGTCCGGCGGCATCTGCCGCGAGCGGCCCGTGGAACGGCGGTACGCCGCGCCGTGGCCCGTGGGGGTAATGCACTCGTCGTTCGGGGGGCGCAAGAGCGCGCCCCCCGTTTGGGGATTCTACTTCGCCGTCATTCTGTTCCACGCATCCAGCCCGGCGATCTTGTAGGCTTCGGCCAGCGTCGGATAGTTGAACGTGTTCTGGATGAAATAGTCGATCGTGCCCTTCAGGTTGAGCACGGCCTGGCCGATGTGGATCAGCTCGGTCGCACCTTCGCCGAGGATGTGCACCCCGAGCAGGCGCTTGGTCCGTGTCGAGAAGATCATTTTCATCATGCCGCTGTTCAGTCCCATGATGTGGCCGCGCGAGGTCTCGCGGAAGCGTGCGATTCCGATTTCATAAGGAATTCCCTTTTCGCGCACTTCCTCTTCGGTGAGGCCGGTCGTCGAAATCTCCGGCACCGAATAGATGCCATAGGGGAAAAATTCCGGCGGCGCATGCGCATCGATGCCGATAGCATGGCACGCGGCGACGCGGCCTTGTTCCATGGATGTCGAGGCCAGCGACGGGAAACCGATCACATCCCCTGCAGCATAAATGTGCGGCACGCTGGTCTGTAGCGTCACCGGGTCGACCTTGATCCGGCCGCGATGATCGACCTCGATTCCCGTCACGCCGAGATTGAGTCGATCAGTGGCGCCGACCCGGCCGGCTGCGAACAGCAGCATGTCCGAAACTACATTGCGGCCGTCGGCCAGTTTCGTCACCACATGGCCGTTGTCGCCTTGGTTGACTGACTCGACCTTTGAGCCGAGCCGTAGCGCCACGTTTCGGTCGCGCAGCTCATGCATGAGTTCGCCGATAAGCTCCTTGTCGATGAAGTCGAGAAAGCTCGATCGCGGCTCGATCAGGGTCACCGCCACGTCCAGCGCGCTGAAAATGGTTGCATATTCGACGCCGATCACTCCCGCGCCGATCACGGCAAGACTGCGCGGCAGCTTCGGTAACTCGACAATCTCGTCGCTGTCGAGCACGGTGGTGCCGTTGAATGGCACATCGTCAGGCCGGAACGGCCGCGTGCCGCAGGCAATAAGAATCTTTGCGCCGGTGATACGCCTGATATCGCCGCGCTCGGCCTCGATCTCGAGCTCGTGCGGTCCGATGAACCGCGCTTCGCCATTGGCGGTGCGCACGCCATTGCGGCTGAACTGGTGCTCCAGCACTTCCACTTCGTGATTGAGTGTCTTCTGCAGCCGTGCGATCAGGTCCTGTGCGCCGATATCCTGTTTGACGCGATAGCCAAGGCCGTAAAAGCCGCGTTCGCGCCAGCCGGAAAGATTGAGCACGGTCTCGCGCAGCGTCTTCGACGGGATTGTGCCGGTATGCACCGAGACGCCACCGACACGTCGCCCCTTCTCCACCACCAGCACCGACTTGCCGAGCTTGGCGCATTGGATGGCGGCGCGACGGCCGGACGGGCCGGAGCCGATAACGATCATATCGTAGTCATACATGGGACAGATCTCGGTCAGGGAGTGACCTCATACGCATCGCAATTCGGATGCAGCAATCGGGCCAGGCGATCGGTGGAGGGTGAATGTCACCCCTACAGCAGATTTACGACAGCCCGTTGGCTCGCGGTGTAACGTTCGGCGCCGAGCCGCGTATCGCTGGCAGGAAGTTTTGCGCAACATGGCGTTGTGCCGAATTGTCCACTTTGGAGGAACGATCATGAAGAAGACCATTCTTGCTGCGATCTGTGCCGCTGCAATCGGCATGACCCCGTTTGCTGCGATGGCGCAGGCAACCGGTTCTTCCGGTCAGGAGTCGACCAAGATGGGCAACGGCACTCAGAGCATGTCGAAAGAAGGGATGTCCAAGGACGGCATGAAGAAGGATTCCATGCACAAAGACGGTATGAACAAGGACAGCATGAAGAAAGACAACAATATGATGAAGAAGAATTAGCCTTTTCGTTCCTTCGCCCCGCATGGCATGGGCCATGCGGGGCTTCTTCTGATACCTTTTTTACAAAGCATTTTCGAAAATCCAGTCGCTCGCATTCCCGTGATGGGTAAATTACAGTCGAATCGCTATTATTTTGCACTGCAGCAACCATATGTCGTCGGTGCCGTTGTATAAGTGCCGACCCGTTAGGAGCTGCCGTGTCCCTCGCCGATAATATCGACTTTCTTCGCCATCTTCCGAAAATGCCCGGTGGTTTGCACGGGATGGGGCGAACACGGCTTCCTTTGGGCGACAGTCCGCTGACCGAAGTGACCGGTTTCGGCAGCAATCCCGGCAATCTGAAGATGTTCGTTTACGCACCGGAGCGGTTGGCGCCGAAGCCGGCGCTGGTCGTCGTTCTGCATGGCTGTACGCAGACTGCAGCCGGTTATGACATCGGCAGCGGCTGGTCGAAACTCGCGCAGCGCTACGGCTTTGTGCTGGTCATGCCGGAGCAGAAGCGTGCGAACAACGGTAACACCTGTTTCAATTGGTTCGCGCCCGACGACATTGCGCGCGGTAGCGGTGAAGCACTGTCGATCCGCCAGATGGTCGAGCACGCTGCCATCGCCCATGGTGTCGATCCCGCGCGCATCTATATTACAGGCCTGTCTGCTGGCGGCGCCATGACATCGGTGATGCTTGCGACCTATCCTGAGGTTTTCGCTGCGGGCGCCATTATCGCCGGGCTGCCTTATGGCATCGCGCATTCGATGCAGGAGGCCTTGGCCGGCATGTATCGCGCGCCCGCGCGCAGCGCCCGGGAGCTCGGCGATCTCGTCCGCAAGGCATCGCCGCATCACGGGGCGTGGCCTCGCGTGTCCGTGTGGCATGGCGCGGCAGATCGCACCGTCAATCCCGCCAATGCCGGCGAGATTGTCAAGCAATGGCTCGGCTTGCACGATCTGCCCGATGCGCCGATGTCCGCAGGAGATGTCGATGGCTATCCGCGCGAAGTGTGGTGGAACGACAAGGGAGAGACGATGGTGGAATCCTATACCATCACTGGCATGGCCCATGGCACGCCGCTCGCCATTGAGGGCCATGAAGATGCTTACGGCGCTGCCTCGAAGTTCATGCTCGATGCCGGCATTGCATCGTCATGGCACATTGCGCAGTTCTTCGGCCTGACCAAGCAGGCGCCAATCCGCGCCGCGCCGAAGGATGAGCCGCGCGGCCGACAGTCGCGTCCGCAGCAGCCGCGCGCGGACCAGGATCACCGCAGCAAACGTCGTGATCCCTCCGCTCGGGGCGGGCTCGACGTTTCCGGCGCCATCACCCGCGCGCTGAAGGCCACGGGGCTCATTAAATAGTGGCCGCGTGGCGACGCTTCGGTTGATGGCGCCGTTTGCGGAGACGGCCGCATAAGTTGTGCAATTTGCACGCGTCACCCGCGCCCGCTAAATTCACGATCGTTTTCATACGGTTCGGTTTTCCCGTTGATGGCGGCAGAGCGTAAAGAGAATCAGGTCGATTTCCTCGCCGGCGGTGGCGAAATGGGAGCGCTGATGCGCGCTCATGACTGGGGTTCCACGCCGCTCGGCGCGCCGTCGATATGGCCGCAAGGCCTCCGTACCGCGATCCGCATCCTGCTCAATACCTATCATCCGATGTTCATCTGGTGGGGCAACGATCTCATCCAGTTTTACAACGATGCCTACCGTCAGACGCTTGACAATGTGCAGCACCCGCGTGCGCTTGGCGCGCGCGGCCGTGAATTCTGGCACGAAATATGGGACATCATTGGTCCGCAGATCGATCAGGTCATGACCGGCGGAGGCCCGACCTGGCATGAAGATCAGCTGATACCCGTCACGCGTGAGGGCAAGCTGACCTATGGTTATTGGACCTACAGCTATAGCCCGCTGGATGGAGATCACGGCATCGGCGGCGTGATGGTGATCTGCCGCGATGTTACCAGGGATCATCAGGCGAACATTGCCTTGCGCGAACGCGAGGCCGAGCTGGCGCGCGTGCAGGAAATCGGCAGTATCGGGGGCCTCGAAGTCGATCTGCGTACCGGTTTCCGTAATCGCCGCTCTCCGGAATATCTGCGCATCCACGGCTTGCCGGCGAATGCCACCAACGAATCCCACGAGGATTGGGTCGCCCGCGTACATCCGGAGGATCGCGAAGCCACGGAGCGCAAGTTCATCGAAGCTGTGAAGAGCGGCGTTCGCGAATATGCCGTGCAATATCGTATCATTCGCCCTGATGACGGCGAGCTGCGCTGGATCTCCGTCAAGGCGATCATCGAGCGTGACGAGGATGGCGAGCCATTGCGTCTCGTAGGCGCACATACGGATGTCACTGAGGAAATGCAGGCTCGCGAGGCACTGCTGCGCAGTGAGGAGGAAGCACGGCAGCTCGCGCTGAAGCTCGCCGAGCTCAATGCAACTCTCGCCGAGCGCGTGCGCGAGAAGACCCGTGAACGCGATCGGATCTGGAATGTGTCGCGCGATCTCTTGATGGTTGCGGACTATAGCGGCGCGTGGCGCACGGTGAATCCTGCCTGGACCCTCGTGCTCGGCTGGGGCGAGGCCGATCTGCTCGATCGCACTTCGCGCTGGCTCGAACATCCCGACGATCAGGCGAAGACCGTCGCCGAGGTTGAAAAGCTCGCCTCCGGCCAACAGACGGTGCGCTTCGAGAACCGCCTGCGCCACAAGGACGGGTCCTATCGATGGCTGTCCTGGACGGCGGTCCCCGATGAAGAGCTCATCTATTGCGTGGCGCGCGATGTGACCGAGGAGAAGGCCGCGGCAGAGCGCCTGAAGGCGACCGAGGAGGCATTGCGTCAGTCGCAGAAGATGGAGGCCGTGGGTCAGCTTACGGGCGGCATCGCTCATGACTTCAACAATCTGCTTACTGGGATCGTCGGCTCGCTCGATCTGATGCAAACGCGGCTCGGGCAGAACCGCCTGGAGAGTCTGCCGCGCTATATTGAATCCGCCATGACCTCGGCCAATCGCGCCGCAGCGCTCACCCATCGTCTGCTCGCTTTCGCGCGTCGGCAGCCGCTGGTGCCAAAAGCAGTGGATGCAAATGCACTGGTGCTGTCGCTGGAAGATCTGCTGCGCCGGACCATCGGCGAGAAGCTGGATCTCGAGATCGTCGCTGCCCCCGATCTCTGGTTTACTCTGTGCGATCCGAACCAGCTGGAGAGCGCGCTGCTCAATCTCGCGATCAATGCACGCGACGCGATGCCCGATGGTGGCCGGCTGTCAATCGCGACCCGCAATGTTCATGTCGGGACCATCACTGCGGATACACCGGCGCTGACGCCTGGCGACTATATCTGCATCGCCGTGACCGACACCGGCACCGGCATGACGCCGGAGGTGCTCGCGCGCGCGTTCGATCCGTTCTTCACGACCAAGCCGATCGGGCAGGGGACCGGCCTTGGCCTGTCCATGATCTACGGCTTTGCGCGACAGTCGAATGGTCATGTCAGCATCGACAGCCGCGTCGACTTCGGCACCACGGTCTATGTTTACTTGCCACGCAATGAACGTGCGGTATCGAAAATCGTCGAGGGCACTCAGCGCGATGAGCACAAATCGGCCGGCGAGACCGTGCTGGTGGTTGAAGATGAGCCTGTGGTTCGTTCAGTGATGCTCGAGATGCTGGAGGACGAGGGGTATCGTGTGCTCGAGGCGATCGACGGTCCTTCCGGGCTCGCTGCCTTGCGTAGCGAACCGAAGATCGATCTGCTCATTACCGATGTCGGCCTGCCCGGCATGAACGGTCGCCAGCTCGCCGATCAGGCTCGCGAGACGCGGCCGGCACTCAAGATCCTGTTCATCACCGGGTATGCGGAAAGCGTTGCGATGGCCGAAGGCTTCCTCCTGCCCGGCATGGAGATGATTACCAAGCCGTTCGATCTCGACAATCTGTCCCAACGTATTCGCACGATGATCCGCGACTGAGCGCTCGGTTCCTGGCCGACTATAAAATTTTCACTTTCCGCGCGAGCTGTTTCGCAGTTCTGTCTCCGGAACCATTGCAAAGGCGGCGCACTTGTATCGCCGCAATATGTGCAATCGCAAAATGGAGATCATCATGATGCGCCGTCTTCTTGGAACTGCCGCCGTCGTCGCTGCGATGGCGATTCCTGCCGTTGCTCAGGCCCAGGGCGTTCCCGGGGGCATCGAACGTGGAGCCGCCGAAGGTGAGCGCGCTGCCGGCCCGGTGGGCGCCATTGTCGGAGGCACCATCGGCGGCGTGGTTGGTGGTGTCGCGGGTGTACTCGGCGTCGATGATCGTCCGCGCTTCCGCAGCTATGTGGTCGAACAGCATCGTCCGTCCTACACCTATGATCGCGAGGTCCGCGTTGGCACCGTACTGCCTGCGAGCGGCGTAACCTATTACGAGGTTCCGGCCGAATATCGCGCGGCGCGCGAATATCGCTACACGGTCGTGAACGGCCGTACGGTATTGGTCGAGCCGGGTACCCGTCGGATTGTCGAAGTGATCGACTGACAGTCGTCTACGGGGGCACGTGTCCCGGGTGTGTTTTCTCCCAAACTGCAGGTCGCCCTCCGGGCGGCCTGTTTTGTTTAGCTGTGCAAGCTGGCGACAAAAACGGGAGTCGCCGCAATGCGTGCAACTTTTCGTCACATTTGGCGTTACTACGCATCATGATGACGAAACCTGATACTTGGTATGTTGCCTTTGGTCCCGACCGTGCCGTGAAATCGGACCCCCGTCCTTCAGGTCCGGCGCGGACCACCAAGACTTTCAAATCTGAAATCGATGCGAAGGTCTTTGCCCGCGAAATCCTGGCAAAAGGCTGGACCGCGACGGCCGGAACGTTGAATCCCTATCAGCCGAAGCGCACGATCGCTGCCTCGCAGATCGAGGACTGGATCGATCCCGACCATACCGGCTAAGCATTCCTGATCAGGCCATGCCGGTAAGGAAGGGGTTGGTCATCCGCTCCTGGCCGATGCTGGAGCCCGGTCCGTGACCGCAGATGAAGCCGACATCGTCGCCGAGCGGGATCAGCTTGGTCATGATGGAATTGATGAGCGTCTCGTGGCTGCCGCCCGGCAGGTCGGTGCGGCCGACCGAGCCGGCGAACAATACATCGCCCACATGGGCAAATTTCATGCCCTTGCTATAGTAAACCACGCTGCCTGGTGAATGGCCGGGGCAATGCAGGATGTCGAAGGAAAGTCCGCCGACGCTGACCTGGTCACCTTCCTCAAGCCAGCGATCCGGCTTGAAGTTGCGAACGCCGGTGATGCCGAAATTGGCACCGGAGGATTCCACATTGTCGAGCAGGAATTCATCGGCCTTGTGCGGGCCGATGATTTTGACCTTCAGCGCATCGCGCAATTCGGCGGCGCCGCCGACATGGTCGATATGACCATGGGTGAGCCAGATCTGCTCGACCTTCACATTGGCCTTGGCGATCGCCTCCTGGATCAGCGGCACGTCACCGCCGGGATCGATCACAACCGCCTGCCGTGTGGTCTCGTCCCACAGGAGCATGCAGTTTTGCTGAAAAAGCGTCACCGGAATGATGGTGCCGCCAGCCTGGGCTTTGGGTGCGTTCTCTGTCATCGCGCCACAATGCCTATTTTTTCCTGCGGGGGAAGAGGGCAAAACGGTGGTTCTGTTCCGCCGTCATGGCCGGGCTTGACCCGGCCATCGATCTTCCAGCGCGTGACGCTTTGGCAGCTCGACTACTTCTTCAACTGCACCTTCAACGTCGCCTCCACCTCTCGATCGAAGGATGACGCCTTCGGCGCCGTGGTCTTTTCGCGCTGAGCAGCCACATAGGCGTCGCGCTTGGCGACCAACGCTGCGAGCTTGGCATTCAGCTCCTTGCGCACCGCCATCTGCTTGTCGAGCTCCGCGGTGCGATCCTGCATCGACATCCTTCGCAAGGACTCCGGCAGTTCGTCATCCTTGATGCCATCGAGCTTCTTGCCACCCGATGCCACATCGGCCACCAGATCGCCGCCGCCTGTCACCGCTTCCGAGGACACTTTCGCCCGCTTGTTGATATAGCTCGCCATGTCCGACGCCGAGGCTGGTGCAGCGCGTGCAACTTCCGACAGTTGTCGGGTCTTGTCCTCCGTGCGTTTCTGCAACGCGCGGGGGCCATAGGGGATCACCGTCTTGTTGATCTCGTTCTGCAGGATAACGATCTCCTCATCCCACGGCGTCTCGATGATCACCACCTGCCCGCCATCCTGCGGGATCGCAATGAATCGCCCGTCGCCGCGCTGCGCGACGTCACGCCAGACCCGCTCGGTGTCCCGCGCGCCGCCGGCGAGGATGGCATTGACGATGATGTCCTTCTGCTGCGCCACCTTTATCGTGGTCTCGTATTTGGTGTCCTGTGCATAATCCATATGCGGCGGCGCGTCGCCAACCAAGAAGACGATGCGCCTGATATCGTTGCCGCTGGTCCATTGCAGTTTGTTCACGGCCACATCGAGCGCCTCATTGACGCTTTCCGGCCAGTCGCCGCCGCCCTGTGCTTTCACCTGCAACAGGTTCGCGTAGAGATCCTGGATGTCGGTGGTGAGATCGAATTTCTTCGTCACGTATTCATCGCCGATATCGCGATAGGCGACGAGGCCCATGCGGATCTCGGCGTCGGGATTCTGGTCGAGAATCGAGGTGGCGATCGACCAGATTTTTCGCTTGGCGCCTTCGATCAGACCGGCCATGGAACCGGTCGTATCGAGCACAAAAGCGACCTCCACGGTCGGTTTTGCGTGCGCAAATGATGGAAATAGCGCTTGAGGCAAAGTTGCGGCGGCGACGACCAGAACGACGCGGCCGATATGGGCTAAACTCATGGAATGTCTCCGGTTCTTTTGCTTGATCACACGCGCGTGAAAGGGCTTTGTGGTTTTCGCGCCGGTTTGGTTTCGTGCGGCAACACGGAGGCAGCGCAGCGGCATTCCAGCGGCCGGCTTCCGCGAGACGTATTGGGAGCTCCCGCTGAAATCGGCTAAGTTCGTCGCCATGGAATCGAACGCCGTTCAAACCCCGACCCTGATTTTTGATCGCCGCCAGTCCGAAACGGCACTGTCGATCGCGCGGGGGACCGTCCGCCTGCTGCGCTCGCTCGGATTTTCATGTGTCGCCGAGCTGCCGTTGCCCTCGGGGCGGCGGGCGGATCTGGTGGCGATGAATGAGAAGGGCGAGATCTGGATCGTCGAGATCAAATCATCGGTGGATGATCTGCGTGCCGACCAGAAATGGCCGGACTACCGCACGCATTGCGATCGGCTGTTCTTCGCCTTCACGCAGGATTTGCCTTGCGAGATATTTCCCGGCGATACCGGGCTGATCGTGGCGGATGCCTATGGCGCGCATGTGCAATGCGAGGCGCCGGAGCACAAGCTCCTGGCAGCGACGCGCAAATCCATGATGCTGCGCTTCGCGATGACAGCGGCGCACAGACTCAACAGGCTGCACGACCCTCAAGGTCATGCAGCCTGGCCGAATGAATTCTAGTCGCTGAAAAGATTAGCGCGGTGCGCGCTTTGCGAGGATGCGTTGCAGTGTGCGACGATGCATGTTCAGGCGGCGCGCGGTTTCCGAGACGTTGCGGTTGCACATCTCATAGATGCGCTGGATGTGCTCCCAGCGCACGCGATCGGCGGACATCGGATTGCTCGGCAATTCCGATTTGTCGCTGTCGATAGCGAGCAGAGCATTGACGACGTCATCGGCATCGGCCGGCTTCGACAGATAATCGACGGCGCCCATCTTCACTGCGGTTACGGCGGTGGCGATGTTGCCATAGCCGGTCAGCACGATGGCGCGCGCATCCGGCCGCTGCTGTTTCAGCGCGGAGACGACATCGAGACCGTTGCCATCGCCGAGACGAAGATCGACCACGGCAAAAGCCGGCGCCGACTTGCCGATATGCGCGAGGCCATCGGAAACGGTATCGCAGGAGGTAACGGTGAAACCGCGTGTCTCCATCGCGCGCGACAGACGTTCCAGAAACGGTTTGTCGTCCTCAACGATCAGGAGCGAGCGGTCGGTCTGTGCGGTCACTTCGGCAAGGGCGTTCACGGTTTCAAATCCTCCATCTGCAATAACCCCTAGCATATGGCGTCCGGTAGTTCACCTGCCAAGAGCGTGATCGCCGCAATGACTTGCTCGCGAAGTTAAGGAACGCAGGCTTTTCCTCGGCAAAACGGGTGGTTAATGCGCGGAACGGTGGTACATCTGCGCGGCGTGTTGTCGCAGAGCAGCATGCAGGGAAACGTAAGCGAAAGAAGATCCGGAATGGACGCGACTTCACACAAGATTAATGACGAAGCTTCGATCCGATATGAAGGCTGGCGGGTCGTCGGTGTTTGTTTCGTCCTTGCGACATTCGGATGGGCGCTCGGCTTCTACGGACAGAGTGTCTATCTCGCGGAACTCCAGCGCGTCCATGGGTGGCCGGCCTCCACTATCGCCACGGCCACCACCTTCTTCTACCTCGTCGGTGCTTTGCTGGTCGCCTTTGTCAGCGAGGCGATGCGCGCTCTCGGGCCGCGCAACACGCTGCTCGCCGGTGTGGCGATGCTGGGCGTCGCCACATTCCTGCTCGGCCAAATCACTGCGCCGTGGCAGCTCTATGCTGTCAATGTGCTGCTCGCTTTCGGCTGGGCCGGCACCAGTCTCGGTGCCATCACCAATACGCTCGGTCTGTGGTTCGACAAGAAGCGCGGTATGGCGATCAGTCTCGCGCTGAATGGTGCAAGCTTCGGGGGCATTGTCGGCGTGCCGCTGATGGTGACGGCGAGCAGCGTATTCGGTTTCGCCGGGGCGACGATGGCGGCCGTGGGGGCGATGGCGTTGCTGCTTGTGCCTGTCATCGTGCTGTTTGTCGGTCATCCGCCGCATCGCGCGACCATGGGCGATGCAGCGACGGCGAATGCGCCGTCATCGACGCGCATTCGCGCGGAGGCGATGCGCGATGTTGCTTTCCTCACGGTGACGATCCCGTTTGCGCTCGGCCTGTTCGCGCAGGTCGGCTTCATCGTTCATCTGATTTCGTTTCTCGACCCGGCCATCGGCCGCGAGCGCGCGGCTGCCGCGGTATCGCTGATGACGATCATGGCTGTTATCGGCCGCGTGCTGTTCTCGACGGTGATCGACCGGCTCAATCAGCGGCTGGCCTCGGCGCTGTCGTTTTTGAGTCAAGCAGTGGCGCTGGCTATCGTCATCAACACGCGCAGCGAGCCGATGGTATTTTTCGCATGCGCACTGTTCGGCTTCTCGGTGGGCAATCTGATCACGCTGCCGGCGCTGATCGTACAGCGCGAATTCGATCCGCGCGCATTCGGCGTGCTGGTGAGCCTGATCACCTCGGTGACCCAGGTGACCTATGCCTTCGGGCCGGGCATCGTCGGCTGGCTGCGGGATATTTCGGGCAGCTATGCCGTGCCGTTCTATAGCTGCATGGCTCTGCAGGTGATTGCGGCTGTCATGATCATGGTGCGGGGGCGGGCGGTCAAACTCTGATCCTCATGGTGAGGAGGCGCGCAGCGCCGTCTCGAACCATAAGCCGTTCATCGCATCTCCATCCTTCGGGACGCGCGCAAGGGCGCGCTCCTCAGGATGAAGGAAGAGTGGAGGTCAGGCCTCTCGCGCGTTCAACAGATCCTCCACATCAAGCCGCTTGGTGAACATCGCGATCCCGCCATCGGCGTCGCGCGGCCATTCGCTTTCCGGCCGATCCCAATACAGCTCGACGCCATTCTGGTCGGGGTCGCGGAGGTACAGCGCCTGGCTGACGCCATGATCGTTGGCGCCGTCGAGTGGGATGCCGGCGGTGAGCACGCGATGCAGGGCATCGGCGAGGGCGGCGCGGGTCGGATAGAGGACGGCGGTGTGGAAGAGGCCGGTGGTGCCGGGCGAGGGCGGATGGCCGCCTTTGCTCTCCCAGGTGTTGAGACCGATATGGTGGTGATAATCGCCGGCGGCGATGAACACAGCCTGATCGCCGTAGCGCTGCTTGACCTGGAAGCCGAGCACGTCGCGATAGAAGCCGAGCGCGCGTTCGAGGTCGGCGACTTTCAAATGCACATGCCCGATTCGCGTGCCAACGGGAATCGGTGTGTTGGAATCGGGCATAGGACGCTCCTGGGTATTTTGACGCTCAGGACGATCTAGTCACAGGATTGCAGGATGGGTAGAGCGTCTGCGCGAAACCCATCGTTTCCGGGATTGGTGTGATGGATTTCGCTGCGCTCTACTCATCCTACGAAGTGCCTGCAAGCTCCGACACCTGACCATCCGGAAGGTCGAATTCGTAGGTGTTCAACGTCATCGACACCATCGTGTAGTAACCGCACAGACCGATGATCTCCGCCAGTGCCTTGGCGCCGAGCACGTCGACTGCCTCGTCATAAAGCGGTTTCGACAATCCCTGCGCCTCATGCAGCGACTTCGCGACATCGTAGATTACGCGCTCTTTTACTTCCGTGAAACGCGGCGTACGACGAGTCTTGATGTCTTCGATGATGGCCGGGTCGAGGCCGCCGGCGAGGGCGAATTTCTTGTGCGCATACCATTCGAAATGCGCCGTCCAGTGCCGCGCCGTGACGAGGATCGCCAATTCCGCATGCGCGGCCGAGAGGGAGGTGTCGTAACGCAGGAAGGCGCCGAGGCGCGTGGCGTGGCGCGCCATCTCGGGGCTCGCCAGCCATGCCATCATTGGCTCCGGCGGCTTGCCGCGCTTGCTGGCGATGGATTCGTCATAGATCGCTTTCTGATCGGCGCTCATTTCGCCAGGCGAAAGAAGTTTCAGGCGCATGGATTTCCTCGTGTGTTTTCTTCGTTGTCGTCCGGCGAAGTGCTGGAATGCCAAAGCTAACGTGTCTTCGCGCAGCGTGACAGGCCATTGAATTCCACGATTTGCCGGGTAAGCTTCGCGAAACAACAAAGGCGGCCGCCGCGCGGCTGCCCACAAACAATAGGAAACACCCGATGTCGGATCTCGACCAATTCCGCCGCGACACCCGTGCCTGGCTGGACGCGAATTGTCCGCCGGAGATGCGCAAGCCGGTGACAGCCGACGAGGATGTATTCTGGGGCGGGCGCAACACCAAATTCGCATCGGAGCCGCAGCGCCTCTGGTTCGAGCGTATGCGCGACAAGGGCTGGACCGTTCCGGATTGGCCGAAGCAATATGGCGGCGGCGGCCTCGATGGCGCCGAGGCGAAAGTCCTGCGCGAGGAAATGGCCAAGATCGGTGCGCGTCCGCCACTGTCGAGCTTCGGCATCTGGATGCTCGGGCCGGCGCTGCTCAAATACGGCAACGAAGAACAGAAGAAAGAACATCTGCCGAAGATTGCGGCGGGTTTGATTCGCTGGTGTCAGGGTTATTCCGAGCCCAATGCAGGCTCCGATCTCGCCTCGCTGCAGACGCGCGCGGAGAGCGACGGCGATCACTATGTGATCAACGGCCAGAAGATCTGGACGTCATATGCGAATTACGCCGATTGGATCTTCTGCCTGGTGCGCACCGATGGCGTGGCGAAGAAGCATGACGGCATCAGCTTCATCCTGTTCGACATGACCTCACCGGGCGTTTCCACAAAGCCGATCCTGCTGATCTCCGGCAAGTCGCCTTTCTGCGAGACGTTCTTCGACAATGTGCGCGTACCGAAGTCGCATGTGGTTGGCACCGTCAATCGCGGCTGGGATGTCGCAAAGTATCTGCTGCAGCATGAGCGCGCGATGATCTCCGGCATGGGAGAGCGCGGCGTCGGCCGTCCGCTCGGCCAGGTCGCGGCGGATACGGTCGGCACCGATGCGCAGGGCCAGCTCGACGATGCGATGCTGCGCGGACAGATCGCGAGTTTCGAGGTGGACGAAGCGGCGCTGGCTTGCGCGGCCGAGCGTGCGGTCGATCTCGCCAAGGCCGGTCAGGGACATCCGGCGTTCTCATCGGCGATGAAATATTACGGCACCGAGCTCAACAAGCGCCGCCATGAAAT
The DNA here is from genome assembly GCA_030147505.1 of Tardiphaga sp. Lineage (GTDB taxonomy): Bacteria > Pseudomonadota > Alphaproteobacteria > Rhizobiales > Xanthobacteraceae > Tardiphaga. The sequence goes on from JASBVG010000078.1 coordinate 104,418, forward strand.
CATGATGTCGGCAGGCGGCAGCGATGCGCTGGAATGGGAAAGCCCGCGTTCGCGTGAGGGCGCCAAGCCGCGTGCCTGGCTGCGGACCAAGGCGAATTCCATCGAAGGCGGCACCAGCGAAGTGATGCTGGGGATCGTCGCGAAACGGATTCTGGATTTACCGGGGGCGTGAGGCCCTCTCCGCTGTCATGCCCGGCCTTGTTGCCGGGCATCCATCTTTGCTCGAGCAAGGAGGATGGATGGCCGGGTCAAGCCCGGCCATGACGGAGTGAAAACAACAACGATAACGAACTGGATCACCCCATGCCTCTCCTCCTCAACGAAGAACAGACCATGCTCCGCGACAGCGCCCGCGGATTCATCGGTGACAAGGCGCCGATCGCTCATTTCCGTCAATTGCGTGACAGCAAGGACGCCACGGGTTTCTCGCGCGAGCATTGGAAGGCCTTTGCCGAGATGGGCTTTGCCGGCCTGCTGGTGCCGGAAGCGCATGGCGGCAGCGGGCTTGGCGCGGTGGAAGCCGGTGTCATCATGGAGGAGATCGGGCGCACGCTGATGCCGTCGCCGTTCCTTGCCAGTGCTGTGCTCGGCGTCACGGCGTTGCGCGGCGGCAGCGAGGCGCAACAGGCGGCTTATCTGCCGAAGATCGCCGACGGTTCGCTGCTCGCGGCATTGGCCGTGGATGAAGGCAACAAGCATCGCCCGTTGAACATCGCGATGAAGGCGGAACGTGCCGGCAACGGTTTCAAGCTCAGCGGCGACAAGGCATTCGTAGTCGATGGTCACGCCGCCGATCTGCTCATCGTCGCCGCGCGCAGCGGCGGAGCGCCTGGCGAGCGTGAGGGGGTGACGCTGTTCGCGGTCGACCCCAAGGCGAAGGGGGTCGCCGTCGAGCGCACGGTCATGGTCGATGCGCATAATGCGGCACGGATTGTGTTCGACAATGTCGCAGTGGATGCCGACAGCGTGCTCGGCGAGGTCGATCAGGGCGGCGTACTGCTCGACCGCGTGCTGAATGTCGGGCGTGCGGCTGTGGCAGCCGAAATGGTGGGTCTGTCGGACGAGGTGTTCGGCCGCACGGTGACCTATCTCAAGGAGCGCAAGCAGTTCGGCAAGCTGATTGGCGAATTCCAGGCGCTGCAGCACCGCGCCGCGCATCTCTATACGGAGATCGAGGTGACGCGCGCGGCAGCGATGAAGGCGCTGCAATTGCTTGATGCCGATGCGCCGAATGCGGCGGCCGCCGTGGCGGTGGCCAAGGCGAAGGCCGGTACCACGGCGACGCTGGCGGTGCAGGAAGGCGTGCAGATGCATGGCGGCATGGGCATGACGGACCAGTTCGATATCGGCCTGTTCATGAAGCGCGCGCGGGTGTGCCAGGAGTTGCTGGGCGATAGCAACTATCACGCGGACCAGCTGGCGAAGATGAAGAAGTATTGAGGAGCGCCGCCTGTCATCACCCGCGAAAGCGGGTGATCCAGTAAACGCAGGTGCTGCGTCTCTGTTCTGGAAGGCTGTGGCTACTGGATCGCCCGGTCCTAGCGCGCAATTGCGCGCACGGCCGGGCGATGACAGTGAGGAGTGCCGGTTATCGAATCGGCGGTGCGTATTGGATGCCGCCGGCGCTCCAGATCTGGTTCAGCCCGCGCGGGATCTTCAGTTTCGAGCCGTCGCCGACATTGCGCTCATAGACTTCGCCGTAATTGCCGACATGGCGGATGATGCGGGCGGCCCAGTCCTTCGACAGGCCGAGATCGTCGCCATAAGCGCCTTCGGTGCCGACCAGACGCATCACATCGGGCTTTTTCGATTTCAGCGCCTCGTCGATGTTCTTCGAGGTGATGCCGAGTTCCTCGGCATTGATCATCGCATAGAGCGTCCATTTCACGATCATCATCCAGTCGTCGTCGCGCTGGCGGACGACCGGCGCCAGCGGCTCCTTCGAGATGATGTCGGGCAGGATGGTGTGATCGTCTGCCTTGGCAAGTGTCAGGCGCAGCGCATAGAGCTGCGAGGCGTCGGCGGTGAAGGTGTCGCACTGGCCGGCACTGTAGGCCTTCAGTACATCATCCAGCTTCGGAAACTTCACTTCCGTGTATTTCATGTTGTTGGCACGGAAGTAATCCGCCGCGTTCAGCACGGTCGTGGTGCCGTCCTGGACACAGACCTTGCTGCCATCGAGCTCGAGCGCGGAGTCGATGTTGCGCGATTTCGGCACCATGAAACCCTGGCCGTCGTAATAGGAGACGGCGGGGAAATAGAGCGCCAGATTGCTCTCGCGGGACATGCTCCAGGTGGTGTTGCGGGCGAGGATGTCGATCTTGCGGCTCTGCAGTTCCTTGAAGCGCTCATTGGCATCGAGGCCGACGAACTTCACCTTCTTCGGATCGTCGAAGATGGCGGCGGCGACGGCGCGGCAGAAGTCGACGTCGAAACCGCTCCAGTTGCCCTGCGCATCCGGCGCCGAGAAGCCCGGCAGGCTCTGATTGACGCCGCACAGCACGGCGTCGCGCTGGACGGTGCGCTTCAGCGTCTTGGTGTCGTAGCGTTCATAGGTGATCGCGGCGGCGGCCACGGCGGTGGCGACCGCGAGGCCGATGGCCAGTCCGGTCACGAAAGTGCGCTTCGTCGCCATGAGTGTCAGCCCCCTGAATGTTTCGGCGTGGTATGATGCGAGGATGGATGCGACAGACGCAGCCTAGATTTCGGGTTTCTGCCGGATCACGACCTTGGTGCCGACCGGCACGCGGTCATACAGATCGGTGACGTCGGCATTGACGAGACCGAAGCAGCCGGAGGAGACGGCGGTGCCGATGGTGTCCGGCCGATTGGTGCCGTGGATGCGATAGACAGTGGCGCCGAGATAGAGCGCGCGTGCGCCCATGGGATTGCCGGGGCCACCGGCCATGAAACGCGGCAGATAGGGCTGGCGCTGGATCATTTCGGGCGGCGGCGTCCAGTCCGGCCATTCGGCCTTGCGCGAGATCTTGACCAGACCCTGCCATTGGAAGCCATCGCGGCCGACGCGTACGCCGTAGCGCAATGCCCGGCCATTGCCTTGCACCAGATAGAGATAGCGTTCGGAGGTCGAGACAACGATGGTGCCGGGCGGCTCGGTCGTACGGAAAAGCACCATCTGCCTTCGGAATTCCGGGGGAATTTCGACGGAATCGTCCGGGATCAGGCCGGGCTCGTCGCCGATATCGGGGCGCTGCATTTGTGCGCTGCTCTGCGTGATCGACAATGTCAGTCCGGCTGCGGCGATGAAAGAGAGTGCAAGCAGGCGGCGAAGGTCGATCATTTCGGCATCTCCCGATTTGACGGTTGGTCCGTGCATAGCATCGCAACGCATGCGCGGAAACCATGAATTGGCGGGCATGGTCGGCCGATGCGGTGACGATTTGATTAAGGGCGGAACGAAGAAAACCCGGAGCAGGGTGGCATCCTGTCCGGGTCGAGGAGGCTCAAGTTAAGGGAGAAACGCGATTACGCTGCGATACTGTCGATGCCGGCGGTTTTCAGGAGATCGGCGAGCTGCTTGCGGGCATAGAACATGCGTGTCTTCACGGTGGAGGCGGGAATGCCGACGATGCCTGCGACTTCGTCCACCGACTTTTCGTGATAGTAGACAAGATTGACGATCTCACGATGGGCCGGCGACAATTTCGCCACGCAGGCGCGCAGGATTTCGCTGGTACGGCTGCGGTCGAACGACGTTTCCGGCGTGTCGGCGCTATCGGCGACCTCCATCACCTCGTCCTGATCAATGTCCTCATATTTGCGCTGGCGCAGCGCAGTGAGCGCCTTGAAGCGCGCGATCGACAACAGCCACGTGGATACCTGGGAGCGGCCCTCGAACTGACTGGCGGTGCGCCACACATCGAGGAACACCTGGCTGACCAGATCCTCGGTCGCGGTGACATCGCGCAGCATGCGCAGCACGAAGCGATAGACCCGCACATTGTGCCGGGCATAGAAGGAATGCATCGCGTGGCGGTCGCCTTCAGTGATACGCTCCAGCAGCATCTCGTCTGTTGTGGCGCGGGCGGTGATGATCCCCTGGCGGCCGGCGGCGTTGATCGCGATGACGTTCGACATGGCTGGCTCCCGATGAAACGTCGGTGATGGGCGTTTCGTTAAGGCCAGTTGTTAAGGAATGCCGGTTTCAGAATGGCGGCTTGAAAAACGGAAAATGGTTTCGTGACAGGGAGTTTTGTTTCATCGCTGCCGGGGTGACGAAACATTCGGGGATAAAAATCCAACGATTTCAGACGGGGATTACGACGCGGTTTTCCCTGACCAACAAGCGAGAAGGGGGATGAGAGGCGAATCAGGCCCTCTCACCTGCAGGTGAGAACAAATAGCCGCCGCCGCGAATAGTACGGATCACGGCGGGTTTCGCCGGATCTGGCTCGATCTTGCGGCGGATGCGCATGATGCGGAGGTCCACGGCGCGGTCGAAGGCTTCGGCATCCCTCGCATTGGCGAGTTCGAGCAGCCGCTCGCGCGACAGCACGCGTTTCGGATTGGCGGCGAACACTTTCAGCAGGCCAAATTCGGAAGCGGTGAGCGGGTGTTCGTTGCCTTCCTCGTCACGCAATGCCTGGGCTTCGAGATCGAGCCATTTGGTTCCAAAGCGGACGAGGTGATCTTTCGAATTCGTCGCCGGCGCGGCTTCAGCCGCCTTTTGTGACGCAACGCTCCGGCGCAGCACCGAGCGGATGCGTGCCATCAGTTCGCGCAGTTCGCAGGGCTTGGCGATATAATCGTCGGCGCCGAGTTCGAGGCCGACGACACGATCGATCGGGCTGGCGGTTGCGGTGAGCATGATTACCGGCACATTGGTGCGGCTCTTGAGATCGCGGATGATCGAGAGCCCGTCTTCCTCGGGCATGTTGAGATCGAGCACCACGAGATCGGGCACTTTGGTCTCGATCTCGCCGCGCAGGCTCTTGCCGCCGTCGCAAAGCGTGACGGTGAAGCCGTGCATCTTCAGATAATCGCCGACCATCTCGCGGGCGGGGGCCTCATCATCCACGACGATGATATGAGGGCTGGTGCTCATGGCTGGGCCTCGATCGTTGCCGGCAGCATGATGGTGAATGTGGCGCCCTGGCCCGGGCCGGCGCTGTCGGCGGTGACGTCGCCGCCATGCATGTCGACGATGCGCTTGACGATGGAGAGGCCGAGCCCGGTCGAGCTTTCACCGCCGGTCGGCTTGGCGGAAAGGCGCTGGAACCGACCGAACAGGCGGTCGAGATCTTCCGGAGAGAGGCCTGCGCCTTCATCGCTGACGCTGATGCGGACGCGGTCGGTATCGCCATTGACGAGAATGTCGATCTTGCCGCCGATCGGCGAATATTTGATGGCGTTGCTAACGAGGTTGTCGATTGCCTCGCGCATCCGGTCGGCGTCGCACATGGTGAGATCGGAATGGCCGGGCGATGAGATCCTGATCTGCTGCTGCTTGTTGACGGCCGACGGACGATTGGCCTCGGCGACGTCGCTCACCAGAGCTGACAGATCGACCGGTTCGCGACGGATGGTGATGTCGAAGGCGTCGGCGATGGCGTCGGAGATCAGGTGATCCACCATCGCGGTCAGGCGCTTGGTGGCGTCGCGGATATGGTCGATCTGCGTAGCGATGTTTTCTTTTGCCGAACCGGCGGCGATCAATTCGGTCAGCATTTCGGTGCGGCCCAAAATGACGCCGAGCGGATTTTTCAGGTCATGAGCGACGGTGCCGAGAATCTCGTTCTTGAAGCCATTGGCGCGCTGCAGCCGCAGCCACTGGGTCGAGAGACGACGATTGGCCTGCATCAGCGCGCGGGTGCGCTGGGTCACGCGATCCTCGAGTTGCGTATTGGCGACCTGAAGTTGCTGATAGAGGATCACATTGTCGAAGGCGATCGAAAGCCGGCTGCCGAAAATCTCGACCAGCGCGCGATCGGTCTCGGACAATTCACGCTCGGCCTGCAGCAGCACGACGACCTCGCGGCCGGAGCCCGTGCGCACATAAAGAACCGTGCGGTGATCGTCGAAATCATGCTTGCGGCGACGGAAGGCGTCTTCCACCATCTGTCGCAGATCGGAATCGAGCGAATCCGGCGTTGGACAGCCGATGAAGCGGCTGTAGCAGCCGGAGCCGGCCAGCACTGCAAAGTCTTCCTGGGCGCCGCCGCCGTCGCGCAGCACGAGGATTCCTGCACAGTCCACATTGAGCAACGAGGCGATCTGGGTCAGCACGCCTTCGGCAAGTCGCTGCATGGAGCGGAAGTCGTACAGGGTCGAAGCGGCGTCGAGAATGATCTCGAGGCCGCGCCGGGTCTGCACCATGCGCTCGAGCTGCTGATAGCTCCGCAACGCTGCGGTCAGCGAGGTGAACAGTTTATCCGCGGTGAGCTCGGTCTTCGCCTTGTAGTCGTTGATGTCGTAATCGACGATGACGCGGCGTTCCGGCGCCTGGCCGGGCTGGCCGGTGCGCAGGATGATGCGGACGGTCTCGTTGTGCAGCTCGTTGCGGATATATTCGACGAGGGCAAGGCCCGCATCGTCAGTTTCCATGATGACGTCGAGCAGCACTGCGGCGATATCGGGATGCTGACGCATCAGCTCGCGGCCCTCGGCGGCGGAATAGGCTGAGAGAATCTCCAGCGTCTGCCCGTTCAGCGTATAGTCGCTGAGCGCAAAGCGCGTGCCCTCATGCACGGCCTGATCGTCGTCAATGACGGCGATCTTCCATTTGCGGGCATGGGTCTCGCCCGGAGCCTCGCCGTCGTCTTCGATCAGGTGGAGGACATCGTCCTGGTCGGCCATTGCATCGTCCCATCGAATGAGCCTGCGGCGCCGGTGGCCGTCCGCGGCATGATAATGCGAAATGTCGTGCCTTGTCCCAGGCGGGACTCCAACATCATGCGGCCTCCCAGCTGCTGGGTGGCCAGGTTGTAGACGATATGCAGGCCGAGGCCAGTGCCGCCGTCGTTGCGCCGCGTGGTAAAGAATGGATCGAATGCCTGCCGTTGCACTTCAGGGCTCATGCCGACACCATTGTCCGTAAAGCTGATCTCTATATCATCGGCGCCGCGCGGCTTGGCCGTGATCGAGATCACCCCCGGCTGCCCCTCCGGGAACGCATGGTTGGCGGCGTTGAGGAACAGGTTGGTCAGGATCTGGCCGTAGGAACCGGGATAGCCGTCCACCAGGAGGCCATCGGGCACGTCCAAGGAAATCGTGATCGGCGCCTTCTTCAGCACCGGCCGCAGGCTGGCGATGATCTGGTCGGTGGCTTCGCCGAGGCTGAACTGACGGCGTTCGGCATGGGAGCGGTCCACCGCCACCTGCTTGAAGGACTGGATGAGGTCGCCGGCGCGATGCAGGTTGGCGACCAGCTGCTGCGCGGCATCCTGCGACGTTCTGACAAAATCCTCGAGCTGCGAGCGCTTCAGCGGTGATTTCGAGCGCAGCTCGGCGTCGAACATCTCGGCGCGGCGGGCGAAGCTGGACGCCACCGTGAGGCTGATGCCGATCGGGTTGTTGACCTCGTGGGCGACACCGGCAACGAGGCCGCCCAGTGCGGCCAGCCGTTCGGCGTCGATCAGATTTTGCTGGGCTGTATTGAGTTCGAGCAGCGCGCTCTCGGCCTTTTCCTTGGCCGCGCGCAGCTCATTCTCGGCCTCGCGCTTGGCGATGGCGTTCTGGCGGAAGACTTCGACCGCTCGCGCCATGGCGGCGACCTCGTCTGTGGCCGTGGTGCCCTGCACCTTGCGGTCAAGGTCGCCCGACGTGATCGCCCGCATCGAGGTCATGATCTGCCGCAGCGGCATGCGGATGCTGAGCGTGATGATGATGCCGGCAGTGAGAATGATGCCGAGAAAGGCGCCGGCAATCACCATCACGTTGCGCGAAATGGCGGCCAGAGTGCGGGCAAAGGTGGTCTGCGCGCTTTGTTCACGCTGGCGCATCTTCACGGACAACCCGTCGATGGCGGCGATGGTTTCGGCCTGGCTCGCATCGATGGAGTTGCGCAGCAGATCGGTGCGGCTGGATAACTGCTCCGACAGTTTCGCTAGGCCGTCGCGCAATGCGCCGGCGCGCCCCTTCAGTCGTTGCAATGCGATGCGTTGCAGGTCGTTGTCGGCGAGATCGGTCATGACCGGAATGGTGCGCTCGATCGTCTCGGTATTGCGACGGGCTTCCTCCGCCGAGGCCGAGGCGAGCGAGAGATAATAGGAATTCGCCGCCACCAGCATTGCCGTAAATGCTTCGCGCGATTTGCCGAGCGCTGGCCAGATCAGCGCATCGCGCTGGCCGGTGGCGCCTTCAATAATGGAATAGAGCCCTGCCATGTCCTTGGCCGGGCCGAGCACCTGGTCTTCGTAGGTCTTGGCGATGGTGCTCTGCAAGGCACGCAGCTCGCCGAAACCGCTGAGGAAGCGTTCTGTCACGCGCTCGAGCTCTGCTACCGACCCCGAAATCATCGGGTCAGTGGAAGCGCGGGTGTTCAGCGTGCCAAGCACGGCCTCGCGCAGCAGCAGGATCTCGGCGAAGAGTTCGGGGCTCGGCTGGTTAATGTAGCGATGGATCAGATTCTGCAGGCGACCTGTCTCGCTTTCGAGCAGCGCGAGCACCTGGTCGGATTGACGCACCTGGCGGACGTCTTCCCAGGCCGAGGAGAGCACTCGCGAACCACTCCAGATCAGGCCGGCGAGGACGAGAACGACAGCGGAATTCAGCGCTGCGATGGAGAGAATGCGCCAGCGGATCGGAATCGCGCGCACAATCCCGACGATACCGGTTCGGCCTTGCGCCGCCAGCTCTTCCTTCCGCTCGGATACTTCACTATGCGGGCTTGTCACCACGAGTGTGTCATCTGGTCTTGGGAAAGGTTCACCTGGCGGATAAAGTCTATCCAACCCCCTGAGCTATACTGGCGATTGAACCGAAAGACATCGGAATTCAACACAGTCCTGCGGGTTGATGATCAATTCGCCTGCAGCCGTCCGCCACGGCACTTTCTTCATTTGGAGCATGATCTTGTCCGGAAACCGATATCCTCTCCCGGATAGTGCTTTAAAACTTATCTGAAATGTCATTTTCATGTGTTGCTGCTGGCTGAGGCCTTCAGGCAACAGGTTCATGACATGCCGGTCTTGATCGGCACTGCAACAAGGCAGGATTGGGGCAATGCGAAAACTGGCACTTGGATGTTGTGCGCTTGTCACGGCGATCCTGCTGGCGACGGCTCCGGCGCGGGCGGTTGTCGAAGTGCAGTGGTGGCATGCAATGTCCGGGGAGCTGGGACGACAGGTTGAGAAACTGGCGGCCGATTTCAACGCCACCCAGACCGGTTTCCGTATCGTCCCGATCTATAAGGGCAATTATACGGAAACGGTGACTTCGGCGATCTTCGCCTTCCGCTCGCGCAGCCAGCCGGCCATCGTACAGGTCAATGAGATCGCCACCGCCACCATGATGGCTGCCAAGGGCGCGACCTATCCGGTCTATGAGCTGATGCGCGACCAGGCCGAGACCTTTACCCCGTCGGCCTATCTGCCGGCGATCACCGGCTATTACACCGACACAGCAGGCAACATGCTGTCGTTCCCGTTCAATGCCTCGACGCCGATCCTGTACTACAACAGGGATCTGTTTCGGGCCGCGGGTCTCGATCCCGAGGTGCCGCCGAAGACCTGGCCCGAGCTTGGCGCCATGGCGAAGCGGTTGCGCTCGGCCGGTTCGGCGTGCGGCTTCACCACGTCATGGCCGTCATGGATTAATGTCGAGAATTTTTCGGCCTTTCATAACATCCCGATGGCCACGCGATCGAACGGGCTTGCTGGGCTCGACGCCGCACTGACCATCAACAATGCTACCATGGTGCGCCATATCGGACAGCTTGCCGAATGGCAGAAGACCAAGGTGTTCGATTACAGCGGCCGCGGCACGGCCGCCGAACCTCGCTTCCAGAAAAGTGAATGCGGCATCTTCCTCGGCTCGTCGGCCACGCGCGCAGACATTCTCAAGAATGCGAAATTCGATGTCGGCTATGGCATGCTGCCTTACTGGCCGGATGTCGCTAGCGCGCCGCAGAATTCGATGATCGGCGGCGCCACGCTGTGGGTGCTGCGTGATCGTCCGCGCGACGAATACAAGGGCGTTGCGAAGTTTTTCGCATTCCTGTCCCAGCCCGATATTCAGGCGGCGTGGCACCAGAACACAGGCTATCTTCCGAGTACGCGCGCGGCCTATGAGCTGACGAAATCGCAGGGGTTCTATCAGCGTAATCCCGGTACCGAGAAATCGATCGAGCAGATCACGCTGAAACCGCCGACGGAGAATTCGACCGGGCTGCGGCTTGGCTCCTTCACCCTGATCCGCGATGCCATCGAGGATGAGCTGGAAGCCGCCTTTGCCGGAAAGAAAACGGCGCAGCAGGCACTGGATACGGCGATGGAGCGCGGCAACAGGCTGCTCCGGCAATTCGAGCGCGCCAATCCGGCGCAGTGATGATGTGGTCCCTCAATCTGTGAGGTTATAAGACAGCGGGACGGTGAAGACTGTCGATCCTTCGGTTTTCTCAGGAGGGAACGGCGGGAACGGATTGGCGCGTCGAATGGTTGCCACGGCTTCTGCGTCCAACGCGGGTCGCCCTGACGAGCTTGCCAATCGCGCTGCGACGACCTGTCCAGACCGGCTTAGCGTGAAGCTGACGACGGCAGTCACCTTGCCGGCCTGCCCGCTGCGTGCACCGGATGGATATTGCTTGAACCGCTGCACATGCGCTTGCACCAGTTGCTTATAGTTCGCTGTCGCCGCCCGTGCGGCTCCGGCCATCGCGGCCATATTGGTCGGTGCCACATTTTCTGCGCGCTGCGGCGCCGTTGTGCGTGGCGCGGCCTTCGTGTCGTTCGGCTTTTTCTTCACCTCGGCCCGGACCGGTTTCGGCTTCTCCGGCGTCGGTTTGGGCTTTTCGGGCGTCACCTTGGCAGTTTCGGGCGGAGGCGGCGTCGGCTCGACTTTTTGCTCCGGTGGAGCCTGGACCTCGGCCTTCTCCATCAGCGGCGTCGGCGAGATCTGTTCTTCGGCCGGTGCTTGTGGCTGCGGCTCCGGCGGCGCAGAGGGCGCTTCGGCCTGCTGCATCTCCGGACCGGGCGCGACGTCTTGCGCGAGCGCTTCCGGCGCGGCGGAAACCGGCGCCATGTCGATCATGATGGTGTTTTCCGCGGCGCCCGGTGCCACGTGGTTCCGATACAGCGCGATGCCGGCCGCGATCAGACCGGCATGCACGGCGATGATCGCGAGCGCCGAGCCGGTCCAGCGCAGCGCGGTGCGGTCGCCAGGTTGATGCAATGCGAAGGCGTTCATTGCGGGGCGGCGCGTCCGTCGAGGCCAACCAGCGCGATCTTCAAATAGCCGGCATTGCGCAGCATGTTCATCACCTCCATCAGCTCGCCATAGCTGACGGCCTTGTCGGCGCGCACGAAGATGCGTTCATCCTTGTTGTTCTTCGTCGCCGCGCCGAGCGCGTCGCCTAGCCCGTCGCGCGGCACAACGTCCTCGCCGATGCCCAGCGTCATGTCCGGCTTGACGGTGACGAACACCGGCTTGTCCGGACGCGGCTGCGGTTCGGCAGTGGAGGCCGGCAGATCCACGCCCATGTCGACGGTTGCCAGCGGCGCCGCCACCATGAAAATGATCAGCAGCACCAGCATCACATCGATGAAGGGCGTGACATTGATCTCGTGGTTGACCTCGAGATCGTCGCCCGCGCCGATACGTCCGCCCAAACGAGAGCCCATCGCGTTTACTCTGCTGCCCGCGCCATCGGCATGCCGCGGCGGCTGTGGTCGCGGCTGATCAGCAGCATCACCTGCGCCGAGGCATCGCCGAGCAGCGCGCGATAGCCGGTGATGCTGCGCACGAGCGCGTTGTAGATCATGACCGCCGGGATCGCGGCGACGAGGCCGAGCGCGGTGGCCAGCAGCGCCTCGGCGATGCCGGGGGCGACGACGGCGAGATTGGTGGTCTTGGTTTCGGCAATGCCGATGAAGGCATTCATGATGCCCCAGACGGTGCCGAACAGGCCGATGAAGGGCGAGGTCGAGCCGATGGTGGCGACGATACCGGTGCCGCGGGCGATGCGCCGCGCCATCGCGCCTTCGACGCGCTCCAGCCGCAGCGCGATGCGTTCCTTGAATCCGTCATCGAAAATGCCATGCGAGAGTTCGGTCTCGCGCACGGCGGTATGGATCAACTGCGCGACGGCATCGCGGGCGTCGGCGCTGTCGCGTTCGACCTGCCGCAGCGATGTATCGCTCTCCAGCATTTCGAGCCGCCGATGGGCGAGGCTCGTCTCGCGGCGCAGTTCGATGGTTTTGGCGAGCCACACGGTCCAGGTGACGAGCGATGCACAGGCGAGGCCGATCATTACGGTCTTCACCACCATGTCGGCATTCTGGAACATGCCCCAGGGCGACAGGTTCGCCGGCAGCAGCCCTTCGGCGCCGGCGGCGAAAGCCGGTTGAACGGTGAGCGTCGCGAGCGCGGCGGCGGCAAGAACGAAAGTGGAGCGGGAGCCGGTCATCGAAGCTGCATTCCGTTGGTCGTGGCAGATGGCGGAGCGGGCCGGACCATATCGCCCGGCAGTGGCGATGTCGCCCTCGGGGCGGCAATTTGCGATACAGACTGGAGCGATTCCAAGGACATGGCGGTCAAAATCGCAAGGTCGTGAAGAGACGGACGCCGAGGCCGGGCTGCAAGACCTCGGCCTTCTTGAACGAAACATGGTTGCGGATGCGCTCGTCGAGCAGGTTGTCGCCGACCACGCCAAAAGTAATGTCGCGCATCCCGCCGTCGACTTTGGTGAATGTGTGCGTGTAGCTCACTTCCGCCTTCAACAGGTTGTAGCCATTGGTCGGCGTTTCGAACGTTGCGATGTCGTTCTGGGTGAAGGCATGCAGCAGGCCGAGCCGCGCATACCACTCCGCGCTGCGCCACCAGATGCCGCCGCCGAGCCGCATCGGCGCAATGCGTGGCACGTTGCTACCGTCGGCGAAGGTCGCGCGCACCACGTCAAACTGGCCGTCGAGGCCGAGCATGCCGTCGTGAACAGGCGCCACATCGAGCTGCGCGAGGAATTCGGCGCCGCGGAAATTCGCATCGCGCTGGCCGTAGGCCACCTGCATCAGCGGTCCCGTTGCGCCGCAGCTTGCAAAGACGTCGGTACAGAAGTTACCGGTGAGCTGCTTGCTGATGAAGTCGAGATAGCGCGTGTAATAGATGCTTGCTTCGAAGCGGAACTGGCCGGCGGTGCGCTTGAGACCGAGTTCGATGGACTCGGCCGTCTCGATCTTCAGATCTGGATTGCCGATTACGAAGGTGCCGGAGGCGCCGTCGGAGCCGCGCGAAAATAGTTCAGGCGCAGCGGGCGCGCGCTGTGTGCGGCTGGCATTGAGCGATGCGACCATGTCCCATGGCAGCGATTGCAGCAGACCGAGGCTGACGCTCATCGGTGTGAAGTTTCGCGTGGCGGTGGTTTCGGTGAATGTATCCGGCGGTGGCAGGAAATTGGCCGGGAATGTCGCGGCCATGCCGGACACCGAGAGCGCCTCGACGCGGCCTGCGGCTTGCAGCTTGAGCGTCTCGGTAAGCTGTAGTTGCTCGAAGGCGAAGCCGCCGACAGCATCCGTATTGGTGGGCGCCAGCAAACCGCCGAGCACGCCTGCTGTGCCGAGCTTGCGGTTGCTGGCCTGGATGCCCCAGCTGCCTGTGAGCGCACCAAGCGATGTCGCGATGGCCGCATGATCGAGCTCTATGCGACCCTCTATCTCCTTGTTGGTGATGGTGTTTTGCAGGCCATCGACACCATCGCCGCCGATGCCGAGCTCCTTGTGCTTGTAGTCGCTGACGCCGACGGCGAATCGGATGGCGGCGATTTGCTCGGTCGGCGAGCGCCATTCGCCCTTCGTCGTCCATTTGGTCTGCTCGAGATCGATGCGTGTTCGCGCCGCGGATTCGGCGACACCGGGGATGTGATAGAGGCTGGTGATGTGCTGGATCGCGGTGCCGATATAGCCGCCGTCGAAAATATAGGAGCCACCGATCGCCTGTCCTTCAGATTGCTGGCGTGTATTGGCCTGCACGCCGCCGCCGGGGATGCGATAATCGCCGGCGCGGCGCGCGAATGCGTCCACGTGGATGGCGGCATTATTGCCTGACGCATCGATGCTTGCGGCGCCATCGGCGCTGCTGTCCACCGAGGACCCGCCACCCTTGATCCTGGCGGCGAAACCATCCGGCACCAGCGCCTCCGGAATGCGATTGTTGATCGCATTCACCACGCCGCCGATGGCCTGGTTGCCATAACGGAGTGTAGCGGGGCCGCGGATGACCTGCACCTTGTCGGCGGTGAGCGGGTCCACGGGCACCTGATGGTCCTGGCTGAAATCCGAAGCGTCCTGGCTGCCGACGCCGTTTTCCTGAATGCGCACACGATAGTCGTCGAGGCCCCGGATATTGGGGCGGCTCGCGCCTGGCGCAAAGGTCGAGGCGGCGATGCCCGGCTGGGTCGCCAGCAGATCGGCCAGCGAAGAGGAGGCCGCACGCTGCAGCGCCTCTCCGGAAAGCTGGGTGGTGGACTGGAAGGCGTCCGCATCCTTTTTCTCGCGTTCCGCCGTGACGGTAATCTCCGACAACGCCTCCTGCGCGCGGACAAGATCCGCACTCGCCCCCACGATGCACGCAGCCCCGGAAAGTGCCGCCAACGGTGCCCAGTTCCCCAATCTCACGTCGTTTCCTGACCTCTAATTGCGAATGCTAATGCGAACTAGTCGCAATAAGGAGGCGAATGAGGGACGTTGTCAAGCCGCGCCCTGGCGAAACTTGCTTGGGGAGTGGGACGGGGAACGTGCCGTCAGACCCGGCCGAATTGCTTCTTCAGCTCGTTTTTCGCGCGCTGCAGCCGGTTTAGCTGCGTCTTCGGCAGGTTTTTGCCGGCGCGGTTGATGTAAAAAATCAGCATCGACAGCGCCGACCGATAGGGACTCGCTTTGCGGCGGTGGCTTTGTTCAGCCGAGTGCTTCAGGGACACAGCGATCTTGCCAGGATCCCGCAATTTGAACACGCCCCGCTTAAGATCGAGCGCATCGCTGTTGTCTGTGACATGCTGAGACCAGCGTTTGCGGGCCGGTGTCTTTGTGCGGCTCCGTCGCCTGTGCGACGCCGCCTTGGCCGGAGCCTGCTTGCGCGCCGCCTTCTGTCTGCGTTGGGTCATGAGCACTTCCTCCTTTGCCAATGCCAACCGAGGCGGTCCGGTCTCGTTCCTGACCTCGGGAACTTTGGCAGCGTCAACCGGTTAGCTCCGTGTGGAAATTCATGGTCAGAACCGAAGCAACCCGTGTCTCTCGGCATCGGGACGATTTGCTTTTGTGTGGTTGCCTTTGAACCGAGGAACTCAGCGTCGATGCTTCGGAGCGGGGCGACATGAGTAATGCGCAGGCGATCGCGCCGGATGGATTGCCCGCGCAGGGCGCGCGGGTGATCGAAACTGACATTCCCTCGCGCCTCGACAATCTGCGCTGGAGCGGATTTCACACGCGAGTCGTGGCCGCCCTTGGCATCACCTGGATTCTCGATGGCTTGGAGGTCACGCTCGCTGGCGCTCTCTCCGGTGCGTTAAAGGACGATCCGGTCCTCAAATTCTCCAATCTCGATGTAGGCATCGCCAGCAGCGCCTATCTCGCCGGCGCCGTGATCGGCGCGCTCGGATTTGGTTGGCTCACCGACCGCATCGGGCGCAAGAAACTGTTCTTCATCACGCTCGCGCTTTACCTTTCCGCGGCAGCCGCCACGGCATTCTCCTGGAGTTTGGCGAGCTACGCGCTGTTTCGCTTCCTCACCGGCGCAGGCATCGGCGGCGAATATACGGCGATTAATTCAACCATTCAGGAACTGGTGCCGGCGCGTTATCGCGGCTGGACCGATCTGGTCATCAATGGCAGCTTCTGGCTCGGCGCGGCCATGGGCGCCGTCTGTGCGATCGTGCTGCTCGATCCCGTCGTGGTGTCGCAAGCCTATGGCTGGCGGATCGCTTATTTCACCGGCGCGGCCATCGGCCTCGTGGTGCTGTTCATGCGCATGTGGATTCCGGAAAGTCCCCGCTGGCTGATGATCCATGGCCAGCCGGAACGCGCCGAAGACATCGTGCGCGCCATCGAAACCTCCGCGCATCAAAAAGCATCGTCCGAGGTGATCGCTACTTTGCCTAGAATCAGGCTGACGCAGCGAGATCACACACCGCTGATGGAAGTGGCGAAAACGCTGTTCGTGTCCTACCGCCAGCGCTCGCTGGTCGGCCTCGTGCTGATGGCGGCGCAGGCGTTCTTCTACAACGCGATCTTCTTCACTTATGCGCTGATCCTGACAGATTTCTACGGCATCTCCTCCAGTCATGTCGGCTGGTATCTTTTGCCCTTCGCCGCGGGTAATTTTCTCGGGCCGTTGCTGCTGGGACGGCTGTTCGATACCGTCGGCCGTCGCGCCATGATCGCCTTCACTTACGGTATGTCGGGCATTTTGCTCGCCATCTCCGGCTATCTGTTTTCCATCGGTGTCATGAGCGCGCAGACGCAGACCATCGCCTGGATGGTGATCTTCTTTTTCGCCTCGCCTGCTGCCAGTGCTGCTTATCTGACCGTCAGCGAGACCTTCCCCATCGAGGTTCGCGCGCTGGCGATCGCATTGTTCTACGCCATCGGTACCGGCATTGGCGGCGTCGCCGGGCCTGCGCTGTTCGGCGTGCTCATCGATACCGGCTCGCGTGACAGCGTGTTTGCCGGCTATCTCCTTGGCGCTGTCCTGATGATCGTCGCGGCGGTCGTCGGCTGGCGCTATGCCATCGCGGCGGAACGCAAGCCGCTTGAATCAGTTGCAAGGCCACTGGCCGCGACGGAGTGACATGATGACATCACCTCAGAAAATCATCGAAATTGCCATGCACGATGCGCCGCCTGCCGCCTCGGCGATCTTCGATCATGTCGATGTCAAGCTGCCGCGGCTCAGCGAATGCGCATTGCTGCTTGATATCGACGGCACGCTGCTCGACATGGCGCCAACCCCGCGCGAGGTCTGGGTGCCGCCTGATCTCGCCACCAATATGGGCAAGCTGCTGCAGCGAACCAATGGCGCGATGGCATTGGTGTCCGGCCGCTCGATCAATGATATCGACCTGATCTTTGCACCCCAGCAGTTTCCCGCAGTCGGCGGCCATGGCGCGGAAATGCGGCTGTCGGGGGAGGTCGAATCCGTTGCCGCGCATGCGCCGCCGATGGACAAGGAATTGAAACGCCGCCTCGCTGCCATCGCCAAGCTCAGCCCCGGCATTCTGCTTGAAGACAAAGGTTATTCGCTCGCGCTGCATTATCGCCTCGCGCCGCATGCGGAGAAGGCGATCTATGATGCGGTCTCCGCGATCCGCGCCGATCTGCCGAATGCACCGATGGAAATCCTGCCCGGCAAGTTCGTTTGCGAGATCAAGCATTCCGGATTCACCAAGGCCACTGGTGTAATCGAACTGATGACGCATGGACCGTTCAAGGGTCGGCGTCCGATCTTCCTCGGCGACGATGTCACCGATGAAAGCGTATTCGCAATCATGCCCGGCATGAACGGACTCGCCTTCTCCGTCGGTCGCCATGCGCAAGGTGTTGCCGGTCACTTCGACGAACCGCGCGATGTGCGTGCATGGCTTGGACGACTTCTGATCGACGATGCAAAGATCACGTAATCTCACCGCGCGCAGTCGCGTCGTTATGTAGCGACGGACCTTCTTGAATAAGTCGGGTTCCACCTTTGCTTGCCCGAATTTGGTTTCATTCGGGTCGAATGGTGACCAGGAACCATATTGATGAACGGACGTTTATCATGGGCTCGGGCTGGGCAATCAGGAGGGAACCTTGTGAATCTCGTCGTCGTCTCAAACCGTGTCTCTCGCGCCTCGGCCAACGAACCGATGACGGGAGGATTGGCAGCGGCGTTGCTGCCCGTGGTGGAGAAGTCGGGCGCGATCTGGGTTGGTTCGTCCGGCCGGTTGCGCGAAGGTGCGCAGAAAGAGCCTTTTGCCGAAATTGAAGCGCTCGGTGCGGGCGCGCTGGCAATGCTCGATCTGCCGGCCGCGCATTACGCGGGCTATTATGAAGGCTTCGCCAATTCCGCGCTCTGGCCTGCGCTGCATTCCCGCACCGATCTCATCCGCACGTCACTGGATCATTATCAATCCTATCGCGAGGTGAATTCGTTCGTTGCGCGCGCGCTGCTCAAATTCCGCAAGCCCGATACCGCTTTCTGGATTCAGGATTATCATTTTCTCGCCCTCGGCGCCGAATTGCGCGAGCTTGGTGTGAACCATCCGATCGGCTTCTTCCTGCATACCCCTTGGCCGGCGCGCGATATCTTCGGCGGAGTGCCCCATCATCGCGAACTCGTCGAAGCGATGCTCGCCTATGATCTGATCGGCTTCCAGACCGACACCGATCGCGACAACTTCCTGTCCTATGTGGAAAGCGATCTCGGCCTGGTTGTTTCCGCAGGCACAGTGCAGTCGCGTTACGGCGCGTCGCGCTGCGCGGTGTTCCCGATCGGCATTGATCCGGCGAAATTCGCTGCTTTCGCCGCAAAATCGTCGTCGCATCCCGACGTGTCGCGCTTGCGCCGCAGCCTGAACGGCGAGAAACTTGCCATCGGCGTCGATCGCGTCGATTATTCGAAAGGCCTCGTCAACCGTATCGAGGCGTTCGACCGGATGCTGACCCTGCAGCCGCGGCTCAAGCGCTCGGTCTCGCTGCTGCAGATCGCGACATTGTCACGGGGCAATATCGAGGCCTATGGCGATCTGCAGAACCAGCTCGCCAAGCTGGTCAGCGACGTCAATGGTCGTCACGGCGAGGTGGACTGGACGCCGATCCGCTATCTCAACAAGGGTTTCAGCCAGAGTGTCCTTGCCGGTCTCTATCGTGCCGCACATGTCGGCGTGGTGACCCCGCTGCATGACGGCATGAACCTGGTCGCCAAGGAATATGTCGCCGCCCAGAATCCGGTGGATCCCGGCGTTCTCGTGCTGTCGAAATTTGCCGGCGCTGCGAATGAACTCGATACGGCTTTGCTCGTGAACCCCCACGATATCGACGGCATGGCCCGGACCATTGCGACCGCCTTCTCGATGCCGCTGCTGGAGCGCCGGATGCGCTGGGAGGCCATGATGGCCAAGCTCCGTTCCGGCACCATCCAGGAATGGTTCGGCGATTTCGTCCGCGCGTTGCGTGATGCCCATGCTCTCAACGATGCCGCGCAGAACGACAATATGCCGGGCGAGCCGCCGGCGGTCTGGCCGGTCCGTTCCGTCGCCTCGACGGTGGCGACGTCCCGCCTGCATTGAGATTCGCCCCGCCGCCGTGGTTCAGCGACGTCGGCGATGCCCGTAAAGGATGAAAATCCCTATATTTTCCAGATAATTGCGAAAAAGCACCGATCCATGTCGGCGCTCTCTTGCAAATCGGTCGTGCAGCCGTCATGAGAGGCGCACTGGGGAGGTGGCCGAGTGGTTGAAGGCGCACGCCTGGAACGCGTGTAAACGGGAAACCGTTTCGAGGGTTCGAATCCCTCTCTCTC
>JASBVG010000079.1 GCA_030147505.1 Tardiphaga sp.
GAACGAGACGAACGGGATATGAATAGCTGACAGGTAGCACCTCGCCAGCCCTGCCCTGATAGTCTTCCAACAACACAAGATCGACGGAAGCCTTCTCGCCTGCACCGAGCACACCGTCGGTCGCGACGATCTTGCCACCGACGGCGATGGCAGTACCGGATTCCAGCTTGAGCGTGCCGCCGCCACTGACGCCATAGGCACGAATGGCACCGTCGAGAGTCAGCAAACCGTCAGCCTGTGCGTCGGGAGCCTGCTGATCGGCGATCAGGGTGACGTCGCCGCCACGGCCACCTTTGGTCTTGCCATTGGTAAGGATCGCCGCACCCGACGACACGTCGATCGCGCTGCCCTTTGCCAGCGTCACATCATGGGTCGAACGCAGGGTGACCGAGCCCCCATCGATGAAGGCCTGCTTGGGGTTGTCGGCCGGGTTCAACAGCGCATTCACCCAGACGCCGCGCAGGTCGAGCGTCACGCCTTCGTGCACGGTGATCGATGCCTTGCCGTCCTTGAGCAGCACGGCCTCCAGGCCGCGACCGCCGGCGTGATAGCCCTTGAAGTAGTTATCGACCGTGAGCGATCCCCCGCGTGCCGTGACATCAGCCTTGATGTCCACCACCGGCGCCATGAGCGTAATGCGACCGCCATCGGCCAGCGTAATCGCACTGTCCACGGTAATCGTATCACGCGTGCCGATGTCGAGGCCGCCCAGATTGAGCGCACTAATGTGGCCGGCATCGAACCAGGCGGTGTCCCGACGTGCCAACGGCAGCGCATCGGTAGCGGACATCCCGCCAGTGACCGCTGCCACATCGCCGAAACGGACATCCGAATTGTGGAAACCGACCCCGCCGGTGATCGGCACATCGTAACGGCCGAGTCCGAGCGTGCCTTGCAGCGGTGCGGCGTTCTGCACCTGCTTGTAGCCATCGGCGATATTGGTCGCGCGCGTGCTCGCCTGCCGCTCGCCCTTGATGACATCGGCGATGATGTCGGCCTCGAACACCGGGGTTGGCGTCGACAGATTGAGCCGGCCGGCATCGCGGCCGACCGTGTAGCCGTCCTCCCAGCGCCGCGCAGTGCTGCGGTCGAAAATGCTGGTCCACACTTCGGTCAGCGCGTCGGAGACCTTGCCCTGGATGTTGTGCGTGCGCACGAAGCCGCCCGCCGCCGCGACGAACTTCATGCTGGCCGGGGCATTGTCAAAGCTGTAGATGCGGCCGTCGGTGCCGATCAGCTTGCTCGAATAGATCCAGCCGCCGTCATAGCTGACCGATCCGCCGGCGATGTCGAACCGGGCGCCCTGCTGCGCGATGACTTCCGGGCCCGCCAGCGTGATGGTGCCGCCGACCGCGGTCCATTCGCCGATCGTGTGTTTGGTATTGGCGAGATAGCCGCCGACTTCCAGCAGGCCGCCACGGGTGTAGTAGCGGTCGCCGGCATAGCCGCCGGTGCCCGCCGCAACCAGCACGAGATCGCGGATGTCGATCCAGACATTCTTGCTGAGCAGCGCGCCGCTGTCGCGATTGACCGGGGAATCGCGCAGTTCGTTGCCCTGCACATTGACCAGCACCTGGTTGGCCGCCATCGGCAGCACGGCGCCGCGCGTGCCGGAGACGTCGATGGTGGCGCCGCTCCCGGCGAAGATGCGCGTGCCGGCGCTGACCGCGACCTGGCCGCCTTGTGCCGCCGTATATGAGCCATTCTGAAAATACACCAGACCGCCGGTGGCGATCTCGATCCGCGACTGGTCGCGGCGATCGCTCAGTGCCGACAGATTATCGAACGCGCCGAGCGCCAGCGGATTGATGGCGGAGGCCGCCAGCGCCTCGCGCTGCGCATTCAGCGCGGTGTCTTTGGATTCCAGTTCGGGCAGAACGGCGCTGATGCTGGTGCCGGTCAGCGTCACGCTGCCTTGGGCGTCGCTGGCCTTGTTGAGCAGATGGATGGTGCCGCGCTGATTGACCGTGCTGGTCGCCAGCAGCAGGCCATCCTGCAGCAGCGTCCGGCCGGCCAGCGTGATGTCGCCCTGCTGCGCCAGGATGACGCCCGTATTGCTCACCTTGCCGGCGGTGCTGCCGGTATGGATCACCGGCGCGATCTCGCTGCCATTGGTGGTGGAGAACTGGTTGGTGTCGGTGCCGTAACCGCGGCGCAGGATGAAATCGTCGCCGGCCGCCAGGATGGTCTGCCCCTTCGGCGTCGCGATGGCGCCGGCATTGCCGACCTCGCTGCCGATCATCAGCACGAAACCGCCGGCCGATGTCACCGAGGCCGGCGCATGGGTGGCGATCGACGCCCCCGCCTCGACCACCACCTTGCCGCCGGCCGCGGTGAAGTTCGGCAGATAGGTCGTGCCGGTCTGGGTCGCATAGATGCCGTTGGTGCGGAACTGGGTGTCGCTGATGTCGGCCGTCGACGCGATCAGCGCGCCGACATTGACCTGGCTGCTGCCGCCGAAAATGATGCCGCTCGGGTTGATCACATAGACCTGACCGTCCGCCTTGATGGTGCCGAGGATCTGGCTGGGACCTGTGGTGCGATCGACGCGGTTGAGCGCGACCCAGCCGGCATTGCCCTGCTGGTCGAAGGTCAGCGTGGTGCGGGCGCCGACATTGAACGATGACCAGTTCAGGATCGCCTGCTGCGTGGTCTGGCGGATATTCACCTGGGTCTGACCTGCGCCATCGATGCCCTGGGTCGGCGCATTGGCGCCGCTCCAGCCCGCTGGCATGTTCGGCAGCAGGCCGCCGGCGCCGAGCCCGTTCGGCACCGCAGCCGGGACCTGCGCCGCCGCGGCAGCCGCACGGGCCGCGGCCTGCACCGCCTGCATGTCCTGCACCGCACGCGCGGCCCGCGCCAGCGAGTCCTGCGACTGCCGCGCCGCTGCCGCCGCCTGCTGCGCCGCCTGCGAGGCGGTATCGGCTGCGATGTTCGGTGCCGAGACCGCCCCCCCACCACTGCCGCCGTTCAGGGAACGGGCAAGTGCCGGAGACGCGGCAGCTACCATTGCCGCCGCACTCACGGTGACCAGAAATACGGAATGTGATGCTATTCGTTGAGTGGCCCCGGCAGAACGGGAGAGAGCACGAAACGCAGCATTAGAGACAGACATGGGCTCTCTCAGTTCAATCGACCACCAGCACGCATCGTCATGAGCTGCATGATCGATGCTTCCGGCAGAGACGATTGTCGGAAAGCGACTCTGAACCTGAATCCGAATTAATTTTTATGAAGCTTTTGTATCAACGTAAAATAGGAGCTTAGCTCAGCAGCGTCACACCACCAGGAAGTGAGCGCGGGGTCGCCCCATAAACTTGAGCAAGCCATGCCACCACGTCGTCGATGCGCTCAATGCTAAACCGGCCATTGACGGATCTTTGCGCCAGTCCGGATTTGACGAGAATGATCCTACCCGGCCGGTATCGATTGAGTTCGTCGATAACGTCAGACAGCGGCTTGTCGCGGAAAATCAGTACACCTTCGCGCCAAGCCGCTGCTTCTCCAGGATTGATGGAGACGACCTGACCGATGCCGTCACGGTCATAGCGCAGCTGTTGATTAACACCGACGGTTGCCGTTTGCGCCGCATTTTCCACACGAACGTCGCCCTCGAAGCAGGTGACGCAAACGCTGCGCCCTAGATTGCGCACGTCGAACCGGGCCCGGCTGGCGATCGTCAGACTCGCATCTGCGACCACGGCCAGCGGTCTCATCGCTTCCGGCGGCATCACGAACGATGCTTCGCCGGCAATCAGCGTGACCTGGTCCCGATCGCCACTGGAGGCCGGCACTGCGATGGCCGTCTGGGTATTCATGCGCACGGCCACATGATCCGCCAGAGTCACCTGCCGCTGCTCTCCGGTCGCTGTCCGGTAGTCCGCCCGCAATTCGGCGAGCGATGGCCAGAGACCAAGCGGTGGATTGATCACGGCATAGGCTGCAGCCGCTGCCGCCAGCGCACCACTCCCCCCGAGCATGGCCCGACGGCTGAGCGACACTTGCGGCGCCGGCCACACCGGCGTTCCCTCTCTGGCGAGCAGATCACGGCCGGCGGCTCCAAAATCCCGCCACAACTGCGTTGCTTCAGTGAAAGCGGCCTCATGCGCCGGGCTTTGGCGGCGCCAGCGGTTGGCGGCGTCAAAATCGAGGCGCTTCGCCTCCCCGGATACCAGATGCGTCAGCAAGCGGCGTGCGTCGCGCTTCAATTCGGCCGTCCCTTTCTCTCCCTCGCGCAGCGTCATTTGCCGGCAGCCCGCGACGTCGGCGAACCAACCGCCGGTTTGGGAGGATTCTGCTTTTCAGACGTTTCTCGCGGCGCAGATCGGAACTCGTCCGTCTTCATTTTTTCGAGACGTTCGGCGCAATAGTCATGCGCGGCCTGCAATTCGCGGTGGACGTAGCGAACGGAGACGCCATAGCGCTGCGCGATTTCGCTTCGCCCCAGACCTTCAACCCGCGCCGCCAGCAAGATCGCCTTCTGGCGCGGCGGCAGTTCGGCCATGATCCTGGTCAGTAACCGCAGTTCGGAACGCGCCTCGACATCCCGCTCTGCGTCGGGCGCATCGTCGGCAATACCGAGCAGCGTCGCCGCATCGGTGGTCGAGACCAGCCGGTTTTCCGCACGCAGATTGTCACGGCCCATATTGATCGCGACGCGGAGGAGATATGTGTCCGGACTGCGCACGGTGTCCAGCGCGCCCCCCCTCTCCAACCGCAGCCACGTGTCGTGCAGCGCGTCGCCAGCCAATTCGGAGGAGCCGAGATGCCGGGTCAGTCGCCGCTTCAACTCGTCATAGCGCGACAGCAGACGTTGCTGAAGCGCCGCCCAACCAGCTTGCGTCATGGCGTAACTCGCCGCGGCTGAACGCTCCGGCAATCTTTTGTCACATCCGGATCGATCGTCATGACAACCGGTTGCGCAAACCCCACCGGCGGGGTCTCACCGATGTTCATGCTGCGCATCGCCCCTTCCAGTGTCGCATCTAGATCTGGATCACCTGTCGTGTCCAGCAACGCCGACCGTGTCACGAAACCGGACGCACCAATCCATAGCCCGATTGCAAGCCGGTATCCCCCCGAACGAAGGCGCGCTTCGGCGCAAAATGCTTCGCGCAGCTCGGCTTGTATACGGCCATAATAGGACGTCACCACACGAAGCGACGCCGTGTTCGGCTTTACGCCGATCGTCGGATCCGGCACGAGAACGATACCATCTGCGGCCATGTAGCGCGGCGAGAGACTAGTGCCCGCAAGCATCCGGCGCAGAGCATCCTCGGGTGTGTAAGCGCCTTTTACTTCGGCGGACGTGCGCCCCTTTGCCAGGGCCGAGTCATACACGACCTGAAAACCCGATGTCGCGCCATAGGCTTCCAAGGCCGATACCAGCGGCTGTGAAGCGATGTCGAACGTCAAATGGCGACGGACACCGCCATCGCTGCGCTGTTTGACAGCATCGGCAGCCTCGTCCGCTCTGACATGTGAATTCGTGGTCACGAGAAGACATATCGTCAGAATTGTGCGGTTCGACAACAGAGCGAGACTGCCAAACCCGCGCATTTCTATCCGCTCGCTCTCATAGCAGGCAGCAAGGTCGATGCTTCGAGCGCATCACCGCGTCTCCGTAATCGCCAAATATGACCGTTTGACTACGAGCGGAGCGAAGCCAGCGCAGGATCACCTAGGATGAGCCGAAAACGACAAGCGAACGCCCGGCCGAGGCCAAGTTCCGCCTTGTGTCAAGAGCGCCCCATGCTGGATGGAGAGCAAACCTCCGACGGCAATTACATCACAATTTCAATTACATACGTGTTCGCAATTTTATTCGGAACGGCGCGCCAAACACCAGCCATTCCGAACAAAATTGCGAACGAGCACTCCACTCCCAAAGAGTTGGAACGCGATTTGCCGGGTATCCACCAGCAATACAAACATGACTGTGTTGTTGTCATCAGCACTCAATGTGCCGATGTTTCGTCTCCCGAAGGTGTCGATTGTGCCTCGGCGCCGTGATCGCGGGTGATATCCGTGATCACGGCTAGTACGAAATCCCTAGCGTCTCAGGGCACGCTTTTCTTCCTCGGTGAGACCGCCAGTGTCCGAGGCTCTGATCGGGCCGTAACCGACGACCCTAACAGACGCAGACGCGTTATAGGTCTGCCTTTCCTGGGGCTCGCGCTTCTCAAGCTTTTCGAATTCGCTCCCGCCGCCATAGCCGAGCACCTCGACGATGATCACCGAGGGCTGGGCGTTGGCACTTTGCGTCGGCGCAACCGTCTGCTGGCTCGCGGCGGTGACATTGTTGCTCGACAGCGCCGTGCTGATACTCGGCGCCTGCACGGTCGGGATACCGGTCGACGTGCCCTGCCCTGCGATATTCGCGGCATTGACGATCTGCAATGCCGCAAGGTTCAGGTTGCCGGAGAATCGGATACCCGCCTCGCCGGCATCGATGACGCCAAGCGGCGCAATCAGGTCGATGTCACCAGGGGGCACATCCGGGATCGGATTGAGCGTAGCGATACCGGCGCCGGAAGACGGCGCCACCGGCGAAAGGGTCACATTGCCATAGTCGTCATATTCGCGCTTCGGTGGCGTATAGATCACCGTGGTCTTGGCTCCGCGACCGGCATTGATGTCACCTGTCGCGGTCCAGGCAAGAATACTGCCGCCGAACGTCGTCATGATACGCGACAGGCCGAGCAGCACGCTGCCTTGACTGTAGATTTGCACATCGCCCTTACCTTGTGTGAGCAGGCCTGCGGTGGCCGGCGGCACGACGCCTTCGACGCCGATCAGCAACCGGCCACCAGGCGTCAACATCTGGATGCTGCTGTCATCACCGATCGTGTGCACGCCGGAGCCGCCGAACATGGTGATGTCGCCGAAATAGGCGCGCGGCTTGCCGGCGTCGTCAGCTGCCGGGAAAAGCGCAGCGATCATCTCGCGGCCGCGAAGATAACTCTGATAACGTTTGCTATCGGGATTGTTGTATTCGCGACCGCCGGCCTTGAGTTCGGCAAAATACACGATGCGCAGAAAAATCCGCTGCTGCTCCGGCGCCAGCGCCGTGAAGTAAACCAGCGCATCGGCATCACTTCCGGCCTTGAATCCGAAACGCTGCGTCAGCCAGGTCGCGAGTTCCTTCTCACAGGTCTTCGCCACCTTACCGGTGCCATCCAGCGGCGTCCCTTCAGGCAGCAGATTGGCCGGATCGAGGTAGCGCAACAACGCCTGCCACGCCGGACCGGTCTCGCCGGTGCCAGCCATCATGGTGACGCTGCCCCCCCCACGTTTGTCGCCCGCGATCAACGCGCCGAGGCTGGTGATCGAGCCCGCATCGGCCTGATAGATGTTACGGCCAGCGGTGATCTCCAGCATGCCTGGCCCGCCGATCTGCCAATTGGCATAAGTGATGTCGCGACCGGCCTCGATCATCGAGACGTCGGTCTGGTTGTTGTTCACGATCAGGCCGCCGCTGCCGACGATATCACGGCCGGCGCGGATGCGTGCGGCCGTGGCGCCGACATGCCATTTGAGGATCGAGCGGCCCGTGTTGGCGTCGAAATTCAACACCTCACCCGATTGCAGGCCGAGAATGTCGCCGCTGACCGCGTAGAATAGTGCCGGCGACAGGCTGCCCGCATGCAGGTCGCTGCTGCCGAGTGTATTTGGGCCGAACGCGAACAGCGCCGCGCCGCCGCTATTGGTCACCTGGCCGCCGAACCCGTTACCGCTGGTGAAGGTGCCTTCGCGACTAGTATTCGAGAGCTTGACACCTTCCGGCAAGCCCCCGCGTCCGACAAAGGCCGGATTGAACGGGGTCGGGATCGGCGTGTCAGCGCCAGACATGCTGATCGTATATCCGCCGCCGAACAGCGAGTTGCCGGCGAGGAATTCGAGCGCACCGGACGGGGACGGCGCGAGTACGATCCCCAGATCAGAGGCCGTCGTATCACCGGCCACCGCCAGTC
The DNA here is from genome assembly GCA_030147505.1 of Tardiphaga sp. Lineage (GTDB taxonomy): Bacteria > Pseudomonadota > Alphaproteobacteria > Rhizobiales > Xanthobacteraceae > Tardiphaga. The sequence goes on from JASBVG010000079.1 coordinate 7,974, forward strand.
CGTAGTAGATGTTGCCCGATGCCGCCGTGGCGCGCAAGATCGATGGATAGGTGGTGCGGATATCACCCTGCACCGTGTTGGCATACATCGTGACACGCTGGCCAACGATGGTGCCGGGCGTCACGTTGCTGCCGGTGCTAAAGAGGTTGATGGCGGTCCGATCCGTCCACAGCGAGAACCAGCTCTCGCCATTGCCGATATAGGACACGCCGCCTGCCTTGAATGCCTGCGTGTTGAGCACGGGCACACGGCCGGGATCGCTGACGCCGGCGATCACGAGATCTCCCGGCGTGTTGAAATAGACTGCGCTGTCGCCCGGCATGAGCACGAGACCTGCCGCACTGATCGCGCGGCCGGCGGAGAACGGATCGCTGGCGCGGGTATCCTTGTGATCGCGTGTCCCGTAAGTGAGGTCGACGGTGCCAACAGCGCTCGCCATCACCGATGTCAAGCCACGTAGATTGATCAGCGCGCCATTCAGCTCGGTATATTGCTGATTGCTGCCGATGCTCCCACCCTGGGTCGCCCGGAGATTTGGATTGACCGTTCCGCCGACACGCAGCAGCAGATCGCCGCCGCCGGTCAGCGTCAGATTGCCAGCAGCATCCACGCGCCCGGTGCTACCGACGGCGGCCACCAGGCCCTGACTGCCCGGATAGTTCACCAGATTGGTGGTCTCTTCCGCGACCAGCATCGCCTCCAGCGTTGATGGTGAGATTGCCGCCGCCCAGGGTGCCCAATCCGGTGAAGCCCACCAGGAACGGATCCGTCTGCGTATTGCTGGAGGGATTGCGGACATAGTTGCCAAAATTGATCCACCAGGCCGTCGCTGCCCCGTCCGCGCTGCGATCGGCACTGCCGGTACCCTGGCGCCAGAGCCAGTTGCCCACGCCGACCGTTCCGAGTTGCGAGCGATTGCTGTTCGAAAGGCCGCCCAGGATTTTGCTGGAGACATTGCCGCCAACCGCGATGTCGAGATTGCCGCCCTGGTCGGGATACCACGCCTGATACGCCGCATCCGCCGCCGCGCGATACTTGGTGTCATTCGACTGGCTGCCGAGCAGGAAGCCATTGAACAACCCGCGATCGAGATCGAACGGATCGTTGCCATTAGCGTCCATCAACCTCACCGAGCGCGTGCCCGCGGTATAGACGCCGAACAGGGACTCCATGCGGAAATCGCCAGCCGCCGCCATGGCGAGATCGCCAGTGCCGGTTCGCAGAACGCTGAACATTGGTGCCAGAACGGTGTGTTGCTTGGTCTCAGGCGTGCCCGTTTGGAACGCATTGCACCAGGTTGGTCGCGTCCTGCAGATCGCTTCCTGATTCTTGGGAACGGGTTGCCCGGCGACGCGCGTTCCGCCTGGTACGCTTGTCCAAGTATAGGAAATGACGATGCTCGCCGGAATGGTGACGACATTCGTCATCGCATGGCTGTCCGCGAGGATGATCGAGCCTGTCGCGTTGGGCATCGCGGCGCGACGGTCCGCCGAGCCGAGATCCGCACCAGCCGTGAATTGCATGTCCCAGCTCGTACTGCTCTCGCCTAACATCGGCGCCAGCGCCCAGTTGCGCCCCTGCACGCCATTCACCACCGGCCGCAGATCGATCGGCTTGTTGTCGATAAGTTCGACGGTGGTGCCGCCCGGAACGAAAGAGCCGCGCGGGATCGCGACCGTTGCATTTGCAGTGATCGCCGCCGGCAGCGCAAAGCCCTTCGGCCAGGTCAGCGGGCCGACCGAGACCTGGCTGCGCAGCGCCGTGCCGGCCCCGAGCTTCATGCCGCTGGTGATCACGGTGTCCTGCTGGATCACCTTCCCGGCTGCATGCGCGATGCTGTTGTCGGCATTGTAGACATTGCCGCGCAGCACGGTTCCGACCGGCAATGTATAGTTCGCCGTCAGCGTCACATCGATCGGCAGGATGACGCCGGATGGCAGGACCATCGCATTGGTCGGAACATCATAGCCGAGCGTCGCGCCGCGTGGAAAAACGGTGCCCTTGTCGAGCACGACGCCATCGATAGGGATCGAGACATCGGCGCCAAAAGGTGTAAAGGGCTGATTGAACTGATCTCGCCACTCGGCGAGATACCAGCCATCATCGTTCGGCGTGGCCGGCGGCGGCGCGAAGCCGTCATTGACGCTTCCATAAATGCTGATGTTGCCCTTGGCGCGGATCGCCAGCGCGCCCGGCTCGCCGTAACCGCGACGGGCGTCATTGTGAATGTCGGCATCTGGGCCATAGCGATAATTCGACAGATCGAGGTCGCCCGCGATGGTGAGATCGCCATTGGGATTTTCGACGCCGATCTTGCTGGTGATCTCCATGCCCGGACGCAGGTGATAAACACCGAGGCCACTCAGTTTCGCACGCAGCGTTCCATTGGCGAGCGCGCGATCGATAAACGCGCGATTGTCGTCGTCGAGATCGTCGAGATAGTCCTGAGTGATTTCCTGCGGCTTGTAGCCCGTGATGTCGGGTGCGGCAGCGAGCGGCGCGTCGTCATAGATACGGAACGCATTGACCGCGACGGTCTTTGCGCCACGGATCGTCGGCGTACCAAGCACGTTGATGCCAACGTCGCTCGCCCCGTCGTCGCCACGGGTGCCGGCTGCAACGCCGCTGCCGCCGAGGCGCGGCGCGTTGAGCGCCAGCGTGCCGCGCGCGACACCGTCATTCTGATAAGCCGCCGAGCCGAATGCTTCGCCGGTACCGGCACGAAGATCGATCACCGTACCGGCAGCCAGCGTCAATACTCCCCGACGCGTGGTGAGATCGACGATCGCACGGTTCGGCGCGTCGATGATCTTGCCATAGCTGTCGAAGCGCATGAGCGAGCCATGGGCGTCGAGCGTCCCATTGATGACGAGATCATTCATCGCCATCAGGCGAATGGTGCCAACCTGGGCGCCGCTGGTATCGATGGTACCGTTGACGGTGAGATTGCCACCGTCGAGCACGATCTCGACATTGCGCGCCTTCACTTCACTGCCAACAACGAGATCGCCTTGCTTGATCTGGAAACGGCGGGCGCCGAACACCTGGCCCTCATTGAGGCGGGCATTCAGGCCGGAGAAATCCGCGATAGCCCGCGCTCGCAGCGTGACCTCCGCTGCATCGTAGGGCACAAAGGTGCCGCCGGCGTCGTATTCGCCGCTGGCGAAGCCGATGATGCGTCCAGCGAGATCGATGCGGCCGCCACTGGTGCCGAGCGCGGTCGCCTGCAACGAGCCAGCGCGATTGTTGACCGCCGACAGATCGATCGACGATCCCGTGGCCTGAACGATATCGCCTGACATGCTCGACAGCACGATCGCTCCACCATTGCTGTAGCGGGTCTGCTCGGAGAAGGCGACGGCGCGGCCGGACAGATCAATCTTCGCATTGCTGCCCAGCATCAACAACTGCTCGGTTGTGGTCGACAGCTTGCCGGAGGCGAGCGCGATATTGCCATCGATGGTGACGTTGCGACCGGTGAGTGCCAGTTCCGCGCCGAGCGCGTCACGCGTCGCTGCGGCAGCCCCCTGCGACGAGAAGAGGACATCGCCGCCGGCCGTAATGCGATTGACCGAGCCAGCTTCGCCGGTCAGAACAGGCGCGAACAGATTGAGGTCGCCACCACTATAGTTGTAACCGCTGCCGGGTGTGTAACTGCCCTGCTGATGATAGACGCTGAGCGAGCCTTTCAGATTGGCCGAGATGGCTTCGCTGGCATGTAGGTTGACCGCGCTGAAGCAGAGCGCGAGACGATCTGCCGAATAGGGGACGGCCGGCTTGTTAGGGCCATAGCCGAACACGATGCGCTTCGCCCAGATATCGAGCGTACTGCTGCCAAGCAGGCTGCCGATCGCTCCACCCGGCGTGTTCGGAATATTCGACTGCCGCTCTGGGGCGATGGCTGTTCCGACAAACCGGTCCAGACGAACTCGCCGGTGGAGATGACGGCCGTGTCGGAAGCCAAACCGTAGCCATAGATGGCCGGCGTTCCCAGTACCAGCCGTTCGATGGAGGACTGACCGGTCGCGGCGTCGAGCGTATCGAGCGCGACCGAGCCGCAAATGTTGACGGATTCGCGAACATTCAGCACCAGGCTCTTCACGGCCGGAATGCCCGCGCCCCTGTTGCCGGCAAGGAGGCTGGCAAGGATGTTCTGGTTCATCGACAAGCCAGACGGCAACTGGCCATTGGCGGCGGCCTGCGCCAGCGCGGCATTGCTGCCGAGATTCACCGACGACACGGCAAGAGCGAGATTTTCCGCACCATAACGGACATTGTCCGCGAATGTGAATGCCTTATCGGTGCCGACCGCGATCGTCCCCCGCGCCAGGATCGTGGTGTGATCGCTGCAAGTACTTGTCGCGCATTCACCGATCCGGATGGAGCCAGACTGCCCGCCAGCATCGGTGACAGGCGCCAGCATATTGATCCAGCCATTGGACACCGCGAAAACGCTGGCATTACCGGCCGAGAATACAACGCCGTCGTTGGAATCGTAGGCGGGAGCCCCGCCGGCAAGCGTATTGATGGACGCTCCCTGCTCCACCACGATGCCATTGCGACCCGAGATCAGGACAACGTCTGCGCCGGTGAGGACAGCGCCGCTACGCACCGTCGTGCTCCATCCGCTGGCTTTGAAGGTCGCCACAGTTCCCGCATAGGTCAGGCCGAGCTCACCGCCGATCAAGAGGCGCGGCGCGCCGAACGCATTGAGCTGAGCGGCACGAACGGAGGCGCCCGAGAAACCGGCCGTGGGACTCTGGCTCTTGCCGAGAATCTTGATGTCGAATCCCGTGAGCGCGACCGAGCCGCCATAACCAACGCTGTCGGCAGCCGGCGCGAACAATGCGCGGCCGTCGAACTGCAGCAACGGCGCATCGGCGCGTTGCCGCGAATAGCCAAAAGCCAGCACAAGGTTATGGGCATCCGCAAGGATCTCGCCGCGAATGCCGCCACGCCGTGCTGAGTCCGCGAGGACAAAGGCATCGTAGCCCATGGTATTGTAGCTCGAATGCTGACGCATCACCCCGGAGGGCGTAACGATCACACGGCTGGCCAGCGCGGGCCGGATCGCCGTATTGGCGACGCCGAGATAGCCGTTCGACACATAGGAGCCGGTCTCGCTCGCGATTTCCGACCTCGACGTCCGATTACGCAGTCTCTCCAACGGCCTTCGGAGCATGCAGGCTCGCCAGCGTTTCTTCCGGACGATGCGTTATGGCGAACGACTTTCTCAGTTTCAGCACCGGATATTCGACGGCGTGCCACGAGATCATGGCCGCTGCCAATGAGACGGGAAAACCGACGAAGAATAGCGTCCACCACCAAGCGCCAGTCCACGCGTTTGGAAAGACATGAATCAGCAATTGCATAAACGGCACGTGGTAGAGATAGAGACCATACGAGTAGTCGCCGCCGCCAAATCCCGGGATCGGCGGCAGGCGCGACAGGCCGATCGAGACCGTCAGAAAGACGACCAGCGGAAGAAGGATGGCGTCTGCGGCCGGGTGGCTGAAGACTCCGTGGGCATCGCCCAAAACACCGATCAGCACCACCCCGCCGGTCAGGCCGAGCGTCGCGCGGCTGGAGAAGGGGATGGAATAGCGATGCAGGTAGAAACACACGCCGATCAGGAATGATTGCAGCAGCAGCGACGATCGCTGACCGAACAGATTTAGGGCCGCGACTCTGAGCAAGGAGGGCTCACCGCTGGCAAGGCTTGGTCCCATCGCCCGCAGCGTGACGCCGGCGATCACGACACCGAAAGTGAGCCACGTGATCCACTTGGCATTTTTCATGGCTCCGGACACCATCAGTCCGACCAGAACCACATAGCAGCAGATCTCGAACGGCACGGTCCACAGCGCCCCGTTGACGTTCTTTGACGGGTTGTCCTGGAACACACCAGGTAGGTCAAAGTGAATCGAGCCGACGATATTCAAGAAATAGCTGTGAAACATCGGATCTGAAAAATAGGCTGCCAATGGCAGCGTGGTGACGAGAGGCCCGATGATCAGCGCCGCAAATACGATATCGACGGCCAGCGCCGGAACGATGCGCGCCATCCGATTCAGCAGGAAACTGCGTGGGCTGAGACGTGTGCTGCTACCGGCGACGAGAAAGCCGCTGAGCGCAAAGAACATCGGCACAAGCATGTTCTCGGCGAACCAAAAGACCGAACCTTGCGTCAGATCGAAATGGCCGCTGAGCTGCGCCGTATGCGAGGCAATGATCCCGGTGGCCAGGAATATACGCAGGAAATCAAAACCCTGCCCGAAGCCATTCTGCTCGTCCAAGACTGAACCAATGGTTTTCATCGCTTCCCCGAGAAGCAGAGCCACATTTGCGCAACTTTGACGTGAGCCTAGCTGGCCAAATCCTAACGCTCCTTAAATCTTTACCCGATTTCCAATAGGGTATCGGAAACCCGTGTGCGAAACGCGAGATCGGCATGACTGCATTCAATCGCAGAACTGTTCTAGCCGGCTCCGCAGCTACGCTGCTGCACCGGCAAATACCCGCATTCGCAGCACCATTGCCCGGCCCGTCAGACCTGTTCACCGACAGCGTCGGCGTCAATGTCCATATCGGCAGCGAGCCCTACGCCTCGAATTTCGATCGCTTCCACGATCTGCTGGCGACATCGGGCATCCGCCATCTGCGCGACGAGTTGCGGCCTGGGAACGACCTCGCCCGCTGGCGCGCGCTGAACGAACGCTCGAATATCCTGTTCAATATCCTGGTCTCTCCCGCGACCAACACCGTTTCCGAGATGATGGCTTATCTCGATGCGCTCGGGATCGAGCGCGTCTCGGCGATGGAAGGCCAGAACGAAGGCGACAGCCCATGGTTCATGTCGCTGCCGCTGGCGAAGCCCGGCTGGAGCAATGTCGTCGTCGCCTATCAGCGCGAGGTCCATCAGGCGCTGCGTGCGCGCTACACGGCCGAGCAGTTGCCGTTACTGTCGCCAAGCGTGATCAACTGGAAGCCCGCGGATGTGGCGCTGCTGCGTCCTGCCAACCAGTACAGCGATGCCGTCGCCATCCACTCCTATGTGCAAAAGGGACAGGAGCCGGAGACGACAGACGATTACGCCGCCGTCACCTGGTATCTCCAAAACATGCGCGACGCTTTCAAGCCTGGCGCGCCCGCACTTGTGACCGAATGCGGCTATTGCAACGTGGTCAAGCCCGGCAGCGCTACTGTCGGCGAGGTCGCGTCCGGCATCTATCTGCCGCGGCTGTTGCTCAACAATTTCCGCGCCGGCATCCTGCGCACCTTCCTTTATGAATTCTGGGATGGCGGCATCGATCCGAACGAAGGCGAACATCACTGGGGCCTCGTCCGCAATGACGGCGCGCCGAAGCCCGGCTATCACGCGGTCAGGCATCTGCTGTCGGCGCTGAAAGGCGCGCGCCGCGCCGGAGACGACCAGCCGCTCCGCGTCGCCACGCGGTCGTTCGAGATCCGACATATCGCTTTTCAGGATGCGCAGGGGCAGCCCGTGCTTGCCGTGTGGCGCGCGGTGCGCTGCTGGGATGTGGCGAAGGCTGAAGATATCGCCGTCGTCGCCGAACCCGTCGATATCGCCGTGGAGGGGCGCATCGCCTCGCTGTCGTTCAATCGTCCGAATGACGGCGACCGGTGGCAGCGCGTGCCGGTAACCGATGGCCATGCCACGATTCCGCTCGACGGGCGCGTCGCCATTGTCCGTCCGGCAGCGTAGAGCCGGTATGATCCCGCGCGGCTTGTCCCCCTCTTCCACGCTTTGTATCCTGCGGATGCCTTACGACTGATGGGGAGCGGCAGAGCGGAGAACTCTGCAATCCGGCCAAACAATCGACGGCCTCGCATTTCGCTCCATGACTGACAGGTTCTCCGTGATATGACGCTCGCGCCCTCCGCCCCGGCCCTTCCGGCCGAGAAGCATGCATTCGACATTGTGCTCGACGACGGTGCCCGCGCCAGCGTCCGCGTGTATGGAAACGGTCCGCGGGTGATCTGCAGCCATGGCAACGGTCTGGCGGCCGACGCCTTCCAGAGTTTCTGGCGGCTCTTCATCGGCGACTATGAAACCGTGGTATTCGACTTCCGCCATCATGGCCGCAGCAGCCCATATACCAAGCCGATCCCGCATGTTTGGCCGCAACTGATCCGCGACTATGACGCGATCATGCGCGGCATCGCAGGCGAGATCGGCGCAGCACCGAGCCTCGGCGCCTTTCATTCCATGAGCGCGCTCACCACACTGCTGCATGCTTCTGAGTACGAGACTCCATGGATCGGCATCGTCGGCTTCGAGCCACCGGCGAAACCTCCGCAGCACTATCCGGAGTTCGAGATTTTTCGCGCCGACAACAGCCGGCTGAGCGAGCGCACGATGAAGCGTCGCTATGAATTTGACACCGTGCAAGGACTGTTCGACTCCTATCGCCGCAGCTCGGCTTTTGCCGGCGTCGACGATGCTGGATTGCAGGCACTCGCCGCCTCGACGCTGCGCTGGAATGCCGACAAGCAACTCTATGAGCTCGCCTGCCCGCGCGAGCTTGAGGCCAGCATCTTCGCCATGCATGACCTCGAAGGCGCATGGGAACGGATGTGCAGGGTCGAGATTCCCGTGCAGCTCGTCGCGGGCGAGCCGAAGACCGGCACCAGCCCGTTCATCGCGATCGAAAGCGCCTTGGCGCGCGACGGTGGCTTTACCTTCACCACGGTGAAGGACGCCACGCATTTCTTGCAGATGGAGAAGCCCGAAGAATGCGCGGCCCTCGTCCGCGCATTCCATGCCGGTTTGGGTTAGGCGATTTCGTCAGCCCGCTTCCACTTCGGAAACGGGTCGGGCAGCTTTGCCCAGCTTGCGATCTCCATGCCGGGCTTGCCCTCGACGAGGCACGCGTCGAGACGGTAACGCAGATCGGCCTCATTCATGCCGGTGCCGATGAAGACGATCTCCTGACGACGATCGCCGTAGATATCGTTCCAGTTCTTCTTCAACGCCTGTCGCCAATAGGGGTCGTTCGGCCAGCGTTCGGCGGGGATATTGGCCCACCAGAAGCCCATGCCTTCGGTGCGCACGATGGCGCCAGCCTGGCTGAGTTCGCCGACCCATTGCGGCCGCGTGGCGAGCCAGAAATGCCCCTTGCTGCGGATCACGCCGGCCCAGCTTTCGCGCAGGAAGCGCTGGAATTTGGCGGGGTCGAATGGCCGCCGCGCCCGATAGACGAAATGGCCGACGCCGTATTCTTCCGTTTCCGGCACGTGATCGGCAAAGCCATACAGCTCCTTGTGCCAGAGCGGATGCTGCTGCGCCCGCTCGAAATCGAACAGCCCGGTGTCAAGCACGCGATCGAACGGCACGTCGGCGAAATCGGCCTCGATGATGTCGGCCTCGGGGTTCAGTGCGCAGATGATTTTCCGCGCACTGTTGCATTGGTCCACCGTCGCATCACCCACCTTGTTGAGCACGACCACATCGGCGAATTCGATCTGCTCGACAAGGAGATCGACCAGCGTGCGCTTGTCGTCCTCCAGCGACTCGCCGCGATCCCGCAGGAAGTCCGTCGAAGAATAATCCTTCAAGAGGTTCACCGCATCGACCACGGTGACCATCGTATCGAGCCGCGCGACGTCCGAAAGGCTGTCGCCATTCTCGTCGCGGAAATCGAAGGTCGCTGCCACAGGCAGCGGCTCGGCGATGCCCGTGGACTCGATCAACAAGTAGTCGTAGCGACCACTCTCGGCGAGCATGCGCACTTCCTTCAGCAGATCGTCGCGCAGCGTGCAGCAGATGCAGCCATTGGTCATTTCCACCAGCTTCTCATCCGTCCGCGAGAGATTCGCACCGCCATCGCGGACCAGATCCGCATCGATGTTGACCTCGCTCATGTCGTTGACGATCACCGCAACCTTCAACCCGTGGCGGTTGTTCAGGATGTGATTGAGCAAAGTGGTCTTTCCAGCCCCGAGGAAACCGGACAGCACTGTGACGGGGAGTTTTCGCATCGAGATCAAACAGCCTGTTGAGGGCGGCGAAGCAGTGGGGAGTGTCGGTATCCATGAGCGCCGTCGATTTACGTTATGTTATAACGTTACATATTGGACGAACGATCTGTCAAGGTGAACTGCTGTGAACGCGGTGGCGAAAGAAGATGCGAATGCATAGATAACGGTTTCAGCCGGAGACCTTGCCATGACAGCCCTTTCGATCCTCGATCTCGTCCGCGTCACCGAAGACACCGATGCGCGGGGCGCGCTGGACAATGCGAGAGAACTTGCCGGCCATGCCGAGCAATGGGGCTATCGCCGCTTCTGGGTGGCCGAGCATCACAACATGATCGGCATCGCCAGCGCGGCAACGTCGGTGGTGATCGGTCACATCGCGGCGGGCACCAAGACCATCCGCGTCGGCGCCGGAGGCATCATGCTGCCGAACCATGCGCCCATCGTGATCGCCGAGCAGTTCGGAACGCTGGAGCGCCTGTTTCCCGGCCGCATCGATCTCGGCCTTGGCCGTGCGCCGGGCACCGACCAGATGACCATGCGGGCGCTACGCCGCTCGCTACAGAATTCGGACAATTTCCCGCAGGACATCCAGGAGCTGCAGGCCTATTTCGCGGAGGCCGCGCCGGGCCAGCGACTGCAGGCCGTTCCCGCTGCGGGCACCAACATCCCGCTATGGATCCTCGGCTCCAGCAATTTCGGCGCCCAACTCGCCGCCGTGCTTGGACTGCCCTATGCCTTCGCCTCGCATTTCGCACCTGAAATGCTGCTGCAGGCGCTCGATATCTATCGCACGCATTTCGAACCGTCCGAGCAGCTCGCCAAGCCCCATACGATGATCGGCGTGAATATCATTGCTGCCGATACCGACGCCGAGGCGAAGCGGCTGTGGACCACCCAGCAGATGTCGTTCACCAACATGTTCCGCGGCACGCGCGGGCTCAGCCAGCCTCCCATCGACGACATCGAGACCTACTGGTCGCCGGCCGAAAAGATGCAGGCGATGGGCATGCTGCGGCGATCGATTATCGGCTCGAAGGAAACGGTGCGCGCCGGCATCGCTGCTTTGATCGAAGAGACGAAGGCCGACGAGCTGATGATCGTGTCGGATGTCTATGAACATCCAAAGCGCCTGAAGTCGTATCTGATGATCGCCGAAGCCGCCGCCGGCCTCACGAAAGCACCGGCTGCCGCCGCATGTTAAAGGACGTCAGAACGTGATCGTCGTACGGACGCCGAATACCGCGGCATCCTTGATCCGCTGTGTCTGCGTCGGATCGTTCGGATTGACGGCGCCGCCGGCCGGGTGAATCACATATTGAAACACCGGCTGCACGGCAACGCCGGGTGCTGCCATGGCGATATAGGTCATCTCGAACACCGCTTCGAAATCGCGGATGGGCGTCTGGATTCCGGTGAAGCGCTGGACGTCTCGATCGTAGCCGCGCGCACCATCCGAAATGCGCGCATAGGTCATGGCAATGCCGAAGCGATCGTCGGGCCGCTCCGCCGAGAAACCCGAGAACTGCAGACCACCATCGATATAGAAACTAATCAGATTACGATCCGACGGGCTGAGCGATGCGCGGGCAAAGAAGCCGATGCCCTTGGCTCGATCAAGCGGGCTGAAGGCCAGCCGCTGTTCGTAGACAGCGAAGATGCCGCGATTGGTCCGGCGCTGCGCCGGATCGCCAGTGGCCAGCGGATCGGCCTGAGACAATCCCGACGCCGTCCAGCGCTGATCGTCAAACTCGTCGAAATGATACCAGCCGCCACCGGCGAACGACCCCGGCAAACCGGCCGCGCCGACCCTGTAATTGTATTTCAGCTGCCCGATCACCCATGGCGGATCGTTCACGCGAAAAGCCAGGCCATTGGAATTGCTGATCTGCGGATCGATCGGCCCCGGCGCGCCGGCACTTCCGTTGAACACCGCGAGATAGGCCGTGAAAGCTTCTGACAGCGCCGCCTTCACGCGCACGCCGGGCACGGCAAGTGGCGGCGACGGGCCGCCGGCCGGCAGGATCACACCGGTGATGCCCGGCCAGCCCAGTGCCGAATTGACGAAGATATCGTCATATCGGCTATCGATGAATTCGGTGTCAGATGGCTGCTGACCGACCTTCACGAGCAGGCGACCATCGAGGAACGACTGCTCGATCCAGAGTTCGTAGAGCCGTGTCGATGGCAGTGCCTCGATGCCGCTGACCAGCATCAGGTTGCCGATATAATCGCGCGACAGGCCGGGTCCGTGAATCTGAAACGCATTGGCATGAAGCGTCGCGCCATGCCAGCCCGCGGCCTTCTCAAGGTCGATATCGATACCGACATCGAGACGGCCTTCAAAGATGGCACCGCGCCGGATGCCGCCCGACGCATTGCCCAGTGCTTCGCCGATATAAGTGACCGAGAAAGCGACTCCCCATTCACTGAGGCGGTCGTTGAGGGCTTTCAGGCCCGGATCACGCCAGTCGGCCGCAGCCGCCGGCTGTCCGGTGAACGCCATGGTGGCGGCCAGGCAAAGTCCACCGACCGCGCGGCAAGCCGTTCGAAACCGGTACGCAAACGCCATGACCACTACCTGACAATGCCGAGGCGCTTCATGATGAAGTAAGCGGACGCCGACGACAGCACGATCAAGACGGCAGCCCAGAGGAAGCCACCTTCGTTTTCCGTCAATGGCAATCCCTTTGTGTTCATGCCGAAAATGCCGGTCACCAGAGTCGGCGGCAGCAGCATTGCGGTCAGCACCGAGAGCACACGCAGGCTCTCATTGCCGCGCTCCTCGATCTGCAGGTGCAACTCTTCCTGCAGCAAACGGCTACGTTCGCGCATTTCGACGACGCTGTGATCGAGATCGTCGAGCCGCTGCGCGAGTTTGCCGGCACGCAATTGCAGTGCCGGCTTCATCTCGGCGACGCCTTTTTGCTCAAGGCGATGAAACACAATGCGTAGCCCGGAAAGCTGCCGATGCAGGCGCACGCAGATGCGACGCAGCTTGCCGAGCTTCTGCAACATGTCACGCGAATGGCCGGAGACAACAGCTTCCTCGATCTCGTCCAGTGATGTCGCAAGATCGTTCGCCACGCCGTCCATGGTATCAGCAACGTTTTCGACGATGGTTTCGAACAGCGCCGCCACACCATTGACGCGACGTCCCTCCTCCAGCAGACGACGAGTCGCGTCGACCGCACAGAGCGCATGGTGACGCCCGCTGATCAGCACATGTTCGGCCATCGCGAAACGGAGATAACCGGTATCGTCATTGGTGTCGTCGATATCGCGCAGCATGTCGGAAATGACACCATAGACACTGTCTTGCACCGTATGCAGCTGCTGATAGTTATCCTTCGACAGCAGCAAGGTACGCGCCGGCTCGGGAACGTGCAGCTCGGCTTGGGTCAGCCATTGCAAGGCGCGCGCATCGGCGAGATTGAGATGCAGCCATAACAACCCGTCGCGATTGATGTCGATCGGGGTATCGACGGGCAAGGTCTCTGCGTTCCCATCCGCATGGATGCGGAAGGCCCAGACGAGGCCAGGAATGGCCTCATCGGGATTCATCGCATATCCACCAAACGCCGCTCCAGCCGAACCTTCAGCCTGCATGACGCATCAACCGCCAATAATTCGGCCCCTCGAAGGCGCCGCTGACAATGACCTTTGCGTGACGCCTGCATGCGTCCGCTCGCCGCATGCAATTAATGACATCCCTGTTACAGGGATGTGTCAGACACCATCATTCCGCGGCTTCCGCCAGCGCATCGTCCTGCGCGTTGTAATCGTGCACGACGCGTCCATAGGGCAGCGTGAGATCAGCAATGTAATGATGCGCGCCGATCATCTTGCGCACCGGGAAATCCGCCACCGGTGCGTTCACATGCGGCACCAGATGCAGGCGCCCCGGGCCAAACCACGAGCCCTTGACGGTGATGTCGGTGAGATTGATCGCGACGAGCTGGCAAACCTCGGCGCGTCCATCAACGCCCGGGATCAGCTGGAGATTGATCTGCGTCTTGGAGAGAATGGCGTGGGTCGCCTCCCCATTGCCGGCCATGGCACCGTGCTTGTAGGCCATTGTGCCCATGGCGACCTGCTGGCCCGCATATTCCAGCGTCCCGGTCAGCGTGTCCTTGACGATCTCAAGCTTGGGATGCGCGTATTTCTTCGGGAATCCCCAGATCTCGCGCCCGGCGGCGATCGGCGGATCATCATCCAGATACATCTGCGAGACGAAGTTGACGTCCTCGCCCTTGAAACGCGCGGGAATGACGAGACCGGACTCGGTGTAGCTGCCGAACCCGGACGAGTCCGGCATCTTGATCCATTCGTAGTGCACCACCGGTCGCTCCAGCGACTCCAGAGGTTCGGGCAAGCCCATGCGGATCAGTTCGGGATCGGTCTCGTAGGTGATGACCAGGAATTCGCGATTGATGAAGCGATAGGGGCCAGCCGGATAGCTCGGTCCCGCCATGGGCATCGACGGCAATGCAAGGATGTCTTCCTTACGCATCGTGAAACTCCTGATATCGATGGGTGAGACTTAATGAGCGGTCCAGCCACCATCGACCGGCAGCGTGATGCCGGTGATCGACTGGGCCATATCGGTGCAGAGGAAATTGACGGTCGCTGCAAGTTCTTCGGTGGTGACGAAACGCTTGGTCGGCTGCGCCGCGAGCAGCACGTCCGACACGACCTGCTGCTCGGTGATGCCACGCGCCTTGGCCTGCTCAGGGATCTGCTTCTCGACCAGCGGCGTCATGACATAGCCGGGGCACACCGCATTCACGGTGATGCCGTGTTCGGCGAGTTCGAGTGCGGCCGTCTTGGTGAGGCCGGCAATACCGTGCTTGGCGGCGACATAGGCGGACTTGAACGGCGACGCCACCAGCGCATGGGCCGATGCGATATTGACGATACGGCCCCACTTCTTCGCCTTCATGTGCGGAATGGCGAGGCGCGTGGTGTGGAAGGCGCTGGAGAGGTTGATGGCGATGATGGCATCCCACTTCTCGACCGGGAATTCCTCGATCGGCGCGACGAACTGAATGCCGGCATTGTTGACCAGGATGTCGGCGCCACCGAACTCCTGATCGGCAGCCCGCATCATGTCGGCAATGGATGCGCCATTGGACATGTCGGCGCCGTTATAGACGACCTTGACGTTGTGTTCGGCTGCAAGCCCGGCGCGGATGTGTTCGATCTCACCGGCATCGCCAAAGCCATTGAGCATCACATTGGCGCCCTGCGCCGCCAGACCGCGTGCGATGCCGAGGCCGATGCCGCTGGTGGAGCCGGTGACGATGGCGGATTTTCCGGACAGCATGCGCGAACCCTTTATGTGATGAAGAAATGGTTGATCGAAATGAACAGGCCGCATTGCTAGCTGTCATGCTTGACGTCGGTGTGAGGATTTTTCTTCAGCCCTGTGACGTCATCACGCATTGCCATTCGCAAAAATCACACTGTGTCATGACGGCGTCATTGCTCATCTGAAATCTGCGCGCTGCGTAAAAGTATTTCAGGAGCTAGTGATATGGACGCACGTACACCCGAAGCAGACATCGCATCACAGGCGCATTGGCGCCCTGACCGCTGCGATCGTGTGGCGCTGGTATTGCAGGGCGGTGGCGCGCTCGGCGCCTATCAGGCTGGTGTCTATCAAGCCTTGCATGAAGCCGGTCTCGAGCCGGACTGGGTATGCGGCGTTTCCATAGGCGGCATCAATTCGGCCATCATCGCCGGCAATCCGCCGGAGCGACGCCTCGAACGGCTGCGCACCTTCTGGGACCGCATCACCGCGCGAAAGGTGTGGCACTACACACCGGATGGCGACATCTATCGCAAGGCGCGCAATATCGCGAGTTCGTGGATGACGACCACACTCGGCCAACCCGGCTTCTTCCAGCCGCACCAGGTCAATCCGTGGCTGTCCCCGGCCGGCGCGCAGACCGCAACCAGCTATTACGACACCACGCCACTGCGCGACACGCTGCTGGAGCTGGTGGATTTCGATCTGATCAATTCGCGCAAGATGCATTTCGCTGTCGGTGCAGTGAATGTGCTCACGGGCAACTTCTCCTACTTTGACAACAAAAAGGAAGTGATTGCCCCCGAACATGTGATGGCATCAGGTGCGCTGCCGCCGGCACTTCCCATGGTGAAGATCGGCACCGATCACTATTGGGATGGCGGCATCGTTTCCAACACGCCGCTGCAGCATCTGCTCGACCAGGACGACAAGATGAACTCGCTCGTCTTCCAGGTCGACCTGTTCTCTTCGCGCGGCATGCTTCCGCGCGACATCCAGGAGGTGATGGCCCGCCACAAGGACATCATGTATTCCTCGCGCACGCGCTACAATACCGACGTCTATCGCAAGCTGAACAATCTGAAGACCGACTTCTACAAGGCGCTGCAGAAGATTCCCGAGGATCAGTTGTCCCAGCACGAGCGCACCTTGCGCTACCAGTTCAGCAACCTGCCGGAAATCACCATTCTGCAGATGATCTATCAGCAGAAGGCATATGAAGGCGCATCCAAGGATCACGAATTCTCGGCCACCTCGATGCGCGAGCACTGGCAGAGCGGATTGGAAGATACCCGCCGCACGCTGATGCGCCGCGACTGGCTGGCGCTGCCGGACAACGGCATCGTCGTTCACGACGTGCATCGTGACCACGGCTAAAGCAGGATACGGCCCAAAAACAAAGGCCCGCGCAATGCGCGGGCCTTTTTCTTTCGGGGCTCTATTGTAATCAGAAAATATGCGCGAAGATGAAATACAGCGCAGCCGACAGAGCAATCGCGCAAGGCAGCGTCAGCACCCAGGCCATCAGCAGGTTGCGGATCGTCGCCATCTGCAGGCCCGAACCATTCGCCGCCATGGTGCCGGCAACACCGGACGACAGCACATGGGTGGTCGAGACCGGCAGGCCGAACACGTCGGCAGCACCGATGGTCGCGGCCGCCACGAGTTCGGCCGAAGCACCCTGCGCATAAGTCAGGTGCGTCTTGCCGATCTTCTCGCCGACAGTGACGACGATACGCTTCCAGCCCACCATGGTGCCGAGACCGAGCGCGATGGCGACGGCGATCTTCACCCAGTCCGGGATGAACTTGGTCGCCGCATCCAGCGAACCCTTGTAGGCGTTGAGGGTCGCGACCTCATCCTTGCTGAGATCGTTCTCCTTGTCTTTCATCAGGAAACGGATCGCTTCCGACGCCAGATACATGTCGTTACGCGTGTTTCCGACCTGCTCCGCCGGCACCTTGTCGAGCGAGCCGTAAGTGCGGACCTGTTCGCCGACGTCCTTCACCAGAACCGACAGCGCCGGATAGGTGCCTTCGCTGATCTTGCGAGCCGCGACATACTGGGTCACGACCGGACGCGGATCGCCGAGAATGCTGTGACCGGCGCCCTTGGCCGCGATCACGTTCGATGCGGCGATCGAGGTCTTCTGGAACTGCTCGATGCGCGATTCCGGCAGCGCGCGGTTCAGCGCGTAGGCGGTCGGCACGGTGCCGATCAGCACCAGCATGATCAGGCCCATGCCCTTCTGACCGTCATTCGAACCGTGAGCGAACGACACGCCGGTACAGGTTGCGATCAGGATGCTGCGGATCCACAGCGGGGGTGCCTTGTTGCCGTCGGGCGCTTCATACAGAGCGGGATTGCGCACCAGGAATTTCAGCACCAGCAGCAGGATCGCCGCGCAGGCGAAGCCGAACAGCGGCGACAGCAGCAGCGCGTAACCGATCTCGGTTGCCTTGCTCCAATCCACGCCCGAGGTGCCGTCACGGCCGCGCATCAGCGCATTGGCGATACCGACACCGATGATCGAACCGATCAGCGTGTGCGAGGACGACGCCGGCAGGCCCAGCCACCAGGTGCCGAGATTCCAGATGATCGCAGCGATCAGCAGCGCGAACACCATCGCGAAGCCAGCGCTCGAGCCGACCTGCAGGATCAGTTCGACCGGCAGCAGCGAGACGATGCCGAAGGCCACGGCGCCGGAGGAGAACAGCACGCCGAGGAAATTGAAGAAGCCCGACCACATCACCGCGATCTCGGGCTTGAGCGAGTGGGTGTAGATCACGGTCGCCACCGCATTGGCGGTATCGTGAAAGCCGTTCACGAATTCGAAGCCAAGCGCGATCATCAGCGCCACGAAGAGCAGGAAGTAAGGCAGATAACTCGTGACCCGCGTGCCGGTCGCAGAGACATCCACATAGATGCTGTAGGCGACGAAAAGCACGCCGCCGGCCAGCACCGCGAAGAACAGGATCATGGTGAGTGGATTGAAGCCCTTGTCGAGATTGGGCCGCGACGCCGGCTCGATCGGTCCGGATCCTGAAATAGGTTGGTTAAGTGTAAAATCGGTCATGCAACGCCCCTGCGGTTAACAGGCGTTAATTTCTGCATGCCCTGTACGAAGCGCGGATGACACCCGCGACAATATGTCATGTCGCGACGCAGTCGCGCATGAATCGGTAATTTGGTAGTGATCAGATTGCCGCCGCAACCTTCTCCAGCCCGATGATCCGGGCGAGCGCGCGGACCTCGCGCTTCTGGTCCTCGCGCAGCTGGAACAGCAGCGGCATGGCGGCGGACTTCAACTGCTGCACTTCGGTGCTGTCGGGATCGATAGGCGGCGCATTGCCAGCGGCCGGCTTGCTGGCATGCATCTTCCTGGCGATGGCGCGCAGGGCGAGTTCGATATCCGGCCAGTACGCTTCCTGAGACGGCGTCAGGTTGAGCCGCCCTTTGATCGCCGAGATCTGCGCATCGCTGAGCAGCGTGTAGTTCTTGTGATCGTTGTTCTTCGCAGCGGGCTTCGGCCGCGCAGCCGGCTGCGGTACCACCACCGGCGGCAAAACAGTCGAAGTCTGCGGCAGTTCGATCGCGCCTTCATTGGCAAAGGCCTGGCGGAGCTGGCCGGCAGCCGGGTTGCTGTCAGCGGGAACCAACGAAGCCATCATCGCGGCCGGCGGCAGCCTGTCCGCCTTGCCCTCGCGATTGGCGACGGGACCGCGGGATACGGCAATGGAACTTTGCATCACATTGGGCGAAGCTGACGACGGCGGCATCGGTACGCTGTCACGGCCGAGAATGCTGGCCACAGCGACGCCGGTCAGCAACAGGCAGCCCAGGACCAGAAAGGTCAGCGCGCGCGTCAAGCCACTCTCCGTTTGCGATAGTCCCCGCAGGATGTCCGTGGACGTCCCTCAGGCCATCCTCCTCACAAATGGAGATTAATTAAGGCCTAACCATACCGCTTGAAAACGGTTCGCCGTAATCTCAGGCCGCGTGTGAGAGGATGCTGTATTTGTCCAGCAGGAAATAGGCGTCCTGGATATCCGAAACGATTTCGGAAGCTTCCCAGAGCGCATCCGGCTCCACCTGCTGCATGCTGATGGTCCAGTTGGCACCCTGACCGAGACGCGGCGTCGAAATCACGTCGAACTGGATGTCGCGGCAGAGGAAGCTGCGACCGAAAGCAAGCGCAACACGCGCACGGATTTCATCGAGGGTGGCCGGTGTCCGGGAAAAACGGATGTCACTGTTCATAATCGGTCCCGCAATTGGGGCGAATCGGCGGCTCCTTATCGTGCGTTAACGCCAGTTAGCGAAACGTTAATCTGCTGCAATTGCGAACGACGTATCCCCGGCGGAGCAGAATCCAGGCTGGCTGGCATTGTGACCTAGGCCGGACGGAGTTGCGCGAAGCTGACCATCAACGGTCCGGACGGCTCGAACTATCCCAGCAGCTGCTCGAGCCGGTCCCTCAATTGATCCTGATGATAGGGTTTCGCCAGACGCGGCAGATCGAGCTGGGCGCCTTCCGGCAGGTCTGCATAGCCGGTTGCAAGCAGGATCGGCAGCGACGGCCGCACTTCGCGGGATCGTGCGGCGAGCTCGATTCCGGTCATGCCCGGCATCATGTGATCGGTCATCATCAGGTCGATGGGCTGCGGGCTGTGCAGGATATCCAGCGCATCACGGCCCGAACTGGCAGGGATCACCTTGTGCCCGAGGTCTTCCAGCATCTCCGCCGTAGACATAGCGATCAGTGGGTCGTCATCGACGAACAGGATCACCGCCGAACGCGCTTCCTGCCGATCCGACTCAACGGCCTCCGCGACAACCGGCGCTGCAGTAGTCGCCGGCACGATCAGCGTCGCAGTCGTTCCCTGCCCGACCATACTGGTGAGTTCGAGCATGCCGCCGAGCTGTTCGGCGAGACCGTGCACCATCGATAGGCCGAGCCCCGTGCCTTTGCCGACCGGCTTGGTGGAGAAAAATGGCTCGATGGCCTTTTTCAACGTCTCCGGCGACATGCCCTCACCATCGTCGATGATGGAGACCTTGAGATAGTCACCGGCCTTCAATGCTCCGGCATTCTCCTTGATGCGATGGTCAGAGATTTCTATTGCAATGCTGCCACCATCCTGCATGGCGTCGCGGGCATTGATGACGAGATTGAGAATCGCAAGCTCGAGCTGGTTTGCATCGATCCGCGCCGGCGGCAGCCCGTCCGGAATATTCAAGCTGAAGGCGATGCGCGGACCGAGTGACCGATCGAGCAGATCGCTCATGCCGCGCACCAGCGCCCCAAGATCCACCGCCTCGGCACGAAGATCCTGCTGGCGCGCAAAGGCGAGCAAACGCTGCGTCAGCGAGGCTCCGCGCTCGGCTCCCTGCAGGGCGCCATCGACCAGTCGCCGGAGTCTGGGATCATCGGGCATGCGCTTGCGCAGCAATTCGAGATTGCCCATCACCGCCATGAGCAGATTATTGAAGTCATGCGCAACACCGCCGGTGAGTTGACCAATGGTCTCCATCTTCTGCGCCTGGCGCAATTGTTCCTGCGCGCGTTCTCGGGCAGCAGATTCCTTCATGAGATCGGCGGTGCGTTGCACGACCCTTTGTTCGAGCGTTGCCGTCAATTCGGCGAGCGCTACGCGCTCCACGGTGAGCTGGTCGAGTAGATTGTCGCGCTCGATATCGGCGGTCTTTCGTGCCGTGATATCGACCGACACGCCGACCAACGTCTTCGGCGCGCCGTTCGGCCCGCGCACGATGCGGGCGCGGGTTTCTATCCAGTGCACGGTGCCGTCGGCCCAGGCATTGCGATACTCGACATTGTAGTCGACGCCCGTGCTCAGCGTCGCATCCAGTGCATCCTGGCGCTGCTCGCGATCGTCCGGATGCACAGACGCCTGCAAATCGGCGAACGTAAACTCTTCATCGGGCCGGCGGCCGAAACAGGCCTTGGTCGTCTCCGAAACCTCGAGCCGCAGCTCCGGCAGATGCAGTTCGAGTGTCCCGAGCCGGCCGGCATCGAGCGCGGTTTGTAGGAGCGCCTGGCTATCACTGAGATGTTCGAGAATGGTGCGCGTCTGATACTGACGCCGACGCGCCCGCACGGCAGAGCCGACAACGCTGATCAATGTGGTCGGATGGAAGGGCCGTTCGAGGAAAGTGATATTACCGAAGACCTGACGAAGGCGCGCCGCGTCCGGATTGCGTTCGGGACCGCCGCCGTGACGCGTCAGCAAGACGATGGGGAAATCCGACCAGACCGGCTGATTGTGAAGCCAGCGATCAAGATGGCGCAAATCCGCGGTTCTGATCGCTTCATCTGCGATGACCGCACAGCCGGCACCGCCCTCGACCTCCTGTACAAGGCGATCGAAGCCATCGCAAACGGTCGCAAAGTAACCGGCCTCCAGAATCAAACTCTCGGCCACTGCGGCATCACGGCCGGTCGGCGCGAGGATCACCGCGCGTTCCGAAAGCGGACCAGGTCTCACGATTCGTGCTCTTCCATCGTCGGCATCATTCCGGCATAGCTCGGCACCCCGCGCAGCACGCCCTGGAATGACTTCAGCGGTTCGCCGATAGTGAGGCCGCGTTCGTCGATGCGATATTCGCGGATCGTGTTTTCATGCGAGCCGGTACGCTTCTTGACGACGGAAATGGCCCGATGCACGGCGCCGAAAGCTTCGAAATAGCGGAGCAGGATGACAGTATCCGCGAGATATGTGACATCCACCGGCGCCTTCATATCACCGACCAAACCATGCTGCGCAACAGTGACGAATGTCGCAGCACCGCGCCGGTTCAGATATTGCAGCAATTCATGAACATGCAGGATGAGCGAATTCTCCTGCGGCATGGCAGCCTGATAGCCATTGAGACTGTCGATCACGACAATCTTGATGTCCTGTTCATCGACCCGCTTGCGGACGCGATGAGCGAACTCGCCGGGCGACAGTTCGGCCGCATCGACCTGCTCGATGACGAGTTGCCCCGCCGCGCTCAGACGATGGAGATCGATACCGACCATCTTCATACGATCAACCAGCAGGCCCAGCTCTTCATCGAAAATGAAGATGGCCGCTTTCTCCCCGCGACAAATGGCGGCCAGCACATTGATCAAAACCACCAGCGTCTTGCCGGTGCCCGCCGGACCGAGCACCAGCGTGCTCGATCCGCTCTCAATGCCGCCACCGAGCAACGCATCAAATCCGGCAATGCCGGTCGACCGGGTGATGCGGTCCTGACCGATACGATGTTCCGACGCCACCAGACGCGGAAACACATTGAGTCCTCCGGTGGTAATGGTTGCATCGTGGTAACCGCCACGGAATTTCGAACCGCGATACTTGATGATGCGCATACGACGACGTTCGGCGCCGTAGTCCGGCGCCAATTCCTCCAGCCGCAATACGCCATGAGCGATACTGTGCACCGTGCGATCGGCGCTCTCGGCTGTCAGATCATCCAGCATCATCACGGTCGCCGAATAGCGCGCGAAATAGTGCTTGATGGCAAGAATCTGGCGTCGATAACGAAGTGAACTCTGCGCCAGAAGACGAATTTCCGAGAGGCTGTCGAGGACCAACCTTGCCGGCTTGTAGCGTTCAACAACCTCGAAGATCTGCCGCGTGGTCTCACCGAGCTCCAGATCCGAAGAGTATAAGAGGCTCTGCTGCTGATCGTCGTCGAGCAGGCTTTCCGGCGGCAGCAGCTCGAACACCTCGATATTGCCGTCAATGGTCCAGCCATGGGACACCGCACCGTCGCGCAACTCCCGCTCGGATTCCGACAAGGTGATGTAGAGGCCCTTCTCGCCTACTCGCGCGCCTTCAAGCAGGAATTGCAGCGCCGCGGTGGTCTTTCCGGTGCCCGGGGCACCTTCGAGCAAAAAAATATGCCCCTTGGACAGACCACCCGCGAGAACGTCATCCAGTCCCCAGATACCCGTCTTGGCCTTGTCCATCGTCACATTCCGTCCGCCGCTCCAACAACATCAACCCGGCCGCCGGAACCGGGTTCCATCATTGTGTACGGAATGGCCGGACAACGTGGGGATCACCGCCGTTCAATAACGAGGCTTTGCACGGCGCGGCCGAAGTAGCCTTTCACATCGGCCAGCTTGGACGCGGCCAGCCCGGCGCCGTCGGGCCCGATCCACGTCTCGGAATCCAGCAGGACCCAGTCGCCGACCGGCGGTCGCGCCAGGCTGACGGTGAGGTCGGCATTCATGAACATCCAGTCCTTGAAGTTCAGCACGGAGGACGAACCGTTGCTGAAATCGGACGCGATTACCGCGCGCATCGCCTGCGAGATCGGCTGGCCTTCAACGATGACGCGGTTGGCGCGATACCAGATCGCGCCGGGCCCGAGCTTGCGAAAACCGCCATGCACGACACGGATGGTGACACCCGTGACGAACGCGCTGCTGTGATCGTTCGGCTCGGTCAGGCCCGGCGCATCGGGAAGCGGCACGCTGACCGGCGCATCCTTGATCTCCGCCGGCAGCGTCTGCGCTTCGACGCGCATCTTCAGCACCGTCGCATTGGTGACCAGAGTGCCGTTCGACAGCAGGCGGATGCCGACGAGCTGGATCTTGCGGCCCTCGCGCAGCACCTCGATCTCATAGGTGAGCGGAGCCACCGGCACCGGCCGCATCAGATCGATGGTGACACGCGTCACCGCCATTGGAGATGCCGTCGGCAACTGCTCGGCGAGCCACGTCACCAGCGCCGATGGCGCCGAGCCGTGCTGCATGTGCGGATTCCACGGCCCTGCCGCATGCGGACTTGTGATGACACGATTGCCGTCGATACGATAGATGGCGTCCATGAGATGAGCGTCCAACGCCATCACAGCGGCGGATCGATCGCTTCGTCATATTCCTTCTTGAGGCGGGCCACGAGTTCGGCCACCGGCACCACCTTCTTGACGCTGCCGATGCCCTGGCCGCTGCCCCAGATTTCCTTCCAGGCCTTGGGCTTGTTGCGCTCGCCCGACGCATCGGTGCCGAAATTCATCGCCGACGGATCGGAGACCGGCAGGTTTTCCGGATCCATACCGGCCGCGACGATGGACGGCTTCAGATAATTGCCGTGCACGCCCGTGAAGAGGTTGGAATAGACGATGTCCTCGGCCGCGGAGGAAGCCACCATGTCCTTGTAGCCCTGCACCGCATTGGCTTCCTCGGTGGCGATGAAGGCCGAGCCGATATAGGCGAAATCGGCACCTAGCACGCGCGCTGCCTTGATGGCGCGGCCATTGCCGATCGCCCCCGACAGCGCGATCGGGCCGTCGAACCACGACCGGGTCTCAGCAACGAAAGCGAGCGGCGAGATTTCGCCGGCATGACCACCGGCCCCGGCCGCGACGAGGATCAAGCCATCGGCGCCTTTCTCGATCGCCTTGTGGGCGAAGCGCTGGTTGATGACGTCGTGAAACACGATACCGCCCCAGCCATGGGCGGCCTGGTTGAGTTCCTCGCGAGCGCCGAGCGAGGTGATGATCATCGGCACCTTGTGTTTTTCGCAGAGCGCCAGATCCTGATCGAGACGGTTGTTGGACTTGTGAACGATCTGATTGACCGCAAACGGCGCCGACGGGCGATCCGGATTCGCCTTGTCATGGGCGGCGAGTTCTTCCTTGATCCGGTGCAGCCATTCGTCGAGCAGCGCTGCGGGGCGCGCGTTCAGAGCCGGAAACGAACCGACAATACCTGCCTTGCACTGTGCGATGACGAGATCCGGCCCCGAGATGATGAAGAGCGGGGAGCCGATCACGGGCAGCGACAGGCGGTTCTTGAACACGGCCGGCATGGACATGGGGGAGAATTCCTCGAAGACGTTTCTTATAAGAGCGGCCCGAAAAACCGGCCTCTGATGCAGCGCAAACATGCCAGAAAGGCCATGCGGATGGCAATTGCGTTGCGGCAATACAGCGGCAAACTTGCGGCGCCGTGTGGCGGAATATGCCTACTGGCAGACGGCCTGGGTGACGTAGTTGTCCGTCCGGCAATCGCCCTCTTCCGGCTTGCGACCGGGGATCATCGCCTTGGCCGAACAGGTCTGGGCGGCATCGGTATCGAGGCTCTTGCCTTCCTTGTAGCCCTTGCTCTGGCAGAGCTTGTCGGATGCCGCCTTGCAATCCGGCGCACCATTGGGAGCGACAGGACAAATCACGCGACCCTTCACCACCGTATTGAGGTTGCCGGAGCCGAGGGATGGCAGCGACCATGATGGGACGAGCGACGGCGTATCCTTGAACAGCTTGTTGATCTCGTTGAAAAGACCGGGATTTTCCCGCTCCACCGGCGCAGGCGGCGGCGCCTGCTGCGCCATCGGAGCCGGCGCCAGCGCAGCCGGAGGCGGCGGCGCCTGGCTCGCAGGTGCCGGAGCCACCTGAATGATCACGGATTTCTGCTGCGGCGCCGTTTGCTGCTGCATCGCCTGCGCCCATGCTGCCGCCGGCAGCGCGACCAGCGTCATCGCCAAGGCGACGACACTCAATCCGGACCAAAGTGGTTTCGCAGGCTCGGGCATGTCCGGAAACGTACTCCGGCACCCTTGCCGGGGGAAGTCCATCGACGACTAGAACAATCTGAAAGCGACGATGAAACCGATCACGACGAGACCCACCGCGAGACCGACCCAGAGGCCAAGGCGCTTCTCGATGGTTTCACGAATCCAGACGCCGTAGCGGTTCATCAGGATCGCGACCACATAGAATCGCGCGCCGCGGGCGACCAGCGAAAGAATGATGAACATCCAGATATTGTAGTTGGCAAAGCCCGAGGTGATGGTCACCAGCTTGTAGGGGATCGGCGTCAGACCCTTCAGCAGGATGATCCAGGCGCCATATTCGGCATAGCCGGCGCGGAAGGCCTCGACCTTGTCGCCATAGCCGTAGAACTGGATGACCCACTGGCCGACGCTGTCATAGAGCAGATGGCCGATCAGATAGCCGACCACGCCGCCAGCCACCGATGTCAGCGTACAGATGCCGGCATAGAGCCAGGCCTTGTTCGGCCGGGCCAGCGCCATCGGAATCAGCATCACATCCGGCGGGACGGGAAAGAACGAACTTTCCGCGAATGACACGATGCCCAGGATCCAGAGGGCATAGGGCTTGTGAGCGGCGTCGATGCACCAATCATACATACGTCTGAGCATGGCCCGCGATGAACCATTCCGAAGACGTTTTGTCCATGCTTGTTTGGTGACGGTCTCGCGACAGGAACCGCTGCGCGATCAACCCAGTTTGCGAATCCGGTCTTCCAACGCGTCAATCGGTCGCCGGCTGCTGTTGCGTGTTTTTGCAGCCTTGGGCGACTTGGGCAACTTTTCGGCAATACCCATCATGCGTTCGCGTCGCGCCATTTCCAACCAGATCTGCTCGGGGCGTATGCCGGCCGCAGCCCACAGAACGGTGAGATTGTAGAGAAGGTCGGCGCTTTCCCGGATCACTGCGTCGGGCCGGCCGGCCACCGCGTCGATCACGACTTCGACAGCTTCCTCAGCGAGCTTCTTCGCCATCTTGTCCGGCCCCTGCTGAAACAGCCGCGCCGTGCGCGACGTCGCAGGGTCGAGATCCCTGGCCGCGAGTACCGCCTGATAGAGTCGGTCGAGCGAATCACTCATGCAGCTAAACTAGCGCAAAGCAATAGACGCTGCGTTAACGCGAAATCGCCGGCCGCATCACGCGACCGGCGATTCCGAGTTCTGTAGCGGTTCGTTACCAGGTCATGCGGCGCGAATTGTCGTAACCGTAACCACCGCCGTAGCCGCGATACGGGCCACCGTAATAGCCGCCGCCGTAGTAACCGGGGCTGCTGTAATAGACCGGACCACCGCCATAATAGCCGTAGCTGTCATAATAGCGCGGGCCGCTATTGGCTGCGGCGATGGCGCCAATGGTGCCGACGATGGCGCCAAAGGCTGCGAGGCCGGCTGCATTGCCGCCGCCGCGATAGTGACGACGCCGTGCGCTGAATTCGGTCGCATCGCTGGAGCCGTGATGTACGGTCGCCTTGGCCGGCGCGTTATTCGCTGGCGCAGCAAACGCACCGGTCGGCGCGACAGCCGAAATCGACATGGCAGTAACGGCGGCCAAGGCGACCGCCCGGCCGGTATTCTTGACTGAACGACGTCCAAACATCTGAATGCCCTCCGTGGTCTCTGGCCCAGCGGGCCGCTGCATCATCAACCACTCTGCGCATTTTGGGTTCCTTTAACCCAACGCGAGCTGAACAACTGGTGACCAAATCGTGGCACTCATCTTCCATTCATGTTGTGAAGCGCAGTTTTGAGGCGCAAGATGTCGCAGCCCCGCGCCTTCAATCGACCATACCGCGCGGATGAAATTCGCTTCCTCGTTGTTAATTGCATATGCCGATGTTCAAGCCCGCACCTCTCATTTCCCGCCGGACCATCGTTCAGGGGATAGGTGCGCTCGGCGCTACGGCCTTTTACGCACCTTTTGTACGCGCGGCCGAAGAGGCTACAGCGACGACTATCCAACTCACCCTCGACCGCCCCATCGACGCGATCGCCGCGCCATTCGTGCTGGCCACCAATCGCGGCCTCTATCGCGCCGAAAACCTCAACGTCGCTCTGCAAGTCGCCACCGGCTCCAAGGACACGATCACCCGTGTCGCGGCGGGCACGACCGATATCGCCGTCGCCGACTTCAATGCGTTGATCCGTTATCGCGCCGATCCGGACTCGCTGCCGATCAAGGCCGCCTTCGTGCTGCTCAACCGCGCGCCCTACGCCGTGGTGGCACGGAAGAGCCGCGGCGTGATTTCGCTCGGCAGTCTCGAGGGCCGCACCCTCGGTGTCGCCGAAGGCGATCTCGCAATCCGTCTGTGGCCCGCACTGGCCAAGAGAAATGGCATCAAGGCCTCCGCGGTGAAGCAGGAGAAGATCAGCTCTGCGGTGCGCGAACCGATGCTGTCCGCCGGCCAGGTCGATGCGGTCACCGGCTTCTCCTATCTCTCCGCCGTCAACCTGCGTGACCGCGGCATCCCGGCCGATGATCTCGCGGTGTTTCGCTTCGCCGAATTCGGCTGCGCCGCCTACGGACTCGCGGTGATCGTCAATCCGAAATTCGCCGCGTCACGGCCCGATGCGGTGAAGCGCTTCGTGCACGCCGTCACCGAAGGGGTACGCCTGACGATCCGCCAACCGGACAAGGCCATCGACGAGGTGATGACCCAGATGGATGGCGGCATGCGCGACCTCGAACTGGCCCGGCTGAAGATCGCCATCGGCGACAACATCCTCACCGACGACGTGAGGCGCGACGGCCTCGGCGGCATCGACGCCGCGCGCTTCGAGGCCTCGCTCGACGCGATCGCGCAGGATTTCACCCTCCGCAAGCGGCCGGCCGCGGCGGATGTGTTCGACACCGCGTTCCTTCCGGATGTAGGCGATCGCAAGATCAGCCTGTAGGATGGGTTGAGCGCAGCGATACCCATCCTACGATTGCGACCTGCTGGACCTCCATGATCAAACTCTACATCCGCGTGCTGGACCTGCTCGGCAAGGAAAAGCGCCTCGCCTGGTTTCTCGCCGTCGCCAATCTCCTGCTGGCGGGCGCGCAATTCGCCGAGCCGGTGCTGTTCGGCCGCATTATCGATGTGCTGACGAAGAGTCCGGCACCGGGCACAACGGACGCGGCTGCGACTTCGCCGTGGCCACTGCTCGCCGCCTGGGTCGGCTTCGGCCTGTTCACGATCCTATGCGGCGCCATCGTCGCGCTGCATGCGGACCGCCTCGCGCATCGACAGCGCCAGGCGGTGCTGACCGACTATTTCGAACACATCATGCAACTGCCGCTGACCTTCCACACCGGCACCCATTCCGGGCGCCTGATGAAAGTGATGCTGGCCGGCACCGATGCATTGTGGCGCGTGTGGCTCGGCTTCTTCCGCGAACACTTCGCCTCGATCGTCTCGCTGTTCATCCTGCTGCCGCTGTCGGTCTATCTGAACTGGCGACTCGCCGCCTTGCTGATGATCCTCTGCGTGGTGTTCACCATCCTCACCACGCTGGTGGTGCGCAAGACATCGGGCATGCAGACCGAGGTCGAGGAGCATTATGGCGACCTGTCGGCACGGGCGTCGGATTCTCTGAGCAATGTCGCGCTGGTGCAGAGCTTCACCCGCATCGAAGCAGAAGTCTCGAGCCTGCGCGGTGTCTCCAGCCAGCTGCTCGCCGCACAAATGCCCGTGCTCTCCTGGTGGGCGATCGTCTCGGTGATGACGCGCGCATCGACCACCATCACGGTGCTGGCCATCTTCACGGTCGGCATCGCGCTGCATCAGCAGGGGCTGACCACGGTCGGCGAGATCGTGATGTTCGTCTCCTTCGCCACCATGCTGATCCAGCGCCTCGAACAGGTGGTCGCTTTCATCAACAGCGTGTTCATGGAAGCGCCGCGCCTGCGCGAATTCATGAATGTGCTCGACGCCGTGCCGGCGGTGCGCGACCGCATCGATGCCGTCGATCCCGGCCGCCTGCAGGGACTGGTCGAATTCAGGGACGTATCGTTCTCCTATGATGGCAAGCGGCCGGCGATCCAGGATCTCACTTTCACGGCGCTGCCCGGCCAGACCATCGCTCTCGTCGGCTCCACAGGTGCAGGCAAGTCGACGGCCATTGCACTGCTGCATCGTGCCTTCGATCCGCAATCCGGCATCATCTCCATCGACGGCATGGATGTACGGGCGCTGACGCTGTCTGGCCTGCGCCGGAATATCGGCGTCGTGTTCCAGGAGGCGCTGTTGTTCAACCGCTCGATCGCGGAGAACCTTCGCGTCGGCAAGCCTGATGCCACCGACGAGGAATTGCGCGTCGCGGCCGAGCGCGCCCAGGCGCTCGACTTCATCACCCGCAGCGATCACGGCTTCGATACCAACGCCGGCGAACGCGGCCGCATGCTGTCCGGCGGCGAGCGCCAGCGGCTCTCCATTGCGCGGGCCCTGCTCAAGGATCCGCCAATCCTGATCCTGGACGAGGCGACCTCGGCGCTGGATGCCGTGACCGAAGCCAAGCTCAACCTCGCTCTCGACGAAGTGATGAAGGGGCGCACAACCTTCGTGATCGCCCATCGCCTCTCGACCATCCGCAACGCCACACGCATCCTCGTCTTCGAGCACGGCCGCGTGACCGAAGCGGGAACTTTCGATGAACTTGTGGCCCAGGGCGGGTATTTTGCGAAACTCGCAGAGGCGCAGTTCATGGTGCAGGAACAGGCAAGAGCGGAAGCGGGGATGTGAGCCAAGCAACCCTGTCGTCGCCCGGCTTGACCCGGGCGATCCAGCAAACACTGGCAGCAGTGTCTACTGGGTCACCCGATCAAGTCAGGTGACGACAACCTAGGCACTGCCGAACTTTGGCCCACTTCCTCACCGATTTAACCCACTCGCCACTGTTCTGATGCGCCTGGCCGGTATAGGTTTGCTGTCATCACTGCGTGACGGCCAACTGATTTTAACGTCCCTCACCTTCCTCATTGCTGCGCGCGGTGCTCAAGGCACGGCAGGCGGGCCGCCAAGGACCGGAACCGGATAGTGCAGTTTCCCTCCGTATCACTTCGCCCGTCGCTGACCTCCCTCGCCGCCGTCGCGGTGTTGACCGTTACCCTCCTCGCACCACATGCCGCTCGTGCCGAAGCGACGCTCGTGATCGAAGCAGACACCGGCAAGGTGCTGCAGGCGGAGAATGCCACCTATCCGTGGCATCCGGCATCGGTCACCAAGATCATGACCGCCTATGTGACGCTGAAGGCCGTGAAAGAGGGGCGCCTCCGTCTCGATTCAGTCTTCACCGTGTCGCCGACCGCCGCCGCCGAGTCGCCCTCCAAGATGGGTTTCAAGGCTGGCACCCAGGTGACCGTCGAGAATGCGCTCACCATGATGATGGTGAAGTCAGCCAACGACATGGCCGTCGTGCTGGCCGAGGGCGTCGGTGGCTCCATCGATGGCTTCTCCGCGATGATGAACTCCAATGCCCAGCGCCTCGGCATGACGCAGACGCGCTATGTCAATCCAAATGGCCTGCCCGCCGACGAGCAGGTGACCTCGGCGCGCGACCTTGCGATCCTCGCCCGCGCCGTGATTCGCGACCTGCCGGAATACGAATATTTCATGCACATCCCGGCGATGAAATTCGGCCGCCGCATCACTCCGAATTTCAACAAGCTGATCGGCCGTTATCCCGGTGCCGATGGTTTCAAGACCGGCTTCATCTGTGCCTCCGGCTACAACCTCGTTGCCTCCGCCACCCGCAACAACAAGCGTCTGATCGCCGTCGTGCTTGGCTCGACATCGGGCCATGCCCGCGCCGTCAAGGCCGCACAACTGCTTGAGGCCGGCTTCGGCAACAGCAATGGCGGCCTGACCTGGCTGAAGCCGGCGCTCGGCACGGTCGATGCGATGCCGCCGATTGATGCGGCACCGCCGAACCTGCGCGACGAAATGTGCGGACCGAAGCGCAAGCGCCAGGGTCCCATGAGCGACGAGGATGCGGTTGCGAGCAGCGAGGCCAGCAGCTCGGCCGCGCTGTCGTTCTTTGCCGGTGGATTGCAGCCGCCAACGCTTCGCCCCGAAGACATGATCGCCGCGGCGGCAGCGCCAGCCGACCCCGTCATCGTCTATACCGGGCCGAAGAAGACCGGCGCCGACCTGATCGCCGCCAATGCGGTGGAAGAAGCCAAACAGACGCCGAAGGCCAAGCCCAAGAAGGGCACCAAAACCGCGGCAAAGAAGCCGGACGCTGCGGCGGAGAAGAAGGACGCAAAGGCGACGGCCGAGAACAAGCCGGCGGCCAAGCCGGCAGCTCCGAAACATGCGGCCGCGAAGCCCGATGCCGCCACCGCAAAACCGGCTGCGAAGCCCGATGCGGCGAAGCCGGCTGCGGTCGCCAAGCCTGCAGCCAAGCCGGCCACGGCAGCCAGCGCGCCCGCCAAACCGAAGCCGGCCAAGCCCGCCGCCACCGGCGAAGCCAAGCCCGCTGCGACAACACCGCGCAGCTAGGCAACCTCTCTGTCATGCCCGGGCCTGTCCCGGGCCTCCACTTTGCCAACTCTTCAAAGAAAGCTGGATGGCCGGGTCAAGCCCGGCCATGACATCGCATATCGACACGACCGAACCTTCACAGCGCCAACCTTAACCAATCCCATGCCTTGATCCCCGGCGTCGCCGCATCCTGCGTGCGAGGCGGCTTGCCTTGGCGGCGCGATCTGCTCAATACTCCGCGCAACGAACAAATTTCCAAAGGGGGAAATGTCATGGAGCGCTCCTGGCTCAAGCACTATCCGGCCGGCGTGCCCGCCGATATCGACACCAGCCAGTATCCGTCGCTGGTGGCATTGCTGGAAGAAAGCTTCGCGAAGTTTCGCGACCGCAAGGCCTTCATCTGCATGGACAAGGCCATCACCTATCGCGAGCTCGATGAATACTCGGTGGCGCTGGGCGCCTATCTGCAGAGCAAGGGCCTCGCCAAAGGCGCCCGCGTCGCGCTGATGATGCCCAACGTGCTGCAATATCCGGTCGCGACCTGCGCCGTGCTGCGCGCCGGCTATGCCGCCGTCAATGTCAATCCGCTCTACACGCCGCGCGAACTCGAGCACCAGCTCAAGGACAGCGGCGCCGAAGCCATCATCGTGCTGGAGAACTTTGCCTCCGTCGTGCAGCAGGTGATCGCCAAGACCCAGGTGAAGCATGTGATCGTCGCGAGCATGGGCGACATGCTCGGCTTCAAGGGCATGATCGTGAACCTCGTGGTCCGCCGCGTGAAGAAGATGGTGCCGGCCTTCAGCCTGCCCGGCGCCGTGGCCTTCAACGACGCGGTATCGGCGGGTCGCAGCATGACGCTGAAGAAGCCGGCACTCGGACCGGACGATGTCGCCTTCCTGCAATATACGGGTGGCACCACCGGCGTCTCGAAAGGCGCGACGCTGCTCCATCGCAACGTGATCGCCAACATGCTGCAGAACGACGCCTGGCTGCAACCGGCGCTCCGCAAGCCGCCGAAATTGGACCAGTTGTTCATCGTCTGCGCACTGCCGCTGTATCACATCTTCGCGCTGACGGCCTGCTTCCTGCTCGCGGTGCGCGCCGGCGGCGTCAATCTGCTGATCCCCAATCCGCGCGACATGGCCGGCTTCATCAAGGAACTGAAAAAATATCAGGTCAACAGCTTCCCGGCCGTCAACACGCTCTATAACGGATTGCTGAATACGCCGGGCTTCGACGAGATCGATTTCTCCAAGCTGAAGATTTCCAATGGCGGCGGCATGGCCGTGCAGAGGGCGGTCGCCGAGAAGTGGCAGAAGGCGACAGGCTGCCTGATCGCCGAAGGTTACGGCCTGTCCGAAACCGCGCCGGTGCTGACCTGCAATCCGCCTGACATCGACAGCTTCACCGGCACCATCGGATTGCCGGTGCCATCGACCTATCTCTCGATCCGCGACGACGACGGCAATGAAGTGCCGCTCGGACAGCCCGGCGAGATCTGCGCCAAGGGCCCGCAGGTGATGGCCGGCTACTGGAACAGGCCGGAAGAGACCGCCAAGGTCATGACCGCCGACGGCTTCTTCCGCACCGGCGACATCGGCATCATGGACGCCGAGGGCTTCACCAAGATCGTCGACCGCAAGAAGGACATGGTGCTGGTCTCCGGCTTCAACGTCTATCCGAACGAGGTCGAGGACGTGATCGCCAGCCATCCGGGCGTGCTGGAATGCGCCGTGATCGGCGTACCCGATGCGAAGACCACCGAAGCGGTGAAGGCCTTCGTGGTGAAGAAGGACCCGAACCTCACGGCCGAGGACATCATCAAGTTCTGTCACGGCCAACTCACCAACTACAAGGTGCCCAAGCAGATCGAGTTCCGCACCGCTCTGCCGAAGACCAATGTCGGCAAGATCCTGCGCCGCGAACTCCGCGACGAGAAGAAGCAGGAGGCGGCGGCCTGATCTGATGCTATGGGGTGGGCGTACCACGCTCACCCCATGGACTGCCGCATGACCACCACGACCCCCGCCGACGTCATCGCCTTCTGGACCGCCGCCGGCTGGGACCGCTGGTACGCCAAGAACGACGCTTTCGATACCGAGATCAAGGTGCGCTTCCTCGCCACTTATGAAGCCGGCCGCGATGGCAAGCTGGCCTCATGGGAAGACAGCGACGACGGCACGCTGGCACTGATCATTGTGCTCGACCAATTCCCCCGCAATCTGTTCCGCAACGATCCTCGTGCCTTTGCCACCGATGCGCTGGCCTGTGCCCTCGCCAAGCGCGCCATCGCCCGCGGTGTGGGTGACCGAGTCGATCCTGTGATGCGTCAGTTCGTCTACATGCCACTGATGCATTCGGAAGAACTCGCCGATCAGGAGCAGTGCTGCGCCCTCTTCCGCGCCGCCGGCCAGACCGACAATCTGAAATTCGCCGACATCCATGCGGACATCATCCGTAAGTTTGGCCGCTTCCCGCACCGGAATGCCGTACTCGGGCGCGAGACGACGGCCGACGAACAGGCGTTTCTGGATGCAGGCGGGTTCAAGGGCTGACGGCCAATATTGCCCGTGTCATCACCGCGGTCTAAAAAACCCTCATCCACATCTGGAGAGAGCGACCATGAGCATCCAAGTCGGCGACAAGCTGCCCGAGACCAAGTTTCGCGTGATGACCGAGGAAGGCCCGGCGGTGAAGACCACCGACGACATCTTCAAGGGCAAGAAAGTGGCGCTGTTCGCGGTGCCCGGCGCCTATACCGGCACCTGCCACAAGATGCATCTGCCGAGCATCTTCCTCAATGCCTATGCCATCAAGGGCAAGGGCGTCGACACCATCGCCATCACCTCGGTCAACGATGCCTTCGTGATGAATGCCTGGAAGAAGGACACGGATCTGCGCGACGAAGCCGTGTTTCTGGCCGATGGCAATGCCGAATTCGCCAAGGCCATCGGCCTCGATCTCGACGCCTCCGGCAACGGCCTCGGCATCCG
This sequence comes from Tardiphaga sp., assembly GCA_030147505.1. Taxonomy (GTDB): domain Bacteria; phylum Pseudomonadota; class Alphaproteobacteria; order Rhizobiales; family Xanthobacteraceae; genus Tardiphaga. Next base: position 43,306 of record JASBVG010000079.1, read on the forward strand.
CTCCAAGCGCTATTCGATGCTGGTGGAAGACGGCGTGGTGACCAAGCTCAATCTCGAGCCGGCACCGGGCAAGGTCGAAGTCTCGGGCGGCGATACGCTGCTGGGGCAGCTGTGAGCTGAGGCTCACGCAACACACTCACTGTCGTCGCCCGGCCGTGCGCACAATTGCGCGCCAGGACCGGGCGAACCAGTAATCACCGGCTTCAGTGATTATCTTCAACGACTGAGTTTACTGGATCACCCGCTTTCGCGGGTGATGACAGTTAGAGCTTGGGGATGACAATCTGAGTTAGGGAGCGCTTCAGCGCATCAACCCACTCTCACTTCTTCGTCCGCGCCTCCGCCAGCCCATCGCGCGCCAGTTGATCCGCGCGTTCGTTCTCGGCGTGGCCGGCATGGCCCTTGACCCAGTGCCAGCGGATCTCATGCGTATGCAGCGCGGCATCGAGGCGCTGCCAGAGATCGACATTCTTCACCGGCTTCTTGTCGGCGGTCTTCCAGCCGTTTTTCTTCCAGCCGTGAATCCAGCTCATGATGCCGTTGCGCAGATACTGGCTGTCGGTGTGCAGATCCACGCTGCACGGCTTCTTCAGCGCTTCCAGCGCCGAGATCGCGGCCATCAGCTCCATGCGATTGTTGGTCGTATGCGCCTCGCCGCCCTTCAGCTCTTTCTCGACATCGCCGAAGCGCAGGATCGCGCCCCAACCGCCGGGGCCTGGATTTCCCGAACAGGCGCCGTCCGTATAGATCGTCACCGTAGGATTGCTCACGCAGGCTGTCCCGCAGCTTCCAGGCCGTAATCGGCCATGCTGTTCACCGCCTGATGGAAACGCAGCTTGCGGACATATTCCAGCGGATCCTTCGGCTTCACGAACGCGCCTTCCGGCACGTTGAGGAAGTCCACCAGACGCGTCAGCAGGAAGCGGATCGCCGAGCCCCGCGCCAGCAGCGGAAACGCCGCCTGCTCCGCATCGGTGAGCGGGCGCGTCTTGTTATAGCCGTTCAGCAATGCACGCGCCTTGGTGGCGTTGAACGACAGATCCGGCTCGAAGCACCAGGCATTCAGGCAGATCGCCACGTCATAGGCGAGCATGTCGTTGCAGGAGAACGGAAAGTCGATCAGGCCGGAGAGCTTGTCGCCGAGGAAGAAGACATTGTCCGGAAACAGGTCGGCATGGATCACGCCTTCCGGCAGATCGCTCGGCCAGTGCGCGGCGAGATCGGCCAGTTCGGTCTCCAGAAACGCGCGCAGACCCGGCTGCACGGTATCGGCGCGCGGCGCCGCCAGCTCGAGCAGATGTCGCCAGCCTTCCACCGACAGATTGTTGGCGCGCTTCAGCGGAAAATCCACGCCCGCCACATGCATGCGCGCCAGCGCATCGCCGACGCCGGCGCACTGCACCGCGCTCGGCCGGCGTGGCCACATGCCCTCGAGGAAGTTGATGATCGCGGCCGGCCTGCCGGCGAGCGACGAATACACTGCGCCGTCATGGGTCTTCTGCGGCTGGGGGCAGTTCACACCGCGCGCGCACAGATGCGCCATCAAGCCGAGAAAATACGGCAGGTCGTCGAGCGCCACGCGCTTCTCGTAGAGCGTGAGGATGTACGCGCCCTTCGAGGTGTGCAGCAGGTAGTTGGAATTCTCGACACCTTCGGCGATGCCCTTGTAGGAGAGCAGTTCGCCGATGTCGTATTGCTCGAGGAAGGCCTGCAGATCGTCGGAAGCGACGTCGGTGTAAACCGCCATCGCCTTATGCGGCGGCTTCGGGACGCAGCGAGCGCGGCAGCGGGAAGAATTCGTTCTCCTCGGCAGCCGACACCGTCTCCACATGCAGCGTGAAGCGCTGCGCGAAGGCGTCCATGATTTCCTCGACGATCACTTCCGGCGCCGAGGCGCCTGCGGTGATGCCGAGGCTGGTGATGCCTTCGAACATGCTCCAGTCGAGATCGCTGGCGCGCTGCGCCAGCACCGACACGCGGCACCCCTCGCGCTCGGCAACTTCGCGCAGGCGCTGCGAGTTCGACGAATTCGGCGCACCGACCACGATGAGGGCATCCACCACCGGCGCAACCTTCTTCACCGCGAGCTGGCGGTTGGTCGTGGCGTAGCAGATGTCTTCCTTGTGGGGACCGTTGATGTTCGGGAAGCGTTCCTTGAGCACGGCCACGATTTCAGCGGTGTCGTCGATGGACAGCGTGGTCTGTGTCACGAAAGCGAGATTGTCCGGATTCTTCGGCTGGAAGGTCTGGGCATCCTCGGCAGTCTCGATCAGCTGGACAGCGCCGGGCGGCAGCTGGCCGACGGTACCGACGACTTCCGGGTGATGCGAATGGCCGATCAGGAGGATTTCGCGGCCGCGCTTGAAATGGATCGCCGCCTCGCGGTGCACCTTGGTCACCAGCGGGCAGGTCGCGTCCAGCGAGAAGAAATTGCGCTGGCGGGCATCCTCGGGAACCGACTTCGGCACACCGTGGGCGGAAAATACTACCGGCGCCGTCGTATTGTCCGGAATTTCGGCGAGTTCCTCGACGAAAATGGCGCCCTTGGTCTTCAGGCTGTCCACGACATATTTGTTATGGACGATCTCGTGGCGGACATAGACCGGCGCGCCATGGATGGCCAATGCGCGTTCCACCGTATCGATCGCCCGGACCACGCCGGCGCAGAAGCCACGTGGCGAGCAAAGTACGATTTTCAGGGCCGGTTTGGTCATATCGGGGCGATCCATGTGCCTTGAGCGCCGGGAAAAGCGGGCGCACACCGTCAGATTGATGGAAAATCAGCCAAAGAGCTTGTTTGGGTAAGGACTTGGGCTGCGTTTGGGGCGCTGTCAAGGCCGAACTGTCCGCCATTGCGCGTCAGCCCCGGCACAGCTTATATAGAAGGCCAATTCCCCGTCATCACCGATGACTTGACGACTCCGCCTCCGAAAGAGGTGGGCGGAGCACAAAGGAGATTTGCCATGAGCAACGCCCCGCTGATGCCAAAAGCGACGGCCGTGTGGCTGGTTGACAACACCGCGCTGACCTTCGACCAGGTCGCCGATTTCACCAAGATGCACGTGCTCGAAGTTCGCGCCATTGCCGACGGCGACGCCGCCCAGGGCATCAAGGGCATGGACCCGATTTCG
>JASBVG010000085.1 GCA_030147505.1 Tardiphaga sp.
CGGCGCGGCGGAACTGTCGGTGGCGAAGGGGCGCTCGCTGAAGGAAACCATGGCCGCGACTCGCGAGGTAATGGACCCGAAGTTCTCGAGCTTCGCGATCTATGAACACTGTCTGCCGTTCAATGTCTCGCGCGCATTCGATGAAGCATCCGGGATCGACGATCCGGTGATCTGGACCGACAAACGCGACCGCGAAATGTGGGCAGCCCTGCAAGGAGGATAGCGCGATGAACATCAACACCGCTCCCGGCGCTGTGAATCGCAACGCCGTCAACGTCACGCCGGGCTATATGTCCGGTTTCGGCAACAGCTTCGAGACGGAAGCTTTGGCGGGCGCGCTCCCCATCGGGCGCAACTCGCCGCAGAACTGTGCCTACGGGCTTTATGCGGAGCAATTGTCCGGCTCGCCGTTCACCGCGCCGCGCGGCACCAACGAGCGCTCGTGGTTGTATCGTATCCGCCCTTCGGTGAAGCACTCGGGCCGCTTCACCAAAGTCGATATGGGATACTGGCGCACGGCGCCTTGCGCCGAGAACGATATGCCTATCGCGCAGTTGCGCTGGGACCCTTTGCCATTGCCGAAGGAAAGCCAGACCTTCCTGCAGGGCGTTGTCACCATGACAACCGCGGGCGACGCAGGCACGCAGGCGGGCATGGCTGCGCATGTCTATCTCATCACCAAATCGATGGTGGACCAGAATTTTTATAATGCCGACGGCGAACTGATGTTCGTTCCACAGGAAGGCAACCTGCGCCTTGTTACTGAATTCGGCATCATCGACATCGAGCCGGGCGAAATTGCGGTGATTCCGCGCGGTGTGAAATTCCGCGTCGAGATTCCGAATGGTCCGGCGCGTGGCTATCTCTGCGAGAACTATGGCGGCGCATTCACATTGCCGGAGCGCGGACCGATTGGGGCGAATTGCCTCGCCAACTCGCGCGACTTCCTGACGCCGGTGGCGGCCTATGAAGACAAGGAAACGCCGACCGAGTTGTTCGTGAAGTGGGGCGGTTCGCTGTTCGCGACAAAATTGCCGTATTCGCCCATCGATGTGGTGGCATGGCACGGCAATTACGCGCCTTATAAATACGACCTGCGGACCTTCTCGCCGGTCGGCGCCATCGGCTTCGATCATCCCGATCCGTCGATCTTTACTGTGCTGACCTCGCCGTCGGAAACGGCAGGCACGGCGAATATCGACTTCGTGATTTTCCCCGAGCGCTGGATGGTGGCTGAAAATACCTTCCGGCCGCCGTGGTATCACATGAACATCATGTCCGAGTTTATGGGCCTGCTGTACGGCGCTTACGACGCCAAGCCGCATGGTTTCGTGCCGGGCGGCATCAGTCTGCATAACATGATGCTGCCGCACGGGCCGGACCGGGAGGCATTCGACCATGCGAGCAATGGTGAGCTGAAGCCGGTGAAACTCACCGGCACCATGGCCTTCATGTTCGAAACGCGTTTCCCGCAGCGGGTGACGCAGTTCGCAGCAACCACCAGCGCGTTGCAGGACGATTATGCCGATTGCTGGCAGGGGCTGGAGCGCCGCTTCGACCCGTCCAAGCCGTAAAGAGTTCGCATGAGTGACGCTGTTCTCTACGGCTACTTTCGCTCCAGCGCGGCCTATCGCGTACGTATTGCGCTCAATCTGAAAGGATTGAGCGCAGATCATCGCTTTATTCACCTGCGCAAGGGTGAGCAGACGCAGGATGCCTATCGCAAGATCAATCCGGCGGGCCTTGTGCCTTACTGGATCGATGACGATCTCGAATTGGCGCAGTCGATTGCCATCATCGAGTATCTCGACGAGACGCATCCGAATCCGCCGCTCTTGCCGCCGGATGCGAAGGGGCGGGCGATTGCGCGCGAGATCGCGCTGGTGGTCGCTGCCGACATCCATCCCATCGGCAATCTGCGCGTGCTGAGCCGCCTGATCGACATGGGCGTTGATGAGTCGACGCGCGGTGCGTGGTCGAAACACTGGATCGAAACCGGTTTCGAGGCGGTGGAAGCGCGGCTGGCGCACTTGCCGGGGCCGTTCGCGCTCGGCGACAAGCCGACGCTGGCGGATATCTGCCTTGTGCCGCAGGTTTTCAACGCACGCCGCTTCGGTGTGGATCTCACGCCTTATAAACGTATCGTGGCGCTCGACGCTGCCGCAGCAAAGCTTGACGCTTTTGCAGCCGCTGAGCCAGGCCGCCAGCCTGACGCTGAATAAAGATGGATGGATACGATGCACCCGAACGATCCGAAGCTGCGCTCTTTCATTGACGTCGATCCGTCGTCGGATTTTCCGATCCAGAATCTGCCTTATGGCGTGTTCTTCACGCCAGAGCAGCCGGATCTGCGTGTCGGTGTCGCCATCGGTGATTTCGTGCTCGATCTTGCCGCGCTGGAAGCGGCAGGATTGATCCGGTTCGACAATGCGAGCGGCGTGTTCGCGCGCCCGTCGCTCAATGCGTTCATGGCGCTCGGCCCGGCGGTGTGGGGCAGGACACGCGCGCGGATCAGCGAACTGCTGCGGCACGATCATCCGGAGCTGCGCGACAACATAGAGCTGAGGCGGCGTGCGCTCGTCCCGCGTAATTTCGCCGACATGCATATGCCCATCGCGGTGCAGGGCTTCACCGATTTCTATTCGTCGAAGGAACACGCGACCAATGTGGGCATCATGTTCCGGGGTAAGGACAATGCCCTGATGCCGAACTGGCTGTCGATTCCAATCGGCTATAATGGCCGCGCTTCGACTGTCGTGGTCAGCGGCACGCCGATCCGCCGCCCGCGCGGACAGCTCAAGCCGCCGACAGCGGATGTGCCTGTGTTTGGGCCATGCAAGCGGCTCGATTTCGAACTGGAGATGGGCGTGGTGATCGGGCAGGCGTCCGCCATGGGCGAGATGCTGACCGAGCAGCAGGCAGAGGAGATGATTTTCGGTTTCACACTGCTGAACGACTGGAGTGCGCGCGACATTCAGGCGTGGGAATACGTCCCCCTCGGGCCGTTCCAGGCCAAAGCCTTCGGTACCTCGATCAGTCCGTGGATCGTGACGCGCGAGGCGCTGGAGCCATTCCGCGTGCACGGCCCCGCTCAGGAGCCGGCGCCGTTGCCCTATCTGCAGCAGCGCGGTGCCAATAATTACGACCTGCATCTCGAAGTCGATCTGCTCGGCGCCGGCACGTCGCAACCAGTGCGGATTTCGACCACCAATTCAAAACTGATGTATTGGTCGTCAGTGCAGCAGCTTGTTCACCAGGCCTCAAACGGCTGCGCCATCGCTGTCGGCGACCTGCTCGGCTCCGGTACGATCAGCGGACCGGAAAAGCATCAGCGCGGCAGCTTGCTGGAGATTTCCTGGAACGGTTCGGAGCCGCTGGAGATGCCGGATGGCAGCAAGCGCTCATTCCTGGAGGATGGCGACAGTCTCGTCATGCGCGGCTGGTGCGAGGGCGAGGGATACCGCGTCGGCTTCGGAGAAGTCGAGGGCACGATCGCTCCGGCACGTTGACTGGGCCGGACCGATGGAAAGCTCATTGCCCGCTATCACTTTGCTCGGATATGGCCCAGTGCTGAACCGATGCGGCGTGCCGCTTCCATGACGTGAACGGAATACTCCTTGATCTGCTTGCGCTTGACCCGGATGTCCGGGCCAGACATGCCGATGGCGCCAACGAGTTCACCGGAGCGCCCGACAATGGCGCAGGCGCAGGCCGCGATCCCTTCCCGCCACTCACCGTGCAGCACCGACGAATAGCCCTGCGCTCTTACGGCGTGGATATCCTCGCGCAATTCCTCGATGGTCGTCCGCGTCGTATCGGTATAGCGCCTGAGATGAGGCCGGAATTGCTCCAGATAGTCATCCGGCATCTGCGCAAGCATGGCCTTCCCCGTTGCCATGGTGAAAGCCGGCGCCCGCATGCCGACACTGGTATGGGCGCGAATGTGGTGCGCGCTTTCGATCTTGTCGACATAGACGACGTCCGTGCCCTCGAGCACCGACAGATGAACCGTCTCGCCGGTTACTTCGGCCAATACCGCCATCGCCGGGCGCGCGATACGGATGAGATCCATGCGCTGGATGACGTGATTGCCGAGCACCCATAGTTTGGTGGTGAGCTCGTAAGTGCTGTGTGGCGGAATCTGGCGAACGAAACCTTGCGATTGCAGCGTCGCGAGGAGCCGGTGCACATTGCTCTTGGTGAATTTCAGCTCGTTGGCGAGGTCGGTGACGCCGCGCGGCTGCTCGCTCATTGCCAGCACCTCAAGGAGCCGCAATCCTTTGATAAACGCCTTGTCCATGTAAGCAGCCGGTATCAGTTGGCGTTCAGTCGGGATCGGATCGGCGGCCCGGACCGCCGATCCGATTGTGATATGGCCCAATTTACTGGGCAAGCAGCGCGTTCAGCTTCTCTTGTGCATATTCCTCGTTGGTGGAATTGCCTGCCGGCGACGGTGCGCCCCAGAAATCCGGGCTCCATTCGATGGCCTTGGAGACGTTGTCCGGATTGTTCGCCCAGTAACGCGCGATATTCTTGTCCGTCGCAGCGTCGAACACGACCTTCGACGGTAACGCCACCGGGAATGTCGACGTGAGCTGGGCGGCGCGCTTGGGGTCGAGACGCCAGGACAGCAGCTTCAGCGCATTATCGTAGTTCGGCGAACCCTTCGGGATCGAGAAGAAATCGTAATAGACAAAGCCCTGATTGAAGGTGAGATCGATCGGCGCACCTTCCAGTGCCAGTTTGCTCATCGAGCCGGTATAGGCCTGGCACATGTCGGCTTCGCCATCGAGAAGCAGTTGCGGCGGCTGCGCGGCGGTGGTCCACCATTTGACGATATGCGGCTTGATCTCCTTGAGCTTCTTGAGTGCTCGCTCCATGTCGATCGGATACAGCTTGTCCTTGGCGACACCATCAGCCATCAGCGCGGCCTCGAAGGTGAAGCGCGGCCAGGCCGGCATGCAGCGGCGGCCCGGAAACTTCTTCACGTCCCAGAAGTCGGCCCAGTTCTGCGGTGCCTTGTCACCCTTGAACTTGTCCTTGTTGTAGACGAGGCCGACGCCGATCACCTGGAGCGCGACGCCCTTCTTGCGCTTCAGATTGTCCGGCATCGCCGCCAGTGTCTTTTGCGCGGATTCCGACAGTTTGGAATAGTCGATATCGGCCAGGCAGCAATCGCCGAGCAGCTTGGTTTCCTGATCGAAGATGAAGGTCAGGTCCCACTGTGCCTTGCCGGCTTCGGCCTGCGCCTTGATGCGCGGACCGCTGCGCGCCTCCTGCACGGTGACGACCTTGATGCCGGTCTCTTTCTCGAACGGATCGTACATCACCTTGCGCAGCGCATCGCCATAGCCACCGCCCGGATCCTGCATGATGACAACTTTGCTCTGGGCGACGGCAAAACCCGTCCCCATCGCGATGAATGCCGCCGAAGCCAAAGCCGGCAGCCTGAAGTATTTCATTCCCAGCATAGTCCGTTTCCTCCTGTTTGATCTTTTGTCCATCAGGCCGCTTTTTGCGACGTGGCGAGCACAGGACGCGCGAGGAACAATCCTCCCACGACCAGCAGTACTTCGAGTGTGGAGACCACGGCCAGCACCGGATTGAGCCGGTAATTGATGTCGCCCCACAGCATCAAGGGAAGTGTCTTCAGCTCCGCGCTCGACAGGAACAGGGTGAGCACCAGCTCGTCGAACGAATGCAGGAAGGCGAAGAATGTCGCCGCCGCAAGACCCGGCGCGATTGCCGGCAGCGTGACCAGCCGCAGCACCGTGAGCGACGACGCGCCGTGGACCGAGGCGGCCTGTTCGAGCCGCTTGTCCACGCCCTGCAGCGCCGCTGCCAGGATCACCACCACGATCGGCAATCCGCCGATCGCATGCGCCGCCGCCAGGCCGAACACCGAGCCAACCAGATCGAACTTCAGGAACAGCGTATAGAGCGACAGGCCGAGCACGACGGGCGGCACGATGATCGGGCTGACCAGCAGCAGCATGATCGCGGATTTGCCCCGCACATCGCCCCTGACGATGCCGAGCGCGGCGCATGTGCCGAGACCGACCGCGATCGCGGCCGAGACGGTTGCGATCAGGGCGGATGTCCAGAATGCGCGCATCCAGTTGCTGTCGGAGAAGAACTGCTCATACCAGCGCAGCGAGAAGCCAGGTGGCGGGAAGGTCAGATAGCTGGCGCTGCTGAACGAGATGATCATCACCACGATGATCGGCAGTATTAGCACCGCGACCACGAGGCCGCCCATCAGCCGCACCGTCCAGGTGCCAGAACTGGCGGGCAGCATGCCGAACAGCCTGAGCAACGGCCAGCCGATCATGTCGGCGAATTTGCTGCCGAAGCTGTTGCGCGGCAGGCCTGACATAGCCGCCGGCGCGGCATGTGTCACGGTCGTCTCGGTAAGCTTGCGGCCGCCCCAGATGAATTCGAGACCGAGGAAGCGACCGGCGATGGCCACGACTGCCAGCGTGATCAACAACAACACGACGCCGAGCGCCTGCAGGAAACCTTCGGATGTCACCGAGTCCGCCTGCTGGGTGATATGCATGGCGAACATCTGATCGCCGGGGCCGCCGAGCAGCGTCGGGGTGATGAAGAAACCGATCGCGGCGACAAAGACGAGCAGGAAACCGGCGCCGATACCGGGCAGCGTCAACGGCAGGAGAACGCGCCAGAAGATGGCGAGAGGGCCCGCACCGCTGGCCAATCCGGCACGCGTCAGCGCAGGATCGAGCCGCGACACGCTCGAATAGATGGTCAGCACCATCAGCGGCAGCAGCACCGCCGTCATGCCCAGCAGCACGGTGCCCCGGTGAAACAGCAGTTGAACCGGCTCGCTGAGCACGCCGATCGAGACCAGGAATTTGTTGACCGGTCCATTGCGGCCGAGCAGCACCATCCAGGCATAGGTGCGGATCAGGATCGCGATGAAATACGGAAGCACGATCGCGGTGGCGATCAGCGCGCGGGTGAGGCCGCGCGTCCGATGGATCAGCAGCGCGGTGGGATAGCCGAACACCAGGCACAGGAACGCCACCGTGACCGAGATCTGCATGGTCCGCACCAGCGATTCCCAATACAGCGGCACAGCGAAGACGCGCTCGAAATAGGTCAACCAGCTTGGCCCGCTGATGCTGATGCGGATGAGATCGATCAGCGGCAGCACATAGATGAAGGTCAAAAAGCCGACGGCCGGGAGCAGCAGCAATGCCGGGTTCTTGAGCTTCATGGCAAGGCTGGGCCGCGCCTGCGGCCGCGGAGTATCGGACAGCGAGATCGTGGTCATGTCAGCACCCAGCAATCTTCCGGTCCCCAGCTGACATGCAGCCGGTCGCCGATATTCGGCAAGGGCCGCCGCGCCGTGTCGGTGCAGCGAATCAGGAGCGTGTCACCGCCTTCCATTTGCGCCTCGATGCGCAGGATCTCGCCGAGGAAGATCGCCGACGTCACGGTCACAGGCGTCGAACTCGCGGTCGGCTCATTGTGAATCGCCACCCGCTCCGGCCGCACCAGCACGGTGACACGGCCGACATCGATGGCATCGCGGCTCTCGGCATCGAACACATAGCCGGCGCGGTTCTTCAGCGTCACCGTGGTGCCGCGCTTCTGCACGATCTCGGCTTCGATCAGATTGCTCTCGCCGACGAAGGACGCCACGAACCGATTGGACGGATGGCGATAGATCTCGAGCGGACGGCCGATCTGGACGATCTTGCCGGCATCGAGCACCGCGATGCGATCGCTCATGGTCAGCGCCTCGCCCTGGTCGTGGGTCACGAACAGGATCGTGCTACCGATGGTCCGGTGCAGATCGCGGATCTCGATCTGGATCGATTCGCGCAGCCGGCGATCGAGGGCGCTGAGCGGCTCATCCATCAGAACCACTTTCGGCCGCATCACGATGGCTCGTGCGATGGCGACGCGCTGCTGCTGCCCGCCCGACATTTCCGACGGCGATTTGTGCGCATGAGCCGACAGGCGCATGATTTCCAATGTCTCGGCCACGCGCCGCTCGGTGGTCGCGCGATCGATTCCGGCCATGCGCAACGGAAAGGCGACGTTCTGCGTCACCGTCATGTTGGGAAACAACGCGTAGCTCTGGAACACCATGCCGAAGCCACGCTTATGCGTCGGCACGTTATGCACCGGCTTGCCATCGACCAGAATCTCGCCGCCATCGAGGCTCTGGAAGCCGGCCAGCAGATTCAGCAATGTGGTCTTGCCGCTGCCCGAGGGGCCCAGCAGCGTGATGAATTCGCCGGGCTCGATGTCGAGATTGATGTGATCGACGGCATGGAACTGGCCGTATCGCTTTTCGGCATCCCTCACCGCGATGCTGGAGCCGATGACCTGTCCGGCGCGTGCACCGCGCGCCTGCGATGCCGATCCTCCCGCGCCGGGATTCCCCGCGCGCAGAGCCAATGGCTCAGCCATCCTCAACCTCCCTAATCGTTCTACATTATGAAACATTATTCCAATTATTGTTTGCCGAGCGCGCAGCCTTGTCAAGAGAACGGATGTCGCGAAGATCAGCGCACATCGACCGAAATCCCCTCCCGCACGCGTTGAAGCTATCCGCAAAGCAGTTTCCCGCTCAGACCGATTGACAGGCAGGCAGTCTCGCGACTAGTTTTATTTAGAACTACGTTCCACAATATAGAACAATAGGGACAGGGAGGCGAATGGTGGTGAGCGATCTTCGTGCGTTGGCGAAGCATGTCGAGCCGGGAATCCGGTTGGCCTTGCCGGTGGATTATGCCGGCGTCTCGATGGCGATGACCCGCCCGATCATCGAACGCGGCGCGCGCAATCTCGATCTCGTTTGTGTCCCGACCGGCGGCCTGCAGGTGGATCAGCTGATCGGCGCGGGCTGTGTCCGCTCGGTCGAGACCAGCGCTGTATCGCTCGGTGAAGCCGGCGGCGCGCCGCGCTTCAATGCTGCCGTCAGGGACGGCGCGATCGCTTTGATGGACGCCACCTGTCCTGCCATCCATGCCGGCCTGATGGCGGCCCAGAAAGGCAGCCCGTTCATGCCGATGCGTGGCCTGATCGGCAGCGACCTGCTGCGCCATCGCGACGACTGGCGCGTGATCGACAACCCTCTCGCCGATGACGGCGACCCTGTGGTGCTCATCCCCGCCATCAAGCCCGACGTCACGATCTTCCATGCGCCGATGGCCGATCGTTTCGGCAATGTGTGGATTGGACGCCGCCGCGAACTCGCCGCGATGGCTTACGCCTCGACCACGACGCTCGTCACCGTAGAGCGCATCGTGGATGACAACCTGCTCGCCGACGAGATGAGCGCTGCGGGTGTGCTGCCCGCGCTCTATGTCACCGAGATCGCCGCAGCGCCGAAAGGCGCGTGGCCTTACGGCCTGTGGGGCGAATATGCCACCGACACCGCCGAGATCCTGCGCTATGCGCGCGCGGCCCGCAGCGCCGAAGGCTTTGCCGACTACATGGCGCAGGCCGAAACACAGATGGAACCGGCATGATGAGCGACGTTCATCCGCGCGAGATCCTGATCTGCACCATCGCGAGATTGCTTGATGGCGTTCGCCATGTCGCCGTCGGCGCCTCCTCACCAATTCCGGCCGCCGGCGCCATGTTGCTCCGCGCGCAGAAACAGCAGGCTGGCGAGAAAGGTCCACGCATCTCGATCCTTGGATCGGTGGAGCATAATTTTTTCACCAACGGTTCGGCCGAACTCTTCGATTGCGCTGGACAGGGCCGCATCGATGCTTTCTTTCTCGGCGGCGGCCAGATCGACGGCCGCGGCAACATCAATCTGGTGGGCACCGGCGACTATCCGCAGACGCCTGTGCGCTGGCCCGGCTCGTTCGGTTCGGCCTATCTCTATTACGTCGTGCCACGCGTGATCCTGTTTCGCGAAGAGCACACGCCGCGTGCGCTGGTGGAAAAGGTGGATTTCATCAGCACGCCCGGCGTCAGCGATGCCGGCGTCCATCGCAGCGGCGGCCCGATCGCGCTGCTCACGGGCAAGGCGCTGTTCCGCTTCGACAAGACGCGGCCCGGTTTCGAACTCCAGAGCATTCATCCCGGCCACGATCTGACCGACATCAAGGAAGCCACCGGCTTCCGGTTCACGCATGACAGCCAACCGGACCAGACGGTGCCGCCTGACGCGCAAACGCTGGCCTTGCTGCGCGGACGCGTCTACGACGAAGTGGCGGAGACATATCCGGACTTCGCCGCGCAGATGCGACGCGAGATCGCGCATCCCCTCGCTCAGGCATCCTGATCGAACCGATGAGCAACCACACGGAGACGGCGGGTGAGTGAGATCAGGCGAATCCCGCATTGCAGTCACTGGGGCGCCTATACGCTGCTCGTGCAGGACGAGACGATCGTGGGGGTCGAGCCGTTCGCACACGACCCGGCTCCCTCGCCCATCATTCATTCGGTGCCGGAATGGGCCAATCCCCAGCGCCGCATCCTGCGTCCGATGGTGCGCAAGGGCTGGCTCGAGAAGCGCGAAGGCAGCGACCGGCGCAAGCGCGGCATGGAGAAATTCGTCCCCGTCAGCTGGGACGAGGCGACCACGCTGGTGGCCGATGAGATCCACCGCGTCGCCGGCACACATGGCAATGCGTCGATCTTTGCCGGCTCCTATGGCTGGACAAATTCCGGCCGCCTGCATCACGCATCGTCGCTGCTCAAGCGCATGCTCAACCTGATTGGCGGCTTCACCCGCCACGTCGATACTTATTCGATCGCCGCCGGCCCCGTGATCCTGCGCCATACGCTGGGAAGCTCGGACGCCTGCGACGGTCAGGCCAATACGCTCGACACCATCGCCGACCATACGGAGACCCTCGTCGTGTTCGGCGCATTGTCGCCGCGCACGGCCCAGACGGAAGCCGGCGGCATCGGCGCGCATCGGCTGGAAACCCATCTCAGGGCCATCGCCAAACGCGGGATCCGCATCATCCATGTCTCGCCGCTGAAGGATGATCTGCCCGACTGGGTCGATGCCGAATGGTGGCCGATCCGTCCGAACACCGATACCGCATTGATGCTCGGCCTCGCGGGCGAGATCGTGCTGGCCGACCGCCACGCGCAGGATTTTCTCGCGCGCTGCACCAGCGGCGCCGATCGCCTGCTCCGCTATCTCGATGGCTCATCCGATGGCGTTCGCAAGGATGCCGCCTGGGCCGCGGAGATTTGCGGACTCGATGCCGCGGCCATCCGCCAGCTGGCGCAACGCCTCGTCGATACGCGCAGCATGCTCACCGTGAGCTGGAGCCTGCAACGCGCGCATCATGGCGAGCAGCCGTTCTGGGCTGCGCTCGGCCTCGCTTCGATTGTCGGTCAGATCGGGTTGCCCGGCGGCGGAGTCGGTTACGGCTATGCGTCGCTCGGCGGCGTCGGCTCGCCGTTCAATCTCGGCAAGTCGCCGGCGATCTCGCAACTGACACGACCGATCGACAGTTTCATTCCGGTCGCGCGCATCAGCGACATGCTGCTCAATCCGGGCGCGACCTTCACCTATGAAGGCGAGACACGGACCTATCCCGACACAAGGCTGGTCTATTGGGCCGGTGGCAATCCCTATCACCATCATCAGGATCTGAACCGCCTGTCCGAAGCCTGGACACGGCCGGAAACCATCATCGTGCAGGATCCGATGTTCACCGCGACAGCCCAGCGCGCCGATATCGTGCTGCCGGCGACCACGTCCATCGAGCGCAACGATCTCGCCGGCAACAAGCGCTCCGATTTTATCATGGCGATGAAGCAGGCCATCAAGCCGGTCGGCGAGTCCCTGCCCGATTTCGAGATCTTCGATCGCATCGCCGGCAAGCTCGGCGTCGCCGATCGCTTCAACGAAGGCCGCGACGAAATGGGCTGGGTGCGGCACCTCTACGAGGAAAGCCGGCGCGACGCCGCCGAACGGCTCAGCTTCGAGATGCCGGACTTCGACACCTTCTGGCGCGAGGGCTATGCCCGCTGCCCGGTGCGCGCCAATCACACGTTCCTGGCCGAATTCCGCACCGATCCCGAAGCGCATGCGCTCAGGACCGAGAGCGGCAGGATCGTGCTCGGCAGCGAGACACTCGCGCGGCTCGGTTATGCCGACTGCCCGTCGCATCCCGCCTGGGTGGAGCCGGCGGAATGGCTCGGCAGCGACAGCAAGGCGGCCGATCTCCACATGATCTCGCATCAGCCGGCCGGCCGGCTGCACAGCCAGATCGAAACCGGCATCGCCAGCGCCACGACCAAGCGCAACGGTCGCGAACAGGCACGGCTCAACCCGGATGACGCTCAAACGCGCGGCATCAGCGACGGCCAGACCATCCGCATCTGGAACGCGCGCGGCGCCTGCCTCGCCACCGCCAATGTCACCGACAGCGTGCGCCCCGGCGTACTGGTGTTGCCTACCGGCGCCTGGTTCACTCCGCGGGACGAGAGCGGCCTCGAGGTGGCAGGCAATCCGAACGTATTGACGCTCGACATCGGCACTTCACAATTCGGCCAGGGCTGCTCGGCACATACGTGCCTGGTCCGCGCCGAACCCTATATCGCAGATCAACGCGACGCTTTTGAAGAATACCAGGATCGACTGGATGCACTCGCGACCGCATGAGAGGAAACATACATCATGACCAAACCTGCCATCAGCCGCTTTCCCGTTCCCGAAATCTCCAGCCTTCCGGACGACATCCGCACACGAATCCTTGCAGTGCAGGAGAAGTCCGGCTTTGTGCCAAACGTGTTTCTCACGCTGGCGCATCGTCCCGACGAGTTCCGCGCCTTCTTCGCCTATCACGACGCGCTGATGGACAAGCCGGGCCCGATCACCAAGGCCGAGCGCGAGATGATCGTGGTCGCGACCAGCAATGCCAATCAGTGCCAGTATTGCGTGGTGGCCCATGGCGCCATCCTGCGCATTCGCGCCAAGAACCCGCTGATCGCCGACCAGATCGCCGTGAACTATCGCAAGGCCGACATCACGCCGCGCCAGCGCGCGATGCTCGATTTCGCCATGAAGGTCTCGATGCAGGCCTATGAAGTCGGCGACGCCGATATCGAGACGCTGGCAGGCCACGGCTTCTCCGAGGACGATGTCTGGGATATCGCTGCCATCGCCGCCTTCTTCGGCATGTCCAACCGCCTTGCCAATGTCACCAGCATGCGGCCGAACGACGAGTTCTTTTCGATGGGGCGCTGACGCGCTCCTCCGATATCGCGATCACCCGCAGCGGCCGGCAAGAGCCGCATCGATGACTTCTCGAGGAAACACGCCATGACGCATCCGAGCGCCACAGACATCGCAACACGGCAGGCCATCATCGACGCCTGCCGTGAGATGTCGGCCGCGGGCATCAATCAGGGCACGTCGGGCAATATCAGCGTACGCACCGATGACGGCATCCTGCTGACCCCATCGGGCGTGCCCTATGACACGATGCGTCCGGAAGACATCGTCGCGATGAAGTGGGATGGTTCGTGGACCGCGGCGGAGGGCCGCGTGCCTTCTACGGAATGGCGTTTCCATCTCGACATTCTCAAGGCCAAACCTGAAGCGAATGCGGTGGTCCACGCGCATCCGATCTACTGCACCATCATCGCGATCATGAACCGCGCAATCCCGGCGATCCACTACATGATCGCGGCCGGCGGCGGCAACGATATCCCCTGCGCGCCCTACGCGCAGTACGGCACCGCCGAACTGTCGCAACTGGCGCTCGTTGCGCTGCGTTATCGGCGCGCCTGCCTGCTCGCCCATCACGGACTGATCGCCATCGGCCCCAACCTGCGCAAGGCCATGTGGCTTGCGGTGGAAGTGGAGGTGTTGGCCAAGCAGTATCACGGCTGCCTGCAGCTCGGTACGCCGCCGCTGCTGCCGGATGCCGAGATCGACAGTCTCCTGAAGCGATGGGGACAATACGGCCTGCGTGACAGCGACGGCACGTCCAAGAATTTGACCAAGACCTCGACCTAGCGAACCAGCACCAACAATTGCGAGACTTGCCAGATGGCCCACCCACACGACGTCAGCGTCTGCGGCACCTATATCCTCGACATCCTCGGCGTGCCCGTCACTGAAATCCCCGCCGGCGGCGGCCGCGCGCTGATCGATGAGATCAAGCTCACGGTCGCCGGCACGGCCGGCGGCACGGTCGTGCCGTGCGCGCGTCTCGGCCTGAAGGCGCTCGCCGTTGGCGCGGTCGGCGCCGACGAGAAGGCCGACTGGGTATTGAACGCGATGGAGCGCGAGGGCATCGATATTTCAGTGATGGAGCGCATGGCCGGCGCGCCGACCTCCGCCACTATCCTGCCGATCCGCCCCGACGGCTCGCGCCCGGTGCTGCATGCACGCGGCGCTTCGGCGCGCTGGAAGATCTCGCCAGAGGCGCAGAAAGCGGCCTGCAAGAGCAAGGTGCTGCATCTCGGTGGCGTCGGATCGCTGCTGGCGATGGACGGCGAGCCGACGATCGCGCTGCTGCGCGATGCCAAGGCGGCCGGCTGCGTCACCACCGTCGATCTGATTCAGGCCCGAGCTGAAACGCTGAAGCTGGTCGAGCCGCTGATGCCCTATACGGACTTCTTCATGCCGAGCATCGACGAGACCCATGCACTGGTCGGCACCGACGATCCCGCCGCCTGCGCGCAATATTTCATCGGCAAGGGCGCCGGCGCCTGCGCGATCTCGCTCGGCGAACACGGCTCGTTTGTGATGACGCGCGACGGGCGCCAGTTCACCGTGCCGGCCTTCGAGGTGACCGTGCGCGACACATCGGGATGTGGCGATTCCTATACCGGCGGCTTCATCGCCGGCCTCGTGCGTGACTGGGATCTGCTGGACTGCGCGAAACTGGCAACGGCGACGGCAGCCACGGTCGCAACGGGACTCGGCTCCGGCGCCAATCTCGTTTCCTTCGAGGAGACGGTGAAGACGATGAACACGCTGCCCGTTCGCGGCGCGCGGGCCTGATCTGCTCGACGATAACTTCTGAATCAAAAACGTATCGAGGAACATCCCATGACAAGACATGCCATCGTGACCGGCGCGAGCCGCGGCATCGGCCGCGCCATCGCCCTCGGCCTCGCCCAGCGTGGCTACAATCTCGCTCTCACCGATATCGCTGCGCAGGAAGGCACGCTGCAGGAAACGGTCGCCGAGGTGAAGAAGCTCGGTCGCAACTGCATGCCGATCCTGGCCGATGTGAGCAAGCTCGAGGATTGCCAGCGCACGGTGACTGAAGCCGTCGCGGCCCTCGGTCATGTCGATGCGCTCGTCAACAATGCCGGCATCCTGCGTCTCGCCACCATCGACGAAACCACGCCTGAACACTGGGACCAGACCTTCGCCGTCAATGTCCGCGGCGTGTTTCAGATGACGCAGGCCATGGTCGTTCACATGAAGGAGCGCAAATACGGCCGCATCGTCAACATCGCCTCGCTGGCCGCGCGCACCGGCGGCCCCGGCCAGTCGCATTATGCCGCATCGAAATCGGCGGTCGTTGGCTTCACCCGCGTTTCCTCGATGGAATTCGGCGGCCACGGCATCACCGTGAACGCCGTATGCCCCGGCATCATTCTCACCGAGATGGGCCGCAACAATCTGCGCGATCCCGAGCGCGTCGCCTATTTCGAGAAGGTCACCGACCTGCATCGTCTCGGCGAGCCGGAAGATGTGGTCGGCCCGGTCGCGTTCTTCGCCTCCGACGATTCCGCATTCGTCACGGGTCAGGCGCTCAATGTCGATGGCGGCATCTTCTACAGCTAAACTTGCACTGGAAATGGATTAGAGGAGCGACACATGGCGACATTCAAAGCCATCCGCATCGACAAGGCGGACAAGGGAACCACGGCTGCGCTGACGCAGTTCGATGAGGCGGAGCTGATGGAGGGCGACGTCACCGTCCGCGTCGCGTGGTCCACGCTGAACTACAAGGACGGTCTGGCGCTCACCGGC
>JASBVG010000086.1 GCA_030147505.1 Tardiphaga sp.
GCCGAAGGGCACGCGTGGCGTGCTCTTCGGTCTCGGTCTCTGCATCTTTGCGATGGCCCCGACCGAGTCGGGCTATCAGGATATTGCGTCGCTGCTCGCCCGTCAGCCGGGCGTCACCGAGCGCTGGCAGCAGCGCAACTACGCGTCCGCGGTCTCCTCCATTCATGTCGCGACCTTCGCTTTCGGCCGTCCCGTCGGCACCACGTCGCGCCCGACGCTGCAGCTCGCCAGCTTCGATACCAATGACATCACCGGCACGGTGAAGCGCAATCCGCTGATGCTGTCGCCGCGCCGCTATGAAGCCGCTGACTTCCCGAAAGTGGATCGCACGCTGAAGGGCGATCGTCTGGCGATGTTCACGCCGGATGTCGATCCGCTCGAGGATCGATCGAATGATTCCTTCCACGACAATACGTCGGTGAAAGGCGCCAAGACGGCCGATCGCTTGCCGTCCGCGCAGCATGCGCCGCTCGATCCCGAACTCGACGAGGCGCTGCATGCGCCGCCGCTCGCGCAATATTCCAATGGTGCACCGGTGCAGCCCGCAGACGACGCGTCGTCCGAAGCGGCTGTCATTCCCGTCGAGCCGGCACCGTCGAAAGACGGTTTCTCTGTGAAGACCGCGAGCCTGTTCTTCGGCGCCTCTTCGCTCGGCGAATCCTTCGAGACGATGGAGCAGTGGAAGCCCGGCGAAGAGCCGATGATCGTGACCCCGGGCCCAGATCCCGACATGAAGAAGACCGCCGCGCTGCCGCAGCCTGTCGCCAAGCCGGGCAGCGGCGAAAGCGTGGCGAAGAAAGGCGAGGTCAATAGCGACTATCACGGCAAGACGCCGGCCGAGCGCCTGAGCCTCACCGGCGCAGCGCGCGCCAAGCAGGAGAAGTGCCTCGCCGAAGCCGTCTATTTCGAGGCCCGCGGCGAAGCGGTGCGCGGCCAGATCGCGGTGGCGCAGGTGGTGATGAACCGCGTGTTCTCCGGCTTCTATCCGACCACGCCTTGCGGCGTGGTCTATCAGAACAAGCATCGCCGCCTGGCCTGCCAATTCACCTTCGCCTGCGATGGCATTCCCGATGTGGTCCGCGAGCCCGACATGTGGGAGCGCGCCCGCAAGATCGCGACCGCGACCCTCGACGGCCGCCTGTGGCTGCCGGAAGTCGGCAAGTCCACGCATTATCACGCCTACTGGGTGCATCCGTCCTGGGTGCGCGAGATGAAGAAAATGTACCGCACCGGTGTTCATTCCTTCTATCGCCCGCGCAAGTGGGGCGACGGCGGCGAAGCGCCGAGCTGGGGAACGCCGGCGCAGACCGCGGCGATTTCCCGAAAACTCGCCGAAGACAAGCCGTAAGGCGACTTTACCTCCAAGCCGGCTGAAAAGCGGTGCCATGCCCGGCGCCGCTTTTTGGTTTTTTGGATGCGTCCTCCGCCTGTCATCCCCGCCAAGCGCGCCGAAGGCGTGCGCAGAGCGGGGATCCAGTAAACGGCGTCCATCCAGTTCAAGCTTCGTCGCCGGTGTTTACTGGATCGCCGGGTCAAGCCCGGCATGACAGCGGCATTTATCGGCCGTCCGGGAGTCGCATCCCTGACCCGCACGAATGTCAACGATTTGACCATTGGATTTTCATGCCAATGCATTTATCTCTCCGGGACCTCAAAATGAGGACAGGGGAAACGACATGGCGGCCATCGACAGTATATCGCGACCGAGTCTTGGCTGGCGCACCCCGCTGGTGATCGTGATCTGCGGATCCCTGATCGGCATGCTGACCTTCGGCCCCCGATCCAGCGTCGGCTTCTTCATGCAGCCCTTCAGCCAGGAGTTCGGTTGGGGCCGCGACGTCTTCGCGCTCGCTTTCGCCGTGCAGAACCTGCTTTGGGGCATTGGCCAGCCTTTTGCCGGGGCTGTCGCCGACAAGTTCGGCAGCGTCCGCGTGATCTGCGTCGGTGCGCTGATGTATGCGGCCGGCCTGCTGCTGATGCGCTATTCCTCGACCCCGCTCGAGCTCAATCTCACCGCCGGCCTGCTGATCGGCTTCGGCCTGTCGGGCTGTTCGTTCAACCTCGTGCTGTCTGCTTTCGGCAAGCTGATGCCGCCGGAATGGCGCGGCATTGCGCTCGGCGCCGGCACGGCGGCAGGTTCTTTCGGCCAGTTCATCTTCGCGCCCTTCACGGTGGCGATGATCGACCACACCGGCTGGCAGGCGACGCTGGTGACCTTCGGCATGCTGATGCTGCTGGTGCTGCCACTCGCCATGGTGCTGGCGACGCCGAAGGCGGAGTCGAATGTGGCGTCTCCCGTGCTGGAGCAGTCCTTCAAGAACGCGCTCGTCGAGGCATTCAACCATCGCTCCTATGTGCTGCTGGTGCTCGGCTTCTTCACCTGCGGTTTTCAGCTCGCCTTCATTACCATGCATCTGCCGGCCTATCTGGTCGATCGTGGCCTGCCGGCGGCGACGGGCGGCTGGGTGATCGCAATCATCGGCCTGTTCAACATCATCGGCTCGCTGCTGGTCGGCTATGTGCAGGGCAAGTGGCCGAAGCGCTATATCCTGTCCTTCATCTATTTCACCCGCGCGCTGGCGACGGTCGCCTTCATCACGCTGCCGCTGACAACGACCTCGGCGCTGGTGTTCGGCGCCATCAGCGGACTTGCCTGGCTCTCCACGGTGCCGCCGACATCGAGTCTTGTCTCGCTGATGTTCGGCACCCGCTGGCTGGCGACGCTCTATGGCTTCGCCTTCTTCAGCCATCAGGTCGGCGGCTTCCTCGGCGCCTGGCTTGGTGGCGTCGTCTTCGACAAGTTCGGCTCCTACACGCCGGTGTGGTGGCTGTCGGTGCTGTTCGGCGTTCTGTCGGCGCTGATCAATCTGCCGATCGTGGAAAAGCCGGTCGAGCGCGCGGTTGCACAGCCGGCGTGATCGGTCCAACCTGAAGCAACGACAAAATTGGGAGCGATGCATTGGGAACGTTCAAGGCCATCCGCATCGACAAGGCGGACAAGGGAACCACGGCTGCGCTGACGCAGTTCGATGAGGCGGAGCTGATGGAGGGCGACGTCACCGTCCGCGTCGCGTGGTCCACGCTGAACTACAAGGACGGTCTGGCGCTCACCGGC
>JASBVG010000088.1 GCA_030147505.1 Tardiphaga sp.
CTGCGAACCAGCGTGGCCAGGCGGTGCGGCCCAGCGCGATGACGATCCCGAGGAGCAGCAGCGCCAGGCCCAGCGTCACGATCGGCATCAACCAGGCGATGAGCAGGACAGGCTCCAAGCCGATTGCCCGCAATGTGGACAGGCGCGCGGGGACGAACGGACGTGATGCGTACATGGATCAGTCTCCTAGGCTGTGGGGGATGGCGAGGTCGGTGACGGCGTAATCGCCGCCCGCATCGAGCCCGCCGACCTCGGCAACGGTCTCGATCCTGCGGCCGGTGCCCCGGCCGGAGATAAACACCACCATGTCGATTGCTTCGGCGATCAGGCGGCGCGGCACGGTGACGACGCTTTCCGCCACCAGTTGTTCGATGCGGTAGAGCGCGGATCGCGCGCTGTTGGCATGGACGGTGGCGATGCCGCCGGGATGGCCGGTGTTCCAGGCCTTGAGCATGTCGAGGGCTTCGCCGCCCCGGACCTCGCCAACGATGATGCGATCGGGTCTCAACCGCAGGGTCGAGCGGACGAGATCGGCCATCGTCACGGCGCCGGGCTTAGTTCGCAGTGCCACTGTATCAGGCGCCGCGCATTGCAGCTCGCGCGTGTCCTCGATCAGGATCACCCGCTCGTCGAGGTTAGCCATCTCGGCCAGCAGCGCGTTCGCCAGCGTGGTCTTACCCGACGATGTGCCCCCCGCGACAAGTATATTACGGCGGGCGACGACGGCATTGGCGAGCGCCACGGCGACCTTGGCAGACATAATGCCGTCTGCAACATAGTCATCGAGGCGGTGGATGCGGGCAGCCGGCTTGCGGATGGCGAAGCAAGGTGCCGACGCTACCGGCGGGAGCAAACCTTCGAAGCGTTCGCCGCCCGAGCCGTCTTCATGGATTGGCAGTTCCGCACTGATGATCGGCGCATCGGCATGGACCTCTGCGCGTACATGGCTGGCGACGAGACGCACGATCCGCTCTGCCTCGGCGGCCTCCAGCCGGGCCCTGGTCTCAATGCGACCTTGGCCGAGGCGGTCGAGACGCACCATGCCATCCGGATTGACCATGATCTCGGTGACAAGCGGATCGGCCAGCGCGGCGGCGATAGCCGGCCCCATGGCGGTGCGCAGCATGGCGCTGCGACGGTCGCGTGACTGTACCCCAAGCGCGCGGCTCATGACGGCTCACCATCGCGAGGCGGAGTGTCGATCGATCGGCTGGTCGCCAGTTGCCGGCCCACCTGATCGACGAAACGGCGGAAGCGCTCGCGCCCGATCGCCTGTGCAGCCTTGTCCGCCTCGGGCAGTGGCGCGGTGACAGTCAGCTGATAGCGGACGAACAACGACAGGGTTTCGAGAAGGACCGTCGCGTCACGCTCGATCCGCCCCAGTTGATTGCTGATCCGGTCGAGTCGGTGCTTGAGCAGGTCATCGACTTCGCGGGTGGCGCGGCGATTGAGATATTCGCGCAGAGCGTCAGAAATGATCGCGGACTTCGACGTGCCGGGCGTCGATGCCAGCATGTCGAGACGAGCGGTCAGCTCCTCGTCGAGATAGAGATGATGGCGTGGCTTCACTGCCGTTCTCCCCGTCAGAAGTTCGGCAGCAGATCGTCGCCGCGATCCGTGCTCTCGTTGATGCCATAGGCACGCTGGACCGGGTTCAGATTGCGCAGACGGTCCATGGCGCGTCGGTCGGCGACCTCGTCGCTTTCGTCGTCGGTGCCGGGGGGGGCATCCCGCTCCGTCTCAGCCGGGGCCGGTGCCTGCTCCTCGGCGAGACCGGGATGACGTTCCTGCTGAAGACCGCCCTCTGCCTCCGCGAAAGCATCGGCATCGTCCGTGGATGCAGCGGCTAGGGCATCATGGGGACGGCGCACTTCACTGCCCCAGTCGTCGGCGCGCCACTCTGGCCGGTCCTTATAGGATCCTTCGCCAAGCACTGGCGGCGGCATCACACGCGCAGTGAAATTGCGATCCTCATAGTAGCGCAGCTTCTTTGCCCGGATCGGCGCCAGCCCTGAGACCATCACCAGTTCCTCGGACGGCGGCAGTTGCATGACCTCGCCGGGCGTCAGTAGCGGACGGGCGGTCTCCTGCCGCGACACCATGACATGGCTGAGCCAGGGCGCGAGACGATGGCCAGCATAGTTTCTCTGCGCGCGCAGTTCGGTTGCGGTGCCGAGCGCATCGCTGATCCGTTTGGCCGTGCGTTCGTCGTTCGAGCTAAAGGCGATGCGGACATGGCAGTTGTCGAGAATGGCGTTATTCTCGCCATAGGCCTTGCTGATCTGGTTCAGGCTCTGCGCGATGAGATAGGCGCGGATGCCGTAGCCGGCCATGAAGGCGAGCGCGGTCTCGAAAAAGTCGAGCCGGCCCAGTGCGGGAAACTCGTCGAGCATCATCATCAGTTGGTGCTTGCGGCTCTTGCGCGGATCGCCTTCCAGCCGCTCGGTCAGGCGGCGTCCAATTTGGTTCAGAACCAAGCGGACCAGCGGCTTGGTGCGTGAGATGTCCGATGGCGGGATGACGAGGTAGAGCGACACCGGCGCCTTGGCGTCGACGAGATCGGCGATGCGCCAGTCGCAGGCTGAAGTCGTGCGCGCAACGGTAGGATCGCGATAGAGGCCAAGGAACGACATGGCCGTGGAGAGCACGCCCGATCGCTCATTCTCGCTTTTATTGAGCACTTCGCGCGCAGCGCTGGCCACGACGGGATGGACCTGGGGATGTTTTGACGTTCCCAGATGGTTGGTAGCCATCATGCGGCGCAGGGTGTGGGCGAAGCTGCGTTGCGGGTCGGAGAGAAATGTCGCCACTCGCGCGAGCGTTTTCTCCTCTTCGGAGTAGAGGACATGGAGGATAGCGCCGACCAGTAGCGAATGGCTGGTTTTCTCCCAGTGCGAGCGGCGTTCAAGCGCTCCCTCGGGATCCACCAGTATATCGGCGATATTCTGGACGTCGCGGACCTCGTCCGGGCCCTTGCGGACCTCCAGCAGCGGATTGTATCGCGCTGAGCGCGGATCGGTCGGGTTGAACAGCAGACAATGCGAAAAACAGGCGCGCCAGCCGGCGGTCAGCGTCCAGTTCTCGCCCTTGATGTCGTGAATGACGACACTGCCGGCCCAGGACAGGAGAGTCGGCACGACGAGGCCGACGCCCTTGCCCGAGCGGGTCGGCGCAAAGGCCATGATATGCTCAGGCCCGTCATGACGTAGATAG
>JASBVG010000099.1 GCA_030147505.1 Tardiphaga sp.
TTGCCCTCGGTCAGCGTGCCGGTCTTGTCGACGGCCACGACCCTGGCGTCCTTCAGCAGTTGCAGCGCTTCACCCTTGCGGAAGAGTACGCCCAGCTCCGCGCCCCGGCCGGTGCCGACCATGATCGAGGTCGGCGTAGCCAGACCCATGGCGCAGGGGCAGGCGATGATCAGCACGGCGACCGCATTGACCAGCGCGAAGGTGAGCGCCGGCGACGGCCCGAAATAGAGCCATGCCGCGAAGGTCAGAGCCGCGACGGCGAAGACAGCCGGCACGAAATACATCGTCACCTTGTCGACCAGCGCTTGGATCGGCAGCTTCGAGCCTTGTGCTTCCTCAACCATGCGGATGATCTGCGACAGCACGGTGTTGCCGCCGACCGCCGTGGCGCGGATCGCGAAGGCGCCCTTCTGGTTCACGGTGCCGGCGACGACCTCGCTACGATTCGTCTTGGAAACCGGGATCGGTTCGCCGGTGATCATGGATTCATCGACATAGCTTTCGCCCTCGATGACCTCGCCATCGACCGGGATACGGTCGCCGGGACGGACCTCCACGATGTCACCCGACAGCACGGAGTCGATCGGAAGATCGACCGTCTTGCCGTCACGGCGGACGCGCGCCGTCTTGGCCTGAAGGCCGACCAGACGCTTGATCGCTTCCGAGGTACGCCCCTTGGCGCGGGCTTCGAGCAGCCGGCCGAGCAAAATCAGCGTGACGATGACCGCGGCGGCTTCATAATAGACGTTGATCGTCCCTGCGGGCAGGAAGCCCGGCGCGAAGGTCGCGACCAGCGAATAGCCGTAAGCCGCGAGCGAGCCGACTGCCACCAGCGAGTTCATGTCCGGCGCCAGACGCCAGAGGGCGGGAAGCCCCTTGTCATAGAAGCGGATGCCCGGCACGAACAGCACCAGCGTCGTCAGCACGAACTGGAGATACCAACTGTTCGTCATGCCGATGGTGGATTCGATCACGCCATGCACGCCCGGAATGAGGTGCGAGCCCATTTCCAAAAGGAAGACCGGAGCGGTCAGCACCGCCGCGATGGTGAAGTCGCGGGTCAGCTCGCGGCGTTCGGCTTCCTTCTTCTCTGCGCGGTCATTCGTCTCGGCCTGGCTCGATCCGGTTGCCGCCGAGATGACCTTGGCGTCGTAGCCCGCATTCTCGATGGCCGCAATCACGGCTGCCGTGTCTGCGGTTCCCTGGATCGTGGCCTTCTCGGTCGCGAGGTTGACGACGGCGCTGGTGACGCCCGGCACGGCCTTCAGGGCCTTCTCGACACGACCCACGCAGGAGGCGCAGGTCATGCCCTCGATCGCGACTTCAAGCGAGGCGGCCGCTTGTGCGGCAGGGCTCTCCGAAACCTCATAGCCGACATCCTCGATGGCCTTGACGAGCGTAGCGCGATCGACGGGAGCATTCGTCGTGATGCTTGCCTTTTCGGTCGCCAGGTTGACGACCGCATCGGCAACGCCGGGGACGGCCTTGAGGGCTCGTTCGACACGACCGACGCAGGAGGCGCAGGTCATGCCTTCTATTGACAGGGAAATTGCCGCGTTCCTGGTGTCCGCAGCTCGAACGGGGGCATTCATAGCCGCCTCCTTTTCTCGTTCCGAAATTCACGTTCGGACGGAAAATGAGGCTTCCAACCATGGGAAGGTCAATAGCGCATTTTCTTTTTTTTGGCCCTTGACCTTACCACGGTTGGAAGCACCACCTTGGGCGACATGAGATCAAAACAAGGAGAAGTCTCATGGACCTCAAAATTGAAAACATGACCTGCGGCGGTTGCGCCAAGTCCGTCACCAAGGCGATTCAGTCGGTGGACTCCGCAGCCAAGATCGAGACGAATCCCGCCGCGCGCGCCGTCAAGGTCGAGACGACCGCCACGCCGTCCGCGATCTTGCAGGTTCTGGAAGAAGCCGGCTATCCGGCGACCTCAAACTGAACGGGAGCGAGACCATGAACAAGCTCACTCCGATCTTCATCGCAGGGGCCATCGCTATCGCCGGCGGCCTGGCATTCGCTCAAACCCAAATGAAAACGGACAACAACACGATGCAAGGTCACGACATGTCAGGCATGCAGACGCCAGGATCGGACACGCCGTCGACGAAGGCATACGAGACCGCCATGGATGCCATGATGAAGGACATGATGGTGCCCTATACCGGCGACGCCGACGTGGACTTTATGCGCGGTATGATCCCGCACCATCAGGGCGCGATCGACATGGCGAAGGTCGTGCTCCAGTACGGCAAGGACCCCGAGGTCCGCAAACTCGCCGAAGAGGTGGTCAAGGCCCAGGAGGGCGAGATCGCCATGATGAAGAAGTGGCTCGCCGACCGAGGCAAGTAACCAGTGTCGCCTGGAACCGCCGTGGTGTGTCACCAAAAAAGACGCTCGGCGGCGGACGCGGCGAGCGGGTGGGAGCGGACCACCCTGGATGAACGCAAGCCGAGGGTGCGGATGATGTTGTCTTGCACGGCGTTTTGACGGCGATGCAACGGCTGTTCATCGCTCTGCTCATGCTCCTTTCCTTCGCCAGCGTGGCGTTGACCGTTCCGGCGCTCGGTGCTCGCATGGCCAGTAACTCCCACGTAATGATTTCGGAACACGGATCGCAGCATCCGGCCGCGGATACCGCTGCCGTGCCGTGCCAGGAACATCGAATCTGCAACGGAAACAATGCCTTCTGTTATGCCCTATGCTCAGGCATGACGCACTGGCTTGCGCCTAAGTCGCCGACAAATGCCACCGCTCCTACCGCAGCGATCTGGAGCATTACCGAGATGCCGGACCTCGCCGGCATCGGCCCCGCACGCAACGAACGCCCTCCCAACGACGGTCTTGCTGAACGCAAGTGGCCTGCCTAGTCGCACGCCGATCTGAATTCAGAGGGAGCATAGTCCTCCCAGGAGACCGAAAATGAAGCTTATCTCACGCCGCAGCTTTCTCGCCGCAGGCGCTGCCACGCTATCCGCAGCAGCTCTACCGCGCTTCGCCAACGCCCAAAGCGCGATGGCCCTCAGCGCTGCAACGCGCGTGCTGGACGTCGACGGGCGCGCCGCCACAGTCTTCGGCCTTGAAGGGTCGAGCGGGCAAGGATTGGTTCTCGACCCCGGACAACGCTTTCGCGTCGACCTGGCCAATCGTCTCGATGTGCCGACCCTGATCCATTGGCACGGCCAGATCCCGCCCAACGAGCAGGACGGCGTTCCGGACGTGCCGCGCCCGATGCTGCAACCCGGAGAAACGCGCTCCTATGACTATGAGCCGCTTCCCGGCACCTACTGGATGCACGCGCATATCCCGCTTCAAGAAATGAACCTTCTCGCCGCGGCCTTGATCGTGCGCAGCGCCGAAGACGTGAAGGCCGACCGCCAGGAGGTCGTGATGTTCCTTCATGATTTCTCGTTCAAGACGCCCGAAGAGGTCATGCAGGAGATCACCGGCGTACATGGCGGCGGCCATGATATGAGCGCGATGGGAGGCCAATCCGATCCCGGCGCGTCGATGGACCATTCCGGCATGAAGATGGATATGTCCTCGATGCAGGGCATGGCCGTGGACCTGAACGACTACGATTGGGACGCCTACCTCACCAACGACCGCACCTTGTCCGATCCGCAGATCGTCAGGGTCGAGAAGGGCGGACGGATAAAGCTTCGGGTGATCAACGGCGCTTCGGCCACCGTCTTCTGGATCGATACCGGCGAGCTTTCGGCGCGCCTCGTAGCTGTCGACGGCCATGCCGTGCAACCGCTTGAGGGCAAACGGTTCGGCGTCGCCATGGGCCAGCGTCTCGATCTTGAGCTGGAGCTTGCCGGAGATGGAGCCTGGCCTGTGCTGGCGTTGCGCGAGGGCGCAAAGGAGCGCACCGGGCTGATCCTCGCAACGCCGGGCGCGACTATTCAGAAGGTTCCCGCACTCGGCGACGCGGATACGCCTGCATTCGACATCGAGCTTTCGCAAGAGCAGAGGCTGCGGGCGACGGACAATCTGCCGCCGCGTGCCGCGCAACGCACCCAGATGGTCATGCTAGGCGGCTCAATGCAGCCCTACCTCTGGACCATCGACGGCAAGGTCTGGGGAGAGCACAAGCCGATTGTCGCAACGACTGGCGAGCGCGTCGAGATCATGTTCCACAATATGTCGATGATGGGCCATCCGATGCACCTGCACGGCCACGTTTTTCAGGTCGTGGAGATCAACGGCAAGCGGTTCGAAGGCGCGCGGCG
>JASBVG010000112.1 GCA_030147505.1 Tardiphaga sp.
ATGGTCCAGCGCGGGCACAACTACGCGATCGTCGACGAAGTCGACTCGATCCTGATCGACGAAGCGCGCACGCCGCTGATCATCTCCGGCCCGCTCGACGACCGTTCGGAATTCTACAACACCATCGACACCTTCCTGCCCTCGCTCGAGAAGAAGACCGACTTCGAGGTCGACGAGAAGCAGCGCACGGTGACGCTGACCGAAGCCGGCATGGAGAAGATCGAAACCCTGCTGCGCGACGCCGGCCAGCTCAAGGGCGAAAACCTGTACGACGTCGAGAACGTCTCCGTCGTGCACCACGTCAACCAGGCGCTGCGTGCACATTCGCTGTTCACCCGCGACAAGGATTACATCGTCCGCAATGACGAAGTGATCATCATCGACGAATTCACCGGCCGCATGATGCAGGGCCGCCGCTATTCGGAAGGCCTGCATCAGGCACTGGAAGCCAAGGAACATGTGACGGTCCAGCCGGAAAACCAGACGCTGGCCTCGATCACCTTCCAGAACTATTTCCGCATGTATTCCAAGCTCGCGGGCATGACGGGCACCGCCCTCACCGAAGCCGACGAACTGTTCGACATCTACAAGCTCGAAGTCGTCGAGGTGCCGACCAATATCGGCATCAACCGCCTCGACGAGGACGACGAAGTCTATCGCACCCATGGCGAGAAGAACGCCGCGATCCTGGCCGAGATCCAGCGCGCCAATGCGCGGATGCAGCCGGTGCTGGTGGGCACCGCCTCGATCGAGAAGTCGGAGGTGCTGGCCGAGTACCTGCTCAAGAACGGCTACAAGATGATCGACTTCGCCGATCCCAAGGGCATGGACAAGCTCTATGCCGCGGCGCGATCTGGCAAACCCGCGAAACTCTTCGCGGTGCTGAATGCGCGCTTCCACGAGCAGGAAGCCTATATCGTCGCCGAAGCCGGCGTGCCCGGCGCCATCACCATCGCCACCAACATGGCCGGCCGCGGCACCGACATCAAACTCGGCGGCTCGCTGGAAATGCGCACGCAGGTCGAGACCGCTGATATCGCGGACGAGACGGCGAAGGCTGCCAAGATCGCCGAGATCAAGGCCGAGATCGAAAAATTCCGCGAGGCCGTGCTGAACGCCAAGGAGATCGTCGAGATCGAACCGGCGAAGGGCAGCAAGCCCGCGAAGACCGTCGAGAAGCCCGGCGGCCTCTACATCATCGGCTCCGAACGCCACGAGTCGCGCCGCATCGACAACCAGCTGCGCGGCCGCTCCGGCCGTCAAGGCGACCCCGGCCGCTCGAAATTCTATCTGTCGCTGGAAGACGACCTGATGCGCATCTTCGGATCGGATCGGCTCGACACCATGCTGACCCGCCTCGGCCTCAAGGAAGGCGAGGCGATCATCCATCCGTGGATCAACAAGGCGCTTGAAAAGGCGCAGCAGAAGGTCGAGGCGCGCAACTTCGACATCCGCAAGAACCTGCTCAAATATGACGACGTGCAGAACGACCAGCGCAAGGTCATCTTCGAGCAGCGCATCGACCTGATGAAGAACGAAAGCGTCGCCGAAACCATCGCCGACATGCGCCATGCCTTCATCGACGAGCTCGTCTCCAAGCACGTACCGGAAAACCAGTATGCCGAGCAGTGGGACGTCGCAGGCCTGAAGGAAGAGCTGAAGCGCGTGCTCGACCTCGACCTGCCCGTCGACGAATGGGCCAAGGAAGAAGGCATCGCGGATGAGGAAATCCTCAGCCGCGTCGAGCAGAAGGCCGACGAGCACATGGCGGCGAAGGTCGCCCAGTGGGGCCCCGACGTGATGCGTTACGTCGAGAAGACCATCCTGCTGCAGACCCTCGACCATCTGTGGCGCGAGCATCTGGTGATGCTGGACCATCTGCGCCAGGTGATCGGCCTGCGCGGCTATGGCCAGCGCGATCCGCTGCAGGAATACAAGGCGGAAGCGTTCAACCTGTTCGAGGCACTGATCTCGAACATGCGCGAGGCGGTGACGGCGCAGCTGATGCGCGTCGAGATCGTGCCGCCCGAACAGCAGCCCGAATTGCCGCCGATGGAAGCGCACAAGCTCAATCCGAACACCGGCGAGGACGAGATGGCCTTCGCGAATGTCGCACTGGCGCCGCCGGGAGCGACGGTGGTGCCTGCCGCGCAGCGCGATCCGAACAATCCGGAGACCTGGGGCAAGGTCGGACGCAACGAGGATTGCCCGTGCGGCTCCGGCAAGAAATTCAAGCACTGCCACGGGCGGTATGCGTGAGCTTCGGCCTATCGCGATTGATTTTGAAAATCCCTCCCTTGCGGAGGGATTTTTGTTTGTGGAGTGGTGTGTTTCGGCCGGATAGACGCTCGGATGCAGGGTGGATTAGCGAGGCGCAATCCGCTAGCCGACGTCAAAGTCGAAGCACCGCGGCGGATTACGGCCAACGCCCTAATCCGCCCTACGGCTTGAATATTGATCTCAGCGCAGCGCCTGGAAGCGGCTGTCGAAGGAATTGCCCGAGACGACCGGAGCGGCCCCCGATAACGAGGCGCTGGCCGGTGCGGCGGCGGGCTCGGCAACGACCGTCGGCTTCAGCGGCGGACGGGCGGCCGCAACGGCTGTGGCCGGAGCAGGTTTCGCAGCCGGTGTGGGCGCAGATTTGGCTGCAGCGGCCGGAGCCTTTGCCTTGGCGGCGCTTGGCGCCACGGCAGGAGCCGGTGCGGGCGTTGCGGTCGCGGTGGTGTCATCACCGCCAATCCCGACCTTCTTCGCGAGATTGCTGAAGAAGCCGCCACTGGACGATGCCGAAGCGACGCGGGTTGTGGCTTCCGCTGCCGGTGCGGCTGGTGCCGCCGCCTCATCCGCATTCGAGAACATCGACGCAGCGAAGGACGGCGAAGCCGTCGCCAGCGCGGTCGCCTTCGGCGGATTGACATGCGGCGGGATCGTGCCCGGCGCGCGGGTGTAAGCGACGCTTTGATTGCCCGGCAGATCCGGCTCCGACAGGCCGGTGGAGCCTTCGGGAATCTTGGACGCGAAGATGCGGTTCATGCCGCCGTCGATATCCGGACGGCGCTGCGCCATCGGTGTCCCCTTCGAGATCAGCTCCGCCGTCTTGGCATCGTCCGACGCTTCCTTGGCGCGGACGGCATCGGCGATCTCGGCCGGCACCTCATAGACCGGGCACTTGGCCGAAGCGTTGAAGGTCAGCGGCCTGTTCGAGCCCGCGGGCGCGGCCGGATCGAACACGTAGCGCTGCTCGCAGAACTCGACCTTCGGCTCCTGCTTCGTCACCTCGAAATGATCGTAGCCCTGCTTGATCATCTTCCAGAACGGCATGTTCGGATTGCTGCGATGACGCGCCATGTTCACCGGCG
>JASBVG010000123.1 GCA_030147505.1 Tardiphaga sp.
GCGGCCTGCTGCTTCGCGCTCAGCTTGTTCGGCTTGATACGGATGCTGTCGAAAAATTTGGATGAGTCGATGGGCATGGCTGACTTTGACTACGCAACGCACAAAGCTTCAAGTCTTGACATTCGGATTACCCTCACAGGCTTGCCCGCGTGGGCGATACCGCCCTCGCCGACCGTCGTGACATCACGATGGACGCCCGCCGCCTGAGCGGCTAAGCCGGTCATCATGACCATGAAAGATAACATCACAAAGAAGCTGACAGAGGCTTTTGCGCCCCGCAGCCTGACCGTGACCGATGAATCGCATCTGCATGCCGGTCACATGGGCCACCGCCCGGAGGGTGAAACCCATTTCAGGGTCAATATTGTGTCGGAGGCCTTCGAAGGGAAGAGCCGGATCGACCGCCACCGGATGGTCAATACGCTGCTGGCCGCGGAACTCGCAGGAACGGTACATGCGCTGGCGGTGAAGGCGCAGACGCCCGGAGAAGCCTGAGGGTCGTTATTCCAGGTTCGCGCCTTTGGCGCGCCCCGGAACGACGCAAAAGAGTCACTTCTTCAGCGACGCGATCGCTTCCAGCACGTTGGGCTTCAACCCTGCCCCCCCATTGTCGATGTGCTCGAAAATCTTCTTCCGCATGCGCGGGTCCCAGAATTTCTTGATGTGCTCGGCGATCCCCGCCACGGCCTTGTCGTGGCCCTGGCTGTTGAAGAAGTCGCCAATCTGATTGGCCATATAGATCAGCCGGTCAGGCGACGACGTGTGCGCGTGGGTGTCCATTGTCCAGTCCTGATGCAGCCGCGACCACGCGGTGCGGATGTGTGAAAACTTCAAAACCGTCCGAGCGCGCGATGGCGGCGAGCGTGATGCCCGCGGCTTCGGCCATACGGATGGCGAGCGCGGTGGGAGCCGAGACCGAAACCATGACAGGCGCGCCAATGGCGGCGGTCTTCTGTACCATTTCGACGGAGACGCGGCTGGTGAGCAGCACCATTCCCCGCTGCGTATCGCCCCGGGCCTGCGCCAGAGCGCCGGCGAGCTTGTCGAGTGCATTGTGGCGCCCGACATCCTCGCGCAGCGCGACGATACCCTTGTCCGACGTCCAGAACGCCGCGGCATGCACCGCGCGGGTTTCCACATTGATCTTCTGCAACGGCGCCAGCGCGTCCATCGCCGCCATGATCTGATCGAAAGTGAAAGAGCTGCCTGCCCCGACCACCGCAGCCGGCTTTACCGCTTCGGTGATCGAGTCGATGCCGCAAAGACCGCAGCCCGTGGGACCTGCGATCTGTCGGCGCCGTGCGCTGATGCTCTCGGCCTTATCGGAGGCCAGCCACATACGCAGCTCGACACCATCATCGAATTCGACGGCCTCGAAACTCTCGATCTCGTCGACGGAAGCGACCACGCCCTCGCTCAGGCTGAAGCCATAGGCGAA
Source organism: Tardiphaga sp. (assembly GCA_030147505.1). Taxonomy (GTDB): domain Bacteria; phylum Pseudomonadota; class Alphaproteobacteria; order Rhizobiales; family Xanthobacteraceae; genus Tardiphaga. Next base: position 1,439 of record JASBVG010000123.1, read on the forward strand.
ATCCTTGTAGTCCTGCGGCGTCCCCATCATGACGGCATAGGTGCCGCCATTATAGGTGATCGCCAGCGCCGTCTCTTCCGGTACGGCGCGTAGGCCCTCGCTGACGCCGTTACGGCGCCAGACCTTGCGGGCAGCTTTGCGAACCGGATCGTGCATGGACTACTCGGCAGCCTCCAGCGCCGCAATGCGGCGCGACTGACGGGCCTGCTCGTCATATTCCTTCTGCCATTCCGACGGGCCGTTGGACGGCGAGATCTGCACCGCCGTCACCTTGTATTCCGGACAATTGGTCGCCCAGTCCGAGAAGTCCGTCGTGATGACATTGGCCTGCGTGGTCGGGTGGTGGAAGGTCGTATAAACCACGCCCGGCGCCACGCGTTCGGTGATGAGCGCGCGCAATGTCGTCTCGCCGGCGCGGCTCTGCAACCGCACCCAGTCGCCATCGCGAATGCCGCGCTGCTCGGCATCGTGCGGATGCAGCTCGAGCCGGTCTTCCTCATGCCAGACGACGTTGTCGGTGCGGCGGGTCTGCGCGCCGACATTGTACTGGCTGAGGATGCGGCCGGTGGTGAGCAAGAGCGGGAAACGCGGCCCGGTACGCTCATCGGTGGCGACATATTCGGTACGCATGAACTTGCCCTTGCCGCGCACGAAGCCGTCCATATGCATGATCGGCGTGCCATGCGGCGCCTTATCGTTGCATGGCCACTGCACGGACCCGTCCTTCTCCAGCTTCTCGTAGGAGACGCCCGCGAATGTCGGTGTCAGCGCCGCGATCTCGTCCATGATCTCCGAGGGATGGTTGTACTTCATCTCGAAGCCGAGGGCCTTGGCGAATCCCAAGGTGACCTCCCAGTCCTCGAGCCCGTTCTTCGGCGACATCACCTTGCGGACACGCTGGATGCGGCGTTCGGCATTGGTGAAGGTGCCGTTCTTCTCCAGGAAGGTGGAACCCGGGAAGAACACGTGAGCGTAGTTTGCGGTCTCGTTCAGGAACAGGTCGTGGACGATGACACATTCCATCGAGGACAGCGCGGCGACCACATGCGAGGTGTTCGGGTCGGACTGCAGGATGTCCTCGCCCTGCACATAGAGGCCCATGAAGGTGCCGTCGGTGGCGGCATCAAACATGTTGGGGATGCGAAGGCCCGGCTCGGGATTGAGCTTCACGTTCCACATCGCCTCGAACTGCTCGCGCACGGCATCCCCGGAGAGGTGGCGATAGCCCGGCAGCTCATGTGGGAACGAGCCCATGTCGCAGGAGCCCTGCACATTGTTCTGGCCGCGCAGCGGATTCACGCCGACGCCGGGACGCCCGATATTGCCGGTCGCCATGGCGAGATTGGCAATGGCGATAACCGTGGTCGAACCCTGGCTGTGTTCGGTGACACCCAGGCCATAATAAATCGCGCCATTGCCACCGGTGGCGTAGAGACGCGCGGCTGCACGGAGCTCCTTCGGATCCACACCCGTCATGATGGCGGTGGCTTCCGGGCTGCGCGAGGGGTCGGCGACGAACGACGCCCAGTCCTCGAACTCGCTCCAGTCGCAGCGCTCACGGATGAAGGCTTCGTTGGCAAGGCCTTCGGTGACGATGACATGGGCGATGGCGGTGAGCACGGCGACATTGGTGCCGGGCAGCAACGGCAGATGATGCTGCGCCTCGACATGGGCCGAACGCACGATATCGGTACGGCGCGGATCGACGACGATCAGCTTGGCCCCTTGGCGCAGACGCTTCTTCAGGCGCGAACCGAACACCGGATGGCCATCGGTCGGGTTGGCGCCGATGATCATCACGACATCGGTGTCTTCCACCGAATCGAAATCCTGCGTGCCGGCCGAGGTGCCGAAGGTCGAGGACAGGCCGTAGCCGGTCGGCGAATGGCAGACGCGGGCGCAGGTATCGACATTGTTGTTGCCGAAGCCGGCGCGGATCAGCTTCTGCACCACATAGACTTCTTCATTGGTGCAGCGTGACGAGGTGATGCCGCCCACGGCATCCTTGCCATACTTCGCCTGGATGCCCTTGAATTTCCCGGCAGCAAAGTTGAACGCCTCGTCCCACGATACTTCGCGCCAGGGCTCGGTGATCTTGTCGCGAATCATCGGATTGAGGATGCGTTCCTTGTGGTTCGCGTAGCCCCAGGCGAAACGGCCCTTGACGCAGGAATGGCCGCGATTGGCCTTGCCGTCCTTGTACGGGACCATACGCACCAGTTCCTCGCCGCGCATTTCGGCCTTGAAGGTGCAGCCGACACCGCAATAAGCGCAGGTGGTGACGAGCGAATGTTCGGGCTGGCCGATCTCGATCACGGCTTTCTCTGTCAGCGTCGCCGTCGGGCAGGCCTGCACACAGGCGCCGCATGAGACGCACTCGGAACCGAGGAACGACTCGCTCATTCCGGGCGAGACACGGCTGTCGAAGCCGCGGCCGGAGATCGTCAGTGCAAACGTGCCCTGCACTTCCTCGCAGGCGCGGACGCAGCGCGAGCAGACGATGCACTTGGAGGGGTCATAGGTGAAGTACGGATTGGACTCGTCCTTCGCCATCCAGCGATCGTTCTCGCAGGCTTCCGGCGAATGATGGGTGTGCTTCGGACCGGACTTAGCGAAGACATGGTTCTCGCCGTCATAGCCATAACGCACGTCGCGCAGGCCGACCTGGCCGGCGACATCCTGCAGTTCGCAGTCGCCATTGGCAGCGCAGGTGAGACAGTCGAGCGGATGGTCGGAGATATAGAGCTCCATCACGCCCTTGCGGAGTGCTGCGAGGCGCGGGTTCTGGGTGTGAACCACGAGGCCTTCCATCGCGGGCGTGGTGCAGGAGGCCGGCGTGCCCGCGCGGCCTTCGATCTCCACCAGACACATGCGGCAGGAGCCGAACGCATCCACCATGTCGGTGGCGCAGAGTTTCGGGATCTGCGTGCCCATCTCCATGGCAGCGCGCATGATCGAGGTGCCCTCGGGCACGGTGACGCTCTGACCATCGATGGTCAGCGTCACCATCTTCTCGGATTTGGACTTTGGGGTGCCGTAATCGGTTTCGTGAACGAGCGACATGATGTGCTCCTTTACTCAGCGGCCTGGATGCTCGGCGTCGGGCCGAAATCATCGGGGAAATGTTTCAATGCGCTCATCACTGGATATGGCGTGAAGCCGCCCAGCGCGCAGAGCGAGCCGAACTTCATGGTGTTGGAGAGATCCTGCAGTACCGCGATGTTCTCGGCGACGCGTTCGCCACGGCGGATCTTGTCGATCGTCTCGACGCCGCGGGTGGAGCCGATGCGGCATGGCGTGCACTTGCCGCAGGATTCGATGGCGCAGAATTCCATGGCAAAGCGCGCCTGCTTCGACATGTCGACGCTGTCGTCGAAGATCACGATGCCGCCATGGCCGATCAGGCCATCGCGCTTCGCAAAGGCCTCATAGTCGAACGGCGTGTCGAACAATTCGCGCGGGAAATAGGCGCCGAGCGGACCGCCGACCTGCACGGCGCGCACGGGCTTGCCGGTGAAGGTGCCGCCGCCGATGTCATCGACGAGTTCGCCGAGGGTGATGCCGAAGGCAACTTCGAACAACCCGCCGAACTTCACATTGCCGGCGAGCTGGATCGGCATGGTGCCACGCGACCGGCCCATGCCGTAATCCGCATAGGCCTTGGCGCCATTATCGAGGATGAACGGGATGGCTGCAAAGGACAGCACGTTGTTGATGACCGTCGGTTTGCCGAACAGGCCCTTATGCGCTGGCAGCGGCGGCTTGGCGCGGACGAGGCCGCGGCGGCCTTCAAGCGATTCCAGCAGCGACGTTTCCTCGCCGCAGACATAGGCGCCGGCGCCGACGCGAACCTCAAGATCGAAGCTATGCGCCGAGCCCTTGATCTTCTCGCCCAGCCAGCCGGCACGCTTCGCCGCCGTGATGCCCGCATTCATCGCCTCGACGGCGTGCGGATACTCGGAGCGGATATAGATGTAGCCCTTGGTGGCGCCCACAGCGATGCCCGCAATGGTCATGCCCTCGATCACCACGAAGGGATCGCCTTCCATGATCATGCGGTCGGCAAAGGTGCCGCTGTCGCCCTCGTCCGCATTGCAGACGATGAATTTGCGATCGGCCTTGGTGTCGGCGACGGTCTTCCACTTGATGCCGGTGGGGAAACCCGCACCGCCGCGACCGCGCAGGCCGGAGGTGGTGACATCGGCGATGATGCCGGCGCCATCCATCGTCAGCGCGCGGGTGAGGCCCTTATAGCCACCATGGGCCTCATAATCCGCGACCGAGCGCGGATCGACCACACCACAACGGACGAAAGTGAGACGGGTCTGCTTCTTCAGCCACGAAATCTCGTCAGCGATGCCGAGGCGCAAGTCGTGGGGGCCATCGGCAATCATCGCATCGAGAACCGAAGCGACGTCCTTCTCCTCGACCGGGCCGAAGGCGACGCGGCCCTTCGGCGTGACGACTTCGACCATCGGCTCGAGCCAGAGCAGCCCGCGCGAACCGTTGCGAATGATCTCGATATCGAGCTTGCGCTGCGCGGCCTGCGTTTCGAACGCAGTGACCAGTTCATCGGCGCCGACACAGACGGCTGCGGCATCGCGGGGGATGTAGATCTTGAGGGTCATCGCTGTGCCTCCGCAACCAGCGCATCCATGCGCTTCTCATCGAGGCGACCAACCAGCTTGCCATCGAGCATGGCCGATGGCGCAGTGGCGCAGAGGCCGAGGCAATAGATCGGTTCCAGCGTCACCCGATCATCGGCGGTGGTATTACCGAGCTTCACACCTAGCTTCTGCTCGGCGCGCGCGGCCAATGCATCGCCGCCGGCGGCCTGGCAGGCCTCGGCGCGGCAGATCTTCAATACACGCTTGCCGGCGGGTTCATGGCGGAAGTCGTGATAGAAAGTGAACACGCCATGGACCTCGGCGCGCGAGAGATTCCGCACCTGGGCAATCATCGGGATGGCAGGTTCCGGGACATAGCCGAAGGCGTCCTGAATCGCGTGCAGGATTACGATCACCCCGCCTTCCACGTGGGAATGGCTATCGATGATCTCGGTACAGCGCGCGGCGCTCCATGGTTCGTAGACAGCGTTCATCCCGGGTACTCTTTGGATAATCTTAGACAACCAATCAGAATTGGAATCGGTCCAAAGATCAATAAAGCTGTCTCATGCTGCGATACGGAAAAGGCATCAAGCAATTGGCGGGATTGCCGTTTTGTCACAGGGGCATCGCCCACCCCAAACTTCACCCTCATCCTGATAAGCCGCGCAGCGACGTCTCGAAAGATGGTTGCAGACGCCGAAACCTGCCAGCTCTCGGTTCGAGACGGTGCTGTGCGCCTCCTCATGAGGGACAGAGATCAGCTTTGCAGTGACGGCGCCACTTCGCGGGCAACCTGCACGAGGGCGGCCACCAGCGGGGTCATCGGGTCGCGCTGCGGGACCACAAGGCCGACGCCGTAGTTTACGATGGGATCGACAATGGGGATCATGCGGACGGAACCGCTGGAGGTCAGCCCCAGCGTCTCGGCCAGCTTGGCCGGCATGACGCTCGCCCACCGGCCCGTCTTCACATGGGTGTAAAGCACGATGATCGAGTTCGAGGTCAGCGTCGGGCGCGCCTCGGCCCCGACAGACTTCAGCGCGCGGTCGATGATGCGGCGATTCTGCATGTCAGGCGTCAGCAAGCAGAGCGGGACCTGGCCGACCTCGGCCCAGGTGACCTGCTTGCGGTCGCCGAACATGCCGTCGGGAGAGGTCAGGAGGCGGTAGCTCTCCTTGTAGAGCGGGATCGAACGCACCTTCCCGAGCGGCTCGTTTTCAATATAGGTCAAGCCGGCATCGACCTCGAGATTTTCGAGCAAACCCAGCACAGCCGCCGAGGTGCAGGACACGATGCGGAACTGAACGTCCGGATGCTTGGCGCGAAAGGGGGTCGTCAGCGAGGCGACCATACCGAGCACGGTCGGGATCGCGGCAATGCGGATCTCGCCGGACAGGCTGTCCTTGAGCCCGTTGATCTCCTGTTTCATGGCACGGGCATCGCCGACGATTCGGCGCGCCCAGTCGAGCGCACGCTCGCCTTCCGGCGTAAAGCCTTGAAAACGCGAGCCCCGCTGCACCAGCATGACGCCCAGCATGTCCTCGAGCTGCTTCAGGCTGGTGGACATCGTGGGCTGCGTCACGCCGCACGCCTCCGCCGCGCGGCCAAAATGGCGCTCCTTGGCGAGAGACAGCAATAATTCGAGCTTATCAATCAAGCGTCACGCTCCGGCCGCCACCTTGACTGCGAGGTCCGGCACGCAATGGCGTGTGTGGCTTGGATGAGTCCGTCCCCGTCCATCAACATAAGGCGCAGCTCACACTTGCTGCAACCCGCAGCACACGGCGCAATGACGCAGGAGACTTGCAGCAACGACTGCCTCTGCCCAACCTCACGGTTGAGCTTGCAACGGATATCGGTATGAAAGGGGATAGTCGGCCGGCCGCGCCATCGGAACCGCCGATGGCGGGTGGCGGGAGGATCAACCGAGGCGGCTGATCTGCTCTTCGGTCACAACGCGCTCGACATTGTCGGCCTTGCTGCGAATGCGGTAACGGGCGCGGCCATCGGCTTCGATCGGCAGGCGACCGGTGATGGTGTAGATCGCGCGCTCCCTGGCACCGGTGCGGCCCTGCGGCCCCTGCAGCTGGTGGTGGACGTCCTCATTGATTGCGTAGTTATGCGCCATAATTCATACTCTCCACGATGTGCGCTTTTTAGCCACAACAATTCCAAAAATCAAGAATTCATGAGCAATTTCTGCCAGATAGCCGGCAGGACTGCTATGCGCGCTTGGTCAAACCACCATGATCGGAAGCCGCTGCGGCAGAATCGAGCTTGCGTTGCCGCCGACGCTGGCAGCGATTCCATTGCGATTTGAGGGAGTTGCTGCGAATCGCAAGCGCCGCAACGCGGCACGAATAAGGCGTTAAAAGGTCGTTAAGGCCAACCTCGGGAGAGATTACTATATTACCGCGAAATGGAAGTTCAACTAGTTTTGGACAGGCACTCTCCGACGGACTGCATAAACCAAAAAGCCATCGGCGGGGCATCGCCGATGGCTTCGGAGGTCTACATAAAGTTCGCGAGCCTTCGAAAAGGCAGGGCCGTGAAAGAAATCGCGGCTGCGCAAAAAAAGATTACATGAGCCAGATCGTTGAGCGCAATACCTGATCTACTCAATTAATAATTTTTTATGTTGCGGGTTACGTTGTTACTGCAAAATGCTGCGGTGCCAGCCCTGCCAATCGCCGCTCCTGCATGATCCGAAACGCCGCTTCAATATCGCGGGTCGAACGGCGCGTATTGAACAGTGGCGCAGTCGAACGACAGTGGGCCAGTTTTCCGCGAAGCGCAGCCAGTTGCTCCAAGTCCCTGGCTAGTTCAACGGCACGACACTCAAAATCTTTCCCGTCACGCGCGATCAATTCCGGCAGATCGAGAGCGCGAAGCAAACTCGCCGCGACGCGGCCCGCAAATGTAGTTCCTTCGCAGGTGAGCAGCGGCAGCCCCGCCCATAGCGCATCGCTTGCTGTTGTATGGGCATTGTAAGGCAACGTATCCAGAAACAGATCGGCACAGCGATGCCGAGCCAGGTGTTCGGCGGGAGGCAACCGCCTTGCGAAGACGAGCCGGACGGGATGGACACCCCGCGTCTCGGCCTCGCGGCGGAGATTGGCAACCGCGGCCTCGCTGTCATCGAGGAGCCAGAGAACGCTTCCATCGACGGCAGCGAGGATCCGCATCCAGACGTCGAAGACAGCGGGCGTGATCTTGTAGGCATTGTTGAAGCAGCAGAACACGAAGCCGTCCGGGGGCAGATTACAGTCGTCCCGCGTCGGGCCTTGCGCGGCAATCTCGCGACGATCGTCATTGGCCTGATAGCAATGCGGCAGCCAGGCGACCTTTTCGTTATAGAAGCGACGATGTTCAGCCGGCAGCACATGCCGATCGGCGATGATGTAATCCATGAAGCCAGCGCCGATGGTTCCGGGAAAACCGAGATAATTGACCTGGAGCGGCGCCGCGCGGCGCGCGAACACGCCATTGCGCTGGGCGCCGAAATAGCCGTTCAGATTGACGAGGATATCGATGTTCTGCGCGCGAATGGCGGCGGTCGCCTCGACATCGCTCATCGCGGAGATATCGACGATGCGATCCACTGCGCGGGCGATGCGCTGCCGCGTCGGACCTCCATCGTCAAAACCGTTGTCAAAGGCCACGATCTCGAAGTCGTTTTTGTCGTACTGTTCGAGAACACCCACCAGTAACAGAGATGTCGCCTGCTCGCGGAATTCGCCGGAGATATAACCGACACGAATCTTGTCGTTCGGAGCGACTTGCCGGGAGCTTCTCGGCATCGGTGCTTTGCCGAATTGCGCAGCATTGGTGAGTTCTGCGCAGCGCTGCAGACTGGCCTCGGAGTTTGCGATCCCTTGCCAGCCGAACGGCTCGGCCGCGATCTTTCCGGCAGCGAGATCGGCTTCGATTTCGGCAGCGAGATCGCCAATGCCATCCCAATCGCAGATCAGCATTTTTTGATGCAGAAGATTGCCTTTGAGGAGAGGCAGTTCGGGATTCAGTGTGTGCGCGCGTCGATACGCGACAACGGCCTCTGCAGGCCGCCGCAGCTTCGCGAAGACGAAGCCGCGGCCGAACCAGGCCTCGGCCATATCGGGCTGCATGGCGAGGGCGGCAGCGCAGGCGGCGAGCGCCTCGTCATATCGCTTCAGTTCGGCAAGCGACTTGCTCCGGTTGAAATGAGCGGCGGCGTAGCGCGGGTTGAGGGCCAGGGCGCGGTCGAAATCTGCGAGGGCTGAGGTGTAGTCGCTGATATCGTTGAGGACCGTGCCGCGATTGTTGAAGGTCTCGGCATTGTTCGGGTTGAGCGCCAGCGCCTCGGTGAAACGCTGCACTGCCTCATCGGACCGGTTCAAAGCCTTCAGCACCAGACCGTAATTGTAGAGCGTCACATCCGACCGCGGCTGCAGCCGAAGCGCGGCCTTCAGATGTGGCTCGGCCTCCGCGTGCCGCTTGAGTGTCACGAGGACGATCGCCAGCACGTTCAAGGCGCCGACATGGTCGGGCGCCCTGCGCAGGATACGACGGAGGTCGCGTTCAGCATCGCCGAGCCGTCCCTGCTGAAACGCGGCGAAAGCGCTTTGGAAAAGATCGGTCGGCGGCGCCATGCGGTACTCGGATCGAACCAACGGAAACGGGGCCGGGTATAGCTTTTGGTCGGATGAACGTCGAGGATCGCAGTGACGTCAACCACCGCGCGGCGTTCCGGAGCCGCCCCATGAGTCGCAGCATCACCAACAAAAATCCCCGGCGGTTTCCCGCCGGGGATTTCTGCTTCAGATATCGATCGCCGTTAGGCGGTCGGCATTAGAACGAGCGCAGGATCTGCACCGAACCGTTGTAGAGGTTCTGGTCGGTGATCGCGTAAGAACCCGGCACCTTGCCACCCAGACCAGCAGCCGGAGTGACGTTGTAGAAGCCGCCCAGGTTCTGCTCGAGGCGGGTATAGGTGAACTGAGCCGACAGGGTCAGGTTACGAACCGGCGTCCAGGCGGTACGGGTACCGATCTGAGCGATGCCGAAGTCGAAGTTACCCGAAGTGCCGGTCAGGTTGGCGACGTTGGTGCCGGCCGCGGCAGCTGCGCTGCCCGAACCGAGGCGGCCACCAGCTGGCGAGAAGGCAGCTGCAAGCAGCGCATTGCCATCGTCGCCATACGAGATGTGGCTGTAGTTACCGAAGATCGAGGTACGCCAGGCCGGGTTCCAGTAGTGCTCGTAGAAGGCGCTGACCGACCAGGCATCGGACTGGACGATCTGACCGCCCGGGGCGAACACGCCGTCGAGAACGTAGCCGAAGCCGACGCTGCCGTCGCCGAACTTGGCAAAGCGACCGCCGCCCTGGGTATCGAGCGTACCACCGGTGAACACGTAACGAGCTGCACCCTTCGCGTAACCAGCTTCCAGCTTCAAGCTGTCGCCAGCGCCGGTGGGCAGGTTCTTGAACTCGACCGCGCCGCTGACAGCGAAGCCGTACTTGTCATCCGCATGACCAGTACCTTCGTTCGCACCGTAGAAGCCCGGGGTCGAAGCATGCATCGCGGCTGCGAAGTGCAGGGTACCCCAAGCCTGGTCGAGTCGGATGTTGCCGACGACGTCAGGAATGTGGTTGCCGCCCGTCGAGTTGCCGAGGAAGGTGGCCGACGACACGCCGTAAACATAGTTCAGGAAGCTTGCGCCACCCGGAGCAACGATGAAGTTCGCCGTGTTGTAGAGGCCGGCGTTGCGGTAGGGCGAGGCGTTTTCGAGCGAGATGGTAGCCGACACGCCGTTACCGAACGAAGCGGTATAGGCGATCTGCGGCAGACCGGTCGCGTTGTTCGAACCAGCGAGCTGACCCGACGAGATGTAGGGCTTCGAGAGCGCCCACTGCGGATCGAACTGCGAGACGGCCTTACCGAAGGTGAAGCCGGCGAACTGGATGAAGGCGTAGTCGACTTCGGTGAAGCCGCCAGCGATCGTTTCACGGTTCTGCGCGAAGTCGAACTGAATGTTCGCGTAGGTACGAACCACGCCGTATTCGGTCGCGGTGCGGGTGTCCGTGGTCAGGTTGATACGCTCGCGCGTATTGATGTAGTCCTTGGTCCACAGGTTGTTACCACCTGCGCCACCCTGCCAGTACGGCACGTCATAGGTGCTGCCGTTGAACGCGGTGTCCAAACGGATCGCGCCGCCGATCTTGATGCAGGTATCGGTGCCCGGGATGTAATAGAAGCCTGCGCCATAGAGCGAGCAGACCTTCACATATTCAACGGCCTTGGCCTTGACCGGAAGGTCAGCTGCCTGGGCGCCGCCGATGGCGATCAGACCCGCCGCAGAGCCAAGAATCAGGCTCTTAAGATTCGTCATGTTAAACCTCCAAGTTGCTAATCGGGAAGGTTCCGGATCCGCCAGGTTCAAACCCGAAGGTTAAGCCCGAAGGGTTGGTTCCCCCACTCCCCAAACCAACCGCCGGAGTGCTTCGCGCTTTCGGAAACCCGCATCACGCGAGGCACTCAAGCGAACCACTTCAACGGGACGATCACGGGTTTGCCCCATCGCCGCCACAGAGAATGCCTGCGCAATTCTTAGAAGCAAAATACTTTATGTACTCAGGTAACTTTATCGCGATGCAGTGTGGTTTCCGAGCCACATGCCGTAACCCGCAATTGCGCCGCACAAATATTTGATCAAGTTATGCATTCTACAAAATTCCCCGCTATGGGAATGCTGGCACGACCAAGAACACACAGACCTATGGCCTCCCCTTGAATAAGAGCAAGCCCGCAGACAACGACGAAAACGGCAGGAATCAGGAGGTTGTTCGGCAATTTCTCTGGGACATTGCCTCAATCAACGTCCATCTGGAGGAGATTCGGCATTTCTGGGCCAAGGAACTCGGCATCAGCGGCCCGCAATGGATGATCCTGATGGCGGTGGGCGACCTCGATTCCGGCAATGGCGTGCCGGTGAAGGATGTCTCAGCCATGCTGCATGTGGATCCGTCCTTCGTAACCACCCAGTCCAAGATGCTCGAGAAGAACGGCTTCATGCGCCGGGTTCCTTCGCGCCAAGACGCCCGCGTGGTGCTGATGTCGTTGTCAGACAAGGCCAGCAAGAAGATCGCCATGCTGGCGTCGCGGCGCGATTCGCTCAGCGATTTCGTGCTGGCGGATTTCGACCACGAGGCTTTGCTAGACATCACATCCCAGCTGGGAAAGCTGAAGACCCGCCTGCAAAAAGCGGCCGTGATGCTGGCGGTGGAAAGCTAGCGCGCGCGGGCCAGACGGTCGGCAATCCAGTCGAAGATGAATTCGTTGGCGATGGTCGGATTGTCACGCTGGGCATGCGATGCAGCTGTTTCGGCAGCGGAAAACACCTTGAGCTCGACGTCGTATCCACCCGCTGCAAGGGCTTCGCAGCACTTCCTGACATGGCCGGCATCGAGCCAGTCGCGCTCGCCGAGCGGGACAAGTATCGGGCATGCGATCCGGGTGGCGATACTGCTGTTGCAAAGCCGAAGAACCTCATCACCGAATTCGTCCGAGATGGGTTCCGCACCATAGATGCGCGAGGCGAGAAACGCCCGCTCATGCAGGTCCCAGATTCCCGCATCGCAGACGGCTGCAGCGAAGCGCGGATCGAAGCTGGCGCCACGGGTGGCGAGCGGAGCCCCGAGGCCATCGCCGAGAATCACGATCTTGCGCGTGTTGACCTCGCGCCGCGCCTGCAGGAAGTCGATCCAGCGACTGATCGCCGTCTCGACGTCGTAACGTCCAAAACCCTCGTCGAGGCTGCGCCGGTGGCCCTGACCTGGGAGGTCGATCAGCAGCAGCGCCATGCCGCGCTCATGGGCATAGCGAGGCATCCGGCACAGATGCTCTTCCTTATACTGATCCGGGCCGCCAACGCAGACCACCACCGGCACCTTGCGGCCAGCCCGCCCGGCCGGCGGCAGAAAATAGCCCTGCAGGGTCCCGCCGTTACCCCAGGCGATTTCGACGACCTCACCTGCCGGCGTTGAGTTCTGCAGATAGAGCTGGGAGCAAACCATCATCTGAGCGATCGCCGTGCCCTGGCGGGGATCGTCGATGCCCATGAAGGCCTGCGCCGTCCGATAATAGTTCGCCGCGCGCAGCCAATTACTCAGCGCAGTGGGAACATGGCCGCGCGCCAAAGCGATATCACCACGCGACTTGTTGAGATCCGCGGCCTTCTTCCACTGCGCGTGCCAGCTCTCCTCGCAAGCGGGATTGATGCCGCTCGCAGCAAGCATGCATTCTGATACCGTACTTCCACCGTCCTGCGCAGCTCCGAGCAGGCGCAGGAACTGGAGCGAATAGTCCTCGTTCGCGGGCCATTGCATCCAACCGCGCGAATCGAAGGACGGGAGCAACTCCTCAGATGCAATATGCGTCATTTCCCCGGTATCGTTATTTATAGACATTGGCTCGGTGCCAATGTCTGGCGGCGCTCTGGCCGGTGTGGAAGGAGTGCGTGTTGCTTCTGCGGCAACTGCGCGGCGAGGACGCTAGCCTAGTTCTGGCATAGCGCAAAGCTTGTGTGACACTTTTTTGACGATGCCTCGCGGCTTAGCGACGCCAATGATGGTTGATTTAACGGAATAAGCAACTCCTGAGCGAGACGTCAACACGACAACTGCCCTAGAGCCGTGATCGCAGGATCGCTCGCGCCAGCGTCTGCGCGCGCGGAACGATGCTGTCGATGTCGAGCCATTCGAGATCCGTATGCACATTGCCCCCAACCGGACCCAGGCCGCACAGGGTCGGCGTACCGACGCTGGCGGTGAACCCGGAATCGGCACAGCCGCCGGCGAACTCGCCGTCCAGCGTCTTAAGTCCGGAATCGACAGCGGCAGCCTGATAGGTCTGGAACATGGCCTTCGCTGCAATGTCCTGGACGAGCGGCAGGAACTCTCCACCGACATGCAGTTTCGAGGTCGTGCCGGGAACGGTCGATGTGTCGATGATGGCCTCGATCGCCGTCATGACGACGGCGCGGTCGGCAGGCTCGACGTAGCGGAAATCGATCTCGCCAGACGCGTATGGCGCAGTGGTATTCACCGACTGGCCGCCGGAAATCAGGCCGACATTCAGCGTGATGCCCTTGTCGATGTCGGTGAGCGCGTGGATTTGCACGACCTTGTGCGCGAGTTCGCCGATGGCGCTGACGCCGAGGGCGAAGTTATTGCCGGAATGCGCGGCCTTGCCGAACACCTCGAAGCGCATGAACACGCCGCCCTTTCGGCCGGTAACGATATTGCCGGATGGACGACCCGGCTCGGAATTATAAACCGCACGGGCAGCACGACCTTCACGCTCGATGATCGGGCGTGAACCACGCGAGGCGATTTCCTCGTCTCCGGTGATCAGCACCTTGATGGGGTGCGGGGCAGCATCGAATTTCTTTAGCGCAGCCGCGACGAAGACATTGATGACGACGCCGGCTTTCATATCGGCAACGCCAGGACCGTAAGCCTTGTTGTCCTTGATGGTGAACGGGCGCTTGGCGACCTCGCCCTTCGGGAAAACGGTATCGCGATGGCCGAGAAGCAGGATCGGCTTCTCGTTGCTGCCGGGCTTGGTCACGACAGCATGAACGGCATCGCCATAAATGTCGTTTGGCTCGCGCCAGGTTTCGATGTCGTGCTCGGCAAAATGCTGCTGGAATCGCTCGCCCACCGCATCGACGCCAGGTTTGTCGTAGGAGCCGGAATCGATGTTCACGACGTCGCGGAGCAGATCGATCATCGCTTGCCGCTGTGACGCCAGCCACTCAACGATCAACGCTTCGGAATTGGTGGGCATGGATAGTCCTTCTCAAGGGGCGCTTGCATTGCGCGTGTTTATTTTGCTCCAGCCATGGCCGGCACGGCAAGGTTTCGCTCCCGCATCATGATGCGTGCAATCGCCTCACCGATTACAACTGTCGTGAAATGCGTGTTGGCGCGGCAGTCCGCCGGCATGATGGAGGCATCGGCCACGCGGAGGCCGGCAACACCCTTCACCGTGCCGTCGGGATTGACGACGCCGTCATCCCCGTCGAAGCCGGTCATGCGGCAGGTGCCGGCGGCATGCTGGATATCGCCGGTCTCGCGGCGAAGTACAGACTCGATCTCGGCAGTAGGCAGCGCGGCCAGCTGCACCAAGGTCAGCCCGCCCTCGGCGAGGCCAACCCATTCGGAAATGCCTGTGATGGCTGGCTGCGCGGTGATGACCGCGAGCCGCTTCACCGCATCAACCATGCGCGCCATATCGCGGGGATCCGCCAGCATGTTCTCTTCGACGACGGGATCGACGCTTGCATCGCGCGAGGTCAGTTTCAACGTCCCGCGCGAATAAGCGCGGTAGAGGCCGGCACCGATCGCGCCGGGATTACCGATGCCGCGATGGTTGAAGGCGATGAAGATCATATCGCGGCGGCCATCATCGAGGCCGGAGGAATAGGTGACGCAGCAATTGGTATGGCGGGTGTCACGATCCTTCGGTGCGATCTCGTCGCGTATCTTGATCAACGGACGAAACAGTGGGTGATCGAAGAAGTGCTGACCCACGGGAAGATCGCGCTCGACGGCGATGCCCATGGCCTGCAGATCCGCCGCGGGGCCGATGCCCGAGCGCAGCAGGATCGCGGGGCTATGGACTGCACCGCCGCACAGCACGATCTCCCGGGCCGGGATCTCCTGCGTGCCCAGCCCTTCGATATGCACGACGACGCCGGTCGCGCGGCCGTCGGTGACAACAACGCGATCGACCAGCGCATGGCCACGGACGTCGAGATTGGCACGGCCGCGCGCCGGCTCAAGATAGGCTTCATTGGTCGAAATGCGGCGCAGGTTGCGGCTGTTGATGGGATAGCAGGCAACGCCCTCGCCATCCGGCCCGTTGACGTCATCGCACCATTTGTAGCCCGTGGCCAGCGCGGCATCGCGCAGGCCCTTGTCGATCGGGCCCCATGTCTCCGGCGGGGCACGATAGACCGGCAGCGGGCCACCGCGGCCGTGGCCGGGCGCATCGCCGAAATCGAGGTCGTCTTCAATCACCGAGAAAAGCGGCATGATCTCCTTCGCCGACCAGCCGGTACAGCCGAGATCAGCCCATTCGTCGAACGCGTCGGCGACGCCGCGAATGGCGATCTGGCCGTTCATCATCGAGGAGCCACCGAGGCCCTTGCCGCGCCAGTAGAAGCGTTGGTCCTGCCCGGCCACACGGCGCGAGTGCAGATCGGGCCATTGCCACTTCTCCTGAAATTCACGCTGGTGAATGATTGGGATGGGGTTGGCAGTGGTGACTTCCCATGGCGCGTCGTCTGCGCGCCAGTCGCGACCGGCTTCGAGCAACAGCACTCTCGTTGAGGAATTTTCGGTGAGGCGGGCGGCAATGGCGGCGCCGGCCGAGCCGCCGCCAACAACGATCACATCATACATCAAGGTCGCTTCTTTCCGGGCGAGTCACGCAGCATGACGGAGCGTCATGCGACGCCATATCGTTTGCAAGAACTATTCCCGAAAACCTACACCAACTGCCGAGCTGTTGCAGCGCACACGCAGCACAGCACAACTCGACCACGCATGCTCAATGTCTTTCTAGCCGACTTAACCCACCTCAACGGGAATCGCTCGAAGGTTTCCCGGGCTGATCGTCATCGAGAATGGCGCGCCAGCCGGCACCTTCGAGATCGTCATACTGACCGGACCTGAGCGACCACAGAAAGCCCCACAGGCCGAGGCCTCCGAGCGCGAGCGCCAGCGGGATGAGGAAAATGAGGGACTGCATGACGCTGCCTACTTCAGAACGACACGATTGCGCGACAGGAAGACGCGATCGCCATCGCGATCGCCTTCCAGAACCAGATCCCATTGTCCGGCTGCCAGCCGCGCGACCCGCCCGCGATAGATGGCTCCACCGATTGCAGCCAGTTCGATTGTCTGATCGAGACGACGGTCGGCCGGACGTTCCAGCCGGCCGATGAACACGACGCCTGTCAGCGCCTTGCCATCGTGGTCTTTGGCCTCGATGCGCACCGAAGCGCCACCATCGCTGTCACGTGCAACATGAGCAATCACCGCCCACCTCCGCGTCGCCTGTACACGTGCGGCCTCGATCTCGTTGCCATAAGCGAGGCTGGCCGTATAGGGACTGTCCACCTCGGTGCCGGGCAAGGTCTCGATGGCCAGTTTCATCATCACGGCATTGATGCCGATGATCAGGCCGAAAAAGACAAGCAGGCAGATCAGGACAAAACGGCCGGTGATCGGACGTCCGGGCCCAGTCGTGGTGGCAACGTCGCTCATGACGGTTTCCTCTTTAAGGCATGACGAAATTGTCGGCGGCGGCTGCAGTTTCGCCGCTCGCGATATCGGTCACGCGCATGGTCAGCGGCGTCGATCCGGCAGCAGCAGCCGGCGCGGTCACCAACACGCGCAGTTCGGCGGTACGGTCGCGGCCGACGACGATCTGCGGCCGGCCGGAGGCGACGCTATCGTGACCGACCACATGCACCACTGCCTGCGCAAGACCTTCGACATCAAGCGTTACCGTGCGATCATCGCGCTTGTTCAGCAGTCGCACCGTATAGGCATTACGGATCGATCCATCGGCGAGACGCACGGCGATCGGATTGCGATCATGCAGGACGTTGATATCGAGCATCGAGCGTGTCGCAAGCGCGTAGAGCATGATGCTGCCGACAAGGGCGATGATTCCGACATAGACGATCGTACGGGGGCGGGCGATTCGATAAATCTCCTTCTTGCCTGCCTGACGGCGCGCAATATTGATGTCCGTGTCGTAAGCGATCAGGTGCGTCGGCCGTCCGATCTTCTCCATCACATTGTCGCAAGCATCGATGCAGAGACCGCATTGGATGCAATCCATCTGCAGCCCGTTGCGGATATCTATGCCGACCGGACAGACGTTCACGCATTGATAACAGTCGACGCAGTCGCCGGCCGGCTTGCCTGCCGCTCGTGCTTCTGCCGACTTCTTCAGCGACATGCGCTGCTCGCCGCGATCGTGGCGATAGGTAACGTTGAGCGCCCATTCGTCGGTCAGTGCCGCCTGAATACGCGGCCACGGGCACATATAGAGGCAGACCTGCTCGCGCATCCAGCCGGCCAGGACATAGGTTGTCGCCGTGAGGATCGCGATCCAGATATAGGCCAGCATGGGCGCCTGGAAGGTGACGAGCTCCTTCACCAGCGTGGGCGCGTCGTTGAAATAGAGGACCCATGCGCCGCCGGTCCACCATGCGATCAGCAGCCAGATCGAATGCTTCAGCGTCAGCTCGACGATGCGCTCGAACGTGACACCCTTGGCGGCATGCTTCTTGATGCGCTCACGGCGATCACCTTCGATCAGGCGTTCGACAGCGAAGAAAAGATCGGTCCACACCGTCTGCGGGCAGAGATAGCCGCACCACATGCGGCCGCCCACGGCATTCATCAGGAACAGAGTGAGAGCGGCAAGGATCAACAGGCCGGTGAAGATATAGACTTCCTGCGGCCACAGCTCGATGAAGAAGAAATAGAAGCGGCCATTGACGAGATCGACCAGCACTGCCTGATCCGGCGCGCCGGGCCCGCGATTCCAGCGGACGAATGGCAGGATGTAATAGATGCCGAGGCAGAGCGCCATCAACGCCCATTTGATGTTCCGGAACGTGCCGGACACCTTCTGCGGATAGACTTTCTTCTGCGGCGCGTAGAGCGGGCCGTAGTCGAATTCCGAGGGGGGAACGGACTTGTTCATGATGGTCACTCGCTTCTTTGGAATGACCCTAGACGTCGGCGGTCCGTTTCAATTGATGTAGGTCAAAGGGCGCCCGAAACCCGCTCGGCGCCCCTATGACTTATTGTCCACCCCCCAAGGTGTGCACATAGACGGTGAGCGCCTTGATCGTCGTCGGATCGAGGCGACCGATCCAGGCCGGCATCACGCCATTGCGGCCATTGGTGATGGTCTGAACGATGCTCGCCTCGTCGGAGCCATACAGCCAAATGCCATCGGTGAGATTTGGCGCGCCCATGTCCTGATTGCCCTTACCGGCATCGCCGTGACAGGAGGCACAGTTGTCGGCGAACAGCTTCTTTCCTGCTTCAGCTTCATAGCCCTTCGCCGTCGATAGCCCTGCAAGCGCGCGGACATAGTTCGCTACCGTCGCGATCTCATCCTTCTTCAGGATGCCGTCGCGACCGAAGGCCAGCATGGCGCCTTCATGTGCCTCGCCATGACCCGAGCGCGCGCCGAACTTGATCGTCTTCTCGATCTGCTCGAGCGAGCCTCCCCACAGCCAGTCGTCGTCATTGAGGTTCGGGAAGCCCTTGGAGCCGGCTGCACCCGTACCGTGACACGGCGCGCAATTGTCGCCGAACACCGTCTTACCCTTGGCAAGAGCCAGCGCGAGCAAGGCCGGATCCTTTTCGATCTGCTGCAGCGACGCATTGCTGAGCGCAGCCATCCTGTCGCCGCGGATCTTGTCGAGACTGGTGAGCTCGACGCTGATATCCGCACGTGATGAGTAACCGATGACACCCTTTGCATAGCTCGAGACCAGCGGCCAGGAGGGATAGACGACCCAGTATCCGATGGACCAGAGGATGGTGAGATAGAAGGTCCACACCCACCAGCGCGGCAGCGGCGTGTTGAGCTCCTTGATGCCATCCCAGGAATGACCTGTCGTGGTCTTGCCGGTGGCGTGGTCGAGTTCTTCGTGATGATGGCTCATGATGGCATCAATCCTCTCGCAGCGGCATCTGCGCCGCCGCGTCGAACGTGGCCTTGTTGCGCGGCCACAGCGCGTAGATGACGATGGCCAAGAAGATTCCGACGAACAGCGGTGTCCAGACGGTGAGGACAAAGTTCGAGGCAAAATTCTGGGTGGTCAGAATGGCACGCATGATCTGTCCTCAGCGCAAGTTGGCCTTGTCGTTGTAGAGTTTGAAATCGACCAGCGTGCCGAGCATCTGCAGGTAAGCGACAAGCGCATCCATCTCGGTCGGCAAGCCTGGCTTGCCGTCGAAATTGCGCGCCGTGGCCTTCGGATAGCGCTTGGTCAACGCGTCAACATCGCCATTGTCGGGATCGGCCTGCGCCTTGAGATCGGCGACGGCATTGGCGATCTGATCGTCCGTATAGGGCACCCCCACTGCACGATTGGTGCGCAGATGGCCAACGACGCTTTGCGGATCGACGGGCGTGTCTGCCAGGAACCTGTAGCCCGGCATCACCGACTGCGGCACCACATTCTGCGGCTTGATCAGATGAGCGACATGCCATTCGTCCGAATACTTGCCCCCGACGCGGGCGAGATCCGGCCCGGTGCGCTTCGACCCCCACTGGAACGGATGGTCATACATGCTCTCCGCCGCGAGCGAGTAGTGGCCGTAGCGCTCCACTTCGTCGCGCAGCGGACGCACCATCTGCGAATGGCAGAGATAGCAGCCTTCGCGCACATAGACATTGCGACCCGCGAGTTCGAGCGGAGTGTAGGGACGAACGCCCTCCACCGCCTCGATGGTGCTCTTGAGATAGAACAGCGGCGCGATCTCGACGATGCCGCCGATCGCGATGACGAGAATGATGCCCACGATCAGGATGATCGAGTTCTTCTCGAGGATTTGGTGCCTGCCCCAGAACGACATGGTGTGATCCTCACTCCGCCGGCTGCAGCACGGAACTGCCGAGCGTGGCGCCGGATTCTTCCTCGCCGACACGCACGGTCATCCACAGATTCCAGGCCATGATCAGCGCGCCGATCAGGAACAGGCCGCCGCCTGCTGCACGAATGATGTAGAAGGGGTGCATCGCCTCGACGCTTTCGATGAACGAATATTCGAGGAAGCCGAGCGAGGTGTAGGCACGCCACATCAAGCCCTGCAGGATGCCGGAGACCCACATCGCCGAGATGTAGAGAACGATGCCGAGCGTCGCGACCCAAAAGTGCCATTCCACCAATTTCAGGCTGTAGAGGCCCTTGCGATTCCACAGCCACGGCACCAGGCAATACAGCGCGCCGAAGGAGACGAAGCCGACCCATCCGAGCGCGCCGGAATGCACGTGGCCGATGGTCCAGTCGGTGTAATGGCTGAGGGAATTGACGACCTTGATAGACATCAGCGGGCCTTCGAAGGTCGCCATGCCGTAGAACGCCACCGACACCACCAGCATGCGCAGCACCGGATCCGTGCGCAGCTTGTCCCACGCACCCGAAAGGGTCATCAGGCCGTTGATCATGCCGCCCCAGGAGGGCATCCACAGCATGATCGAGAAGGTCATGCCCAGTGTCTGCGTCCAGTCAGGGAGCGCCGTGTAGTGCAGGTGATGCGGGCCGGCCCAGATATAGAGGAAGATGATCGCCCAGAAGTGCACGATGGAGAGGCGATAGGAATAGACCGGCCGCTCGGCACGCTTCGGGATGAAGTAATACATGATGGCGAGGAAGCCGGCGGTGAGGAAGAAGCCCACCGCATTGTGGCCGTACCACCACTGGAACATGGCATCCTGCACGCCGGCCCAGGCGACATAGGACTTGGAGCCGAAGATCGAGACGGGGAGCGCCGGGTTGTTGCCGAGATGCAGCACTGCGATGGTGATGATGAAGGCGAGATAGAACCAGTTGGCGACGAAGATATGCGGTTCCTTTCGCTTCATCAGCGTCGCCAGGAACACCAGCAGATACGTCACCCAGACGATGGTGAGCCACAGGTCGGCATACCATTCCGGCTCGGCATATTCCTTCGACTGCGTGACGCCGAGCAGATAGCCGGTACCCGCGATGACGATGAAGAGATTGTAGCCAAGCACGACGAACCAGGGCGCGAGATCGCCAGCGAGACGAACGCGGCAGGTCTTCTGCACCACATAGAACGAAGTCGCGATCAGCACATTGCCGCCAAAAGCGAAGATTACTGCCGACGTGTGCAGGGGCCGCAGGCGGCCAAAGCTGGTCCAGGGTAGATCGAAGTTCAGTGCCGGCCAGGCGAGCTGCATGGCAATCAGGAGACCGACAAGGAAGCCTGCAATGCCCCAGAACACCGAAGCCGTCGCGGCGAACTTGATCGGGCCGAGATTGTAGTTCGGCCGGCCGTCAATTTCCTGCGGCGGCAGCTCGCCACGCTCGAAATAACGATTGAGTATCAGAAACAGGGATACCAGGGCGGCAGCGCCGAATACGGCAGCATGAAACGCATAGGCCGCGTCTTCAGCCTTCGCCGAAGCGATGATGGAGAGGAATATGGTAGCAAAGCAGAGGATCGAGAGTCCGGACTCTCCGATCGTCATCCACCTTACGCCGTCAGCTGGTCTCGTCATGATGAGTCTTTCCCAAGAACAGTTCCAACAACCACATCGCCGTCGTCGGCGGCTTGATCGAAATCAAAGACGGCGCCCTCATCCGCCAGCTCTCAGTAGTTCGTCCGGCGCGGCGATCAGCCGTACCCTCCCTGGCAGGATCTCGATGGCACCGCGGCGCTCCAGCTTGGCAAGGGTGCGACAGACCGTTTCCACGGTGAGGCCCAGATAGTCGGCGATGTCCCTGCGGCTCATTGGCATCGGCAGCGGCTCGACATCCTTGCCGATACGCCGCAGGCGCTCCCGCCACTCGGCAAGGAAGCTCGCGAGCTTCTCTTCTGCCGGACGGCGGCCGAGCGAGAACATCTGCTCATGGGCATCGGTAAGATCGGTGGCGACCGAGGCGATTACCGCATGCAGCACATAGGGCCGATGACTGACAAACTGCGCAAAGCTCTCGCGCGCGACTTCCCAGACCAGTGCCGGGCCGATGGCGGTGGCCGAGACTTCGTGGCGCTGCTGCGCGGCGATCTCGAGCGCATCGCCCGGCAGCCCGAAGCCGACGATCTGCCGCCGATTGTCGCCAATGCCGCGCGACAGACAGACAACACCCTCGATCACACTGAAACAGCGTGCGGCAGGGGCACCTTGCGCGAACAGGACCTCATTGGCGCTGCGCGGCAAGCGTTCGCCCAGCGCCATCAACTGCCGGCGGTCGTTGAAATTGAGCCGGGACAGGAACCCGCCCGAAGGACTGGATGCGGTCGTGCAAGGCACGAAGGACGAAGCGGCCATCTGCTGTGTCATGTCTCCCCCGGGCTTGACTGCACCGCGCGACTTTGCGCGGCATCACCGGGATAGACGGTCGGCAGAAGCCAACATTGACCTGCATCAACCGGGGTAACCTCCCCCCGCACCTTGATCTTGCGCGGAGGGAGGAAGCGACAGCGTCCGCCCTCCCCTGCGCTGCCTGCAATGGCAGCATGTTGCCCTGTTCATGGACAAGCACCCGTCCGCCCTCTACGGATAGCAGGAAATTCTCGACCTTGAACAACACGTTAGAGGGTGGAAACCAGAATGGTCGATATTCCGGCCACGACAGCGCACGCACCGGAGGCTTCGGCCAACCGGACTCTGACCGCGATCTCGATCGCGCATTGGGTCAGCCATTTCCATATCTTCGTGCTGCCGATGCTGTTTCCCTTCCTTAAGGACTGGCTCGGCGTCAGCTATATCGATCTCGGCTTCGCCCTCACCACCTTCGCCGTCGTTTCCGGGCTGACCCAGGCGCCGATCGGCTTTCTGGTCGATCGCGTCGGCGCGCGCATCATCCTGATCCTCGGCGTCATGCTCGGCGGATGCGCTTTGGTCGCACTGGGCCTGTTCCTCAGCTACCCCGCGCTGATCGTCTGCGCCGGCCTGCTCGGCCTCGCCAACAGCGTCTACCATCCCGCCGACTACGCCATACTCGCGGCCCATATGGACGAGTCGAAAATGGGCCGTGCTTTCTCGATTCACACCTTTGCCGGCTTTGTCGGCGGCGCGGTGGCGCCCCCGATGATGGTTGCGCTGCTGGCCCTGGTCGGCGGTCAGGGTGCACTGGTCGTCGCCGGCGGCATCGGCGTCGCTATTGCGCTGATGCTGATCGTGGTCGGAATCCCCGACGCGGGCGCGATGCAGAGCGGGGGCACCGAGGGTAATGCCCCGAAGGTCAGCGTGATGACCCCCGCGATCATGATGCTGACGCTGTTCTTCACGCTGCTGGCACTGTCGCAGAGCGGCATCAACAGTTTCGGTATCGTCGCGCTGATGAATGGCTATGGCATTACGTTGTCCTCGGCCAATATCGCGCTGACCTCGTTCCTCGCCGCCAGCGCCATCGGCGTGCTGGCCGGCGGCTGGCTGGCGGATCGCACCGTGCATCACAGCCGCGTCGCAGCGGTGTGCTTCACTGTCAATGCTGCCATCATCGGCGCCATCGCCGCGTTCTCGCTGCCGGCACCAGCCATCGTCGTCGCCATGACGGTTGCAGGCTTCCTCGGCGGCGTGATCACGCCGTCGCGCGACATGCTGGTCCGGCAGGCAGCTCCGCCCGGCGCCGCGGGACGCGCCTTCGGCATCGTCTCCACTGGCTTCAATTTCAGCGGCATTGTCTCGCCGATCATGTTCGGCTGGTTCATGGACCAGGCCATGCCGCAATGGGTGTTCGGCGCATCAGCCTGTTTCATGGCGGCGACGGTGTTGCTCGCTATGGTGTCAGAACGGAAACCGAAGGCTGCAATCGCATAAGCGATGCATTCAAACCGTGATCTGATACGCCATTCTTGCTAGGATGGCCGCGTATGCTCACGGTCCGTCATCTCACCAAATCCTATCGCTCCGCGCAGGAAAGCGTCGCTGTTCTCCGCGGCGTCGACCTGACTGTTGCCGCCGGTGAAAGCGTTGCACTGACCGGCGAAAGCGGCAGCGGCAAAAGCACACTGCTGCATCTGATCGCCGGCCTCGATGAAGCGGATGGCGGCGACATCGTGCTCGGCGAGATCTCGATCACCGGATTGAAGGACAGCGCCCGCGCCGCACTTCGCCGACATCGGCTCGGTCTCGTCTTCCAGCAGTTCAATCTGATCTCGTCGCTGTCCGTTGCCGACAATCTCGCATTCCAATCGCGCATTGCCGGCCAGCATGATGCCATCTGGCAAAGCGAGCTGATCGAACGGCTCGGCCTTGGCGCGCTGCTGAAGCGCTATCCGGAACAGCTCTCGGGCGGCCAGCAGCAGCGCGTTGCCATTGGCCGCGCACTGGCGTCGAAGCCAGCACTGCTGCTCGCCGACGAACCCACCGGCAATCTCGACGAGGACACCGCCAATGAGGTGATGCATCTCGTGCGCGATCTCGTCGCCCGCAGCGGTTGCGGCTTCCTGATGGTGACCCACAGCGAGCGCCTCGCCGCGATGCTGGATCGCCATGTGCATCTCCATGCGGGATTGATCGCGTGAGACGCGCGCTGTGGATCCTCGCCGTGCTGCTCAGCCACTGGCGCCGGCATCCGCTGCAATTCGCCACGCTGATGATCGGCCTGATCGCCGCCACCGCGCTGTGGAGCGGCGTGCAGGCGCTGAACCAGCAGGCCCGCACCAGCTATGACCGCGCCGCAGCCGCGTTTGGCGGAACGCGCACGCCGATGCTGGTATCTCCGAGTGGGGGCGCGTTCCCGCAGCAATTGTTCGTCGACCTCCGCCGCGCAGGTTGGCCGGTGTCCCCGGTACTCGAAGCACGCGTGCCGATCGAAGGACGCTCGGTGCGCCTGCTCGGCATCGAGCCGGTAACCATGCCGCCGGAAGCCAGCGCCGCCGCCGAGATCGGCACATCCGGTGCGCAGGCCTTCATCGCACCGCCCGGCCAGACCTTGATTTCGCGCGAGACGTTGACCGAACTCGGTTTGCGCGAAGGTGCAACGCCGACGCTCGGCAATGGCCGCAGGCTGCCACCGCTGAAACTGCAGCCCGCTTTGGCACCGGGCGTCGTCGTGGTCGACATCGGTATCGCGCAAACGCTACTGGCAATGCCGGATCAGGTCACACGTCTCCTAATCGGTAAGGCTAAAGGCCCGCGCGCCGAGCTGGAGAGCGTCACAGGCCAACAGCTTCGCCTCGTCCAGCCCGAAAGCGAGACCGACCTCGAGCGTCTCACCGACAGTTTCCATCTCAACCTCACGGCCTTCGGCCTGCTGTCCTTCTTCGTCGGCCTGTTCATCGTCAATTCCGCCATCGGCCTCGGCTTCGAACAGCGCCTGCCGATGCTGCGCACGTTGCGCGCCTGTGGCGTCTCGGCGCGGCAGCTCAATGGCGTACTCATCCTCGAACTCGTCAGCATCGCGCTGGTCGCCGGCATCATCGGCCTCGTCTGCGGCTACGTCATCGCCGCGTCACTGTTGCCCGATGTCGCCGCCAGCCTGCGTGGACTCTATGGCGCGCAGATCCCCGGCCAGCTCACGCTGAAACCGGAATGGTGGCTGGCCGGCCTCGCCATCTCGGTGATCGGCGCGTTGCTGGCAGCGACGTCGAGCCTGCTCAAGGCGGTGCGCCTGCCATTGCTCGCCACCGCGCAGCCTTATGCCTGGCAGCAGGCCCAGCACCGCTGGCTGCGATTGCAGGGCATCGGCGCGGCGCTCGTCTTCGCCGCGGCGGCGCTGGTGCTCTGGTTCGGCGATTCCCTGATCGCTGGTTTCACAGTTCTCGCTGCATTGCTACTCGGGGCAGCACTGGCCCTCCCCGTCCTGCTCGGCCTTATGCTGGCAGCCGGCGAACGCAGCACACGGCGACCGATCCTGACCTGGTTCTGGGCCGACAGCCGGCTGCAGCTCTCCGGCCTGTCGCTGGGGCTGATGGCCTTGCTGCTCGCGCTGGCGGTGAATGTCGGCGTCGGCACCATGGTCGGGAGTTTCAGCCGCACCTTCACCGGCTGGCTCGACGGACGATTATCGTCCGAAATCTATCTCAATGCCGCCAGCGATACGCAGGCACGCGAAATCAAAGCATGGCTCGCGCAGCGGTCCGAGGTCCAAGCCGTGTTGCCCGGCAGCCGTGCCGAAGTTCAGCTCGATCATGCGCCGGTCGAGATCAACGGTCTTCCCGACCATTCGACGTTCAGGGACCACTGGCCATTACTTGAAGCGACCCGCGATGCATGGGATCGCCTCCGCGCCGGTGATGGCGCATTGATCAGCGAACAACTGTCACGACGAATGAAGCTTGCCACGGGCCAGAGCATCGCCGTGCCAACGCCGAGCGGACCCTGGACCATGCAGGTCGTCGCCGTCTATGCCGATTACGGCAATCCGAAAGGACAGCTTGCCGTCAATGTCGATGCGCTGCTTAAACATTTTCCCGGCAGTTCGCAGACCCGCATGGGCCTGCGCGTCGCCCCCGAGAGTGTATCAGCCTTGATCGGCACCATCCGCGCACGCTTCGGCCTCGACGGCCGCAATCTCGCCGATCAGGCGAGCGTGAAGAAGGAATCGCTCGGCATTTTCAACCGCACCTTCGCCGTCACATCGGCGCTCAACGCTTTCACGCTCGGCGTTGCCGGCGTGGCGTTGCTCACCAGCCTGCTGACGCTGAGCAATGCGCGATTGCCGCAACTGGCACCGCTCTGGGCCATCGGCCTGACGCGGCGGCAGCTCGCAGGGATCGAGCTGCTCAAGACCATGTGCATGGCATTGATCACTTCGCTGCTGGCGCTGCCATTGGGATTGCTGGTCGCCTGGTGCCTGATCGCCATCGTCAATGTGAAGGCGTTTGGCTGGCGCCTGCCGTTCTACGTGTTCCCGCTGCAACTGGCCGAACTGCTCGGCGTCGCCATGCTGGCGGCGCTGCTGGCATCGCTGCTGCCGATCCTGCGGCTGCTGCGTATGCAGCCTGTCGAACTGGTGCAGGTGTTCGCCAATGAGCGCTAGGCTGACACGACGGAGTTTTGCGGGTGGCCTCGCGCTGATGAGCCTCACGGCTCCGCGCGCCATGGCACAGGGCTTTGCCGGCCTTGGCCGCGATTCCGGGGATTTTGCGCCCGTAGTACCCGGTCGCACGCTGACCTTCCCGGCCGATCACGGCCCGCATCCCGGCTTCCGCATCGAATGGTGGTATCTCACCGCCAATCTCGCCGATGCCTCGGGCAATGCCTATGGCGTACAATGGACGCTGTTCCGGCAAGCGATGGCGCCGGGCGCACAGGACAGCGGCTGGGCCACGCCGCAGATCTGGATGGGCCATGCCGCAGTGACATCGGCGACGACGCATCATTCGGCGGAAACTTTCGCTCGTGGCGGTATAGGGCAGGCTGGCGTAACCGCCACGCCGTTCCGTGCATGGATCGATGCATGGGAAATGCGCGGGCTCGACGGCTTTTCGGACATGAACGTGGCGCCGCTTGATGTCGCGGCATCCGCGAAGAACTTCAGCTACCGGTTTCGCCTCGATGCCCCGCGGCCGCTCGTGCTGCAAGGCGATGCCGGTTACAGCCGCAAGTCCGAACGCGGCCAGGCGTCCTACTACTACAGCCAGCCCTACTTCACGGCGTCAGGCGAACTGACCGTCGATGGCAAGGACATCCCCGTCACCGGTCGTGCCTGGATGGACCGCGAATTTTCGAGCCAGCCGCTGGCCTCGGACCAAACCGGCTGGGACTGGTTCTCGCTACACTTGCCGGGGGACGAGAAGCTGATGCTGTTCCGGCTTCGGCAGAAGGACGGCAGCCACTATTTTGCGGGCAACTGGATCTCGGCGGATGGCAAGTCGGAACAGTTGACGCCCGACGCAATCGCAATGACGCCGACGGCCGTAACGGATGTCGCAAGCCGCAAGATTCCGACGGCATGGCGCATCTCCATCGCGTCACGCGGGTTGCGGATCGAAACGACGCCGCTCAATGCGCAGAGCTGGATGGCGACGAGCTTTGCCTATTGGGAAGGGCCGGTGCTTTTCAGCGGCACCCATGGCGGCGCCGGCTATCTGGAAATGACAGGGTATTAGCTCCGTCACTGTGAGAGCACGCTTAACCTCTCCCCGCGTCTCGTGCGGAGAGAGGTACGGAGCAGAGCCCTCTTTACTTCGTCAGCGGGCAGCCGCTGTCCTTGGCTGTCGGATAGGCCTTGTCGCCAGGCACCACGGCGAGCTGCTTGTAGTAGTCCCACGGCTTCTTCGATTCCGAAGGCTTCTTCACCTCGAACAAATAAAGGTCCTTCACCATGCGGCCATTGGCCTGCACCTTGCCGCCCTGGGCAAAGGCGTCGTCCACCGGAAGCTCCTTTAACTTCTTGGCGACCGCTTCGGAATCCTTGGTGCCTGCAGCTTTTACCGCCTTCAGATAAGAGAGGGTCGACGAATAGGTACCGGCCTGGATCATGCTGGGCATGCGCTGGGTGCGTTTGAAATAGCGCTCGGCGAATGCGCGCGATTTGTCGTCGCGATCCCAGTAGAAGCTTTCAGTCAGCACCAGGCCCTGCGCCGCCTGCAGGCCGAGGCCGTGCACTTCCGCCAGCGTCATCAGCAGGCCAGCCAATTTCTGACCGCCGGAGACGATACCGAATTCAGCCGCCTGCTTCACGGCATTGGTGGTGTCGAGGCCGGCATTGGCAAGGCCGATGACCTTGGCCTTCGATGCCTGCGCCTGCAGCAGGAACGACGAGAAGTCCGACGAATTCAGCGGATGGCGGACAGCACCAAGCACCTTGCCACCCTTCGACTTCACGATATCGCCGGTGTCCTTCTCCAGCGAATAGCCGAAGGCGTAGTCGGCGGTGAGGAAGAACCAGGTATCGCCGCCATTTTCGGTCAGCGCGCCGCCGGTGCCGACGCCGAGCGCGCGGGTGTCGAACGACCAGTGGAAACCATAGGCCACACAAGCATCGCCGGTGATGCGCGAGGTCGCGGCACCGACCACGATATCGATCTTCTTGGCCTGCGCCGACAGCTCCTGCACCGCCAGTGCCACCGAGGAAGTGGTGAGTTCGGTGATCATGTCGACGTTTTCGACGTCATACCAGCGGCGGGCGATGGTGACTGCGAGATCGGGCTTGTTCTGGTGGTCGGCGGTGACCATCTCGATCTTGTGGCCAAGGACTTCGCCGCCAAAATCCTCGATCGCCATCCTGGCGGCTTCAATCGAGCCCTTGCCACCGTAGTCGGCATAAACGCCGGACTGATCGTTGAGGATGCCGATCTTGACGCCTTGCGCGGCGGCGGGCGTCAGCGTCGATGTGGCGAGGAAAAGACCGCAAAGTGCGGCAGCGGACGTCAGTCCAAGTTTCATAAGTGCCTCCCAGGATTTTTATGGGCGGCACAGTATGGGAGATGATTGCAACTGGCGAGTGTGACTTTCGGATGATGCGGTATGCATCACCAAAGTGTCATCGGGCGCTGTCGAACGTATAGGATGCCTGCAAGAACCCGCCGAAACGTTCGTTACGCACCGGCACCGACTTATAAGAGCCGGAGCCGGAGAAATTGGTATAGGCATCGGTGCCCGTAGCCCACATGGCCCAATAGCGGCCGCCGGCGCCGACGCTGAAAGACGGCGTGATCGTGTAAGACAAAATGGCTTCGAGCTGAGCACCTTGCCCCGTGCCGAATTCGGGCGACAGCAACGGCGTCACCCGCTGCATGTGATTGTCTACCCCGTAGAACCGCACGTAAGGCAGGTAGGCAGCATCCGCAGTGAGCTGCAATCGTTCGGTCAGCGCCATCACGCCATTGATGCCGATGCGCAGCGAATGCCAGTCATTCTTCTCGCTAATCCCTGCCGTCGTGCTCGGAATAGGCGTCAGGCACGTGCTGAAAGGATTGCCGCCGGCAAGCTGTACACAGCCCATCGCGGTCTTGTCATCACGCAGATAATTGTAGCCGATGAACGCGCTGAACTTGGCGGCGCCATCGCGGACGATGTCATAACCGAGATCACCGGTGACATAGGTGATGCTGCCATGAACCGGATCTGACAGCGTGTTGGAATAGGGCACCCAGCCGTCATTGATCAGCCAGTCCTCGTCACGCATCTTGCCGCGGGAGAGCGCACCGCCGCCGACGATACCCTTGATCACGACATTCGACGCGGTATCGATACGGCCGAAGACTTCGCCCGATGCCGTCTCGCTCGTATAGGTCAGACGCGACGATAACGGGTCCTGGATGAGCGGCGACCACATGGCGCCGAGATCTTTCTGGAAGCGGCCGAAAGAATACCAGATCCGTCCGCCAATCTCGATCTCGGTACCGGCGGGCAGTTGCGCCGCCATCGCCTTCACCGGCACGCCAAGCGGACTCGCCGGCACGGCATCCCAACGCGCGCCGGCATCGGCGCCCAGTTTCAGATTGAGACCGAGCTTGATGCTCTGCATGGTCTGGCTGACCTGTGCGGGGCCTCCCAAGAGCGGGACGTAGTTGGGCAGCACCAACTCGCGAGTGGCCGGCGCTGCGACGGCCATCTTGCCGAAATCCGCATAGTCGTAGTCGAGTTTGAACGACCAGGCCGGCGTGATTG
This sequence comes from Tardiphaga sp., assembly GCA_030147505.1. Taxonomy (GTDB): domain Bacteria; phylum Pseudomonadota; class Alphaproteobacteria; order Rhizobiales; family Xanthobacteraceae; genus Tardiphaga. Next base: position 32,388 of record JASBVG010000123.1, read on the forward strand.
CCTGCTCGAGACCGGCACCGACGATCCAGCCAAACCGATCATGACGCGTCGACAGGATTTGGTCATGCGTGCTGAAGCTGATGTGCTCCCGCAACCATGCACCGCCGCCTTTGACATAGACGAGCGTGCGACCGCTCGGACCCACGGCATAGCCGATGCGACCGGTGACAATCGCCATCGCCTCCTGCCGCACGCGGCAATTGGCGGAGACAATGAAACTCGAGGTCGCAAAACAAGTGCCGCTACCATCGGCGCCGAGCGCACTGAACTCGGCTTCCGCACCGACCACCCATGAACTGGCGGGCATCTGCCAGTTGTAGCCGAACTGCCCGCCGCCGCGGATCGCTGGCGTGCGCACGTCACTGCCATAGAGCACCGGCCCCTCGCCATCGTCGAAGTTCGACTGCCCCCAGCCGGCACCGATATGGGCACCGAGATAGAGGCCGGTCCAGTTCCAGACTTGTTGCGGAACCGGACGGCGCGGCAGGTCTGCGGCATGTGCTGCACCAACGGCAGCCAGCAGCGACACAACAGCGACGACCAGCAACTTCTTCATGACAATATATGACCCAGCCCGGTGATTCCCGACTGGACAATCGCGTACAACGATTAAAGGAGTCTGAGGATTTTACCGCTCGCTAACCATGATTGTCAGCGTTCGTTTCACCATGCCGCGGCGCGTCGCTCAGTTCTGCTTCTTCAGCGCCGCCTCGATACAAGCGAGTTCGCGCTCGATCTCGGCGATCAGCGGCACCGGATCGTTATCTTCGACCAGATGCATCTTCTCATAGGTACCGTTGCGGATGCTCTCGATCCAGGCGAGGCGGTCGGCTTGATATTGCTTCAGCCGCTCGAACTCCCCACGCTCGGCATATTTGCCGATCAGCTTTTCGAACACTGCGCTCATGGGAAATCCTCCTGTAGCTCGGATAGAGCGCAGCGTAATCCGGGGATGTCGAAAAAACTGAGACGCCGGTTCCCGGGTGACGCTGCGCTCCGCCCGGGCTACGACATCGCGATTACAGCCCGCGCAACACCAGTCGGTTCAGCCGCGCGGCGAAAGCCGCCGGATCTTCCGGCAATTCGCCATCGAGGATCTGCGCCTGCTCCAGCAGCAGGAAGGCGATATCCGACGCCTCGCCGCCCGCTGCCTTGTCGGCGCCTGCGATCTTCGTCACCAAGGGGTGGCGCAGATTGATTTCGAGGATCGGCTTGGTGACACTACCGCGGTTCTGCATCGCCAGCATGCGTTCAAGCTCGCGGTCGGGGCCGCGGCCACCGGCGACGAGACACGAGGCCGAGGTCGTGAGGCGCGTCGACGCCTTCACATCGGAGACGCGCTCTCCCAGCGCCTCCTTGATCACGGCGATGGTCGAGGCCTCGTCGGCCGCGGCCGCCCTCGCTTCGTCCTTGGCGTCTTCGTCCACTCGCGGGATCAGGTCGAGATTGACCTCACCTTGACTGAGCGACTTCAGTGGCTTGCTTTCATACTCGAGCGGCGCTGAGGTCCAGAACGCATCCACAGCATCAGACAGCAGCAGCACTTCGATGCCGCGCGACTTGGCGGCTTCGAGCTTCGGATTCGATTTGAGGCGCTCCAGGCTGTCGCCGGCGAGATAATAGATCTCGGTCTGGTTCTCCTTCAGATCGGCGACATACTGTTTCAGCGTCCGCTTCTCGCCAGCCGTGGTGGTGAAGCGCGACAGCGCCAGCAGCTTTTCGCGACGCTCGAAGTCCTCATAGATGCCCTCTTTCAGCACCGGACCGAACGCGTCCCAGATCTTGGTGAAGGTCTCGTTGTCCTTCTCGGCAAGGGTTTCGAATTCGCCGATCACGCGCGTCGCCACCGCCTTCTTGATCTGGGCAAGCTGCGGATTGTTCTGCAGCATCTCGCGCGACAGGTTCAGCGGCAGATCCTCGGCATCGATGACGCCGCGGATGAAGCGCAGATAGGACGGGAGCATATCGGCATCGTCGGTGATGAAGACGCGGCGGACATAGAGTTTGACGCGGCCCTTGCGCTCGGGCTCGAACAGGTCGAACGGCTTGCTGGACGGCGCGAACAACAGCACGGCATAGGAGTAACGGCCTTCGGCGCGATAATGCAGCGTCATCGCCGGCTCGTCATAGGCGTGGGCGATGGACTGGTACGCCTTGCTGTAGTCTTCCGGCGTCAGCTCCGACTTGGAGCGCTGCCACAGCGCGCTCGCCGAGTTGATCTGCTTCGGCTCGGCATCACCGTCCTTGAGCATGATCGGAAACTGGATGTTGTCCGAATAGGCGGTGACGATCCGCTCGATCTCCCAGCTTTCAAGGTATTTCTTAGCATCGTCCTTGAGTTGCAATTCGATCGAGGTGCCGGCGGGCACACTCATTCCGTCATTGAGCTGCGCGATCTCGAAGCCGGCGCCGCCGGTGGACGTCCAAGTGAAGGCATCATGCGTGCCGGCGCGACGGCTGGTCACAACAATCTTCTCCGCCACCATGAAAGCGGCATAGAAGCCGACACCGAACTGACCGATCAGGCCGATACCGTCCTTGGCCTCGGTGAGGCGTGACAGGAACGACTTGGTACCGGACTTGGCGATGGTGCCGAGATTGTCGATCAGTTCCTGGCGATCCATGCCGATACCGGTATCGACGATGGTCAGCGTGTTCGCTGCTTTATCCGGAACGATGGTGATGCTCTGCGACTGACCTTCAGGGACCAGTTGCGGATTGGCGATCGCCTCATAGCGCAGCTTGTCGCAGGCATCGGATGCATTGGAGATCAGTTCGCGCAGAAAGATGTCGGTCTCGGAATAGACCGAGTGAACCATCAGATTCAGCAATTCGGCGACTTCGGCCTGAAACGGCTGGGAAACGGGTGCAGCGGTGTCGGTGGTCGTCATGAATGAACCTGATATACAAATAAGGGGAAGACGCCGCATATAACGGCGCGATCTTGCGGAGTCCATGGCAGTCGCCGCAACTCCGCTTCCCCCTAGTTAGTGATGTCAGGCTCAGGCTTCCAGAGCCGTCGCATAGGCGTTTTCCAGCATCGCCAGGCATTCGCGCGCACGGGCGCGGCCGACTTCATTGGCGATTTCGGAAATTTCGCGGAGATCGCGGATCGCCAAATCGACGGCACTGAAAATATCGATCTCACACTCATCGGCCACATCGTTCACAGGGGCCGTACACTTCGGAAAAGGAATGACTACGCTCACTGGACAACCGCTCTGCACAAAGGGACACGCACGAATCACAGACGTACATTTGGCCAGCGAATGGTTAAGCTAATGGATAACGACCATGCGCTCGTCGTTTCTCCGCTTCAACGCAACCAGCGTACCTGCGGAATCAAACAACTTTGCGCTTCGTCGGAGGCTTGCTCGGTCGGCTGAATTGCGGGCGCTTCGAGCGCAAGCGGCGGCGGCGCCGGCAGCGACAATTGACGCGGCGCGACGCTCTCTCGCCCGCGCCGATAGGCTTCTTCCTCCAGCTGGCGGCTGAAGTAACGAAACAGTTCGGTGGCGCGCTTGCGCTGGTCGTCCGTCGTCGCCGAGGCGATCAGAAAGATCAGCTCTTCGGACAGTTCGGATGTAGTGGCGCCCAAGGGATCGCTGGTAAGATTGTCGAGATGGTCGTCGAGCACGGGCATGGCGAGCCGTCATTCCGTCACGGTAGTGATACGATGGTCGTGCCTGCATGTAGTTGATATCTCGTTGTTCCGGCGCAGCCACTCGCAGATCGTGAACAAGATGGTTAATACAGTCGCAACGCTTCCCATCACGACCGCGGCGCGAAGCAGCCCGGAGCACCGCCGATTGTGCATTATCCCGTAATTTCGGTGCAGCGCAGATCGCAATATTGGCAAGGACCGCCGGTAACCTAGTCGCCTTCCATGCCACGCCCGGTTACGAGACCTATAAGGGCCTCGGCGGGTGTGTCGTGATCATTCGCGGAAACTGACGGGGCCCCCGCCGCCATTCAGCCAGTGACGAAGTTTGGCGAACCAACCCTCGGGCGAAGGTGCGACGGGGATCGGTGGCACTCCAGGCACCGGCGCCGGTTCGACGATCTGCGGCGATGTTTCGGTAAAGGCCGCAGCCTCATGCGTCGCTGCCAGCGCCATCGGGCCGACATGCGCGAGGAACGCATGTTCGTGATGCCGGGTCAGCCGTTTCAGCGCCTGATCGAGCGGCAGCCAGGCGACCTCGGCGATATCCTTCATCAATTTGCGCGGCGGCCTTCCGTCGGCTTCCATATGCCAGAAATGCACGACCTTGGTGCGTTCTTCGCCCAGCGGGTAGGCCAGCGTGCCCAGATATTGCTGCACTGACGCAGCGTGCCCGGTCTCTTCCAGCACCTCGCGCTGGGCAGCATCGAGCGGGGTTTCGCCGTCGTCGAGCTTGCCCTTCGGCAGCACCCAATCACCACGCTTGCGCATGCACACAACCGCAAAAAGCGGCGTGGCTTCACGCCGTATGACGATGCCTCCCGCAGCCAATATGATTTCGCGCGCCATGTTGCTCACATAACCGGATTGCTGACGAATACAACCAATCTGTGACGCGCGGTGAGCGCAGACCGGGGCCGCAACCGACCTGCGCGCAGCCGTCACACGACCGTCACGAAGCCGCTCCGCAGCTCAATCCGCGGTGGCGGCGCGTAGTTGGTCGGCAGTTGCGACCTTCAGTCCTACCGTCGCGATGGCGCTGCGCGCGGCGGCGACCAGATCCTGATTGCCTTTGGCGCGCGCGCCATCCGGCAGCAGCTCATTGTTCTCAAAGCCGACGCGTATATGGCCGCCGAGCAAGGCACCGGCGGTCACGCATGCGATCTCCTGCGCGCCGAAGGCGCAGACGCTCCATTGGGCGAATTTGGGCGCGTCCGGTGCGACAAAAGGCAACAGATCCGCCGGGCTCGACGTCTGTCCTGCCGTATAGCGCCCGAGCACATACAGCACCGGCAGCCGCGCGAAAGGGATCAATCCACGCTTCTGTAATTCCGCGAGCCGGACAGCGTCATCTGCGTCATAGAGAATGATCTGCGGCGTCACGCCTTCGCGTTTCATCCAGCCGAGCAAATCGAAAAATGCCGTTTCCTCGCTCGCATCCGGCACCAGTTCACGCAGCGCCAGCGACACCGCTTCCGGCTTCACCGCCTGCACGACCGCGCGTTGCTGCGCAGGTGTGTATCTGCCGAGTGCTTCCGAGGTGATCTGAATGACGAGTCTGTCGCCAACCGCCCTGCGGATCGCAGCGATGGCATCGCGATAGGCATCGGCATCGAGCAGATGGCTGCCATCGGTATTGCGGACATGGGCGTGGATCATCGCCGCGCCGGCATCCAGGCAGTGCGCAGCAGTCGCCGCCAGTTCCGCTGCGGTCAGCGGAACGGCGGGATGATCGGCCTTGACCTTGCGGCCGCCGTTGGGGGCGACCGCAATGGCAACAGGCAGCATGATTTACGGGATCGCTGCGATGCAGGCGATCTCGACCAGGATGGCCGGATCGGCGAGCTTCGACTCGACGCAGGCGCGCGCCGGGCCGACTTCCGGCACCCAGGCGTCCCAGACCGTGTTCATGGCATCGCGATCGCCGATGTTCGGCAGCCAGACGGTGGCGCTGAGAATGTTGTTCTTGTCGGTGCCGGCTTCCTTGAGCAGCGCATCGATCTTGTCGAGCACCTGCCTGGTCTGCGCCTTGACGTCGCCGCTGTAATCATCGGGCACCTGGCCGGCGAGATAGACAGTGTTGCCGTGGATGGAAGCCTGGCTGAGACGCTTGCCGGGGCCGAGACGCTTGATCATGCGGAGCTCTTTCATTGCTGGAGCAGAAAAACGCCGCGACCATTCCCGGTCAGGCATCCGGCGTCAAGAGCAGCGATCGAGAGCGGCTCTATTCAGCTGCACGCGCGCGCTTCACGGCATCGTCCATCAGCGCCTTCGGTGCCGGCAGGCGCAGCCTGCGGCCATGCTGCAGATACAGCAGCGCCACGCGCTTCGGATCGGACAGATTCCAGAATTCCACCGCAGGCAATCGGCCCAGCAACTCAACCGGCGGCTTGTGCGCGATCACATGCGCCAGCACCGCCGTCTTCGGCCCCTTCCCGAAACGGCGGCGATTTTTCCGCGCAGCATTCTCGTTCGCCGCCTGCCAGCGGATGCGAGGCCGCGGCTTGCGGTTCAGAAGCCAGGAAAACAGGCGCAAAATGAATGGCATACGGCTTTTCTTTTTGCCCGGTTGCAGCGCGGCCGGCGTGCTCGCGCGTCTCCCATGTCATAGAACTTGCATTCACAGGGGTAAAGCGGCGTGATCAAGGCGAAGTGCCGCGTTCCCAAGGGAATGAAACCATTCCCCAGGATATACCCTGCCACCGAATCAGGAATAGACCACCGCCATGTCCGTTCCCGGTATTGCGCGCCAGTCCGCCGCCTCGCCCGACGCACTCGGCGCCGATGCGCTGGCGCGGCTGCATGCGGTGTTCGGCCTGCCCGGTTTCCGCGGCGAGCAGGAGAAGATCGTCCGCCATGTCACCGATGGCGGTAATTGTCTCGTGCTGATGCCCACCGGCGGCGGCAAATCCCTATGTTACCAGCTCCCTTCCCTGCTGCGCGAAGGCTGCGGCATTGTGGTGTCGCCGCTGATCGCCCTGATGCGTGATCAGGTCGCAGGCCTGCTCGAACTCGGCGTCAATGCGGCGGTGCTCAATTCCACGCTGTCGTGGGACGAAGCCAACGAAGTGGAGCGGCGGCTGCGTGCCGGCGATCTCGATCTGCTTTATGTGGCCCCCGAACGCCTCGTGACGCCGCGCTGCCTTGCGATGCTGGAACAGGCCGACATCGCTCTGTTCGCCATCGACGAGGCGCATTGCGTGTCGCAATGGGGGCATGACTTCCGCCCGGAATATATCGGCCTATCCGTTATCGCCGAGCGCTTCCCGCAGATTCCGCGGATCGCGCTGACCGCGACCGCCGACGATCTCACCCGCGAGGAGATCGCTCAGCGCCTCGGCCTCACCGACGCACCGCGCTTCGTCTCCTCGTTCGACCGGCCCAACATCAAATACGAGATTGTCGACAAGACGAATTCGCAGAAGCAATTGCAGGCCTTCATCAACGAGCGGCATCCGAACGATGCCGGCGTCGTCTATTGCCTGTCGCGCGCGAAGGTCGAGGACACGGCGGAAGCGCTGAACAAAGCTGGCATCCGCGCGCTGCCCTATCATGCCGGGCTGGATGCGCGCACCCGCGAGACCAATCAGGACCGCTTCATCAACGAGGACGGCGTGGTCATCGTCGCCACCGTCGCCTTCGGCATGGGCATCGACAAGCCGGACGTGCGCTTCGTCTGCCATCTCGATCTGCCGAAAAGCGTCGAGGCCTATTATCAGGAGACCGGCCGCGCCGGGCGCGACGGCAAGCCGTCGACGGCGTGGATGGCTTATGGCTTGCAGGACATCGTGCAGCAACGCCGTATGATCGACGAGTCCAGCGGTTCGGACACCTTCAAGCGTGTCTCCATCGGCAAACTGGATGCGCTGGTCGGCCTCGCCGAGACCATCGATTGCCGGCGCGGCCGGCTGCTGCGCTATTTTGGAGAAGAAACTGCCGGCACCAGTTGCGGCAATTGCGACAACTGCGTCTCGCCGCCGAAAGTCTGGAACGGCTCGGTCGCTGCGCAGAAACTGTTGTCCTGCGCCTATCGCACCGGCCAGCGTTTTGGCGCGATGCATCTCATCGATGTGCTCATCGGACGGTTGACCGACAAGGTGAAGCAATTCGGCCATGACAAGCTATCGGTCTTCGCCATCGGCCCGGAGCTCAATGAGAAGCAATGGCGCGCCGTGATGCGGCAATTGGTGGCGCGCGGTTTTCTCTATGCCGATGCAGAGAATTTCAACGCGCTGAAGCTGACCGAAGACGCGCGCGGTGTTTTGCGCGGCGAGGTCGAGTTGATGTTCCGCGAGGAGACCGGCCGTGTCCGGACGCCGCGTAAGAACTCGCGCCGCGGCGAACTGGCGGCGCCGCGAGGGGACAACGCCAATGCCGATCTCGTGTCACGCCTGCGTAGCTGGCGCGCCGGTGTCGCGCGCGAACGCAATGTGCCCGCTTATGTCGTGTTGCATGATGCGACCATCGACGGGATCGCGAGCGAACATCCGACCACGCTGAGCCAACTCCGCGAGATCGCCGGCATCGGCGACAAGAAGCTGGAGCACTATGGCGCGGACATTCTGGCGATCGTGAACGGATAGACTTCCGCTCCAAAGCCGCTGCCCTCAATAATCCTTCAACAGACGCTCGATGTAATCGAGTTCGAGCTGCGGGCGTGTGGTGTCGCCTAACCGTCGGCGCAGTTCTTCCAGAATGCGGCGCACGCGCTGCACGTCGATTTCACCGGGGATTTTCACCGAGAGGTCGTCGCCGAGATCGCGGCCACGCAGCGGGCGGCCGAGCGGATCGCTGTTGCGCGCCGCGCCCTGCTGGCGGCCGGGATTGTTGCCGGGACCATCCTGCCCGCCTTCGCCCTCACCCGGCTGCATCTGCTGGGCGAGACTTTGCGCGCCTTTGCGAAGCGCTTCGAGCGCGCGGCCCTGTGAGCCCACGGCGCCGTCGGCATCGCCCTCTCCGAGCTGGCCGCCGGCATCGCCCATCGCGCCATCGGCATCGCCAAGTCCGTCGCCGTCATCGCCATCCTGATCGCCAGACTGGCCCTGCTGTCCCTGACCTTGTTGTCCCTGTTGCCCCTGCTGGCCTTTCTGTCCCTTCTGCCCCTGGCCCATGCCTTGGCGTGCGAGCTGCTCCTGCAGCTTCTTGAGGCGATCGCGCAGGCTCTGCTGATCCTGCTGCAGATCGCCCATGCTCTTGTCGCCGCGCTGCCCGCGGCGGCGTTCGCCGCGCTGGTCCTGGCCTTCCTTGAAGGTCTTGTCGCGAAGCTGCTGCTGCTTGCGGATCATGTCGTTGAGTTCGTTCATCGACTGCTGCATCTCGTCGTCGCCGCCCTGGCCGGGCTGCGCCATCTGCAGGTTTTCCAGCATCTGCTGCATCTGTTCGAGCAATTGCCGTGCAGCATCCTTGTCGCCGGAGCGCGACAGACGCTCCATGCGCTCGATCATGTTGTTGAGATCCTGCTGCCGCATCACTTTGGTGTTCTTGTCGAGCGGGCGTGCGAGCTGCTGCGGATTCTGCCGCATCTGCTCGGCAAGCTGCTTGAGGAACTTGTCCAGCGCCGCGCGCAGATTCTCGGTGAGCTTCTTGATCTCCTCGTCGCTGGCGCCGCGCTCCAGCGCCTGCTTGAGGGCGTCCTGCGCAGCGCGCAGCGCCTTGTCGACATCAGTGATGTCGCCGTCTTCAATGGTGACAGCGAGCGACCACAGGCTGGCGACGAGCTCCTTCAGCGCGGCATCGGTACGGGCGCGCTGTGCCTGGACCAGAACGCTGCGCAAGCCGAGATAGTGCCCGGCCTCCGGAGTAAAAGCCTCCGGCGCGATCAGCAGAGCTTCCAGCGCGAAGACAACCTGATCTTTGTAATTTGCATCGAGCGCGAGATTGCGCCGCTGCTCGATCAGTGCGCGCGGCAGCGGCTTGGTGAACAGGCGCTCCGGCAGACGCGTCGCGACAGCCTCGCTCCGGCCCTCATTGCCGGACTCGTCCTTGGCGGTGAGCGTCAGCATCATCTCGGCACCGGCATAGGGGTCTTCGGACAGATCCTTCACCGTCTGGCCGATGCCGTTGCGGGTGCGCGCATTGGGCAGCACCAGCGAGAACGACGGCGGATCGAACAACGGACGCGGCTTTGCGCCCTTGCCGTCGCCCGGCTTTGGGGCGAATTGCGCATGGGCTTCGGTGACGCCGTAATCGTCCTCGAGCTTGTAGGCGAGCAGCAGCGAGCCGCGCGCCTGACGTTCCGGGTCCTTGGCGAGGGCGATGGTCGGCGCACGATCGCCGGTGGCCGTGAATTTCCACACCGGCTGGCCCGTAGGCACGCGCACCTGTGCGGTGCCGTCGCCGGTGATCGTGTAGTGCTTCTCGTAGGTGCCGGCCGGCGCATCCCCCGCGGGTGCGACTTCCGCAACGCCGCCGCTGAGCACGACATCGAGCGCGCCTCCGCTGGAGCGCACGATCAGCGTGGAGCCCGACGGCACCGCCATCGCGGCCTCGCTGGTCGCATCCTTGTTGGCGGCCGAAAGGATGATCGGCGGTTTCGCTGTGTAAGGCGGTGGATTGACCCAGGCATCGACGCGGACATTGGACGGCGCGATGATACCGTTCCAGTCGAATGCCGCCATGATGCGCGCGCCGCGCTCGCCCGACGCGGCGAACCAGGTGGCGACCAGCAGCACGAGCACCAGCGCCCGCAGCGCCCATGGATCGTGCAGCGGCAGCCGCGGCGACGGCAGGCCGGCGCGAATGCGTTTCAGCGAGGCCAGCGTGCGCTCGCGCTGCGCCTGCCAGAGCGCGCGGGCGAGCGGATCCTGCGAAGCCAGAGTGTCGGTGAGCGCGGTGGCCGGGCGGTGACGGATGCCGGAGCCGCGATCAAGCCGGGCAAGGCCTTCCTCACGGCTCGGCCAGCGGAAACGAAGCAGTGGATACGATGTTGCGATCAGCGCGACGACGAACAATACAAGCGCGACAGTGCGCGAAATCGGCGACAGGACCAGCCAGAGGCCCGCCCAGGAGGCTATGAGAAACAGGCCGACAATGCACAGCATGCGTGCCAGCGACGGCCATGCCCGTTCCCAGCCGATCGACCACCGGGCACGCTGCAGCGCCTGCGCGAGCTGAAGCTGCGCAGTGGGCGTTGCGTCAGGTGGGATCTCTGGGCGGACGGGTGGCGTGGCGCTCAACGACGATCTCCGCGGTTACCAGGAACACAGACTAGCACGGCGGCGGCAATGAGGCATCGGGCTTGGGGCGGGCATGCACATGCAGAGAGAGGCCATGCCGGGGCAGCAGGGAACCGGCGGGAGGTCACGATGCCGTTACCGCCTGTCACGACTTGTCGTAACCCGGCCTGATCGGGTGACCGAATAGACACTGGCATCCGAGTTTAATGGATCGCCCGGTCAAGCCGGGAGACGACATTCAGGGGCTAACGAGACAGATCACAGCCAGGGCGCGGCCTTATCCATCGCGATCAGGTCCTCGACCTCGATCCGCGGCCGTACCACCGCATACTGATCATCCTTCACCAACACTTCCGGCACCAATGCGCGGGTGTTGTAGGTGCAGGCCTGTACCGCGCCATAGGCACCTGCGGTCATGATGGCCACGAGATCGCCAGCCTTCAGCTCTGGCAGCTTGCGATCAAGCGCGAGATAGTCGCCGGTCTCGCAGACCGGGCCGACTACATCGACGGCCGCAAGCTTCGCGCCGGGCGCAGCTTCCGCCACCGGCAGTATCTCGTGATAGGCCTCGTACAAGGTCGGCCTGATCAGGTCGTTCATCGCCGCATCGATGATCACAAACGTCTTGCCGTCGCCGTGCTTCACATGGATGACGCGCGCGACCAAGATGCCGGCATTGCCGACGATCATGCGGCCCGGCTCGAACATCAGCGTGCAGCCGAGATTGTGCGTGACGCGCTTGACCATCGCCGCATAGGCCAACGGCTCCGGCGGCGCGGCGCGGTCCTCGTAATAGGGAATGCCGAGACCGCCGCCGAAATCGACATGGTCGATCGTGTGGCCATCGCTGCGCAACACGGTGACGAAATCGGCGAGAATCCGGAAGGCCTGCTCCATCGGCGCGAGATCGATGATCTGGCTGCCGATATGCATGTCGACGCCGGTGACCTTGATGCCCGGCAGTTTGGCAGCACGGGCATAGACCTCGCGGGCCTTGCTGATGGGAATCCCAAACTTGTTTTCGGATTTGCCGGTCGAAATCTTGGCATGCGTACCGGAATCGACGTCCGGGTTCACACGGATCGAGATGCGCGCGATGCGGCCCATCTCCGTGGCCAGCTTCGACAGCAGGTCGAGCTCGGGCTCGGATTCGATGTTGAGGCAAAGAATGTCTTCGCCGAGCGCGAGGCGTAGCTCGGCCTCGGTCTTGCCGACGCCGGAAAACACGATCTTGCTGGCAGGAATGCCGGCCGCGCGTGCGCGCTTCAATTCGCCGCCAGAGACGACATCGGCACCGGCACCGAGCTTCGCCAGCGTCTTCAGCACCGACTGGTTGGAATTCGCCTTCATGGCGTAGCAGACCAGCGCCTTGGTATCGGCGAAGGCATCCGCGAACACCTTGTAGTGCCGCTCCAGCGTTGCGGTGGAATAGCAATAGAACGGGGTGCCGACGGCCTCGGCCATTTCGGCAATATCGACGCCTTCGGCGTGCAGCACGCCGTTCTGATAGTCAAAATGGCGCATATCGGTTTAGTCCAGCAGCGGATCGAGGAAGAACGACCGTTTGCGACCACGCTCGGCCTGCACCTCGTCCGGCTGGTTCGGCGACATCAGCGCACTGCCCTTGCCGGCGGCTGAATTGTCGGCGCTGCTCGCCGCTGTGCCCATCGGCGTCGCTGCAGCCTGCGGCGGCAGGTCGAGACCTCCCTTGCGGCCACAGGCACCGAGCGCCAGCGCGGAAGCGGTCAGAACGATAAGGGCCCAAGAATTATTAGCCCTTGGCGCGCGAGGCGCGAATGCCGGGCGGATCGAACGTGTCACAGCGGAATCCCCAAATACGCGGGCACCATACAAACAATGCCGGGCCGTGGCGAGACCCCACAGCCCTTCGAAGTGTGGCCATCGGGCCACGTTCAGCGCGATTTCTTGTCTTTTTCCAGACGCTTGAGCCAGGCCTTGGCCTGCGCGGTCACATTCTTCGGCGCGGTGCCGCCATAGCTGACCCGGCTCTTCACCGAGGACTCCACCGACAGCACCTTCATGACCTCCGCGGTAATCCTCGCTTCCACCGCCTGCATCTCGGTCAGATCGAGTTCATGCAGCGCCACGCCCTTCTTGGTGGCGATGCCCACGATACGGCCAGTGACGTGATGTGCGTCGCGAAACGGCATTTTCAGCGTGCGGACCAGCCAGTCGGCGAGATCGGTGGCGGTGGCATAGCCTTCGCCGGCCGCCGCCTTCATGGCCGCCTCGTTCGGCACGAGATCGCGGACCATGCCGGCAATGGCGCGGATCGACAGCGACAGCGCCGTATAAGCTTCCATGGCGCCGGCTTTGTCCTCCTGCATATCCTTCTGATAGGCCAGTGGCAGACCCTTCATGACGATCAGCAGGCCATTGAGCGAGCCGATGACGCGGCCGGTCTTGGCGCGCACCAGCTCGGCGGCATCCGGATTGCGCTTCTGCGGCATGATCGAGGAGCCGGTGGTGAACTTGTCCGACAGACGGACGAGCCCGACCAGCGGCGAGGTCCAGATCACGATCTCCTCAGCGAAGCGTGACAGATGCACGGCGGCGATCGAGGCCGCCGACAGCGTTTCCAGCACGAAGTCGCGATCCGAAACGGCATCGAGCGAATTGTTCATCGGCCGGTCGAAGCCGAGCGCCTTGGCGGTGGCGTGGCGGTCGATCGGGAACGAGGTGCCGGCCAGCGCGGCGGCGCCGAGCGGGCTTTCATTGAGGCGCTTGCGCGCATCGGCGAAGCGGCTGCGATCGCGCGCCACCATTTCCACATAGGCCATCAGGTGATGGCCGAAGGTCACCGGCTGCGCGGTCTGCAGATGGGTGAAGCCGGGCATCACCGTATCCGCATGCTCCAGCGCACGATCGACCAGCGCCCGCTGCAGGGCGGCGAAGGCGGCATCCAGCTCGTCGATGGTATCGCGCACGAACAGTCGGAAATCCGTCGCCACCTGGTCGTTACGCGAACGCGCCGTGTGAAGGCGGCCGGAGGCCGGGCCGATCAGCTCGCCCAAACGGCTCTCGACGTTCATATGGATGTCTTCGAGCGCGCGCTTGAACGTGAACTTGCCGCTCTCGATCTCTGACAGGATCGTGTCTAGACCCGCGGCGATATCTTTCGCATCCTTGGCGGTGATGATGCCCTGCTTTGCGAGCATCGCCGCATGGGCCTTGGAGGCGGTAATATCCTGGGCATAGAGAGCGCGATCGACGTCGATGGAGACGTTGATCTCCTCCATGATCGCGTCGGGGCTGTCGGAGAACAATCCACCCCACATCTTGTTGCTGTTGGACGTCTTACCGCCGGACTTGCCGCCCTTGCCTGAAGCCATGAATTATTACTCATCCTGTTGCGGGCCGGCCCATTCGGACCGAATGATCGCGCGCGATCTGCCGCATGTCATTTGCGCCCCTGCATAGCCATAACCGAGACCGAATGACAGACCCCACTCCCGATCCGAAGCCAGTCTCCTCTGCCCCACGCCCCAGCAAACGCCGCGTCATCGTGCTCGGCTCGGTGCTGGTCGGCGTGCTGATCGGCTATGCCGTGGTGGCGCGGATCGACGACCTCTGGCGTAGCAAGCCGGGCGACCCGACCTGCTTTCCGGCAGTGGAGACCGCCAAGCGGCTGGAGCCGCTTGTGCGCGGCGAAGTCGCCGCCCTGTCTTTGGCCAAGACGCCGCTGAAGCTGCCCGACCTCGAATTCAAGGACGCCGAAGGCCAGCCGACCAAGCTCTCGAACTGGCGCGGCCGCACGGTGTTGCTAAACCTGTGTGCCACCTGGTGCGTGCCCTGCCGCAAGGAGATGCCGGCACTGAACGAGCTCGAGCAGAAGCTCGGCGGCTCCGACTTCCAGGTGGTGGCGATCAATATCGACACCCGCGATGCCGAGAAGCCGAAGGCGTTCCTCAAGGACGGCAACCTGACCCGGCTCGATTACTTCACCGACGCATCGGCCAAGGTGTTCCAGGAGCTGAAAGGCATCGGCCGAGCACTGGGCATGCCGACTTCGGTGCTGATCGATGCCAAGGGCTGCGAGATCGCCACCATCAACGGTCCCGCGGAGTGGGCCAGCGAGGACGCGGTAAAGCTGATCAAGGCTGCGGTGACGCCGAAGGCGGCGGGATACTAAGCGCCCCTGCGACACACCGCCGCCATTCCTCGCCGCGAAATCTCCCTGCATCTTGTCGGACCAATGCCGATGCATTCGTCTTGCAAGAGCCGGCGCGTCCAGCCGGCCGACAATGCTTGTCAGGAGAGGAAAGCCGATGCCCTATATCGACGGATTTATCATCGCGGTGCCGAAGAAAAAGATCGACGCCTATCGTAAGATTTCGCGCAAGGCCGGCAAGATCTGGCGCGAATTCGGCGCGCTCGATTATCGCGAGGCGGTCGCCGACGATGTACAGGTCGGCAAGGTGACGTCGTTTCCGCGCGCGGTGAAGCAGAAGCCCGACGAGACCGTGGTCTTTGCCTATATCCTCTACAAGTCGCGCAAGGACCGCGACCGCATCAACAAGAAGGTGATGGCCGACCCGCGTCTGGCCAAAATGATGGATCCGAAAGCGATGCCGTTCGACGGCAAGCGCATGATCTTCGGCGGCTTCAAGACGATCGTGGATCTGTGATCGCACCGATCCGGCGTCACCCGGATCGGCAGGGAAGCATCACAGATGGAAGGCCATCACGCCTTTACCGCACCATCGCGCGACAGCGACACCAGCAAAGCACCCGCCAGTGTCGCTGCGGCGAGATAACCGACGGCACCGAACGGGCCAAAACCGTCCACCAGAATGCCACCGATCACCGCGCCAAGCGTGATCGCGATCTGGAATGCCGAGACCAGCAGGCCACCTGCAGATTCGGCTTCGTCCGATGCGACCCGCACCATCCACGTCTGGAAGCCCACGGGCAGTGCACCAAAGGCAAAGCCCCAGAGGCCAACTGCGATACCCGCGACAACACCCGAACTGCCTCCGACGAACAGCACCAGTGCCAGCACGGCAATGGCGGCGGAGCCTGCGATGATGGCACCCTTCACACTGCGAGCGACCAGTGCGCCGCCTACGAAATTGCCGATGAAGCCGCCAACGCCATAAGCGAGCAAGATCAGCGAGATCGCAGTCACGGGCAGATGCGGCACCTGTTCGAGAAAATGCCGGACATAAGTGAAGCCCGCAAAATGTCCGGAGATGCTGAGCCCAATGGCGATCATTACCAGCCGCACGCCCGGCCGGCGCAGCAGCACGAACAAGGTGCTTACATCCGGCGATGTGAGCGGTGGCAGGCGCGGCAATGTCAGCATCTGAAACGCGAGCACGACGACACTGACCACGGCCGCCAGCAGGAACACGTTACGCCAGCCCCAGAGATCACCGAGATAGGCGCCGATCGGCGCGGCGCTGACCGTGGCAATCGATACGCCGCTGAAGATCAACGAGATCGCACGCGGCAGCGCTTCCGCAGGCACCAGCCGCATGGCGGTTGCGGTGGCCATCGCCCAGAAACCACTGAGGCTGATGCCGAGCAACACGCGGGCAAACAGCAGGAGCGTGAGGCTGCTCGCAGTCGCCGACAATAGGTTGGATAGGAGCAGGAGCGCCGTCAGCATCCACAGTACGAGGCGGCGATCCATCGCACGGGTCACGATGGTCATGGCCACCCCGGCAACGATCCCCACCAGCGAGGTCGCCGTGACCACCTGTCCGGCGGCGCCGACAGACACGCCGAGATCGGTCGCGATGGGCGTGAGCAGGCTAGCCGGCAGGAATTCCGCGGTGACCTGGCTAAAGGCGCCGAGCATAAGGGAAAAGACGGCTGCCCAGGCCGGAGTCGCCCGCTCGATCTTGACGGGGGCAATATCGGCATCGAGTACGGCAGTTGCGGAATCGGTCATGGCAGTCTCCGGAGTGGAACCCGGAGATGGGGTGACCTCTTGGAGTTTCCATGTTAGAAACACCGCAATGCTTGATCATTCGTCCAGAGATGCCGCAACGCACCCGCTGACAGAAATGCTGCGAGGGCTGAAACTTGAAGGCGTCGATTACAAGCGCTGCCGGATGACGGCTCCGTGGGGCCTATCATTCCCCGCACGGCCAAAGGCGCAATTCCACTTCATTGCAGGGCGCGGCTGCTGGCTTCGGACGGCGAATAACCCCTGGATCCGCCTTGAGGAAGGCGATGCGGTGCTGCTGCCGCGCGGTGCCGAACACGCGCTGGCGAGTTCGCCCGATGCCTTTCCCGCTCCGGTCGGACATTGCCAGTTCGAGCCGGTCTGCTCCGACATTCTCGATACCTGCATCGGCGGCAACCGCAAGGGCGAAGAGACTGTGCTGTTCGGTGCCGGCATGAGCTTCAATCTCGACAGCCAGCATCCGCTGCTTCTGATGATGCCCGAGCTGATGCAGATGCACGAACTCGCCACCGACGAGCCCGCTATCCCGCATTTGCTCGAAGCCATGACGGCCGAGCTCGCACTGGATCGCGTCGGTGCCGGCGGCATGCTGACCCGGCTCGCCGATGTGATCGCCGCGGCGCTGATCCGCAACTGGGTGGAGAAAGGCTGCGGCTCTGCGGGCTGGGTCGCAGCAGCCCGCGATCCCGGCATCGGACGCGTTCTCGCGGCGATCCATCGCGAGCCCACCAGAGACTGGACCGTCGAGGCGCTGGCGGCGGTCATGCACGCATCACGCTCGGCCTTCGCGCTACGCTTCGCCAATGTCGTAGGCCAGACGCCGGCACGCTATGTCGCGCAATTGCGGATGCAGGAAGCCAAGCAATGGCTGGTCCGCGACCGTCTCAAAATAGCGATCGTGGCACGGCGGCTGGGTTATGAATCAGAAGCAGCGTTCAGCCGCGCCTTCAAGCGCATCATTGGTGAACCGCCGAGCCATTATCGCACGACAGGGGCTTCCGCTGGCCACCAAGGGCCGGATGCAACCACGCCTTAGGCGGCGATATCGACCTTGCCGCCGATGCCAGCACCGAGATTGGCCTGCGACGGCTGCGCGCCTTCGAGCAGCGTCATCACGGTCGAGCGCTCCATATCGGCATTCTGCTTGATCAGCGAGGTTGCGATCTGCTGCTGCGTTCCCGCCTGCTTCATCGCCATCGCGCTGGCGACCAGGGCCATGTCCATCCGAAATACTCCGACACGTGATACGCGCGGTATAGCGGTGCGGGGTTAACGAAAACTGACTCTAGACAGCCCCGGCCCGGAACGCGGCGCCCAGCGTCCGCAACGCGCTGCGGGCACGGGTGTCCGTGAGCTGCGAATGCAGCATGGTTTCGGCATCCTGCAATTTCGGCAGGCCGAGACGCGGGCCGAGATCGATGCTGCCGGCGGGCGCGACGCGGCGGACCAGCGCTCCGACAGCGAGGCCGGCGGAGATTGCTGCGCCGATGGTCGCAACGCCGCCGCCGACAAAGGCTTCGGTCCACGGAATGCCAGCCCCATCCAGCGCCGCAATCGCCGCCGAACGCACCGAACATGGCGCCGATTGCGCCGCCAGCCGCAACGGCTCCCCGGGCGTGTGGCGAAAATCCGGCGCGCCCATCCAGCCGAATGGCTCCTCCATCAGGACTTCGCCATCGCCACGCCGTTTGTCGATCCGCAGCACGATGGCCGCATCGAGATCGCCGGCATCATAGGCCGACAGCAGGAGGCGCGACGTCTCGATCCGCAATTCGATCACCAGCGCCGGATCGGTGTCATTCATGCGTTTCAGGACATCTGGGAGATCGGGGCCGACCAGATGGTGGCTGATACCGACCACCAGCCGACGCCGCTCTGCCGCGAATGCGCCCATGGCCGACTGATGCGCGGCCACGAGATTCCGCGCCGAGCCGAGAAACGCGGCGCCCTCCGCCGATAGCCGCACCAGCCGCGGTGTGCGCTCCAGCAGGCGCTTGCCGAGGCCGCTTTCCAGCCGCTTGATCTTCAGGCTGATGGCCGACTGGGTGCTCCCCATCGCCTCGGCGGCCCGCGTGAAACTGGCGAGGTCTGCCACCAGAACAAAGGCCTGCACGGCCTCGATATCGAGCGCTTTCATGGGCCATCTATTTCAAATCCTCATCATTGAAATATTATTCCATATCGTTTTCCAATGATCAATGTGGCGCTACATCTCCTGCATCGGAATTGATCGACAGGAGACCACCATGCCGCTGATCCGCATTTCATTGAAAAAGGGCACTTCACAGGCCCATCGCGCAGCCATCGCCGATGGCGTCTATGAGGCGTTGCGCGAGACCTTCAACGTTCCGGAAAACGACCGCTTCGTCACCATCCACGAACATGGCGACGGCGACTTCATCTACGACCCCACCTATATGGGCATCCAGCGCAGCGACGATCTGGTCATCATCCAGGCCACCGTCAGCAACACCCGCTCGCGCGAACAGAAGCAGGCGCTCTACAAGCGGATCGTCGAGAAGCTGACTGACAGACCCGGCCTGCGGCCGGAGGACGTGTTCATCAATCTCGTCGAGGTGCTGCCGGAGAACTGGTCGTTCGGCCACGGCGTCGCGCAGTATGTGACATGATCACGTTGCGCGAGATGGTGATGGCACAGCTCTGCGGGATCGCCATGGGCATGGCGACGATCGTGGCGATGGTGCCGGGCGTGGTGCAGGTAATACGGGCGTTCAACCCGTAGCGCCGGACTCGCTCATGAAGCGCGCACGGTAATCACCGGGGCTGAGGCCCACCTTGCTGCGGAAATGATGGCGCAGTGTATGCGCGCTGCCGAAGCCCACCGCCATCGCGATCGTTTCCATGCTTGCCTGCCCTTGGCATAGCAGACGCTTCGCTTCGTTGACGCGCTCGGCGGCGATCCAGTCGCCCGGCGTTTGTCCAGTGGCTTCGGAGAACCGGCGCAGGAACGTTCGCGTGCTCATACCGGAATCGCGGGCCATGCGCGCCACGCTCCAGTTGATCGTGAGATCGGCGCGCATGCGATCCAGCAGCGGCGCGATCTCCAGTCCCTCGCGGATTGCAACGGGGCGCTCTAGAAATTGCGCCTGCCCGCCGGTGCGATGCGCCGGCATGACGAGACGACGCGCGACGGAGTTCGCGGCCGCAGGCCCAAAATCCTGACGCACGATCTCGATCAGGAGATCGATCCCGGCTGCGCTGCCCGCTGCCGTGTAGACACGGTCATGCACGCGATAGAGTGAGGCATCATCGACGGCGATATCGGGATGACGCTGGCGGAGTGTGTCGGCGTAGCGCCAATGCGTCGTCGCCGTACCGCCCGACAGAAGGCCCGTTGCCGCCAGAACGAAAGCGCCGGAACAGAGCGAGGCGAGCCGCGCTCCGCGGGCATGCGCCGCACGAAGACGTTCGCAGAGATCTTCGGGGACGGGTTTATCGACACCGCGCCAGCCCGGCACCACGATGATATCCGCCTGCTCGATCATCTCCGGCCCGCAATCCGGGGTAATGGAGAAGCCGCCATGAGCGCGCAGCGGCCCATCCTCGATGGCGCAACTGGCGAACCGGTACCAGCCATCGCCCATTTCCGGCCGGGACAGACCGAAGATTTCGGCGACGACGCCGAATTCGAAGGTGCAGAGGCCGTCATAAAGCAGCGCGGCCACCAGAGGTCCGGTGCGGTTTGGCATGATCTTTACGTACATTGTCATTCGCGCCAATTGCAAGACGGACGCGGAATGGCCGACGCTCAGGTCGAAGGAGACCTGCCATGACCACTGCCGTGACTGCCGTCCCGCCTGCCCCGAGCGCCCTCGCCCGCGAGCATTTCGCGGCCGAACTCGCCTTCGAGACCGATTGCTGGGATGTCCACGACGCCCTGGAGAAGGGTGCCGATTTCGTCCTGCTCGACGTACGGAGCCCCGCGCTGTTCGCCCGTGGTCATGTGCCAGGGGCGATCAATCTTCCTCACGGCAAGATCGTGCATTCGAAGATGAGCGAATGGCCCGAAGGGACGGTCTTCGTGACCTATTGTGCCGGCCCGCATTGCAATGGCGCCGCTCGCGGCGCGCTGCGACTCGCGGAGCTCGGCCTGCCGGTGAAGATCATGGCCGGCGGGATCACGGGATGGAAGGATGAAGGGTTTCAACTGACGACGAACGAGATCGACTGACGCCGTCCGTGGAGCGCATGACCGAAGACGTGGTCCGCCGGCTGATTTTATGGCTGAGACTCTGCAGCGGACCGTGCTTATTCGTCAGGCCGGCGTCTACGCTGTTGACGACGATGCCCTCACAATATCCATCAACCGCCTGAACTCGGCATCTTCATCGGCCGATTTCCACTTGTTCACGAAGCGGCACAGAAGCTGGAGATTGTCTTTCTCGTAGTGCTTCGAGCTATCGATCCGATCGAGCGAACACAGCATCTGCTTGTCCGTCTCCTCTCCATCCAATTGGAGAGGGAGTTCCGAGATGTTGCACAGCCCGTCCTGGTCATCGAGGAGATCACCGATCAGCTTTTCCAACTCACTTTCCGACATGGTCAGTTCTTTGTTCTTGAGAGTTCGCTCCACGATCTGGCCATTTGCGGCGGAGACAGTCCCCTTCACCGTCGCAACAATTCTCCAAATAGTCCGCTCACGCGCGTCCAAGAATCTGCCGAGACCCGCTCCCTTCAAGTCCCTTTTAAGCACATCTTGCCACAGTTGCATCGCATGCCATGACTCCAGGCTCTGTCCGTTCAGTAGCGCCAACACATAGTCGCGGTTCTCTTTGGAAATCGAGATTTGAGTACTTTGAGTACTCAGAAGGTTTCTCGCCCTCGGATGAAGCCCCGACCAACGGAGAGCCTTCCCCTGTCCATCTTTGTTGCTCCACGGAGCGACTGGCTTCTTGACGGTAAACACCGTGTTAGCGGCACTGTTCTTCGGTTGTTCGCCCTCGACGATGCTGACTTCCCCTGCCAAGGATGTCGTCCACCAAAGGTTGTCGCCCTGACGGTGTATCCAGTAATCATTGACGGTATTTGCGATATTTTGGACGAGTCCATACCACCGTGATGCTGTTTGCTTGTTAGGCACATTCCCGCGTTCGGTCTTCTTGTTCCCCATCGCGTATTGGATAAAACCGTAGCGATCCCGTCTCTGCCAGAACGGGAGCAAGTCGGAATCAAGAATGGTGAGGACAACGTTCTCTTTCAGGCAAACCGGCCAAGCGTAATTATCGCGCCCAAATAGAGAGACGTAGATTTTCACAAGCTCCCCCTGATTAAAAACAGGGGCCGCTCTTGTAGGAGCAGCCCCTGTTGAAAATTGATGGCTAGACCGGCAGCGCGCCGCTGCAGGATTACCGTGTCGGCACCGGCTTCTCGCCGCGGTAGTCGTAGAAGCCGCGCTGGGTCTTGCGGCCGAGCCACCCGGCTTCGACATATTTCACCAGCAGCGGGCACGGACGATACTTCGAGTCCGCAAGGCCTTCATGCAACACCTGCATGATCGACAGACACGTATCGAGGCCGATGAAATCCGCGAGTTCGAGAGGACCCATCGGATGATGCGCACCGAGTTTCATCGCCATGTCGATGGCTTCGACATTTCCCACGCCTTCATACAGCGTGTAGATCGCTTCGTTGATCATCGGCAAAAGAATGCGATTGACGATGAAGGCCGGGAAATCTTCCGAGACGGCGATCTGTTTACCGAGCTTGGTGACGAACTCCTTCGAGGCGTCGAAGGTCGCATCGTCGGTGGCGATGCCGCGGATCAGCTCGACCAGCTCCATGACAGGCACCGGATTCATGAAGTGAATGCCGATGAATTTTTCCGGGCGGTCGGTCGAGGCGGCGAGGCGCGTGATCGAGATCGACGAAGTGTTGGAGGCGACGATGGTCTCAGGCTTCAGCACCGCGCAGAGGTCCTGGAAGATCTTGCGTTTGGTCTCTTCCTTCTCCACCGCGGATTCGATCACGAGGTCGCAGTTCGCGAGCTCGTCCAGAGTGTCGACCAGCGAGATGCGCTCCAGCGCGCTCTTCTTCGCGTCTTCGGTGATGATCTTCTTGGAGACCTGACGGGTCAGGTTGCCGGTGATGGTGGCCATCGCGGACTTCAGGCGGTCGGCGGAGACGTCGTTCAGCACCACATCGAAACCGCCCAGCGCCGCCACATGCGCAATACCGTTGCCCATCTGGCCCGAGCCGATCACGCCGACTTTCTTGATCATAACCGCCATCTTGTCTGTGTCTGTGGAACCGACCCGCCGCACCGTTCGCGGCGGGAAGCGCGCATCATGCCATAAAAAACCGGCCGGAGTCAGGTACCCCGGCCGATGTCGTTAATTTGTGTCGCGCGGCACTGAACTCAGCCTGTCGTCGCCCGGCCGTGCGCGCAATTGCGCGCTAGGACCGGGCGATCCAGTAAACACCGAAGCTTCGCAGGTTACTGGGTCACCCGGTCAAGCCGGGTGACGACAGTTTAGGCTTGCGCGCCTTACTTGCCGATCGCGTCGGTCAGTTCCGGCACCGCCTGGTAGAGGTCGGCGACCAGGCCGTAATCGGCGACCTGGAAGATCGGCGCGTCCTCGTCTTTGTTGATCGCGACGATGACCTTGGAGTCCTTCATGCCGGCGAGATGCTGGATGGCGCCGGAAATGCCGATGGCGACATAAAGTTCCGGAGCAACCACCTTGCCGGTCTGGCCGACCTGCCAGTCGTTCGGCGCATAGCCGGCATCCACCGCGGCACGCGAGGCGCCGACGCCGGCGCCGAGCTTGTCGGCGAGCGGCTCGATATACTTGGTGAAGTTTTCACGGCTCTGCATGGCGCGGCCACCGGAGACGATGATCTTCGCGGAGGTCAGTTCCGGACGATCGCTCTTCGCCATGTCCTCGCTGACGAAGGTCGAAAGGCCGGGATTCTCCGCTGCAGCGGTGTCCTCGACCGATGCGCTGCCGCCGTCGCCGGCTGCGGCAAAGGTGGAGGTGCGGACGGTGATGACCTTCTTGGCGTCCTTCGACTTCACGGTCTGGATCGCATTGCCGGCATAGATCGGGCGCTCGAACGTGTCGGGCGCGACCACCTTGGTGATCTCCGACACCTGCATCACGTCGAGCAGAGCGGCGACGCGCGGCATGGTGTTCTTCGACCGCGTGGTGGCGGCGGCGATGATCACATCATAGGCCGGGGCCAGCTTGACGATCAGCGCAGCCAGCGGCTCGGCGAGATCGTGGGCATAGGCTTCGTTGTCGGCCAGCAGCACCTTGGCCACGCCGTTCAGCTTGGCGGCGGCTTCGGCAGCAGGCTTGGCGTTCTGGCCGGCGACCAGCACGTGCACGTCGCCGCCGATCTGCGTGGCGGCGGTGAGCACCTTGTTGGTCGAGTCCTTCAGCGAGGCGTTGTCGTGGTCTGCGAGAAGAAGAATAGCCATTAGAGCACCCCGGCTTCGGTCTTGAGCTTCGACACCAGTTCGGCGACGTCCTTGACTTTGACGCCGGCCTTGCGGCCTGCCGGTTCGGAGGTCTTGATGACTTCAAGGCGCGGCGCGACGTCGACGCCGAGGGCATCGGCGGTCTTCTCGTCGATCGGCTTCTTCTTCGCCTTCATGATGTTCGGCAGCGACGCATAGCGCGGCTCGTTGAGACGAAGATCGGTGGTGACGATCGCCGGCGCCTTGACCTTCACGGTCTGCAGGCCGCCGTCGACTTCACGGGTCACCGTGATGTCGTCGCCTTCGACCACGAGCTTGTTGGCGAAGGTCGCCTGCGCCCAGCCGAGCAGCGCGGCCAGCATCTGGCCGGTCTGGTTCGAGTCGTCGTCGATGGCCTGCTTGCCGAGAATGACGAGGCCCGGCTTCTCTTCGTCGGCAACCTTCTTGAGGATCTTGGCGACGGCGAGCGGCTCTACGGTGCCGTCGACTTTCACCAGGATGCCGCGATCGGCGCCCATGGCGAGGCCGGTGCGCAGCGTCTCGGTGGCCTGTTGCGGCCCGATGGAAACGACGACGACTTCGGTGGCCTTGCCGGCTTCCTTGAGACGGAGGGCTTCCTCGACGGCGATTTCGTCGAACGGATTCATCGACATCTTGACGTTGGCGAGTTCGACGCCCGATCCGTCGCCCTTGACGCGAACCTTGACGTTGTAATCGACCACCCGCTTGACCGGTACCAGAACCTTCATCGATCCTCTTTCGGTTGAATTTTGAATAAGTGCAGCTTTTAAAGCTGGCTTGGCGCGGAACCTAGAGCGCCCGCCAACCGGGGTCAACGCGCCAGACCTGAAAATCGAACGGCTCTAGGGGCGGTATTTTACCGGTTTGCTCCGGGCACCCACAGCACGTCGCGGGCGCCATTATTGTTCTGCGCACGGCTTGCCACGAAGAGAAAATCCGACAGCCGGTTCATATACTGGATGCCAGCGTCCGAGACGGGCTCGGGCCGGGCAGCCAGTTCCACCATGATCCGTTCCGCGCGGCGGCAGATCGTGCGCGCCACATGCAGATGCGCCGCTGCCGGGGTTCCGCCAGGCAAAATAAACGAGGTCAATTCGGCCAGCGGCGCGTTCAGCGTATCGATGTCGCTCTCCAACCGCTCGACCTGGCTCGCCAGCACCCGCAACCGCTCGGCCTTGCCCTCTCGCTGGGGAACCGCGAGATCGGCACCGAGATCAAACAGATCATTCTGAATCAGGCCAAGCATCCGATCGAGCTCCGGCGCATGGGCGAGATGCAGGCGGACGACCCCGATAGCGGCATTGGTTTCGTCCACCGTGCCGTAAGCACTGACGCGAAGATCGTATTTCGGGCGTCGCTCGCCAGTGCCGAGCGCCGTGGTGCCGTCATCGCCGGTGCGGGTGTAGATCTTGTTGAGGACGACCATTGCAACTTTCCTGTAGGACGAGTTGGGCCCAACGAACCCTCAATCCCGTGCTCGGAGCTTGATGGGTTTTCGCGAAGACGCTCAACCCATCCTACGCTCAGCGCCCTAAAACGAACAGCGTCGCCATCGTCAGCACGATCGCGACGAACTGCAAGATCACCCGCCACCGCATCAATTGCTGCGAGCGGTTCGGCGAACCGCCGCGCATCATGTTTGCGAGGCCAAGAAGCAGCACCAGCGCGACAGCGCCAAGTGCGATCGGCAGAATGAAAGTCTGAAGGAACGATCCCATGGGCTGCTAGATAGCATCGAGACCACGGGGGCGCTATCCCCGTAACCCGTTGACTCCATGCGGACTACGACATCAGGCCTCTTTCCTGTAGCGCTCGAGATTGCTCTGCAGCATTTCCAGCACCGCATCGCGCATCGGGTCGCGCGTGCCGCGAATCCATGCAGCCGCCAGCGGCAGACGGTTCATCCCGGACACTTTCAGCGGCACATAGCAGACACCCCGCGCCGCCATTCTCTGCGTCCAGCGCGGCACGATGGCGACTCCGATCTCTGCCGCAACAAGATTGACAATGGTCTGCTTCTCGTCAGCGATCTGCACGACATTCGCAACCAGTCCGGCCTCGGCGAACAACTTCATCGTGAGATCATGGCTATGCGGCCGCGAGCGGCGCTCCGGCACGATCAACGGTTCATCCGCGATATCGGCAATGGTGAGCCGCTTGCGGTGACCGAGCGGATGCAGCTCTGACATCGCCACCACGGCGGTTTCGTGAAACAGGGGCATGAAATCGATCCGCTTGTCTGCGCTGGCAGGCGGCCGCACCAAAGCGAGATCGAGCCGGCCGGACAACAGCCGCGGCAACAGGCGGATGGTCTTGTCCTCCACCAGCTTCACCGAAACGTCGGGATGATTCTCCCGCAAGTCCTGCAAGAGAGCCGGCAACAATCCGGCAGCGGCGCTGTCAATCGCACCGACACGAATCGTTGCCGCGCGGGCACGCACCCGTTCGCGGAACGACGTCGCGAGCTGATCGGCACGGCCGAGCAGATCCCGCGCCTCCTTCAGAAAGGCAGAGCCATCCTCGGTCAGTGCAACGCTGCGCGTGGTCCGTGTCAGTAGCCGCGTGCCGAGATCATCCTCGAGCAGACGGATATGCCGCCCGAGCGCCGACGGCATCATCTCCAGCCGCTGCGCCGCACGGCCGAAATGCAGCTCGTCGGCGGCCGTCACGAAGCAGCGTAGCTGGTGCAGATCCATCGGGCTCCTCGACGTGGCGGGCGGTAAACGCGCAGCGTGCCCCGCCCCCCACGAGTACGACGCCTATTATATCATATATTTATATAATCTAGTGCGATTGAGCCACGTCCAGACCGGCTGCAGGGTGGCGCACCTTTTTTCACCAGCAGAGACCCGACCATGCGCGAATATTCCATCGCGGCCATTCCGGCCGACGGGATCGGCCCCGAAGTCATCGCCTCCGGCATCCGTGTGCTGAAAGCGCTACAGAAGCGCGTCGGCGACGTCGCCTTCAACGTCACCACCTTCGACTGGGGCTCGGACTATTACCGTAAGCATGGCGTGATGATGCCGGCCGACGGCCCGGCGCAGCTCAAGAAGTTCGACGCCATCTATTTCGGCGCGGTCGGAGCGCCCGACGTGCCCGATCACATCACGCTGTGGGGCCTGCGCCTGCCGATCTGCCAAGGCTTTGACCAATACGCCAATGTGCGCCCGACCAAGATTTTGCCCGGCATCACCTCGCCGCTGCGCAATGTGAATGCGGGCGATCTCGACTGGGTGATCGTCCGCGAAAACTCCGAAGGCGAATATGCCGGTTGCGGCGGCCGCGTGCATCGCGGCCTGCCCGAGGAAGTTGGCACCGAAGTCTCGGTGTTCACCCGCACCGGCGTCCAGCGCATCATGCGCTACGCATTCAAGCTCGCGCAGTCGCGCCCGCGCAAGCTGCTCACGGTGGTCACCAAATCCAACGCCCAGCGCCACGGCATGGTGATGTGGGACGAGATCGCCGATGAGATCTCGAAGGACTTCCCGGACGTCACCTGGGACAAGATGCTGGTCGATGCGATGACCGTGCGCATGACGCTGAAGCCGCAGAGCCTCGACACCATCGTCGCCACCAATCTTCACGCGGACATTCTCTCCGATCTCGCCGGCGCACTCGCCGGAAGCCTTGGCGTGGCCCCCACCGCCAATATCGATCCGGAGCGCCGCTTCCCGTCGATGTTCGAGCCGATCCATGGCTCGGCCTTCGACATCACCGGCAAGGGCATCGCCAATCCCGTCGCCAGTTTCTGGACGGCTGCGCAGATGCTCGATCATCTCGGTGAGCCCGATGCAGCGGTGCGGCTCATGCGCGCAGTCGAGCAGGTCTGCGAAGCCGGCATCATCACGCCCGATGTCGGCGGCAAGGCTACGACGAAAGAAGTGACAGACGCTGTGATCGACGCCATCTACAGTTCGAACATCTGAATTCAATCGATCGCCCCAGCCGCACCGGGGCGATCGTCTTCCATCAAACAAAACCAATAGTCCGGGAGGATACGATGAAAGCCACCGCCACATTTGCATTCGCGCTCACGCTTGCGAGCACCGCCGCCTTCGCGCAGGGCTATCCCAACAAGCCCATCACCATGCTGGTGCCATTCGCGGCCGGCGGCCCCACCGACACCGTGGCGCGCGTCACCGCGCAAAGCATGGGCAAGGCGCTCGGCCAGACCATCATCGTGGAAAACGCCACCGGCGCCGGCGGCACCATCGCCACCGCCCGCGCAGCCCGCGCCGAGCCCGACGGCTACACGATCCTGATCCATCACATCGGCATTTCCACCGCGGCAACGCTGTATCGCAAGCTGCCTTACGACACCAAGACCGCCTTCGCGCCCATTGGCCTGATCACCAATGCGCCGATGACGATCATCTCGCGAAAAGACCTGCCGCCGAACACGCTGGCCGAGCTGGTCACCTATATCAAGGCCAACGGCGACAAGATGACGTTCGGCAATGCCGGCCTCGGCGCCGCCTCGCATCTCTGCGGCATGCTGTTCATGACCGCGATGGACAAGCAGGTCCAGACCATCCCCTACAAGGGCAACGGCCCGGTCATGAACGATCTGATGTCCGGCCAGATCGACCTCACCTGCGACCAGACCACAAACACCACCGGACCGATCGGCAACAAGCTGGTGAAGGGTTACGCGGTGACCACCAAGGCGCGGCTGTCGTCGATGCCCGACCTGCCCACCGCGGATGAAGCCGGGCTCAAAGGCTTCGAGGTCGGCGCATGGCACGGCATCTATGCGCCGAAGGGCACGCCCGACGAGATCGTGCAGAAACTCGCCAAGGCTCTGCAGGACGCGCTGCGCGATCCCGATCTCGTCAAGCGCTTCACCGACATCAACACCGATGTCGTCCCGCAGGACCAGGCGACCCCCGCCGCACTGAAGGCCAAACTCGACAGCGAGATCGACCGCTGGGCTCCGATCATCAAGGCGGCCGGGCAGTTCGCGGATTGATCTCTCATATCCCGGACGCGGCAGCGCGATGTGCTGCATCGCGTCCGGGACATTTCGAGTTCAGGCATCCGAGCCGCGCACAGGTGCCATCGCGTACTTGCATCGGGAAACTGCTCTATAACCTCCCTCATCATCGGCCGTCTCGGCCAAATCCTCCGGGGGACTTCCATGTCGATAACGAGCACTTTCGCGCGCGTGGTGGCGCTGATCGGTGCGGGCGCCGTGTTGTGGCGCCGTGCCCAGGGCGAGACTCCGACCCCGGCCTGGGGCAATGCCCCCGTCGTCCCCGAGGCCAAGCCGCAAGGCGCCATCCCCACACTCAAGATGCCCACGGCGCGCGGCTGGGATCCCGGCCAGAAGCCGACTGCTGCTCCCGGCCTCAAGGTCAATGCCTTCGCCACCGGCCTCGAACATCCGCGCTGGATCAATGTGCTGCCTAATGGCGATGTGCTGATCGCGGAATCCTCGCAGGTCGCGAGCCGCATCGGCAGCCTGTTCAGCTATGCCATGCAGGCCACCATGCGCCGCGCCAAGGCGCTGGGGACCAGTGCCAACCGCATCACGCTGCTGCGCGACAGGAACGGCGACGGCGTCGCCGAAGTGCAGCAGGTGTTCATGGAGAATCTCAACCAGCCCTTCGGCATGGCGCTGGTGGGCGAGACTTTCTATGTCGGTAATGTCGATGGCGTCGTCGCATTTCCCTATCAGCAGGGCGCCGACAAGATCACCGCGCCGGGCAAGAAGCTCACGACTTTCGGCACCGGCGGCCACTGGACACGCAGCATCCTGCCGAGCCCCAATGGCACCAGGCTCTATATCGGTGTCGGCTCGCTCAGCAACATCGCGGAGAGCGGCATGGAGGTCGAACAAGGTCGCGCCGCGGTCTATGAGCTCGATACCGCCACCGGCGACTATCGCATCTTCGGCGCCGGCCTGCGTAATCCCGTCGGCCTCGCATGGGAGCCGAACACCAAGGCGCTCTGGACCGTGGTGAACGAGCGCGACGGCATCGGCGACGAAACGCCGCCGGACTATCTCACCTCGGTGAAGGACGGCGGCTTCTATGGCTGGCCCTATTGCTACTGGGGCCAGATCGTGGACGACCGTGTGCCGCAGGACCCGGCGATCGTCGCCACCGCGATCAAGCCTGACTACGCACTCGGCGGCCATACTGCCTCGCTGGGCCTCTGCTGGCTGCCGGCCGGCACACTGCCCGGCTTCGGCGACGGCATGGTGATCGGCCAGCACGGCTCGTGGAATCGCAGCAAGCTGAGCGGCTACAAGGTTGTGTTCATCCCATTCGAGAACGGCCTGCCCTCAGGCCCGCCGCGCGATATCCTCTCGGGCTTCCTCGCGCCGGACGAGAAGGTCTCATACGGGCGGCCGGTGGGTGTGACACTCGGCCCGGATGGCTCGCTGCTGGTCGCCGACGATGTGGGCGATGTGATCTGGCGCGTGACGGGGGCGTAAGATCACCTTGCTGCTGGCGACCTGACTATTGCGTGTAAACCGACGCTGAAAAACTCCAGACCCAGCGCTTGGCCGGCACCTTGCAATCGACGATCGGACGGTCGTCGGGGCATCCGCCCTTCGGCACCTCTTTAGCGAAAGTATAGACGAGACGCTTGTTGCCGTTCACGAAGACTTTGGTCGTGGCGAACGGCGCATCGGCGTCAAGCGCGCCGTCGTGCACCCAATCCTTCAGCCCTTTCACCGCGGCATTGATCTTGTCCTCGGCCTTGTCGAACTTGACTGTCAGACCGGTCGCGCCGCCAGCCATCCAGCACGCTTTGCCGCGCAGACCTTCGGGATAGGGAGGCGCATCCTGTTCGCTGCCATCGAGCGGAAACCCACTGGCCTTGCTCAGCACCGCGGCGATCGCCTTGCACTCGTCCACCGGCACAGGCCGGATCGCCGTCTCGGCCGATGCGGGTGCAACGAATGCTCCCAGCGTGAATACGACGGAAAGAATGCGTGACTTCCACATGGCGACTGCCCTCGAATTGAATCTCGGGGCAGGTTTAGTCACGCCGCGTAAAGATAGAATTATGCCGCACGCACCCGCTGCAGGAATTCGCCTACCTCGCTCTTCAACCGCGTGCTGTCGCCCGACAGCGACTGCGCCGCCGACAGCACATGGCCCGACGCAGCACCGGTCTCGCTGGCGCTGCGCTCGACCTGCGCGATATTGGCACTCACCTCGATCACGGCCTGCGCCGCGTGCTGCACATTGCGCGAGATTTCCTGCGTCGATGCGCTCTGCTCCTCCACCGCGGACGCGATGGACGATGCAATCTCCGACATCCGGTTGATGGTGCCGCCGATCGCCGCGATGGCGCCCACCGAATCCTGCGTCGCCGATTGGATGTCGAATATCTGCCTGGAAATCTCGTCGGTGGCTTTCGAGGTCTGTGCTGCCAGCGCCTTCACCTCCGACGCCACCACCGCAAAGCCGCGTCCCGCATCGCCCGCGCGCGCCGCCTCGATGGTCGCATTGAGCGCCAGTAGATTGGTTTGCGACGCGATGCCGGAAATGAATTGCACGACATCGCCGATCCGCGTTGCCGCTGCCGCAAGCAGCGCCACGCGGTCGTTCATCATGCGCGCCTGATCCACCGCCTCATCGGCGATCTGCGAGGACTGCTGGACCTGGCGGCCGATCTCGCCCACCGACGCGGCCATCTGCTCGCTCGCCGATGCCACGGACTGAACGCTCGATGAGGTCTCCTCCGACGCCTGCGCCACCTTCAACGACAGATCCTGCGCATTGCTGGCGGTCTGCGACATCGAGCCGGCCTCGGCCTCGAGCTCCTGGGACGCCGCCGCCACGAGTTCGATGATGCGGCCGACCTCACGTTCGAACTGATCCGCCACCTGCTCCATGTCCGCGCGGCGCGTCTCCGCGGCCTCTGCCACCTCGCGCATCTTGGTACGGGTCTCCTCTTCGGCCCTTTCGCGCGCGACCAGCTTGAAGTTCTCGACTGCCCGCGCCATCGCGCCGATCTCATCACCGCGATTGAGGCCCGGCAGCACCACGGTAAAATCGCCTTTGGCGAGCTCCTGCATCGCGCGTGTCATGCCCGCCACCGCATTGGCGATGCGCTGACCGAAGATGGCGGCCAGTAGACCGATCAGCACCGTTGCCCCGGCAATCGCCCAGGTCATCATCTGGCGCACCTCCGCAGCCCGCACTTCGGCCGCGTTATAGCGTTCGTCGGCAGTCTTGATCAGCTCATCGAGACCCGGGCGATTGCGCTGGAACACCGTGGCGAAATCGGCGATTTCGTCATTGAGCAGGCTTTGCGTCACCTGATAGCCGGCGAAGCTCTGGCTATAGGCTTTCATCGCCGTCTCGATCTCGCTCTGCTCGGCGTCCGGCAATCCGGACTCCGGCAACGCCTTGGCGAATTGCTCCTGCCGCTTGTCGAAATCCTCGCCATATTTGTCGCCGCCGCGCAGCATGAAGTCCTTCTCGTGCCGGCGCATCATCAGCATCAGAGTGGTGAGGCGCGGCACATCATGGGCGGCGAGCTTCGTTTCGGCCGCTTGCACGGCATTGCGCAGCCGGCCTTGTAGGCCCTCGCTTTCCTTCAGGCCGAGCTGGCGCTGCATGGAGACGATATTGTTGAAGCGCGTGCGATAGATGCTGAGGCCCGCGCGCAACGCGCTGTCGCTTTTGGCATCCTCGGCATTCGCCGACTGCTTCATCACGTTTTCGATATTGGCGAGACCGGTCAGCAGCGTGTTCACGATCTCCTCGTGACGCGCGACGTTCTTATCTTCACGCGTGCGCATGAAGGCATTGGCGACCTGCCCGGCTTCGAGATAGCCGGTGGCGAGGCTGGCCACTTCATGGCGCAGTTTGAGTGCTCGGTCGGATTGCTCCTGCGCCTGTGCGTCGAAGTAAAGGCCCGCAAGACAGATCGCGCCGATGGCAACGACACTGAGCAATCCGAGCAGCGCAATCTGCACACGCAATCCGACATGCAGCGCGAATTTGCGGGAGGACTTGCGAACGGGCTGAGAGATGTTTGGCATGCGATCCGGTGCGTCGATGGATATTTCGCGCACCGGATAATCCGAGCTGTCTAACAAGGACTAAACATCAACGGCACAATGCCATCGATGTGAGATGTTTATTTTGCAGGGAACCACGCGTATGACATCGCGGCGTCATCAGCGCGTTACATGCAGCGCATCGCGGTTACATCTTCGCCATCGGCGGCACGCGCGTGTGCCATTCGGTCGCGGCTTCATGAGCGCGGCCGATGCGCAATGCGAGCGCTTCCTGATACGGCCGGCAGACGATCTGCAGCGAGGTCGGCAAAGCCTTCGCCGTGAAGCCGATGGGAATGGCGAGACCGCAGAAGCCGATCTGGTTCACGAAACGCGTCAGCGTTGCCGGCGTCGTCGCTTCATCCACGTTGGCGAGCGGCATCGGCGGCACCTGCGAAGTCGGCGTCAGAAACGCATCTGCCGCACCAAAGGCCTGCAGCATCTCCTGCCTGTCCGCCTGCGCGCGCCAGCGCGCCTCGATATAGGCCTTGGCGTCGATCTTGCCGCTGCGCACGCGCGCACGGACGCCGTCATCCATCTTCGATGCGGGATCGTCCGCCACCGCGCCATGGATCGCATAGGCTTCGCCCATCATGATCTCCGCCGCACGCGAAAATTCAGGCAGCGGCTTTGGCAGGTCGATGGTGACGATGGTGGCGCCGAGCCCCCGATAGAGATCGACGGCCGCGTCATAGGCCTTGAGAATGTCGGGATCGACCGCCTTGCGCTCGCGCGCATCGATCACCGCCAGCGTCAATCCGCGCACACCGTCCTCAAGCTCCGCGAACGGATCGATCGGCGTCACATCGAGCGTGGTGGGATCACGGACGTCCGGCCCCTGCATCGCCTGGAACAGCAGCGCCGCATCATGCACCGAGCGCGCCAGCGACCCGACCGTATCCAGCGACGGCGACAACGGCACGATTCCATGCAGGCTGATGCGGCCCGATGTCGTCTTCAGGCCGAACAGATTGTTGAAGCCGGCTGGCCCGCGCACCGAACCGCCAGTATCGGTACCGATGGCGATGGTCGCGAGTCGCGCCGCCACCGCCGCGGCGGAACCACTGCTGGAGCCGCCGGCCGTGTGCGGCACCTCGGCATTCCAGGGATTATGCGGCGCGCCGAGATGCTGATTGGTGCCCCAGCCGCCCAGTGCGAATTCCACCGTATGCACCTTGCCGAGCACGATGGCGCCCCGCGCCTCCAGCTTCTTGACGATGGTCGCCGTCTGCGTCGCCACACGATCCCGGCGCGTCGCCGAGCCGGCGGTGCAGATCTTGCCCTCGATCTCGATCAGATCCTTGACGCCGACCGGCACGCCATCGAGCGCACCGAGCGGCTTGCCATCCGCATAACGCTGCATCGATGCCTGTGCAGCGAGACGCGCCTCATCGGCATAGACATCGATAAAAGCATGAACCTTGCCGTTCAATGCAGCGATGCGCGCGAGATGGGAGACGACCACATCACTGGGCGTGAAACTGCCCGCCTTGTATCCAGCGACCAGCTCGCTGGCTGTGAGAAAGCTCAATTGATCTCGCGCCGCGGACGATTGATCCATATCGTGTCATTCCCCGAAATATCCTGCGCCACATGCTGCCGCGATATGCCACCGGGTCAAGCACCTGCAGAACAAGGCTCGCATGACGGAATGCAGCCCATGCGGTTGACGCGGCATCCGGTCCTCGACACAACCTGTCCCCATGAAGAAGCCGGCCTACGACCGGCTCACACACGACCGAGGACACCGCCATCATGACCGAGCGCGCCAACGCCATCGCCGCCAAAATCGAGACCTTCATCCGCAACGAGGTAATCCCCTATGAGAAGGATCCGCGCTGCGGCAGCCACGGCCCGAGTGACGATCTGGTGCAGGAATTGCGCGACAAGGCCCGCGCTGCCGGTGTGCTGACGCCGCATATCCTGCCTGACGGCTCGCATTTCACCCAGCGCGAGACCGCGATAGCGCTGATCAGGACCGGTCTGTCGCCGCTCGGTCCGCTCGCCTGCAACACCATGGCGCCTGATGAGGGCAACATGTATCTGCTGGGCAAGGTCGGCACCCCCGAGCAGAAGAAACGCTTCCTCGACCAGCTGGTATCGGGCGCCTCGCGTTCCGCGTTCTTCATGACCGAGCCCGCCGATGAAGGCGGCGCCGGCTCCGACCCGTCGATGATGCAGACGACGTGCCGGCTGGACGGCAATCACTGGGTCATCAACGGCCGCAAGAAATTCATCACCGGAGCGGAAGGTGCGAAAGTCGGCATCGTGATGGCGAAGTCCGATGACGGCGCCTGCCTGTTCCTGGTCGACCTGCCCGATCCCGCCATCCGCACGATCCGTGTGCTCGACACCATCGACAGCTCGATGCCCGGCGGCCACGCCGACATCGAGATCGACAACCTCCGCGTCCCCGCCGACCAGATGTTGGGAGCTTCCGGCGAAGGCTTCAAATATGCCCAGATCCGTCTCTCTCCGGCGCGGCTGTCGCATTGCATGCGCTGGCTCGGCCTGTGCATCCGCGCCAACGAGATTGCGTCAGACTATGCCTGCCGCCGCCAGGCCTTCGGCAAGCCGCTGGTGGATCACGAAGGCGTCGGCTTCATGCTGGCGGAGAACCTGATCGACATCAAGCAATGCGAGCTGATGATCGATTGGTGCGCCGGCGTGCTGGATTCCGGCTCGCTCGGTACCAATGAAAGCTCGATGGCCAAGGTCGCAGTGTCCGAGGCCTTGATGCGCATCGCCGACCGCTGCGTGCAGGTGATGGGTGGCACCGGCGTCTCCGGCGAGACCATCGTCGAGCAGGCGTTCCGCGAGGTCCGCGCCTTCCGCATCTATGACGGTCCGACCGAAGTGCACAAATGGTCGCTCGCCAAGAAGATCAAGCGGGACTGGAAGGCGGCGCAGCACGGCTGAGACGCAGATACCGAGAGCCGCCGCAGATCTGCAGCATGAGGCTGTGTCAAATGGCGGATGTGCGAGCTATCATCGTGCGGAGAATGTCTCGCACGGAGAGACCTCGATGCCTGTCACCGTGAGGCCGGCGCGCGGAAGAACTGCAGGGTGTACAGGAGCTCATCGTCGGGAGCATCAATGACCTGACGGAGCGCCATGGATTCGGCGCGATGGCCTCGGTTCGCCCTGCACGCTTCCAGCTTTTCTCCCTCCAGGACGATCCCCGTGGCCTTTGGGTCGCGGAAGATGGCGGCGAAATTGTCGGATCGGCCTTCAGTTGGGCCTGCGGTGATCTCTGGTTTCTTGCGGAGCTTTTCATCGCTCCGCAAATGCAGGGGAGCGGCATCGGACGAGAATTGCTCGCGCGAGCCCTTTCCCACGCGGAGAAGACCGGCGCCAGGACCAAGGCGCTGATCACATTCGCGTTCAACACGGTTTCACAAGGACTCTATCTTCGTCATGGAATGTTTCCGCGCCTTCCGCTCTACATGATGGGCGGCGCCCGCAGCGACTTTCTCGCAACGACCGTCGAGGCTCCGCTGACATACAAGGCGGTCGGCCCCACAGACTTGACCGCGCTGGCGGCTCTCGACCGAAGCGCGCTCGGCGTGTCGCGCGAGAAGCATCATATGCATCTGCTGGCCGATCCGGCCCTGAAGGGCTTTCTGTTCTATGAGGGGAGCAACGCTGCCGGGTATGCCTATGTCGCATCGACAGGACATATCGGCCCGGTTGCTGTTGCACATCGGGACGGCGTGGGGCGCGTCTTCGACGCAGCGCTGGCGATCGCAGCGCAAGGAAACTCCCAACAGATATCTGCATTCCTGCCTGGCAATTGTGAAGCCGCGCTCGACATCGCCACCAGGCGCCGGATGCGGATCACATTCCCCATGGTCCTCGTATCCGACCGCGAGTTCGGGGACTGGCAACGCTACCTTCCCCGCAATCCCGGCTTCATGTGAGCGAACAACCGGTCTGGATCTAGCGACACCGTGTCCCGGACACGATACGGCGCGACATGCCTTCGCGTCCGGGACACGTTTGGCTTTCAACTGCAATGCTCCGGCCGCTTCACCGCGCAAGCCTTCACCCGCGCCATCGCCGAGCCGCTGGACCGTCCGACAAACAGCTGCCGAAAGACGACATCGATTTGGGTGAATAATTTCATGCTTATCATGATCTTTTTATTGACCAGCATGTTCCCTTGTGCGAAAGTCCGGACAGTCAAGCAACCAGCCTCCTTCCAATCGCGGAGCGTTCGCAAGCCGCGCACAGACACGTCGTGTCTGCGCGGAGCGCTGTTTGCTGGCGTCACGTCCGCTTTCGGGGCGGGCTGTCTGCAACGCGATTTGGAGCGAGGGAATGAAGAGGCGAATGGTTTTTGTGATGCTGGTTGCCGCTACGGCGTCCGGATTGATGGCGGGTACAGCATTCGCGGCTGACTATGGTCAGCCCTACACCAAGGCAGCAGCGCCGCCCGTTTACGACTGGAGTGGATTCTACGCGGGTATTTATCTGCCCGGCGCGCGCATGGGCTACAACAAGCAAATCGGCACGCTTGTGTTCGGTGGCGAAGCCTATGCGGAGTATTGGAAAAACTCTCTCGATATCGGCAATGGCGGGAAGCTCAAGCAAACCTGGAGCAGCGGCATTCGCGCGCGTGCCGGTGTCGCGATTGATCGCACGCTGGTCTATGGCCTCGCGGGTTACAACTTCGCAAAATTCGAGGCTGAGGGAACGGTCACCTCCAACGACAAGTGGAAGGGCGGCTACAACATCGGTGCAGGCGTCGAATACGCCATGTTGAAAAATGTATCGCTTGGACTCGAATACAATTACTCGCGCTTCAATAACGTGCAATCCGTCATTGGCGGTGTCACCCAGAAGAACAGTTTCGGTGACCATACCGTTCGCGCCGGGGTGAACTTCAGGTTCTAGAATTTCGCAGATCTGATCGTGTGAAGCCGGGCCAATCGACGTTGGCCCGGCTTCATCCATGTCATGGGCCCATCGGCACGCCGCAACCTCACGCTGACCATCCGAGGAAGATCGACGGCTGGAGTTGAGGGTCTGTCCGATCGCGTTGTTGTGCGATGTCCAGATCTATCAACGGCCGAAGCCGCCGAATGGACCGTCAGTCCGTTTCGGACACGGGCTCGAGATCGGACGGGTCCGGCTCGAACACCAGAATGTCTGCGGGCTGACATTCGAGGACCCGGCAGATCGCGTTGAGTGTCGTGAAGCGGATCGCCTTCGCCTTGCCTGTCTTGAGAACGCTCAGATTCTGCATCGAGATGCCGACGGCCTCGGCGAGTTCTCCGAGGCGCATCTTGCGCCGGGCCAATACGACGTCGAGGTTGACGATGATCATGGTCAGATGGTCAGCGCGGCTTCGTCAGCTAGACGCGCCGCCTCCCGCATCACCATGCCGACCAGGTAGATGACGCCACCGGCGATGAGCGACGCGAGGTCGAGCTCGATGCTCAGCGGAAGCGCTTCGATACCTGTCGCGGCAAGGACCAGAAGGCCCGCGAGCGGAACGATCATGACGCCGCCCAATGCTCCCAGCGCGATCGCAATTCCTGTCAGCTGAAGTGCATGAGCCGACGCTGGCGTTAGAAGATTGCCGCTGGCCCAGAAGGCGAGCAGGCGCCGCAGGAACAGGAGCGGAAACAGACGCAGCATCAGATCAGCCAATGCGCCGAGCGATGTGAGCAGTGCAGCGGCCGCCGGCATCTTCGAAAGGTCAACAGCCGGCATGTTCCCCAATCGCAGCACGCCGCCAAACAAGCGATTGCCCAGCAATGATGCGACCGTCAGAAGCAGCATCGCAACCAGGACGACGCCAAGCGCAATACGCAGGCGGTTGCTCCAGAGCGAGATGCGTTGTGTGGTTTCCGGGAGTGTAGCCATCGCATGCGCGCTCCGACAAACATCGATGATCGAGCCTAGATCTCGACATATCGATAATCAAGAAATAATAGATGAATCGCGATAAACTCTGCATCATGCGGAGTTCTGGGCTCCGTCGGAATCAACAGCCACAATTTGCGCCATATGAGTTATAGAAAGGCTTGCTATAAATCATAATCCGCAAAATAATGAGCTATAGAGAGGAGCTCTATCGCTCATGCCCTGGAACTGGGAAGCTCCAAATTGGCCTCATTTTTCTTATGATAACAAAAAGTTAAATAAGACAGAGGCCGATTTTCTGCTGCGCTCCGGAGAGTTTATCGGAGCCTTCAAGCACGTCACCCCGGACGACCAGACCGGCCTGCGCATCGAACTCATCAGTGAGGAGGCCCTCAAGACCTCGGAAATCGAAGGCGAACTCCTCAACCGCGACAGCGTCCAATCCTCCCTGCGCTACCAGTTCGGCCTCGCCAAGGACCAAAGCGGTGTGCCAGCTGCCGAACGCGGCGTTGTGGAAATGATGGTCGACCTGTACCGCACCTTCGCCACCCCCCTTACCCATGAGACCCTGTTCGAATGGCACACCATGCTGATGGCCGACAGCGAAGCCATCCAGGTGATCGGCGACTACCGGAAACACCCCGATCC
Organism: Tardiphaga sp.; assembly: GCA_030147505.1. GTDB lineage: Bacteria > Pseudomonadota > Alphaproteobacteria > Rhizobiales > Xanthobacteraceae > Tardiphaga. Next base: position 72,168 of record JASBVG010000123.1, read on the forward strand.
TATGCAGGTGGTGTCCGGCCCCATCGCACACCGCAAGGTTCATTTCGAGGCGCCCCCCTCCGAACGCATGGTCAAGGAGATGGAGACTTTCATCACCTGGTTCAACGAGACTGCCCCCGACGGCGCAAACGCACTGCCCGCATTGACACGCGCGGGTCTTGCCCACCTCTACTTCGTCAGCATTCATCCGTTCGAAGACGGGAATGGCCGCATCGCGCGCGCACTGGCTGAAAAGTCCCTCGCCCAGAACCTCGGCCATCCAACACTCATTGCACTTGCCTACACCATCGAACGCGAGCGTAAGGCCTATTACGATGCGCTGGAGCGCAACAACAAATCTGTTGAGGTCACCGACTGGCTGGTCTACTTCGCCGCGACCGTTCTCGAAGCCCAGGACACCACCAACAAGCGCGTCGAGTTCTATGTTGCCAAAACCAGATTCTATCAACGCCTGCGCGACCAGTTGAACGAACGTCAGCGTAAAGCCATCGCCCGCATGTTTGAGGAAGGCATTGATGGATTCAAAGGCGGCCTGAGCGCTGAGAACTACATCAGCATCACGCGAGCGGCCCGCGCTACAACGACCCGCGACCTGCAGGACCTTGTCGCAAAAGGCGCACTGACGCGGACAGGCGAATTGCGGCACACACGCTATCATCTGAAATTGGATTGACAGCAAAGTCCGCTGGATGGAGCCACCCGGACCAAATTCCGTGCTAACCAGCCCGTGATACACGGCGACTGTATTGACTATATTATTTTCTGATGTTCCAGCCAAAAACATGAAAGGCGCCTCTCGGCGCCTATTCAAACTTTGTAAACATCTGAAAGATTGGTTGCGGGGACCCGCAACAGCCGCTCCCCCAAGATTCCGCCATTGATGATCATGGTCCGTTCTCGTTAGAGAACGGGGATGTCCCCACGCGTGATCAGGCTCCCCGTCTCCGGCGGCGACCGGAAACATTACGCCCGCGAGCTGGCGATCGCCCGCCGAGCGCAGGACGATTTCGCGCGACAGGCGACGGAAGCCTACCGCATCGCGCATCGGCTGTATTGTCAGGAATGGAACGCGCGGCAGTTCATCGGCGGACCGGCCGCACCATCGCCATCTGTCGATTCGGCAATCAGCGCCAACTTCACGTTGCTGGAAATTTCATGCCGGGCATGCGGGCATGCAGACAAGGTTGATCTGCAGACGCTGCGCCTGCCCCGCCTGGAACCGGTTCCTGTTCACGACCTCGCCGAGATGCTGTTTTGCCTGCCATGCCGAAACGCGACCGGACGTAAGCGACGGCCGAATTTGGTGATGCTGATCGACACCGCACCGAGCCAGCGCGGCCCGGTAAGCCGCCGCGCGCCGACCTGAAATGAAAAACCCGCGACCGGGGAATGGTCGCGGGCTCTCACGCATCTCCGACACCTTGGAGGAATGCCGGAGATCTTAGAGCGACAGCAAATCGCGCGGTCGCGGGAAGCTCGCCGAGCCCGGCCCCATTACGAGCAATTCGGCCACTTCGTCATCAACAGATCCTTTCGCCGCAATCGTGTACCTAGTTTTCACAGGCTCAATCTCGAACCGGGAAAAGACAAGTCGGGTGCTTGGCAGATCATTGATCGACAGAATGAAGCGGCCCGCGATCCGCGCAAGGCGATCGGATAGCCGGTCAAAGTCATCCCGACCGAATACGCCCGTGCCGTAGTCGTTTTCTGAGCCCCAGTAAGGCGGGTCGAGATAGAAAAGCGTCCCTGGCCGATCGTAACGATCGATGAAGTCGAACCAAGGCAGATTCTCGATCACGACTCCGGCCAAGCGTTCATGAATGTCAGCCAGCATAGGGCCAAGCTTTGTGACGTCGAACCGCGCCGGCATCCCGCAGCTCACCCCGAAAGAACGCCCAGATACTTTACCGCCAAAGCCAAGTCTCTGCAGATATAGGAAGCGCGCAGCGCGCTCGAGATCGGTTAGCGCGGCGGGATCGACAGACAATAGCCGATCAAAATCACGCCGGGAGGTGATCTGGAATTTGAGCGTCTCCATGAACTGCGGATAATGGCGCTGCAGAATCCGAAAGAGCGTGGTGACGTCACCCGAAACATCGTTGATGACTTCGGACCTTGCTGCCCATCGACGCCGCAGAAATATGCCACCCATGCCAATAAACGGCTCAGCATATGTATCGTGCGGCACGGCTTCGATCCGCGGGACAATCAGCTCTGCAAGATGCCGCTTGCCGCCTATATATGCCGCGGCCGGATGGACCGGATCGACGGCGCGAAAACTCTCCATTGTGTTGCTCAATCTTTTAGAAACCGGAGCCGCATAGGTTGCGAAGCGGCGGCCGGCGTTGAGCCTTTTGACGTCGGGCGGGCCTGTGTCAAAGCGGACCCGTGGCATGAAGCGTTGGCGCGCTTCATCCCCGTCAGACGCACCGACAGGGAACCTTAGTAGATCAGTTGAGACGGACTCTTGCGGTGCCGCCCATGCCGATCGCATTGGCAGCCGCGCGGGATAGATCGATGCAGCGGCCGAACACCCACGGCCCACGATCGGTGATCTCGACCGTAACGCTCCGGCCGTTCCCGATATGCGTCACTGTCACCAGCGTGCCGAATGGCAACGTGCGGTGCGCCGCGGTCGGATAAGGCTCTGTCGCCCAGGTATTGAAGACCCTGCCCGACGCCGTGCGCCGGCCGTTATAGCCATCACCGACGCCGTACTGCGAAGCCGTGCAAGTCTCGCCCAACGCAGGCATGGCTGATAGCGCGGACAGCATTGCTGCCGCGAACAAGCGGATCATCGAACTCTCCTTTGTGATTAGTCGTGCATCTGCAGGCGTTTCAGCGCGGCAGAAATATCCATCATGTCGCAGGCGCGGTTGATGGCCTTTGTCAGATCCTCGGTTGCTTCAGCCTGCCGACGGATCTCGGTCGTGAAACGCTCCATCGCGAGATGATCGGCGAGCAGCGCCTGGATGCCGAGCGTTGGCGGATGTTCCGGTTTGCGATCTTCTGTTTTCCCTCGCCTCGACCCTAACCAGGCCACGGCGATCGCGGTCAGCCCCCCGCCTCCGATCAACGGGCCGAGAAACCTGATGGCTTCATAAAGAGTGACGGCCTGTTGTGGTTCAGCTGCCATGATGGGCGTCCCGCGCCGTCGGCGATGCGTGGTCCTGCCCGCACCGAAAACAGGAATATCCCTCGAAGAAGATGAAGACGAAGAACACATAGCGCATCGGAAAATCCGGAGCGCCGTGCTTCACCGCCAGCCAATAGAGAGCACTGACGATGATCCACCAGATCATGCCCATCATCGCGCAGAAGAAGCGCAGGCCCGGTGTCCGGCGCCAGCTGCCGTTGATGAACAGTGCCATGAGACGCGCTGCCCCGATCATCACGCCGATATATCCCCAGAGCCATTCCGGCGCGATCACCAACAGATATTGGAATGTCGGCCCGTTCATCATCTGCGCCGGTGCCGCGCATGCGCCGGCCCACACCACCAGCGACCAGGCGAGCATGTGTTCCACCGTCCGCGTCGGGTAGCGCTCCGACGCCGCGTGACGGAACAGCACGATCGCCAGACGGTGAGCAGCTGTGCGCGTCATGGCTCGGCGAAGTCCCGGCGCACGCCTTGGTACCACTCGCCGCTCGCTTTCAGCCGCTCGTTCGCCTGGTCGAGCGCCGATCCCGTGAGGCGAAGTGCTGCACGCGCATCCTGCCCCTTGTATAGCTTCGGCTTGGCCACCGGCTTCATCAGCTCATCGGGCACGGGTGGAAGATCGCGCGCGGCCGGGCCGGGGTTTGTCGTTACACAGCCCGTCAGCGTCGCCGCAATCGAGAGCGCAACCAGGCCGGCCCTCAAGTGACTTGATGTAATCGGCATCGCGTTTTGCTCGTGCATCTGCATTTTCCTCAATGGTGGTGACCTTGCGGGCTTCATCTTCCTTCGCTCGCTTCGCGTTCTCGGCATCGATGCGAGCATTGCGCAGTTGCGCCTCCAGCTCGCCGGCGCGACAGTCTGCAGTCGCATCGACATGGCCGATCCAGTAGGAGGCAACACAGGCCACTATGGCGGCCGCGGCGACCATGCAGCGCGTACAGGCGAAGAAGCGCGTGGCGATCGACGACACCAGCGGGATCGCAACCGCTGGTGCGAAGAGGACGCCAAGGATGACGGCCAGCGGCCCGATCGTTGCTCCCAGTCCCAGCAGCCATGTCAGGACCGTAAAGAGACCATTGATCATTGCCGCGCCCCCGTCTGAACCGACTCCGTGATGAGGCGCGTGCTGCGGAACGCGTTCCAGGCGAGCCACGACAGACCGGCGCCGACCAGCAGCAGCCAGACGATCGGCGGCACCTCGCCGACATACGCCCACACCTTGCGCAGCAGGCCACTATCGGTCGGGATCTGATCGCGATGCCCGGTGAAGAACGACCACGCCCAGTTCACCGTGTTGACGATCGAATCCGCGAGCGCGGTGACGAATGCCACGACCGCCGCCCAGGCTGCGGTAAGGAAGTTGCGACGGCTCGGCACGACTTCCGGCGCAACGGTCGCAACGGTCTTCGCATCGGCCTTCGCGCGCTCGGCCGTCACCGGACGCTTGTCGCCGCGGGCCTTCACCTCGGCAATTCGCTCGAGCAATTCCGACCGGACCGCAACGAACTCATCATACGACGCCGGCGCCGAGGTGAGACTGCTGTAGTCGTTGATGAAGCCGGCGATCGCGCCAGCCGTCATGCCGCCCCAGAAGCCAGACGGAATGCCCGGATTGTAGTTCATCGCCTTGAGATCCGTCTGCACGGTCAGCAGGACCGGATCGAGCTGATCGGCGCCGGGCCCATCGCCGAGACCCGCGGGGGCGTCTTCATCCTCCAGCTCGTCGGCCGGCGCCTGGTCAGCCATCTCCGGCTCTGCGAACAAGCGCGCGACCGGCGGCCACACCGGCGGCGACGACTTCGGCTTGCGGCCGCCGTTATCGACGAACTCGAAATGCATCCAGTCCGGTCGCGAGCTGTACCAGCCACCCCACATCGCCCCCTGCCGACAGAATGCATCGACGACGAATTGCGGCATGGTGCCCTTCTTCACGCCCAGCGCATTCTCGCCGGCGTTGAGATCGATCGCCGCGGCATAGGCGTGGTTCGACCACTTCGTTTTCGAACCCCGCACCATCCTCGGATTGTAGGCGCCGGCATATTTCGAGACGCCGGCGGCGTCGATCTTCGCCTGGTCGTGCTGGCAAAAGTCCCAGATCTCGTTCAAGGCGGCCAGCAGCGCCGGCGCAGCCTTGTGGTGAAACTGGATCGCCCTGACCCGTTTGCCCTCGTAATACATCGCGAAGGGCGGCACGACGGCCACCATCTGAGAGGCGATCTGGCCCTTGCCGGGATCGCCATAGAATGCGTTACGAGCAGCCTGCGTGTCTTTCGGCCATGTGGTCATTGATGTGAGCCTTCCATGCGGGAACGACCGCGCGCTGCACGGTCTCTGTGGACAGTCGGGATCGAGATTCGGATCGCTTTACGCCGAGTGGTTGCGCGGCTATGGTCGCGCCCGCGTTGACGGCTTGAAATCCGGCGACGCGGTCAAAGGCGGCGAAGGTTACCGGTCATGAGCCGGGTGGCCCAAAAATAGCACCTTGTAGAAGCACGGAGTAATTACCCGTGTGGGTGTAACTATGGGGTCAGCAACCTTCGCTGCTGAATTTCAACCACCCGGCACCAGCCGGACAGCGCGAAGGCTGTTCCGATGTCGATCACTGATCCCCACGCCATCGTTAAAGGTTTCTACTGGGTGAGGCCTCTGCACAGAGACCCGTTCCCCTTCGATCCTGAGCTCGGTGACAGACCGCTCACCATCGCCCAGGTCAGCGGGCGGACCGCCGGCAACTATCAGGTCACCATCCTGCATCAGCCGCGCTCGCTGACGGTTGCCGAGGCGTTGCGTCAGGTCGAATTCATCGAGCTGATCGAGCGCCCGGCCGCGTTTGCAATCGCCGCTTAGGCGTCGCGGTCGCGGCGATCCAGCCAGCCCGACGTGACCAGCCAAAGCTGGTCACCAGAGGAAGCCGTGCTGATGGACCTCACCTGCGAGCTATTATCGGTCCAAACCTCCAGCTCGGCCGATTGATACTCGGCGATGCCGTTCGATCGAAACTGGCCATTGCCGGGCGGTGAGTTGGCAGTCTGATTGGCCTCAAGCGGTGAATGAACCAGCAACTGCGTGCCGCTGGTGGCAGTGTTGCCATACAGCCCGCGAAGCTTTACCTGCACACTCTTAATGCCCCGCGGCACCGTCAGCGCATGCAGCAATCCGGCTGTATTCGGAGATGCGTTTGCGACATCACCAATCGGCGTTGCCCAGAAGAAATCATCATTGCGCTGGATCAGCGGAATGAAATTCCCGATACCGTCCGTGAACGTAGACAGGATGCGACGGAAGATCGTGTAATTCGCCGGCAGCACCGGAAATGCGCTGGCCGTATGGACGCCACTTCCCGCGCTCGATGTGTTGATAACCGCCCCTCCCGGCGTGGCGGTGACCGTGAAGGTGTCAACCGAGGTTACGGTCTTCACGTAATACTGCGTTCCGGCCGTCAGCCCCGTGGGCAGCACCCCCGTCGTCGAGAATTTGAGCGGACAATCCGCACGCAGGCCATGATCCGTCCAGGTCACCACACCCGGCGATGCATTCGAAATTGTAACCGCGGAAGCCATCCCAGGCGCACGCGACGCGAGAATATCGGTTGCACCAGTGTCGGGCCGCTTGATCAGAAAGATGTTGTATTGCGCCGATGCAGCAGTGTTCGCACCAACATCCACGGAGCCGCCAGCGCCAACCGACCAAGCCTGGTTCGTTTTGGTGAGCGCAGCGGACAGACTCATCATATCGGTGTTTGCCTTATCAGCAGCAACACCGGGCGCGATCGTAAAGCTGTTGCTCGATCCGCCGGCCGTGTAAGCGAGGCCCGCAAGATAGTTACGCAGGACTGCAGCAAGGCCGAGGTTCTGCTGCGCCCGTGTTTTCTCGCTGTCGCTAAATGATTGCGCTGTGTCAGTCCGGACCGCCGCGGCCGCGGTCGCCGTGGCCACAGCTGCAGCAGCCACGACAGCAGCCGCATCTGCAGCGCCCCACGCACACATCACCGTCATCGTACCCGACAGCGCGATCGGCGATCCGGTCGAGCTGTCACGGAAATTGATGCGCGTGATGCTGTTGGCGCCGCTGTTATAGCGGCCCTCGAACGTCATCCACTTGCCGCCGCCGAACACGACAACCGGCATCGTGTCGCCATCGGCGAACTGATTTGCGAAACTGTCGTGATCGGCGTCGATCGGCCCTGCGAGCATGATGTCGCCAGTCCCGACGGTGACGGTCGACTCCGCGGTGCGGTCTGCGTATTTCAAAGCCATCAGAGCCTCTGTTCTATGCTGAGTGATTTCGACCAGCGGTCGAGGAATTGTTGCGCGGCCGGCGACAGGTCCGTCATCAGGCCCCAGATCGAATCCTGTTCGAGATTGACGCTCTCCGGCTTGGGGATGAACAGCACGTCATCGGTGATGCCATTGACGCGATCGATGTCGTCGGTGAAGCCATTCGCTTCCGCGTCGGAGAGAAACTCGAACTCGACGGCAAAGACCCGGTATTTCGGCCGGCGGTTGACCCGCGTCTGGCCGCCTTCGGTTTTCTTGCGATCGCTGGGATCGACCCATTTGCGCGTCCACGACCAGTTGAAGTTGACAGCGAAGCTCTCCAGCTCACCGACGAACAGACGGCCGGCGGCGCAAACGCCATCCGCCACCAGATCCACGCGCACATAGCGGGCCGACACGGAGCGCAAATCGGTTGCGGTCAGGAAGCGCTGGTCGATCGGCTGCTCGCCGGTGTCATAGACGTCGCCGGCGGCCGGATCCGAGGTGGAATACCGAATGCGCGCTGTCGAGGCCGAGAGGCCCATGATGCGCACACAGTCGATCGCCTGGACCGCGCCGAGATCAGCGACGAACCATTCCTGACTCGCCGTGCCCTGCCATTGCACGCCAATATGCGGATCCTGCAGCCGCGCGATCGGCGCCAGCAGGTTCTGCGACGACACCGCCAGCATCGCGCTGTCAGCCTTGTTGAGGTAGCCGATACGAGCCGCGGTCATCCGAACGCCTCGATCACGGCGGCCTTGTCGCCAGCCTTGTGCTGGATCGACGTGATGATCATGTAACGTCCTGTCACGAGATCGCCCCTCGCGTGCCTGATGAAGTTCTGTTCGCCGACATTGAGCAGCGCGGCATCCCGATCGGAGACACCGAAGCTGTAAAGCCCGCGCGATGTTCGATAGAGCGCGAGACGTCGCGCCGCCTCGGCTTCCGCGTCACTCTTGTCGCGGAAGAAGCCCGGCACCGGATCAGGATCCCTACCGAACGGGTGATCGACGCGGATCGCGGGCGCCTCGGCCGTTCCATAGCGATACTCGGCGGCGAGCCAGCTCCGGCGCGCATCGGACACGACGCCGGCGACCTCGGTCTGCACGGTGTAGTTCTTGCCATAGCCGATCAGCCATTTTGCCGGCGGCGGCCAAATGCCATCCGGCAACCGCTTCTTTTGAGGATTGGGATCGAACTTGTGTTTGTCGAAACGCTTCGTCGGCGGGCCCTGCGGATCCTCGACGCGGCCGACATAGAACTTGCCTTCGCGCCGGAAGCCGGCATAGGCGCCGATACCGGCCATGAGCTGACCGATGACATCGGCCACGGTCGGCGTCTCATCGTGGCTGATATAGATTCCGACCCGAGCAGGCTGCCGGAGATCCAGCGAGACCAGCGATGGCACATAGATTTCTTCCGGATCCTTCAGTGTCGTCGATCGACGGATCAGCCGGCGCACGATCGCGACCGTCGTCTCAGCAAAAGCGCCGCCCGTTATATCGCCGCGGACATCGGCGGTAACGGCGCCGTTCTGCACGTCGAGAAAGGCGACGCGGAAATAGCCCTCGGCAAGGCAGGTCGCATATCTGCTCGCCGGCACCGTTGCCGCGCGCAAGGCCGCGACGTTCGGGTAATCCTGATCGAAGGTCAACGCCGCCCCACGATCATAGACCGCCGAGATCGCCTGTACGCGCCCGTCATGCACCTGGAACAGAAGCTCGGTCGGGATGACCATTGCCGGCGTGATATTGCTCTCACACCACCCGAAGCACAGCGGCCGCGGCTTGCCTTCCAGATCCTCGTTCCCTTCCAGGCCGCCAGTGCCGGCATAGACACGGGCCTGGGCGGGCACGTCGAACTTGTATCCGTGATCCTCGATCGAGATCTCGAAATTGGCGTCATCGATAAACTCGCCCGATGACAGGCCCCGGAACACGATCGGCCAGTCCGCGACTTTCGTTCCGACCTTACCCAGCCTGATCTCGACCGGCTGGCCGTCAGTGCTGTAACGCTGGGTCAGCACATCAAAGCGCGCATCGCTGTTGTCGATGATCGTCGTGCCGCGGCCGGTGATGAAACCGCCAAAACCGCCCGATGTCGGCATCGACCATTCGAAGTCCATCGGCTCATCGAGCGCGCCGCTGTAAGGCTGCGACGGCGGCGTGTCGCCGGCATCGGTGATGAATTCCTCGGTCGCGACGTAGATGCGATATTCGAGATCGATCCGCAGACCGAAACCGAAGAACACATTGATGCTAGTGCTGGTGCGCGCCCGCGACGAGAGCGCAGCGCCGCCGAAAACATGACCGCCAAACATGGATCAGCTTCTCCGATCGGACAGCAGCCACGGCGAGATCACCGCCGCATAGGCAAAGCGCGCCTTGTCATCCGCAAGCATCTGCTCGAATGAGGATGTCGGCACCAATGTGAGCGCCATCCCGAACTGGAATGCGATCGTCTCAGACGTCAGCGCAATCTCGCGATCGGTGAGGTAGTGGAACTCCTGATCGACCGCGCGCAGGCCACGCCGGAAGATCGGCGGTTGCGACAGCGACTGACTCCAGCGGTCGATCGGGACCGCTTCCTCGAACGGGCCAGCCTGGACGAAGGCCGCCCATTGCTGGTGACGCTGCGCCAGCGCGCGGCGAAACCGGACCGGCTCCGACAATTGAGGCGACCACGCCTCGGTGTGCGACGCCTCCGCAAATGGCGCGAATTGCACAAAGGCAGCGAACTGCTGCTGCGACGCCTTGATGGCGCGACGAAACCGCAACGGCTCCGACAGCGCCGGCATCCAGCGCTCGGCCGTGACGGCCTCGGCAAACGGTGCAAAGCCGGTGAAGGCGATATGCTGCTGCGCGGTGACGCGCAGTGCCGGACGGAAGCGCTGCGGTTCAGCGAGCGGCGGTTGCCAATAGGCCTCGAACGGCGTGTAGGCGACAAACTGCTGCGCGCTGGCCTTCAGCGCTGGCCGGAAGCGCAACGGCTCGGCGAGCTGCGGCTGCCAGTAGGCCTCGAACGGCGTATAGGCCGCGAATTGCTGGGCACTGGCCTTCAGGCCACGCGCAAAGCGCACGGGCTCACCGAGCGGAGGCACCCAGCGGTCAGCCGAGATCCGCTCGACGAACGGGGCAGCCTGCGTGAAGGCCGAGAACTGCTGTGCGGCCGGCTTCAGGCCACGACGGAAACGGACCGGCTCTGCAAGCTGCGGAGACCAGCCCTCGACGTGTGACGCTTCGTCGAACGGCGCGGCCTGGACAAAGGCCGCGAACTGCTGCTCGACCGTGCGCAGCGCCGGACGGAATCGCTGCGGCTGCTGCAGATCGACAAACCAGCGATCCGGCGCCGTGGCTTCCGGCTTCGTAAGCGCCGCGGGATCTGCCACGAAAGCCGCCCAGGCGATCGCGGCGACGCGGGCCGCCCTGACCACCTTCGCACGCGACGGCTGCGGATATTGCGGATGCCAGCTGTCGGCAAAGATCGGCCGCACGCTCGCGGCTTCATTGCCGAGATCGCCGAAAGCACCGCCGCCGAGTGAATGACCGCCGAACATTGCTCGTGATTATCCTGCGAGACCGTAAGAGCGCAGCGCCCTGCCCCGCGCCTCGACGCGCTCGATCGCTTTCTCGAAGGGATCGCAGCGGCCGGTCGTCAGGCAGCGCGGACAGACATTCTTTGCGCAGACACGACACCAGCCGCCGATGTCGGTGTCGCGCGTCTTTGTCCGGACGACATTGTGCATGCCGCAATGCCCGCACTGGTAGGAGTCGATATGTGTCTCCTTACCCTCGGCATCGGTGCAGATGAAAACGCCGTCCGGACGATGCACCATGGCTCTTACTCGTTGAACATCGCGGTGACGTTGGCGTTGCCAGTGTAGCCGCTCGACTTCGCGCGCAGAGCGATGCCGGCAAGGTTGGTCGCGGGGATCACCAGCTCCTTACCCGGCGTCGGCACCCAGCGAATGGTCGCGCGCTGGTTGACGGCCGCCGGCAGCAAGTTCGACGCCGCGGTCACGGTCGGTTCGGCGGTCATGTTGGCCGTGGCTACGGTGAGAGCCGCCGGATCCGCGGGATCGAGCGCAACCGGCGTAGCAGCGGTGCCGGTGCCGAGGGTCGTGGTGCGCGACGCATCCCAAACGATGGCCTGGTCGGATGGAGTGCCTTCGACACCAAAGATGATGTCGAAGATGCGCGGGCGGCGCAGCGCCGTGGTGCTTGAGACCGAGATGCCGAGCAGCGTCTTATGCGTGGTGGTGATCGCTTGCTTGGTGCCGGCGAGTTCGTTGGAGACCGAATAATCGGGCATTGGTGCTTCCTTCAGTGGTGAGAGATCGCGACGATGGTGCCCGTCGCCGGCATCGGTTACGGCGTCTTGCCGATGGAGAACTGCCCGGCGAGCAGCTGGAATTGTTTGCCCGCCGGGACATCCTGCGCGGTCTGCAGCGGACCGCTGGTGATCATGTTGCCGCCGGTCTGCGCATCCCAGGTCGAGGCCCAGGTGAGCAGGCCCCAGTCGATGAAGGCCGGACCGACATTAAGATCCGAAATCAGCGTCGATCGGCCGCTGACGATATCGAATGGCGACATCTTGCCCTGCAGGTCGATGCGGCCATAGTTCGTGCCGGATGTCGGCACCTCGCTTGCCATCGAGCCGGCGTCTGTCGGATCGGCCGTATGAAGCGCGAGCCAGCGGCCCATGGTGAGGATCTGGTCGCCGACGATCTTGTGGGCGTAGAGAGACAATCCCGCCATCTTTGCTCCTTATGCCGCGCGCGGCTTCTGACTATCGACAACGCGACGGGTGGCCGCGGCCGTCTTGGTCGGCATCGCTTCGACTGCCTCGATCAGCTGGTCGATCTTGCCGGCCAGCGTCTCATCACTGCGATCGCTGACCTGCTTCAGCGCGCGCGCCAATGCCTCCCAGTCGAGACCGGGCGCCTGGTTGTCGTTCGTGCGGCCGCCGACGCGCACAGGCATCGGCATGACCGGCAGCTTGCCCGCATTGATGTTGTCGATCGCAACGCGGCCGCCGAGCGCGGTCATCACGCTTTCCTTGATGATGCCCTCGCCGTTCGATACCCAGACCGGGATGCTGTCCGAGGTGCCGGTACCGGGCCCGGTGACGAGACCGCCCTGGGCGTAGACACCGCCGGGCGCACCGGGCAACGGTCCGTGCTGATAGCTGTTGGTGGCCAGCAGCTGCAGATTGCGCGCAGTCGCATAAGTGTTCCAGACGATCTTGTTGAGCGCATCGATCGCCTGGTTCGACAGCACACCGCCGCCGCCGCCAAATTCAGGATTGGCGCCGACGGCGACGCTCGATGGCGCAAGGGCATTGCGCAACAGCGCGAGCTGATCGGCCGAGGTCTGCGCCAGAGCGACCTGCGACGACGCCAGCGACACCTGCGACTGTTCCAGCGAGTTCGACGTGGTCATCAGCAGCGTTTGCGCATTCAGAAGCGCCTGACTTTGCTGCGCCGTCTGATTGATCGCGGAGACGATCCTGGTCGAACCATCGACGACGCCGAGCGCGCCCGGCAGCTCCTGCAGCGCCGCAGTCACCTGATCATAGATCGCCGTGTAGCCCGCCGACGACGCATAGAACGACTTGGCCTGGTCGAGCAGCGCCGTTGCATATTGTGTGATCGTGCCGAGCGCATCTTCGTTGCCATTGCGCGCGAGAGCCAGCTGGGCCGCAAAATTCGTCTGCGCAGCCGAGAGCTGGGCCTGCGGCGACAGCGTCGAGTTCGGTCCGACCTTGAGGCCGTTGAGATAGTCGGTCAGCGACTTGACGAAGGTCTGGATCTTGTCGCTGGCAGCCTTCAGCGCCGATGCCGACTCGCCAACCACGCCATTAAATTCGGGGAACAGCTTGATGAAGTCGGTGAAGGAGTCACCGATCAGGCCGGCGTCATCGACGATCTTCTGCGCCTCGGCCTTGAACACAGCCGACACCAGCGATGCATTGGCTCCGAGCGCCGTCGCGTCGGCCAGATCCTTCTTGTGCTGTTCGAGCAGTGCCGCCGCATCGTTCAGATAGGAATTGCCAGCCGCGGAATTGAGGCGCGACTTCAGCCCATCCTCGAAGCTCTTGCGCAGATCGTTCAAAGCCGCCTTGACGCCCTTGTCGATCCAGTAGGCGGCATCCTCGGCCGACATGCCGAGCTGGGTCAGCGCACCCTGCAGGCCCGCCGCCGTGCCTTGGATATGCAGCATGCTGGTCTGCACTTCCGACAGCGCCGGCTGTGTCTTGAGCAGGGTCAGCAGATAGGACATGGACGTGTTGCGCGCTGCATCCACATCGACATAAGTGCTCATATATTCGGTCGTGTTCGACGTGATGGCGTCATCGATAAATTTCTGCACCGACTGCAGCTGCCCCTTTACTGCATCGACCGCCCGCGAAAACGGGCTATCCATGCCGAGGCCATCGGCGAGCCCCTGCAGCGTCGCGTTGAACATCGCCTGGAATTTCGTGGCCTGCGACAGCTCGAAGCGGACAAAGCTGCTCTGGATCCGCGCCAGCGCCGCATAGTCCCTTGCTTCATCCGCCTTGTAGGCGAGCGACAGCATCTGCTGGCGCGCATTCTCGATGCTGGCCGACAGATCACCCTGCGCACCGCCGGACATAGCGGTGAGGAACGCATTGAATGCCGGCGCCGAGTCCTTCCAGACCTTTTGCGCGGCCTCCAGTTTCTTCTTCGACTGCTCATTGGCGCCGAAGATGCCGCCGACCAGGCCGATGATGCCGCCGGCGACGGCGCCGGCCGGACCGAAGGTGGCGCCAGCCATGGCGCCGCCGAGCGCGCCGGTCAGCGCATTGCCGGATTGATAGCCGGCGACGCCGGCGCCGACCATGCCGAGCGCGCCCTGCGCCGAGTTCAGCGACTGGCTGCCGAAGAAGCTGCCACCCTGCATGAAGCGCGAGAGGTTCGACGACGACAGTTTCTGCACCAGGCTGGACGCCGCGGTGCCGAGCGCCTTCATGGCATCTTCACCGCGCAGCAGGCCACCGACCAGGTCGTTGGCAAAGCCCGACGAAATGTCGCGCGCCTCGCGCAGCTGGTTGTTGAGGCGCATGCCGGCCGCTTCGGTCGATCCAAGCGCCGTAGCGACGTCGGGATAGATGCCGCGCAGCTGCTGGGCGATCTGCACGTCGTCCTGTGACAGACCACTGGTCGCGCGATCGAACGTGATCTGGTCGTTAACCTGCTTCTTCGCCAGCTCCTGCGCGCGCTTGCCGAGTTCCTCGTTGATCTTCTTGAGGCGCGCATATTCGGCCTCATCGAAGGCCGTCCGGTTCTGCGACGCCTGCTGCTCCAGCGCCTGACGCGCCTGCAGGTTCGCGCGCATCTCTGCCTGCTGTCCGATGGTCTTTCCGACCATGTCGATTTCGAGCTGCATGGCGGCGACTGATTGACGAGCATAAAGCTCACGACCGCGGGCCGCTTCGCTCAGGGCCACGCCAACGCCCTTGATGGCAATGGCGCGATCGCCCTCGGCCAACGCCTGCGCCTTCGTTTCTTCCGTCTCTCGCGCGCGCTCGGCATTGAGGCGCTGCTGATAAGCCACGTCACCCTTCGCCGAAGGGCTGAACGCCGACAGAGACTGCAACTGCAACTGCTGGGCCTGGGTGGCCTGCTCGAACTCGGTCTTGAAGTTGCGCACCTTCGAGGTCGAGTTCTGGACCGCCTGGGCGAGCTGCTCATAGGTCACACCCATCGCCTTCAGAATCGGCGAAGCGGCACCGCCCGACGTCTGGACGTCGATCATGGTACGCACCAGCAGCTCGTTCTCGTTACGCAGCCGCTCGACCTGCGCAATGTCGGGCAGTTGCTGCTGAACGGCCTGCGCCTGAGCGAACGACCGCTGCCGATCCTGCGCGGCCTGCGTAGCCGCTGCATTGCGGTTCATCGCCTCGGTGATCTTGTCGATCTCGGCGCGCTGCTGCTCGATCTGGTTCGTGGTGCCGAGACCTTTGTTCACCGCTGCCGATCGACGCTCCGCAATCTTCTCCAGTTCCTGCAGCCGCGCTTGTGCCTGGGCCAGCTGGTCATCCAACCCAAGCTTTAGACCGATGCCGGTCGCCCGCGAGGCAGCTGCGCCGATACGATCCCAGACGTTCGAAGCGACATTGCCGAGCGCCGTCCAGAACTTCGTCGAGGTGCTGAGAGTATCATTGACGCCAACAAGGCTGCTTTCCACGCCAGCCTGCAGCACGCGCTGCGCCTCCCAGACGCGCCCCTGCGCGGTCAGATTCTGGATCTGCCGTTGCATGGAGGCGTCGAGAAAGCCCAGCCGGGCGTTGAGCTGCTCGGCGCCGCGCGCGGGATCCGCATAGGCCTTGCCGAGCATCTTGGCTGCTTCGGCGGCGTCGATACCGAATACGGTCGCGATATCGTGGCCGATCTTCACGATCGGCTCCAGATTGTCGCGACCGATCTTGCCCGTCGATGCCAGTTCGGCGGCGAACTCGCGCGCCTCACGGACCGAGAATCCGGTCAGCGACGAGCTGGACTGGGCAATCGAGTTGATGCTGCTAAGCGACTGCCCCGAAGCACGCCCGGAGCCGAGCAGCGACATCTGCACACGCTGTTGACTGTCGAGATATGAATTGAGAGCCAGCGCCGCGCCGGTGATCGAAAGCGCCACACCGCCGAAGACCAATCGCCCCGCGGTCAGGAATCGACCGAGCCAATTGATCGACTGGGTCGCAAAGTCACCGATCGAGGCCTTCGACGCCACGAAGACGTCGGCGATCTGCGAGCCCTGCTGCAACATGACGGTGCCGAGGCCTTGGCCACCCTGCAGAGACACAATGACATCCTGCGCCTGCCGACCGAGGTTGATCAACTCATGACGGGCAAGGCCGACGCCGACCGCAAGCTTGCCGGATGCAGCGCTTGTGATGTCCTGGGCGTCTCGGACGCCACGCAGCGTGTTGGTCTGCTGAACGAACGCCGCCTTGGTGTCCATCACTGCGGCGGCGCGTTCGGCCTCGGTGATCGCGCCGACTTTCGCGGCGGCGTTGATCTCGGCCAATGTCTCCTTGTACTGCCGGCCCGCTGCATAGAGCGGGCTGTATTTGGCGCGCAGATCATCGAGCTGCTTCCCATACGCAGCGATGTCGGCGCCGCGATCGGGCGCGACGGTCTGCCGATCAACGATCGCTTGCGCGGCTGCCTTGCGGGCCGCACCGACGCGCTCCAGCGCCGAGATCTCGCTGTTGTAGGAATTGATCGCCTTGAGCCGAGCCTGAGTGGCAATCTCGATCGAGATCGCACCAACGCGCTGCGCCTGGTCAATCTCGGTCAGCGAAGCCTTGTAGCGCTCCGATGCCGCGAAAACCGGATCGTATTTGGCCTGCAGCCGCGACAAGGCCTGACCATAGGCCTCGATATCGGCACCTCGCGCAGCGGTGTCCGAACCGCCCGTGACGCCCGTCATGGCATTGATGCGGGCCTGCATCTCGGCGGCGCGCTGCAGCTCGGCTGTCTGCCGTGCGGCCGCGAGCGACACCACGCCATGCTTGTCTGCGAGCAGCTGCAGGCTACGGGCATATTCAGCCGCCTGGATATGGCCCTGTTCGAATGCGCGCTCGATGATCGACTGGCCCTGCGCATAGCGCTGTTCGGTCCGGAACGTCTCGTCGATCGACCGGCGCAGGCGATCGTAGTTGCTGGCGGCCGAGAGCTGGCGACGGGCAGACTGCTCGGTCGTGACCGCCATCCCTTCGGCCGTCTGGGCGACCGTGGTCTGCGCACGTGCGACCGCCTCCAGCTTCGTCCTGGTTTCATCCAGGCCGGAGCTGGTGCCGACGACTTCAATGCGGCGGATGGCGGAAACGGCGACCATGATCGTCCAGTCGTTACGAGGTCAGTGACAAGCCGTCAGACCGGCTTGTCCTTGTTTCCCGCTTCACGTTCGCGCTCGGCCTGGTCGGCCCTGATCTTCAGATATTCACGGTCCAGCCCGCGGATCAGCGCGCTGAACTCATCGAAAGAAGCAAGGTCGTCGAGGCCGTAGCGCTGTGCGAAGCGGTCGATCGAGGCGAAGGGGATGGGCCCTTCGCTCATGCCGAGGGAGCGGTCGGATGACAGGATCCAGAACGCATCCCAGATGAAATCGAGCGAGGGACCGAAGTCGGGCCGCTCCAGATATCCCTGAGGCACCTTGCGGCCCTCGTCGAGCCAGCCCTCAAGGATCTCGATTTCGTCGCTCCAGGCTAAGTACCAGTGGAGGTAGTCGTGGAGTTTCCCAGTTCGGCTCCTCGCGCGGCGGTAGCCTGACGCCCTACTCGGTTCGATGCCCATCCGACAGCATCGCGGAAGGTGACAAAGTCGGGATCGTTGAGCAGTTCGACCGCCTTCTCTTTGGTATAAGGCGTATCGTCGAGGTTGCGCCAACCGAGCAAGAGCGCTTCAGCGCAAATCTGCGCTTCGATCTGATCGACGATTTCCGGCGGCAGACCGTCCGGGTTGTTACGCACATTGGCCGGCAGCGCGCGCAGTAGCTGAGCGCGCAGCACGCGTGCCTGCGGACAGCTCTGGCCGCGCACCAGCAGCTCAAGATCGTCCATGTCGGGGATTTTCTTGATCCACTCGCCCTCTGCCGAGACCTTGTGGTCAACCTTCATATTCTCAAGTTTCATTATGCACCTGTCGGGGTTTGCTGACGGAGCCGGGGTGTTCCGTCTTCCATGAACTCGATACGCCAGCCGTCGCGAAACTCGATCGCGGCGACGGGAGCGAGCGACTTCGTGACCGGATGAGCCATCACGAAATCAGTTTTGGCAGCGACAATGTCGAGGTTCGGCATCAGCAGCACGCACTGTGCCGTGATCATCTCGCCTATGGTGACGGTCGCGCCGAATGCGATCGGCAGCATGTTGGAGACATCCTTGCCGGTCTCTGTGTCGATGAACTTGGTGCCGGCACCGCCGCCACCCTCGGATACAATCCGCAGCATCATTCACCTGTCGGGTTGTCGGGATTTGTCGGGGTGGGCGGCGATGCCCCGACGACACCGCCGCCCTCGCTCGCGAGCGATTTCTTATGAGCCGGCCGTCGGCGCGACTTCAGTGATGCCGGAAGTGACGCCGCAGCCGAAGGTGCGGGTGACGATGGTGTCGTTTTCACCGCCGCTGCCCTGCTTCGACGTGATCAGCGCCATGAAGTAGTCGATGCCATCGGTGCCGGTCGCATTCAGGCGATCCGGATTGACGACCTTGATCGGGTAATAGAGGTTCGTGCCCTCGGCCGCGATCAGTGCGGCCTGACCAAGATCGGTCGAGTCCGGATAGACCACGATTTCGGTGTCGCCGGCATCGCGCGCGCCTTTGGCCTTGCGGATGCGGCCATCGCCGACGACAGCGCCGGTGACGACCGAAGCTTTGTCGCCATAGGACGGCGTGGTGCGGACCATGCCGATTTCGGTCCAGGTCAATGCCGCATAAGCGGAAGCATTGGCAGGCGTCACCGCCTGGGAGGGACCGATATAGATCTTCGTGCCGCTGGCAGTACGAATATTCCCCATCACTGGGCTCCTGTTGCTGAAACGCCTTGCCCAAGGGCGCTTGATGGGCGACGACGCGAAATCGCGCCGCTATTCTTTCGGGGCGGCCGCGGCGCGGGTGGCGCTGGCAACCGTGATGGCGCCGGCGAGCACGCGGCCTTGATAAGTCGCGTTATCGACGGCATCGATGTCGCGGCTCTCACCCGGCTTGATGCTCTCCGTCGGCGGCACACCATCCTTGGCATTGCCCTTGACGATGAAATCCATCACTTCGCGCGTGTTGTTCGTGATCTTCGGCACTCTGCAGTCTCCTTCAGAAGTTGAATGTGTAGGGAACGACCATGGACAGCTGGAAATAGTTGCCGTCCTCATTGTCGTCGTCGATCAGGGGCGAACTCGGCACCTGACACTCGACGCCGGCAAACTTCTGATCGCGGAACAGATCATCGAGCTTCTTGCTGCGCTCCATTCCCTGCTGCAGGCCGATGCCGCGTGTTTCATTCAACACAAGCCGGAAGCCGCCTTCCTCGCGATAGATCGGCGCGTTCACCGCCATGCGGCGCCGATCGGTGACGACCGGGTATTGCACCATCAGGAACGGCGAGCCGTCCGATGGTGGCTCGCCTTTGGTGTTGACGCCGAACACCGGGATGCCATCCCATGTCTCACCGAGCCGCTCTTCCACAGCGACGGTGACCTGCACATCTGCCATTGGATCAAACCGTTACGATGATGGCGGGCTGCCGGCGCAACCACTCGGCTTCGGATCGCGACTTCCAGCCCCGCGCATGACGGCGCTTCGACATCCGCGTCTTGCTCGCCCATTGATGGATGGCGCCGAACTGCGGCACCACGAACGAGAACTTGATCTTGGCGAGATTGCCGAACCGCTTTGACGCCAGCACAGCGACCACTTCATAGACACCGGACTTCGCTTGCGCCGACAGACCGCGCTCGATCTTGCGGGCATAAGGCTGGGTGTTGACGAACACATATTCGCGCGCCTCCGGCACCGTGGCGCCGAACTGCACCTCTACACCGTCGGCGAACAGCACATGCGACCGCGAATAGCGGCCGGAGCGTTCGGGCGAATGCTGCACCAGCATCTGCTCGATCCACTCGATCACGTCGCTGACCAGCTCGAACTCGAATGCAATCGTGCCGCCCGGCTTCACGCCCGCTATGTCGGCACCGCGGCGGCCGTCCACATAGGTCTCATGGTCGGGCAGCCGGCCGAGCGCGCGTGTGTTGATCTGCTGCGCCTCTACCAGCTGCGCCTGGGCGAAGCTGGCGATCGCTGCGCTCTGCGCCGCCGGCGACAGATCCTGCGACAGGATCAGCTCGACATCGCGGTCGATCGGCTGGACGCGCGCCCGAACCGGCATCAGCCGCGGGCCGTGATGTCATATGCGATCAGCACGCCACCAACCCGGCGCGTCCTGTCATCGACCAACTCGATATTCTGGGTTTTGCCCCGGATAATCGCTTTGTCGGATCCGCCGGTGCTGAATGGCACTGGAAACCCCCTGGCCTCGACATCCTCGGCCAGCACAATCAGGCGACTATCGCCCTGCTTGATGCCGCCGACGAGCTCGGCCGGCTGATAGCCCGTCACGCGGGCCCGAACCTCAACCTCGATCGGCGCACCGCCGGCGACGAAACGGCGCAGCGTGATGGTCTCGCCGTCTTCGTCGATCAGCTCGCGATAATCTGCGCGCATTTCAGCAGCGGACGTCATCCGATTTTCCAATAGCTGAACAGGAGACTATTCGCGGCTGCCTTCATTTTGTCGGCCGCACCATTTGGTAGCGTGTACTCACGCGAGCCAACGCCTTCGATTGTCTTCCGCTTGATGAAGCCGCCTTCGTCCGGCGCAGCATCTTTCAACGCAGCAGCCATCAGGATGATGGCGCGCTTCAGCCGGCGCGGCACATCATCGATTTCCTGCCCAGCGCGATACTCGACTACGCGCTGGCAGCCATCCTCGGACAGCTCATTGCTCAGAATCTCGATGACCGGCTGATATGGAAGCCGATCGGCGCGGATATCTGCGAAGATCTCGTCATCCGCGATGATGGTGGCCTTCAGCGTCTGCACGCCGACACATCGGCCGAGCCAACCATCCGGGCCGTCGATCTCGGACTGTGCGATTTCGAGCAGTTCTTCCACATAGTCGTCGTCGTCATCCTCCGTGAAGACGCGCGCGCGCCTCGCTTCTTCAGGCGAGACGACGTTCTCCGGCGGTTCGATGACGACGACGTTCATTTATCAATCCACCAGAATGTGGAATTTGCCGGACTTGATGTTGCCGCCCTGGGCGATGACGATCTTCACGCGATCATTCGCGATGCCGATCTTGTCGCTGACAGGCGTGCCGCTGGCAGCATAGAGCGCGGCGGTACCGTCCTGAGCCTGCGTGGGTGCGCGAGGATAGAAGGACTTGCTAGCCGTGACATTGGCTGCAGTCAGGATCGACTCGCCGGTCTTCTCTGCCGTGATGGTGAAATCGACGGTGTCGGCGAAATCCACCTTCTGATACTGGATGCTGTGGATTTTACCCGACAGCCGGGGCGACGTTGCGGTCGCGGATCCATCCGCGGCCGTAGTGACGAGCAGTTCCTGACGACGCATCGCAGTCTTCCTTTCGATCGGCCGCTCGGCCGGTTGTGGCGAGCCCTAATGTCTCGCCGCTGGTGACCGGCTAGGCCGGCTTCTTTTCGGTGCGATCGGCCGGAGCCGCCCGTTCCGATCTCTTACGTTTGGGCTTCGTGCCCTCACCTTTGACCAGGCCGCGCTGGATCAGATCCTTCGCGACTTGTTCCGAGACATCGACAACATCGCCGCGGCCGAACGTGCTGGTGCCGTGGCGGAATGACCGCATCGCCCTGAATTTCAGCATCTGGATATCTCCGCTATTGGCCGCCGCGACGATCGCGGCGGCCTGTAGGGTGAAGGGGATCAGCCGCCCGCGGCCGCGGTGCCGAAGGATCCAGTAACGAACCCTTCCGGCCGCTTCACCGCGAGCGCGGTGCGCTCTTCGCAGCGGATCGAGATCATGTTCTTCTCGAAGTCATCGACGTTCTCGGTCGAGATCACGACATTGGCGTCTTCGCGATCGAACACCTGGGCGCCGGAGCGGAACGCACCGGCGAGGAACTCGCCCTCGAACTCCGGAATCTCCGTCTCGACCACGGGCTTGCCCCAAAGCGTCGGGCCAGCCAGGCGCTGCGGATTGGCGAGGATGTAGCCCCCGACCGAATCCTTCGTCAGCTCGATTGCCGTCCAGTCGGTCGAGTGGACCACGAAGCCATCGCACGGCAGGCGCGCGAGCTGCGACTGCAGGACGGCGAGACGGAGATCGTCGATGTTGGTGCGCGCATCCGGCTCGAACGCCGGAGCAAACTCGCTGGCCTGCGGCAGGATGCCTTCGATGTTGCCGGCACCGCCAGCACCGAAGAGGAATTCCTGCTCTTCGACGTATTTGAGACCGTAGCGCATTTCCGAATCGACCGTCGATTGCAGCTGCGCGAAGTCGTCGAGGATCTGCTTCGATGCCTTGAACATGTGGGCGATCGTGACCACCGGAGTGATCTTGGTCGCGAAAGTGATGTTCGAGTACGGCTTCCCGGTATTTTCCGGAACGACCGCGGCATTGTTGACGAAGCCGGTTTGCTGCACCCAGAAGATCGCCGGCGACGTGGTGCGGCCCGGCGCGATTAGATCGCGCACGAAGAGACGCTGCTTCGGCATCGCATCGATGCCCGGTAGACGCTGCGGCTCGACGATGCCCTCTGCAACGCCGGTGCTGATCAGCACGTTCTTGACCGGTGCGCTGATGCGCTGGCCGGCATGCACGCTCGACGAGGTGAGCCCCTTGAACTTCTCAGACGCGATCGCCTGAGCGCCCCAGGATTCGACGGGCTCATCACCGCCACCGCGGCGCGCGCGCTTCTGCTCGACATCGGCCAGGCGCGCGGTGAGTTCTTCGAGCTGGCCGCACAGCGTGGTCTGGCTGGTCGCGAGCTTATCGACCTCTGCCTTGGTCTGCTCGGACATCTTGCCGGCATTCTTGACCTCGGCGAGCGTTTCCTCTGCCTTCCGCGAGAATTCGTCATTCACGCGCGACAGGTCGTTCGAAACCTTCGTCAGAAGGTCGCGGATTTCATCAGGCATCGTTTGCTCCTGTGAGCTTTGGGATGGTGTTAGGCTCGCAGCAGGCTCATGCGAGCTGCGGCAAGGCGGAGAGAACTCAGGTCGAGATCATCGGCCCGATCGTCGTCAGCGCGCGGCTTGACGTCCGAGGCAGCGCCCGGCTTGCCATCGGTGATTTCCTTCAGGAGGCGCCGACGCTCGGCGCGCGGCATTCCCTGACGTGTAAGTGCAGCTTCGACGCGATAGAGGGCCGGCGCCGAGTTCTTGGCAGTGCTCTCACCCTGCGTGATATCGGCATCGAGCAGCGCGTCGGCAAAGCCTTCGTCGATCGCCTTCTGCCCAGCGATCCAGTGCTCGGCATCGTTCCAGGCAGCAATCGTCTCAAGCGACTGACCAGTGCGATCCGCAAACATGGCATTCATCGCACCATCGAATGTTTCCATGATGTCGCCTGTCTCGCGCATCACATGGCGATCACCGGCGGCAACCCATTGCGTGTTGTGCGTCATCATGAAGGCGAGAGCGCCGATCTCGACACGATCGCCAGCCATAGCGATCAACGCCGCTGCAGACGCGGCCATGCCGATGATCTGGACCGTGATCTCGGCGGGATGCTGGCGCAGCAGATTGTAGATGGCTACGCCCTCATAAAAGCTGCCGCCGGGCGAATTGATCTGCACGATGACGGGCTTCGTACCGATCGAGCGCAGAGCGCCGGCGACGCGCTTGGCGGTCACGCCCTCTCCCGTCCAGAAATCGACACCGATCACGTCAAGAATGCTGATGACAGCAGTGTCGTCAGCGGCAGCCGACGGCGCGAGATCCGGCGACCAGGCCTGCACCGCTTTCTCACTTAGAACATAGGAGGCGTTAGGCGCTTCCGGGCGTTGCAATTCAGGCAGCTTGCGAAGCGTCATCGTTGGTCTCCGTGGAATGTGTGCTGCCCTGGGTGATCATGTTGGTCAGCATCGCGGCCACTGCGGCGCGGGTGGATGCCTCGGTGATCGGGATGTTCTGCATTTGCATGCGAGCGACGTCGCCACCCTCGATCGGCGGCCATCCTTCGAGACGCCGCACCTGGTTGATCGTCATCACACCGGCGTTCAGCATTGACACGTAGAAAGCCGAGCGTGCCGTCGTGTCGCCGCGCAGCAGATCCTCATAGTTGATCTTCACCGAGTAGCGCAGACGCTGAGCCGGCGTCAGAATGCGCTTCGCGATCGCCTGCTCGATCCGCTTCAGATCGGAGCGCAAGAACAGCGTGTACCAGGACTGCATGATGGCGGAGACGCCAGTTCCCCACATCGTCTGCCCTTCACCGGCGTGGCCGATAATGATCGGCGGAACGCCCACCCAGCGACAGACCTCTTCGATGTTGAAGCGCCGATTGAGGATCATCTCGGCGTCTTTCAGAGTGAGCGAGACGCCCTTCCAATCGACGCCACCTTCAAGAATGCCTGCCCATGGCGCATTGGGGCCGCTGTTCGCATCCACCAGATTTTTCTTGGCATCGGCCCTTTGCCCCTCGGTGAGCGGCTTGCTGCCCGACGGCATGACGAAGAAACCTTTCACGCGCCCACCGCGAGAATAGGTTTGGCCCGCGAACTTTTCCGTGGCGATCGTCAAGCTCAACGTCTGCCGCGCATAGGCGACGGGTGACATACCCATGTCGCCATCGCCAAATCCCTTGATGTGAAACACCTTCTCTTCGGGCAACCGTTCTTGCTTGCCGCGGTCGTAGAAGGTGTAGAACAAATCACCATCGCGATCGCGCTCTGTCAGCGTATCGGCAGGCATGGCGTTCAGCGCGACTAATCCGTCGCGACCGGTCACCTTCTCGGCGAAGCCGTTGCCGCGCGTGGAAAGGCCGAGCATGCGACCTTCCCAGAATTCGATCGCTGTCTGATCGGCATTGGGGCTGCTATCGAGCAGCGCCTGCAGCGGATGGTCGGAGACGCGCACCTTCGATCCGTCGCGCTGCTTCTCCATTACGTCAAAGGAAAGGCTGGCGACCGTCTGCGATTTGACGCGGACTGCAGCCCAGAAAGCCGACAGCTTGAGCGCGCCATCAGGCGACACAGGCTCGCCGGCCCAGGTCTCGCCTTGGCCCAGCATCTCGTAGAGCTCGCGATCGCGGGCAGAGAACGTTCGCCCGAACCACCGATGCCAAAAGGCCATTACGCCGTCACCGCATTCTTGAGGAAGTCACTAAGGTCAACGGAGGATGCTTCCGGATTCCAGCTCATCAGGATGGCCGCCTCCATCAACGCGATGACAAGGTCGATCTTCGACCGGCCTGAGATCTGTTTGGTAATCATCAGATGGTTGCCGCGCTGCTCGACTTTCGCGTTCGAGACGCTCCACCCCATGATGGCCTGCGCACAGTGCGTGAATGTGCCATCGTCCAGTTTCAGTTCGAGGCCATACAACGCCGGTGCTAGCGCGGGGCCTTGCATCAAACGCCGGATCTGCTCAGGCAGAACGCCGGCAGCGTCCAGCGCTTCGAACATGGCGGCTGCATTATTCGGGTCGATCCCGAATGCATCCTTTTCCGGCAGCAGTCCTGACTCTACGACCTGCGCGACGATGGCCGTAAATTTCTTGTACCGGGCAGCTCCATTGCCGATTGTCAGGTGGCCATCTTGCTGAAACTCGATCAGCTTCGGCGCAATGTCCTTTCGACGCTCCAGCACTTTCGGATCGGCGAACGCATGCCCCCAGCCCAGCCATTGACGGGTCACCTTGTGCCGGCCGATCACGACCAATGCCATCAGGTCGTCGAGGCCGCCGCCGTCACCGCCCATTGTGACGACGTCACACTGCTTGAGGATCTTCGCGAGCGTGAGCTGCGCATCGCCGGCGGCTTCCCAGAACTCGGCCCCATGCCAACCATCGTTCGAGATGCCAACACCGATCTCGATGTTCAGATGCTGCGAGACCCAGATCTGCTCGGCTTCCTTATTGACCTTGCCGTTGTTTTCATAGTCATCGAGCAGCTTCTGCGCATCGATCGAGCGGCCCAGGTTAGGCAACAGCTGCGGCCAGTTCTCGGTGTCGCGCCAATAAGCCTCGTCGCGCTGCAGCTCGTGCGGAAATTCGTAGAGCACCGGCAGCATGATCGGGTTGCGGCCGCCAACGCCGTCGCGGATTGCACGGGCCTTCTTCAGCTCCGTCTTCCACACGCCGGCCGGCGGCTCATCCGATTGCGTGGTGATCATCAGGACCTGACCACCCTGCATCGTGATGCCGCCGCCGCGGATCTGCTGCATCACCGCCGCGCCCTTGGCCTTCTTGCCGATCTCGTGCACCTCGTCGATGATCGTGAGTACCGGGATCTCGCCGGTGACGATCGAGGTGTCGAACGTCTTCACCTCAAGCTCAGTGCCCGTTTTCCGGCGAGTGATGCACTTCAGGTGATCCTGCACCTTGAAGATCTTGTCGAGGCGCTGATCGAGCCGGATCATGCCCTGCGCCTGGTCGAAGCAGCGATCGGAAATGTTCTGGCTGGGCGCAACGATCAGCATCTGCTGATTGGGAGCGTCCTCCAGATACAAAGCTGTCAGGCCCAGCGCAGCGACGTAGGTCGTCTTCGAGTTCTTCTTCGGGACCATGCATAGCAGTTCCCAAACCAGGCGCCGCTTCGTGTCCGGATCCTCGCTGGCGAGAAACGCGCAGAGCAGGTCGCGAAACCAGTCGCCGCACGCATCGGCCAATGGCGGGTTGCCGGGCACATCCGGCAATCGGAGCCGATTGAAGAAAGCGAGAGCTTTTGCGGCTTTCGCTTGGTTCAACGGCACGTCCGCCATCGGCGTCTGGCCGCGCTGTATCCGGGTCCACCAGTCCGGACAGGCAAATCGCGGCAGCAGCTCAGTGGACTGCATTTTGCGTGGTCGCTTCCCGTTCCAGCTCGGCCATCAGGTCCGCGTCGGCGTCGCGCGCGGCCTGCTCATCGACAACCTTCTTGCCTGGACGCTCGGCCGGCGACTTATTGTTCGGCTTCTCATCCTTTGCCGACATCGATCGCTCGGCTTCCATGCGATCGTTCCGTTCGAGCAGCTTGCCGAATTCCTTTAGCGCGCCGACGTTGCCGGCTTCGGCCAGATCCCACGCAATCTCGATGCGGCGCAGTTCCAGCCGATCGCGCGCAACCGCCTGCTGGCGAAGCTCATAAAAATAATACTTATGCAGCGTCGGCAAAGTGATGCCGAGCGCGGTCGCAATGCGCGGGTTAGTCCAGCCCAGAGCCAATAACATGCTGACTCTGTTGCGAGTTCTGACCGTGACCTCATGGCTCGGCCGTCCGCGCCGCTTGGGCTCGTCGATCCAGGGGTTGCCGAAGAGGTCAAAATTCGCAGTCACGCTAAAAAAAATCTCCGAATGCATCCCTAGCCGGTTGGCGGTCCCGGCGATTGCTGGACTTTTGACCCGCCCCTCCCCCTCAGTGCCAGACGCCGCGCTGGTGGAGGGTGGCTTGCTCTTCGCGCTGCTTGTCGCGGTCGTGGCAGGCCTTGCAGAGCGTCTGCAGGTTGGCCTCATCCCAGAACAGCGCCTCATCACCACGATGCGGCTTGATATGGTCGCAGACCAGCAGCGCCGTGTTGGCCTCTACCGCACCGCACTTCCTGCATTCGTACAGGTCGCGCGCGAAGATCAGCAGGCGCAGCGCCTTCCAGCGCGCCGTGTGATACCAGCGTCGCCACGCCGGAGCTGCTCGGCTGTGTGAGGATGAAGGCGGCATGTTCCCCGAAAAGCAGCCCGCTCGGCAAAGCTGCTAACTGGACCGAGCGGGCTGAAGTCTAGGGAGGAAACGCCCAAGGAGGGCAGCGATAGCGCGAGGCGCTACCGCACACCCTAGAACGACAAAGCCCGGCACGATCGCCGGGCTTCAGGGACAAACTGCTTTGGACACAGTGAGAGATTGGCGAAGAGAGCTTTTCCCTTCAGTCCACCATCCGGGATCACACACTCCACATGGAGGAGATACGACCGGAGGCTCAGTGCGCGTGCATTACCGCCTGATTCTACTCTGGCGAGTCAAGCGCCGGCTTTGCTTCATCACCTTGACCGACATCGGCTGCATCACGTCCTCCTGACCGCGAATGAAGTTGATCTGGTCATCACTCAGCGCCAGAGGCACGCCGTTGGCGTCGAGTATCACCCGGTTGACGCCCTCCACCTGCTCGATGCGCGCACGATGCTGCAGCACATCCCAAACGAAGGCAAAGATATAACCCGGAAACAACAGCTCGGACTGTGTCACCAGCCGACCACGCTTCACAACCCTGTCCGCGGACATGGGCACGTAAATGCCGAACTGACGCGCCGCGAGCTTGGACTTCGCCAGCATCTCCTTATTCGGCCAAACCTCGATCACGTACCACGCCGGCACACCGGGCAGCAGTTCTGCATTTCGCGGATCATAGGGCAGCACTGGCCGATCGAGAAACTCACGCATCTTCGGCGACAGCTTCGCGAGGGTTTCCGCCGACAGGGCCGAAAGCCGCTGCAACATCGTTTAGCTCCAACATCGATGCCCTCGACTGTTGGCCGTCACCCGGCTTTGCCGGTCTCAATAATGTTCCTGCCCAGAACATTTAGCTGGGAGGATCAATGGGAGCTTATGGGAGCATCCACCAATCCATCCGAATTCTCTAAACCCTATAAAACAAGGGCTTTATCAATCCTCATTGGGAGGATGGGAGGATTGGGAGCTTATTTCAGGTCTCTCACATGTGCCCGCGCCCGCACGCGCGCATGTGATGTATAGAAATAAGCTCCCATTCCTCCCGCAAGCTCCCAAACGCAAGTAACTCAATCACTTACGGCAGGCGACAAACTCCCATTTTTGGGAGGATGGGAGGATCACATTGCGATATCGCCCGCATCTGTCACCACTTCCTGCGCTTCATCATCGCCGCGCACCGTGCGCGGCTTGCCCTGCTCATCCACGAAATCGCTCACCTTGCGGATGGTCTTGATGTCCAACCACCACATCACGTTGCTCTGTTTCGAGACGTAGCCCTTCTCCTTCATCGCGAGGCCGAGACCGCGCGACGACCAGACTTTCTCACCGGACGATTTGCACCAGGCCTCGAACAGCTCGAACAGCGCGCTGGACTGCACGCGTTCGCCGGCGGCCGGCTCGACACACATCTGCAGGAAGCGGCCCAGCGGATCGCTGTCGGCGCGGTAAGAGGCCGTTGCCAGAGTGACTTCCTCCGGCTCGATCAATCCCTTGTCGCACCAGCTGCGCAGACCATCGAGCATGCGGTTGAGAATGCCCGATGCTTCGGCTCGAAGCTTGTCGAACAGTTTTGGGTCACGCTCTTCTTTGGGGATAGTGACATCGAACGGCACCAGCCGCATGCGGCGCCAGATGCCCTCATCGGTGCCGGCGATCGTCGGCCGATAATTGCCGGACATCGTCAGCTTGAATTGCGGAGTGAACTTGAAGAAGTCGCGATTGAGATGCCGCGCCTGGATCGGTTCGCCGCCGGTGACCAGCTTGATCATCGCCTCGGCCAGTTTCGAATTCTTCTCCGGCTCCGATGTCCGCAGCATGCGCACGCCGGGCAGGATGGCGAGATCCGGCGTCGCCTGACCGGCGCCACGGGACTTGCCATGGTCGAGGAAGGTTTCGATCGGCACAGTCTCGCCGTAGTCGCCGGAGACATAGCTGGCCGTATCGACCAGCACGGACTTGCCGTTCGAGCCCTTGCCGTAGAGAAAGGCCAGCTTCTGTTCGCCGATGTCGCCTGTGAGCGACAGGCCTAGCCACTGGTGCAGGAAGACGCGCATGTCTTCCTTTGGCTGCACCCGTGCAATGAAGCCATCATAGACCGGGCAAACGGCTTCAGGGTCATATGCCGCCGGCGAGATCTTGGTGATCAGGTCCGCCGGATCGTGCGGCTGGAAACTGATGCAGTCCTCATCCTCGGCCGAGCGGTTCACCACCAGCGTGCCGTTGGCGACATTGATCTTCATCTTGTCGGCATCGAGCTTGTCGATCGCAATGGCGAAGTAAGGTGCGCCGCGCTTGGAAAGCGCGCCGAGCTTGTTAGCCGCTTCCGACGATCGGCCCCAGCTCGCGATCTTATCCGAGTACAGGATCATCTTTTTCGTATCGACGATGAAGTCGCGCGCGCCGTCCAGGGCGTCTTCTGCATCCTTCAAGCCGCTCTCGCGCACAACGGCCGCCTCGCGCTGGATGGCGCGCACGGTGTCATGCTCGGCGATCTTCACCAGATCTTCTGCCCCGTCACGGCTCCAGCGTTTACCGTCCCAGCACAGCCAGCCGATCGCCGGGCACCACAGCAGCTTATCTTTGTAGCGCTCACGGAAGCGTTCGGCATTGCCGAGATCGGTCAGCGGAAAGAACGCCAGCCGCATATTGCGGACGGCAGGATCCTCCGCCGGCGGCCGCGGCTTCCCCCCGCCCCCCGATGCAGCCGCCTTCGACGCCTTAGCTCCCGTTTGGGAGCTTGGCTTGCCATTCGACGCCTCTGCCGGGGGCGCGGGGGCAGCGGCGGACGGCGACGCGGATGATCCCGATCGGCCGGCCGCGTGCCGCGGCCGACGTTCCCGATCCGCCGCCGAGCGGCGGATCTCGTCAAGATCGCGGGGCTGCGCACGTCCCTTGCGGAAGCCGCTGTCAATCGTGGCGCGCACCCCGCGCAGACCATCGTCTTTGACCAGGCCGCATGCCGCCGCGGCGTCTTCAAGCGCGGCGCGGACAAACCCCTCGGTCAGCGCGCCCGCAGCGACCAGCTGGGCGACCTTCAGTGACGCGATGTTGAGCGTATCGTTGCGCTTGCCCTCGCCGGCGCTTCGCACGGCATTCAGTTCTGCATCGAGCGCAGCCAGCGCATATTTGCGCACAGCCGCATCCACCGCGGCGATTGTCGCTTGCGCCGGCGGCCGCACATTGGCCGCGGCACGTTGCGAGATCGAGCCGTGCGCCGGTGCCGATCGCACCGCGTCTTCTTCCCAGTCACCGCGTCGCAGAACCATATCCACCAGCGCCGGCGGCGGCGTGGCGATCGCGAGCTCCGGATCGTGCCAGGCGTAGGCAACACCGTCCTCGCGCGCCGACGGCGGCGCGATCACATAACCACCCTCGCCGCGGATATCGACACGCGGCACCAGGCCAGCGCGATTGCCTGGGCAGTCGTCGATCGGCATTTTGAAATAGAGATGCACGCCGCCCCGCGGCGTCCGCGCGAACAGCGTCGGCGGCAATGTCTGGCCGAGCTTTCTCTCGAGATCGATCTGCAGCGCAGCTGCTTCGAAGATCTCGCCTGTCTTCTTATCTTCGCCGGCATCGACATCGATGACAAATGCGCCGATCGCGCGGCCGGTCGGAAGCCCGATCATCGCTTTCGGCCACTTCGACCACCAGGCGCGGATCTGCACCTCGTCAGTGCTTGCGCGCTTCAGCCCGCCCGTACCTTCGATGGTCTTGCCAGCATCATCCTTTTCGCCCTTCACCAGCGGCTGTTTTGTGCCAGGATGACAGGGGAAGACCGGCCAACCGCGGCCGGCATAGGCAAGCGCATGTTCGAGCAGGCTCATTTGTTCGCCGTATCCTTCCGCTGAAGCAGCTCCAGCAGCGCAGGCGTGCCGAGGATGTTGTCGATCAGGCGCACGATGCCGACGAAGTCGTCGCGCTTTCGCATGGCGCAGGGCCACGGCTTGGCGATCTCGCCGACCATTAGCCGCACGATCATGAAGGATTCTATCCTCGACGCCTCATCTGCAGCTGCCTCGCGCATCCGGTTCAGCGTCGATCGGCCTTCCGGCGGCAGCTTGCGCAGCGCTTCCATATATTTGGCGTCGTGCTCGGCTTCACTTTGCATCAGATCAACCATTCGGCCGCAGGTTTGCGAGCTGCAGCCAGTCATTGATGCGTTCCAGCACCTGCTTGCGAGCGTCTTCGATGTCGCGCGCCGGCGCGATCTTGTAGCTCGTCATCGCCCACGGCAGCGTCAGTCCCCAGAAATACGGGTAGAGACTGCGCGGATCGTGGACAGGGCCGATCTCGCCAACAGAAAGGCGGCCGAGCCTCACCTGTTCGCGACCGGCCGATAGCGGCACGAATGCCACTACCCCGTCGTGAGCTTCCTGTGTCATCGATGACGTCCCGGTGAGTTGTTAGCGCTTCGCAGCCTTCTTGGCGGCCTTCTTCGCCGCAGCTTTCTTTGCAGGCTTTCTCGCTGCGGATTTCGCTGCACGCTTCGTCTTCGGCGACGCTGTATCGTGTGCAGTGGCTTGATCGACATCGCCCGCGCCTGGTCGGCGATAGCCATCCGTGCCGGGACCGTCATAGCCCTTCGCGCGCAGCTGCTTCGGCAACCAGCCCGTCGCGGCCACATTCTCGATCGCGAACGCTGCGATTTCCGGCCGCTTGCCCTTGGCCTGTTGCCGCTCGATATCTGGCCCCAGGGCTTCACCGATCGCCGCCAGCGCCAGCCCCTTGCTCACGCCACTGAAGTAGTCCTTCGCATCAAACACGCCGCGCAGTGCGGCGTTCAGTGATTTCTGATCGAGTGCGTCGCAGACGGCGACAGCGGAGGTATGGCGATCCTGCATATCCAAGGTAAAATTCTGGAAATCCAGCGTCGCCGCGGCGATCGTCGTCAGCAGAGCGACACGACCTTGCAGATCCATATTCTTCAGCAAGGTCATGTTGTCGGCAAGATCTGCCCCGCCGAGCAAATTCATTCGCGCAGCGCCCAGCCCACGCACGCTGACGCGTACCTGGTGATCGTGACCGAGAGCGATGCCGGCGAGCAGCACGATCATCGCCAGCTCAAGGTCTTGCGACAGTGCCGTCGCGGCGCCGTCAGTGAGCTGCACCGACAGGCGATGCAGCAGCGACTGGGAAATTGCCGGCTCTTCTGCAGCAGCGCCACCAGCATCAGACGCCGCGTCGATCGCCTTGCTGGTTGCCTTGGCTTTGCTGCCGGACGACACCGCATCCGGCTTGGTCACGCCATAGGTGATCGACACAATGCCACCGTCAAACTCGACGATGCAGCCCGCCTTTTTCTTCTGCCGATCGGTGAACGATCGCCGATACACGGCCGCCTGGATTGCATCTTCCTCGGCCTCCAGCGGAGCATTTGCCTCGTCCTCGTCGAACTCGCCGCTTTCGTCCTCGAAGCTCCTGTCGTTATTCGCCTGGATGAGACCCGAGATCTCTTGCAAGCGCGCCTCTTCGTTCCCTTCGAAAATCTTCACCTTGGGCTCAGATTTCGACCATGACCACTTGGCGTTCTGCGGGAGATCCGTGGCCAGTTCGGCCCACAGCCAGCCCTCGGCCACAAGATCCGTGCAGACTTTGGCGAGCTTCTCCGTCGCCATCTGCTTCAGCAGTTCCGGCTTTGAGACGACATGTGACGTGCCGAACAGATCCTCGACCAATTCGCCACCGGCGGCACGATATGCCTCAGTGCCGACGAAGGTCATCAGGTCGCCGATCTCGCGATCGGTCGCGCCCAGTTCGCGCTTGACGTTGCCTTCATACAGCATGCCGGCCTTCTGCAGCTTGGCGAAGGCCTTATCCTGAGTCTTGTGAGACACGCCGAGCGTGAAGGCGCGCGCGACTTCGGCCTTGATGTCGCCCCGGCGCCAGGCATCACGGATCTTCGGCGATAGCTGACCGAGGGCGAGAGCTTGCCGCACCTCTTTCTCTGACATGCCATATTGCAGCGCGATCTCTTCGTTGACCTTGCCGCGCTCGACCATCCGGGCAAATGCTTCATACTGATCGACCGGATGCAGCTGGTGCGCCAACACCGCGGTCGTCAGCGAATCCTCGAACGCGCCAGCCTCATCGACCTTGCGTAGCGTGCAATTGATAACTTCGTCGCCATCCGGCCCATAGATCTGGCGCAACGCTGCGAGGCGACGATTGCCATTCGAGACGCCGTATTCGTCGTCGAACATGTGGTAGACGACCAGGTTCTCGATCAAGCCACGCGCGAAGATGTTCGCCGCCAGCGCATCGATACCTTCCAAGCGGCCTGCTACGCGCGCATTGATACCGTCGCCAACTTCGTGACCGAAATGCAGTTTGTTCAGTGGAACTTGAACGTCCATAGCCTTGCTCCCTAGTTGTTGACCGATGCAATCGAGACCTGCTCGAACGTCGGCTTGCCGTCTTTGATGATGAAGCGGTGCGGAATCGGGCGAACTCGACGGTCTCGCGATGCTCGGTCACGCTTTCCGGCACACCGAGAAAGACGTTCATCTCCAGCCAGCCGTTGACGGCTTGACCGGTGATGTGTTTCGCCAGCCCATCGAGCGACTCGCACAACGTGTCTTGATCGCCTTCGAGCCGACACCAGTTATGCTCGGCGGGCACCGGGCCATGTGCCACATATGTGCCGTCGCGATGAAACGAGACCTCGACATCGTCGAGACGATCGCAGCACATGAATGGAATGACATCGCCGATCGCCAACACCTGGTTGTAGGTCTCGACTTCGCCGTCGGTGATGCCCTCGTCACCGAGCTTGTAGCCGAGGAAGTAGTCGTCGCCGATCTGGACGACGAATCCCTCGGGCGTCGCGCGCGCCGGCGGACACGCTTCATCGACAAATCCTTCGGGATACCATTCTCGCTCTGCCATGATCAACTTCCCTTCGTTTTGGTAACGTTGCTGATCTCGATGCCGTAAACGGCCAGACCGACACGATCGATGATGCCGGCCTCGCCGGTCAGCAACAGACCAGCCAAGCGCGCGCCGAGCGCAGCGGTGTCGCCCTTCAGATGGTGCAGTCGATCGAAAAGAACGCCGGGATCGACATCGAGCGTCACATTAAGCTTGGCCATTAGCGCCACCTGCCTTTGCCGCACGATCGCGCCCACGCTTGCGGGCACGATACTCCCGCCGCTTCTTCGTCAGAGCGCGCTTGCGTTTCTCTTTTCCGGTGCGATGACGGCCCATCACCTATCCCCAACCATCGCGGGAGACTTCGGCGGCGGCACTTCGGTCCAGACCGCCTTACGGGGCCATCGGTCCATGTTGTAAGGCGTGCAGCAGCGACCGACATAAACCGGCACAAGAATCTCCCATTGCGGGATGACGAACAGAAAGCGCCGCGTGCGGCCGGTGTATTCGGTCATGACGCAGCGCTCCCATCCTTGCCCGTAAGCGATGGAGCCCCGACGAAGGCGCGTGCCTTGTCGTTGAAGTGGTATGTCGAGCCGCGATGGGGGGACCAGATCAGATAGCCCTTCGCGTGCAGGCTCTCTATCGTGCTCATGCGGCTGACAGTGAACGATGCCCAAATGCTCTCTGGGTACTGCGGCAGGTTTTGCGATATCTTAAACGACAGGCGCAGGCATCGCTTTTCGGCGGCGGTGAGATCGTGCGTCATCGCGCCTCGCTCCCACGGTCATTGCGAGCGACGATTGGCTCCCACTCGATGAGCATGCCAACGAACGGGCCGAGCCTGGTCATATCGCCATGTTCATCGCGCCAGAACTGCTGCATGTCTGCCCAGTCGGCGAAACCATCATCGATGGCGAACTGATCGAGGCCGGCATTGCTGACGATCGCAGGCTGGTCGCCGATAATGATGCGGCGGGCGCCGATGAAGATGCGGATCTCGCGCACGCGCCTGCAGTGAGCCTCGCCGATCCTGAAACAGTCGCGCGAGCGCATGCCGTGATACAGCTGCAGCGTCTCGTCGGCACGCGCATGGCGGCGCTTGCCGACGGCGCGGATGGTCTGGCGCTTCGCGCTGCAGTCGAATGTTTCGACCGACATGCCGAGGCCAGCCCGGATGGGATCGATGAACCGTCGCTTGAAGGAATAGGCGACCATCTAACCGGCCTCCGCGTTCTCGGAGGGGACCGACAGCGAGACCACCGGATGCACCACACCTTGGATCGCAAGAACGATCGGCTGGCCCTGGACCAAGCGACGGATCTCCGCCTCGGTAGGCTTCCATGCCGAGACCATCCAGCCGTTCTGGTCGCAGATCTCCAGCGTGTGGCAGATGCCATCACGGGCGTGATCCCATTCGGCTGGTGCGGCCATCCGACGTGTGGCGTTGGCGAGTTGCAGCGGCCTCATGACGGCTTGACCTCAATGTCGCCCGCCTGTGGCTCGCGACCGTAGTTATCGGTGACGCTCTTCATCAGAAGATCGGACATGTGCGACGTGAACTTCTCCGTCTCGGACAGAGTGAAGCCACGCTCCCGCGCGATGTAGCCGACGCTGCAGGCCAGCATTTGGCAGCTGGCGTTCAGCACGGTGTAGGCATCGACGCCGTCGGAGCAACGGCTGTACACCGCCATCAGCTGCGCAACTTCGTCAGGGACTTCTGCTTCGCGCGAGATAGTCATGCCGCCACTCCCGTGAATTCGAGTTCGTTGCCCCAGCTAACCCAGCCCTTGCGCGGCCTGCGCGCGTAGCATTCGAGATACGGCCCTTCGACCAGGCGCTCGATGCGCTCATAGGCTTCATCAGGCTTGCGGGAATGCTCCATCACAGGCGCAACGATGAGCTGCTGCACATCGGCGTGCAGTCGCTTCGGATTGCCCTTGGTGGCGAGCAGACACATTTCCGGATTGGAGCGGGTCCAATGCCCCTGCCCCATATGCCAGCCTTCGCCGCTGGCATTCTGTTTCACCCAGGTGAACGCAACAGTCTTGTATTCGAGGCCGAGCGCCGCGATCAGCTCCAGAGCCAGATGGATGGCCCAATCGACGATCCAGATGACGGCTGTATAGTCGTCGGCGGCGATCTCACGCACCGGTGCGAGATCCTGCATGATGCGGTCGATCGCGCCCGTGGTGTAGTGCGTGTTCGCCGAGCGATCCTGCCCGGTCGCGGAATAGGTCTCGTAATGCCAGGGCGGATCGAAATAGCCGAGCTTCGCGCGAAAGCCCGACCGGGCGAGAGCTTCGAGATCCTGCGCGGTGCCGCCTTTCATCGTCCGCGCCGCATGCGCCGCCCGACGCTCGGCGATCTCGGCCGACTTCGTCGCCGCCTTGACCGGATCGACAACGATCGCCTTGCTGGAGGCGACGTTCTCACGCACGCTGACCACCAGGGCCTCGAAACTGTCGTCGTCGAGATCCGCGGCGTTCTTCGCCTTCATCGACAGTTTGCGATCGACACCGATCTCGGCGAGCGTCGCCGGCGCCGGTTCATCGCCGGATGTCTTCGGCCGGCCCTTGCGTGCCAGCTGACCGGCTTCCTCTGCCGCCTGGAGCAACACGCCCAGGCGTCGCTCGCAGCGCAGCTGGAATGCCATTGCTTCGGCCAGCAGCACGCGATCGCGGATTTTCTGCGCGTGCAGCTTGATGAAGTCGAGCTCGTCGCGGATCGACAGCACGTCTTTCACCGTGGCTGCTTCGGCGAGTGCCTGTCGAGCGATCTCGTATTGGGCAAGCATGGTCATGCGGCCGTCACCGCCAGCTTGTCTTCGAGATGACTGCCGATGCTATCGACCAGGGCGTCGCCGATCGACGTGCCCTCATTGACAGCCGCCGCGCGGGCAGCATTGAACGCCGCCGCGAAGTCGAAGCTTTGCATGGCCATGATCAGCTTCTTCTGGTCGGCACGCCATCCCGGTTCGCCTTCCAGATTGGCGCAGAGCGCATCGACGATCTGGGCGCGGATCATGCCGGGATTGCCGCGACGGGTCTTGGTGATGCAGCACAGCGCATCGACGAAGATGTCGCGGCCATATTTCTCCAGGAGGCCTTTCAGCATGCCGACGGCGAGCGTTTCGCCGGCCTTCATCTTGTTGGCCGGCAGCGGATAGCGGCAGATCGTGACATCGGCCGCGGCGCAGGCCTCGGCCAGTGCAACGGCCTTTGCCTCACCCGAGGCCACACGCGCCGCATGCACCTGCAAAGCGCTCATGGCGGTGACGTTGCCATTCACCGCCGCGAAGGCTTCCGCCTGCTTGCGCCGATCGGCAGGGACCACCTGACAAGGCACCTGCTTCTGACCGGCGAGCAGGGCTGCAGTGGTGCGGTGCTGGCCGTCGATGATCGCGTACAGGCCGGCCGGGAGTGGCGCGACGATGATCGGCGCGAACTTTGCCCACTCGAAACCACGCGCGATCGCAAGAATGTTCTTCTCACCGGCACGAAGCACGCCGCGCTGATAGGTCGGATCGATGCGAAGCTGCGAGATCGAGATCCATTCCAGCGTTGGCTCGGCGCCCACTTCGACCACCGCGAAATGCTGCGATTCGAAGCGGCCAACCAGGGGCTTGATATCGATGCGGCGCAGATCGCTCATGATTGCATCTCCGGCATTGCGTCATGCAGCACGCCATCGAGACGCCGGCCGGCGATCTGCTTGGTACCGCGGAAGAGCTGCTCGCCGGCGCCGCCCTTCGTCAACACCTGGAACGTGTGCTGCGGCGCCAGCGCCATGACGGCGAAGACCTTGTCGATCCACTCGACGGGCACGTCGTCATGGAAGAGATCGCCATGGGCGCAGACAAAGATCATGCGCGGCTTCGACCAGCCGAGCGGCTGCAATAGCCACTGCGCATTGAAACGCACCTCGCCGGTCCAAACCGGCCCGGCCTTGCTATCCGTTGTCAGCCCCGCCCGCGACGGATGGTTGCGCAGGCGCGTGCCGGCGAGCTTCATCGCATAGCAATGCGTGCAACCAGGCGACAGCACCGAACAACCGGTGATTGGATTCCACGTCGCATCGGTCCATTCGATGTGCGACTTGTCGCTCATTGCAGCAAGCTCGCTTCGATCGACGGGAGCGCACCGAGATGCGTCAGCTCCTGACGAATCTCGATCTCGCGGCGCTGGTCGGCGCCGACGTCGGGATTGCGGCCGGCGCGAAAGGCTGCCAGCACGCGTTGATGCAGTTCATGGTACTCGGCACGCAGATGTTCGACGCGATCGAGGTTCACGGACGCATCTCCCTTTCCTGTTTCAGAGCTAGAAGGGCATCGGCGCGCAGCAGCGGCAGCGTGGCGCCGACGATCATCATCCATTGCTGCGCGACCGCTTTGTCGTCGCGGATCTGTTCGAGGCCGATCACCATCACCATCGCCGCCTGGGTGACGCGCTCGTCCTCGGCCGGTCGCGCATCCCCGGCGCGAACTTCGCAAGCGAGGTCCGCCAGGCGCTGGCGAAACTCGACCCGGTCATAGTTCGGCCGCGTGATGACATGCTCGGCGAGCACGATCAGATTCGACAGCGTGGTGAAGAGCGGCTTGGTCAGCATGCGCGCGCCCCACGCATGATATCGCTTTCAGTGTTCGGCCGAGACCAGCGCGGACCATTGGCGTTGTCTTCGCGCAGCGCCCTTGCTTCACTCCGAACGAGATCCGCCAATGCGACCATCACACAGCGCCAGCGCTGCTGCTGCAGATCCGCAACGCGAGCAGTCCGCATCATGGTCACCGCCAGCAAGCGCGTGGGATCGAGCAGTGCATTGCAGCCGACGCTGTCACCGACAGCGAGCAGTTCGCCGTAGAGCTGATCGACAGCCTTGGCCATCGCTTCGGCGTCGCTGCGGCCATCGAGAAAGGCCTGCGCCGCGGCGATCGCCTTGCCGGCGAGATAGGCAGCCACATGCTGCGGCGAGAGTTCAGCGGATGACGACACGCGCGCCTCCGGTTGTCAGGTTACGGGCAGCGGTCCGCGTCGAGGGCAACAGGAAACGGCCGCTGCCCGCTTTCGGCTGCAGGGCAGTGCCGCCGAAATGGGTCAGGCGCGGTTGCGAGAGCTTCCGCGCGCAAAGGAGAGCGATGATGGTGAAGGCCAGCATCACGCCGGCGAATGCGATGACCGCGGCGATCATGCGCGGTCTCCAGCGTCGAGCTTCGCCAGTTCGCGCTCCAGCTGGATGCGCTTCACGGCCTTGTGGACCTCGCGCACGGCGGGATCGGTGCCGCCTTCGGTAAGCGCCAGCACTGTCTCGATCACCAGTTTCGACTGGCAGAGCGCCGCGATCATTGCCGGATTCGGCATACGATTGTCGGACAGCATTTTCTGACAGGTCGAAAGCGGCTGGCCGGTCAAAAACACCAATTCCGCCACGGCCTTACCCTTCGGCAGCACTTCCTGCACTTTCTGCATGACCGGCGGAAAAACAGGGTCTGCAGCGGGTTTCGGATTCCGGATCCGGCATACGGCAGATTTGGGCTTGGCGCGCGTGTTCGCTAGCTTCTTCGTCATGAGGAAACCTCGGTCGCGGGAGCTGGGTAAATGTCGGGGCGAAGTTCGTGCGCAGGCACGCCGGTAAAGCGTTCGATGGCGATGCAGTATCCGGGGGAAGTCCCCTTCTTCGCGCGTTCGAGCCAGTACCAAATCTGCGACTGCGTGGTGCCGATCCCGTTCGCCAGCGGTAGCTGGCCTTGCGCGATATCAATCGCGCGCTGGAGAGCAGCTCGCCTGAGAGCGAGCTGATCAGCCGTTACGGCACCTGCAGGTTTCGACGAATCATTTGCCATAACCGAGCGCTACCGAAAAATCGGTGATTCGCCAAGCGAATTACCGAAATCTCTGTGCGCGCCCGGTTACCAAAATCTCGGTAGTTTCGGTCCCATGAAGAAGGCAAAACATTCCATAGGCCCGCGAATTGCGGCGCTTCGCGTCGAGCGCGGCATCAGCCAGACCGAGCTTGCGGAAGCTGTGGATATGACCCAGCAGGGCATTCAAAGCATCGAAGCCGGCGGCGTCAAACGGCCAGGAAAGCTGAGGGAGATCGCTCGCACTCTGCGGACCACCGAGGATTATCTGCTGACGAACAAAGGGCCGAAGAACGTCGGCGACGACGAGGACCACTCAGATCCAATTGACTTCGACAGCGACATCCGCCCGGAGGATGGCATCATCGAGTTAGACGTTCGCGCAGGTCTCGGCGGCGGCGGGATCACCGAGGGCCGCGAAGTGCGGCATGACGGCCAATACGCAGATCCAGTCAAAGGTGAAGCTTGGCGCTTTCCAGCACGGTTCGTGCGCGAGGAACTGCGCACCACCGAGAATCGGATCGTTATTCTTGAAACCGCGGGCGACAGCATGGCGCCGACGATTCTGTCCGGCGATCGGGTCATCGTCGATACCGGTCACAAGATTCCGTCACCCGACGGCATCTACGCCATCCGTGACATGTTCGGTTCGATCGTGGTGAAGCGGCTGCAGGTCCTGCGCCGCGGCGATCCGCCACGAATGAAGATCATTTCCGACAATGAGAACCACCCCGATGAGGAAGTCGGCGTCGATCAGATCGGTATCGTCGGCCGAGTGCTTTGGTCGCTGAAGCGTCTGTAGGGCGTTTCACGTGAAACCGATTTATCGGTTGCTTTAACCGAAATTTCGGTATTTGTTGTCTCCCGTGAACAACGGGAGAACACGATGCGTCGTCGCCACGCCAACCGCCTGCCCGCTGCGCCAGGCCAGATCCAGCAGCAGCCCTCCATCCCATCCTTCATCGCCAGCGCGATCGCGCCGAAGCGCGCGCAGCTGAAGGACGGCGCTGCCGTCAATCAGCTCGCCGAAGACATGCGCGCCGCCTACCACCGCGAAGGCGGCATCTCGCATGACGAGCTGCTGGGCCTCGGCTGGACAGCTGCCCAACTCGGCAGCCATGCCGAAAAGGCCCGCTCGCGTGCCCAGCACCTCGCCGATGCCGGGGTTTGAGCGATGCAGTCGCCAGCCAAGCAGGCACTGATCGAGGCGATGGCCGTGCATCTCCGCAAGGCCGATGCTTTCTCGACCGAAAGCGGTGCGCTGCGCGTGCTGCAGGCTTCGCGCAAATACGAGATCGGCGACATCGTCACGCTGGTGGATGCCGCACGCACGCGCGCGGCCGAGCTGGTGCAGGACGATGTCACCGCCGCCATCAGCGAGGCCGGGTAATGGCGAGCGACCCCCTCATCAAAGTCGGGATCCACGTGCCAGCGTCGCTGCTGCAGCTGGCACAGACCTTTGCGCGTTCAGAGAAAACCAATGTGAGCGAACTCTGCCGCGCCGGCCTCGCCCGAGAACTGGGCGAGCGCATTGCTGCAAAGACCGATTCTTCCACCGATCAATAGCGGAGAGAGACCTTGAAAAGGACAGCGATCTTCATCGACGGCGCGAACATCTATAACACCGCCAAGATCCTCGGCGTCGATATCGACTACAAGCGGCTGCATCAGTATTTCGCCGATGCCGGCGTGCTGGTGCGCGCCCTCTACTACACAGCGGTGAGCGAGGATCAGGAATACTGCTCGATCCGCCCGCTGCTCGACTGGCTCGACTACAACGGCTTCGTCGTCGTCTCGAAGCCGATGAAGGAATTCACCGACGCCGCCGGCCGGCGCAAGGTGAAGGGCAATATGGATATCGAGATTGCCGTCG
Organism: Tardiphaga sp.; assembly: GCA_030147505.1. Classification (GTDB taxonomy): domain Bacteria; phylum Pseudomonadota; class Alphaproteobacteria; order Rhizobiales; family Xanthobacteraceae; genus Tardiphaga. The sequence continues at coordinate 114,602 of JASBVG010000123.1, forward strand.
ATGCCATGGAGCTGTCCGGCCATGTCGATCATATCGTGCTGTTCTCCGGCGACGGTGACTTCCGCTCCCTGGTGGCGGCCGTGCAGCGCCGCGGCGTGCGCGTCACCGTGGTGTCCACGATCGCCAGCCAGCCCGCCGTCATCGCCGATGAGCTGCGGCGGCAAGCCGATTGCTTCGTCGATCTGGCCGACATGAGGGCGCAGTGGTGCCGTCCCGCCGGCGAGCGTTCCGGTCGTACCGTTTCGCAGGCCGCCTGATCCGATGGCGCGCGCCCGTACCACCACCGAGCAGCCGAATGAGGACCTGCTGGGCCTGGTGCGGGCGCTTGCGCGGGCGGCCGCTCTGGCCGATTATCAGCGCATGAATGGTCAAACTGCCGGGCAGGGCAATGACAGCGACGAAAACAGCCGCGATCTACGCGCGGTTCAGTTCCGATAAACAATCCGATCGCTCGATCGACGACCAGGTCGCCCTGTGCCGGCGCGTTTGCGCCGATGTCGGGCTGATCGTCGGCCCGATCTATGACGACCGCGCGATCTCCGGCGCATCCACCGTCAATCGCATGGGCTTGCAGCGGCTGTTGCGCGATGCGCGCGCCGGCAAGTTCGACGTGGTCGTGTGTGAAGATCTCGACCGCATCTCACGCGATCAGGAAGATCTCGCCGGCATCCACAAACGCCTGCGCCATGCCGGCATCGAGCTGCGCACCGCCCATGATGGCATCGCCGGCGACATTCAGGTCGGCGTCAAGGGCCTGCTCGGCGCGCTCTACCTCAAGAACCTCGCGGAGAAGACACGGCGCGGCCAGGCCGGCGTGAATGCCGACGGGCGACACAATGGCGGCCGATCGTTCGGCTACCGGATGATTGCCGGCCGCAAGGGCGAGCTGGAGATCGTCGCGGCGGAAGCCGAGACCGTGCGGCAGATCTTCACCGACTATCTGCGCGGTTATTCGGCGCGCGATATCGCCGCCGACCTCAACAAAGATCGCGTACCCGGCCCGCGCGGCGGGCACTGGAACGCATCGACGATCTCCGGCAGCCGCAAGCGCCTCAATGGCATCCTGCAGAACGAACTCTATGTCGGCCGCATCGTCTACAACCGGCAGACCTTCATCAAAGACCCCGACACCGGCAAGCGCGTCAGCCGGGAGAATCCACGCGCTCTCTGGATGACTGCCGATGCGCCGCATCTTCGCATCGTCGATCAGGATCTATGGGACAAAGTGCAGGCCAGACGCGAGCAGCGCGGCGGTCTCCATAAGCATCTCAAGGCGCGCCCGCAAAATCTGCTTTCCGGCCTGATCAAATGCGGCTGCTGCGGATCCGGCTATGTCGTGCATGGGACCGGCAAGCGCGGTCCGATCCTGCGATGCTCACGCATGCGCGAAACCGGCCTGTGCGACAACCGGCTGCCGATCGAGCGCGAGGATCTCGAACGCCGGGTGATGGAAGGGATCGAAAAGCAGCTGGCGGCGCCAGAGCTGATCGCGGCCTATGTGAAGGAATATCACAAGGCCATGCGCGAGCTGATGGCGTCGTCGGGCGATCGCCGCCGTGACCTCGAAAAGCAGCTGGCGACGACCAGCAGCGCGATCGACAAGGCCGTGGATGCTTTGCTCGCCGGAACAGCCAGTCGCGCCCTGCAGGCCCGACTCAGCGATCTGGAGGCCAAGCGCGATGCCATCGAGGCCGAGATCGCCTCACTGACCACAGCACCGATCGAGTTCCACCCCAAGGCGGGCCATGTGTTCCGCGACCAGGTGCGAGATCTCAAGGCCGCGCTGGCATCCGCCGACGAGGACAATAAGGCCGAGGCCTTTGCGCGCATCCGCGCCATTGTCGAAAAGATCGTGATCCACCCACGGGGCACAAAAAAGCCCGCGGATATCGAGATCCACGGGCAATTGGCGACTTTGCTGCGCCTTTCGGAGGGCGCCGTGACCTCCCCGAGCAGCGATGGGAGGGTGTTGGTTGCGGGGACCGGCGTCGATCATAACTTGCGATCGACGCCAGCAAAGATGGTTGCGGGAGCATGCACCCATCTTAACTTGCTTTTTCGTACGGCAGCATAAATGTTGCCAGAACTTCGGCGCCACGTCCATCGAGTCGACGCGAAGGATTGCCAGGAATTATCGGCTGAAGTCGGTCTTACTAACGACTAGCTTGAGATTACCGTGCTCATCGATAATTTCTCGCGGGCGCAATTTTGAGACCCAAGTCGGGTGCATTCCCCCATCGCGCCCGCTCTTGATCGGGGCAGTTTCCACGCCCTGCGAGACGAGTTGCTCGAACTCCTGGTCATCACGGCGCTGCTTTTTCCGCACCGCCTGAGCGATCTCCGGTGGCACTTCATAGGCCGGGCATTCGCCATATGGATCGAATTTCAACTGAATGGCATCATCTCCTGGCGCGAACGCATTGAACACGTAGCGTTTATTGCAGACATCGACTTTAGGTGGGCGGTGCGTCACCTCGAAATGATCGTTGCCGTCCTTGAGCATGCGCCAGAACGGCATGTGGGGGTTTCCGCGATGCCTGGCCATGTTGGCGGGGGTCATGCGGAACGGGAAAGCTTGCACTTGGAAAGATCTCTGTCCGCCGGAGAAGGACTCCCGGCCGAGTGCGAAGATTTCCAGGATTTGCGCGTCGGTCATCGCGTAGCAGCCTTGCGAAGAGCAATCGCCATGCACCATGAGATGGGTTCCGGTGCGCTCATGGGCACGATCGAAGGCGTTCGGGAAGCCGAGATTGAACGACAGATAATACTCCGAATTCGGGTTCATCTGCGCCGGCGTGATGTCATAAAAGCCTTCCGGCGTCTGCCGGTCGCCTTCCGTGATCTTCGGGCCGAGATCTCCTGACCACTTACAGATTGGATAGGTTTTCAGGAGCACGAAGCGGCCTTTGCGATCTTCCTTCCAGACTTCGAGCTCGGCTTCCACCTTGAATACGCGCAGGAGGATCGGCGACCCAAATTCCATGTTCAGAGTTGCCATTTCTGCTCGCAGCCTGCTCGGGACAGGGGCGGTTGCCTTAGTGCTGGCGCTCGCCAATATGTCGGTCTGGCAGCCCCCAAGCGCCGCCGCCCCTAATAGAGCAGCCGAGTTCGCGATGGTCCGCAACGCGCTTCGGCGGGCGATCATTTTGCCGGGCTTCAACGTCCTTCCCCCGTTTCCAATCGCCCGAGGCAACATCTCAAACTTAACGCAAGCTTAAAGGAGGAACCCTCGGCAAAGGAGACAGTGAGATCGGCAAATAGCTATATGGATCATGATTTTCGAGCGATCCCTATTGCATGACTTTCCGCGGATTGAACCAACGGTACATCTGGATATTGCAGCCAAATGGTCCGATGGTCGCGGCGTAGACGCCCTGAGTCTGCATCAGGTTTTGAGAACCGCTCGGATAACGAAAGCGACCAGCGTCAACACCAGGACGCTGGCAAGCCAGATGGCGGCGAACCACATCAGACGTTTCCAGAGCTTCGGCAAAGCCTTGTCAGTGGTATCCGGTTTCATCGACTTTGCCTCGGAAGACCCAATAGGCCCAGGCTGTGTAGGCCAGGATAACCGGGACGAGCAGGCCCGCACCGATCAGCATGAAGACCTGACTTCGTTCGGGCGCGGCGGCATCCCAGATCGAAACGCGGCCGGGGATCACATCGGGCCAGATCGAAATCGCCAGCCCGGCCATCGAGAGACCGAACAGGATAAGCGTCATCGCAAACGGCAGCCAGTCACGGCCGAGGTCGATCGATCGCCAGAGAATAAATGCGGCAATGGCGACGAGCAGAGGCATTTGGGCCGCGGCGAGCACACCCGGCCAGCCGAACCAACGTTGGTAATAGCTGGCATCGAGAAAGGGAGTCGCCGTGCTGACAGCGACGATTGCCCCGACAAGGGCGATCGTGAGCATGCGAGCATGTTTGCGCGCATGGGCCTGCGTTGGGCCGTCAGTCTTCCAGATCAACCACCCCGCTCCGAGCAGTGCATATCCCGACATTAGGCTGACACCCGTAAGAAGGGTGAACGGGGTGAGCCAGTCCCACCAGCCGCCGCCATAGGCCCGGCCCTCGACATGGATGCCTTGAAGAAGCGCGCCGAGCGTGATCCCCTGAGCGAAAGTGGCGACAACCGACCCGCCGCAAAAGGCTATATCCCAGAAACGTCGATGGCCGGGATCACGCCACCGGAATTCGAAGGCGACGCCGCGAAATACCAAGCCAAGCAACATTGCGATGAGCGGAGCGTAGAGGGCCGGAAGCACGATTGCGTACGCAAGCGGGAACGCGGCCATCAGGCCGCCGCCGCCGAGAACTAGCCAGGTCTCGTTGCCGTCCCAAACCGGCGCGATGCTGTTCATGGCGCGGTCGCGCTCGCCGCCAACGCGAAACGTCGGGAACAGGATACCGATTCCGAGATCGAACCCGTCCATGACGACATAGGCTGCCACGGCAAAAGCGATGATCGCTGCCCAGATGATGGTGAGATCGATCATCACGACGCTCTCCCTTCGACGGCCACTGCCGGGGTGATGCCGGCGGCGCGGATAGGCTTTCCACCCGACGGATCGGCTGTCTCGTGGGGCTGCGGTGGTTTGGCCATTAGCTTCAGAATGTAGAAGGTCCCCGCGCCGAAAACCGCGAAGTAAACGACGATGAACGCGACCAATGAGGCGGCGACAGCGGGTGCCTCCAAGGGCGCCGCCGATTCCGCCGTCCTCAGCAGGCCGTAGACTGTGAAAGGCTGACGCCCGACCTCGGTTGTGACCCAGCCGGCGATCACCGCCACGAAACCGCTCGGCCCCATTGCGATCGCAGCGCGATGTAGCAACGGCCAATCGTAAAAACGTTTGCGATACCGGGCGGCGAGGCTCCAAAGGCCGAGCCCCAGCATCGCGAAACCCAGAGCAACCATGATGCGGAAGGACCAGAAGACCACGCCAACCGGCGGATGCTGATCCTCGGGAATCGTGTCGAGTCCGGCCAGGGGCGCATTAAGATCGTGCTTTAGGATGAGGGAGGACGCCTTCGGAATCTCAAGGGCGTAGTCGACGCGCTTCTCGGCGCTGTTGGGGATACCGAACAGGATGAGCGGCGCACCTTCGGGATGACTGTCGTAGTGCCCCTCCATCGCCATCACTTTGGCGGGCTGGTGCTCGAGCGTATTAAGGCCATGCAGATCGCCGGCGAAGATCTGGATCGGCGCGACAATCGCCGCCATCCACATCGCCATGGAGAACATTTTGCGCGCGCCGGGATTCGTCTTGTCTTTGAGAAGATGCCAAGCGCCGACCGCGCCGACCACGAACGCCGTTGTGAGGTAAGCGGCGATGACGGTGTGAACGAGGCGATAGGGGAAGCTTGGATTGAAAACGATCGCCCACCAGCTCGGGCCGGGCAGAAACTGGCCGTTGGCGCCGATCTCGAAGCCGGTCGGCGTCTGCATCCAACTATTGACCGACAAAATCCAGAAGGCGGAAATGAAGGTGCCGAGCGCGACCATGCAGGTCGCCACGAAATGCAGTCTCAGCCCGACCTTGTTGATGCCGAAGAGCATCACGCCAAGGAAGCCGGCCTCAAGGAAGAAGGCCGTCAGCACCTCGTAGGCCATCAACGGACCAATGACGGGACCGGCCTTGTCGGAAAAGACCGACCAGTTCGTGCCGAACTGGTAGGACATGACGATCCCCGATACGACGCCCATCCCGAACGCAAGTGCGAAGATCTTGAGCCAGTACCGGTACAGATTGGCGTAGACCCCATTGCCGGTCTTCAGCCAGAGCGCCTCCAGAACCATGAGGTAGCTCGCCAAGCCGATGGAGAAAGCCGGGAAGATGAAATGGAAGCTGACGGTAAAGGCGAACTGGATTCTGGCGAGCAGCAGGGCGTCGAGCATCGCGGTTTTCCTCGGATTGAGCAGAGGTGCGGGTCCCGACGCGCCGCCCGCCAACAACAGCCGACCCGTCGAGTACTGAAACTCCGCTCCGCGGCCGAGCTTCACGTTCATTGTCGGGCTTCCTGAAAGCTTTGATCGGGCACGCCCAGCTCGACAACGGCAGCATTTGCCACCACGGCACGCCAATCACTTATGTTATTGTCGAACTATGTAATTATGTAAGCGTCTTGCGTCAACCCGAACGCCGTGCGACATAGTGGGTGAATGACGTTTGCGAGACCGCTTTACGAATGGACAATGTGACCACGTATCCCAGTGCTTTGCGGATGGGCGACCCCGCTCCCGACTTCGAGGCACGTTCGACCCAAGGAGCGCTCCGGCTTTCCGACTACAGGGGCCGGTGGCTTGTCTTCTTTTCCCACCCTGCGGATTTCACCCCGGTCTGCACGACGGAGTTCGTGGCGCTGGCGAAGGCGCACGACCGTTTCGCCGCGCTGGACTGCGCCCTGGTCGGATTGTCGGTGGATAGCCTTTATGCGCACCTCGCCTGGACCCGAGCGATCCGCGAGCTCTTCTCGGTCGAGATCCCCTTCCCGGTCATCGAAGACCCGTCGATGCTCGTGGGTCGTGCCTACGGCATGATCGACGAGGCCGCCGAGAACAGCGCAGGGGTGCGGGCGACCTATTTCATCGATCCGGAGGGCGTGATCCGTGCGATTACGCATTATCCCCTGACGATCGGTCGTTCGATCGACGAGATGCTGCGGATGGTGACGGCGTTGCAGGCTGCCCACTCAGGAGACAAGCTCGCCCCGGCGGATTGGCAACCGGGCCAGCCGCTGCTCTTGCCGGCGAATGAAAAAACACAGCAGGAAACCGACTGGTTCTGCCGGAGAGAGGCATGAAAACCCTGTGGCAGTCGCGCGCGCAGGCTGATGTCGCGGCCGACAAACTGCGTAAATTCGCTCAGCCTCAACGGCTGATGATCCTGTCCCTCCTGCTGGACGGGGAAAAATCCGTAACCGAAATCGATATGGCCTCTGGAATCGGCCAGCCTGCCCTTAGCCAGCAGCTTGCGGAACTGCGCAAGGCCGAGCTGGTAACGACACGACGCCAGGCCAAGCAGGTCTATTACAGCCTAGCCGACGAGTCGGTCATTCTGTGCGTGCGCAGCATCGAAGCCGTGTTCGGGGCCGGAGATCCGGAGCGGGCGCTCCTGAACATGGTCAGGCCGGAAGCCCGCTCCGAGCGGAATGGCATCGTGCGCGGCGCCGCGAATTTCGCCCGGATTCGCTGACCAGTCCGCATTGCCTTAAGCCAGCCTTAAGCTCGTGAGCCAAGCACTCAGCCATCCGGTGGCGCGTTGCCCGGAAAGGATGGGCAAAATGGGTGCATCGTCAAAGCGCAGTATAACGCTTCTTCAAATCAATGACACGCATGGGTATGTGGAGCCGCATCCAGAATTGATCTGGCACGGCGCGACGCCGCGCTTTCCGATGCTCGGCGGTTACGCCCGGATCGCGGGATATTTCAAGAAGGTTCGAGCGGAACGTCCCGACGCCGTCGTCGCGCTGGACAATGGCGACACCTTTCATGGGACCTACGCGGCCGTCTCTTCGCGAGGCGAGGCGCTGGTACCGCTCACCAATGCGCTCGGCCTCGACGCCATGACCGCACATTGGGAGTTTGCCTGGGGGCCGGCGCATTTCAGGGCGCTGGCAAAGCGCCTCGACTACCCGGTGCTGGCGGTCAACTGCTTTGATTTGAAGACCGGCCGTCGCCCATTTCGCCCGTCGCGCATTATAGAGCGTGGCGGGGTCAGGATCGGAGTGGTCGGAATCGCGGCGACGATCCTCGACAAGACGATGCCGCCGCATTTCAGCGAAGGGCTACGCTTCACGAACGGAGACAAGGAGCTGCCGCGCGAGATTCGCAGGCTCCGTCAGAAGGAACGGGTTGATCTCATCGTCGTCCTGTCCCATCTCGGCTTGCCACAGGATATCAAGCTCGCCGGACTCGTAGATGGGCTGGATGTCATCCTGAGTGGCCATACCCATGACCGGCTTGAGAAGCCGATCGTCGTCAATGGAGCAACCATCATCCAGTCTGGTTGTCATGGCGCCTTCGTCGGCCGTCTGGATCTCGGCGTCGAGCGCGGGACGGTCCGGGTCGAACGGCATGAGCTCGTCGCCATGGATGAGACGATTGATCCTGATCCCATGATGTCGGATTTGGTCGAGGCGGTGGTGTCACCCATGCGTGACCACCTGGCCACCGCGGTGGGCAGCGTGGATGCCGCCCTGCATCGCAACACGATCCTTGACTGCTCGATGGACGACGTCCTCCTGGCGGCGCTCTGCAACGCCTCGGGCCGGGAAATCGCCTTCTCGAATGGCTGGCGTTACGGCGCTCCGGTCGTGCCTGGCCCTGTCAGGCTGAGCGATCTGTGGAACATGATACCGGTCAATCCTCCGATCTCGACGGTGATCCTCAAAGGAGAGGAAATTCGCATGATGATGGAGGAGAATCTGGAACGGACGTTCTCGCCAGACCCCTTCGGCCAGATGAGCGGTTACGTGAAGCGCTTCTGCGGCCTGACGATCCTGGCAAAGATCGAAAATCCATCCGGAACCCGCATAGCGGAGATTTTCGTCGGGGACCAAAAGCTCGACCTCGATGCATCCTATGACGTTGCCTTCGTCACCGCCCAGGGAGTGCCCGGCCGTTTTGGGCGTGATCGGGGCCAGATGTCCGTCACGGCGATCGAGGCCCTGGAGGCCTATTTCCGCCACCCGCCCGCTAAGGTGACAAGTCCTGGCCGCGTGATCGCGATATGATGACGCCGCTAGCTTGCTGGTGCGTCCGAGAGCTTCGCGGGCGGTCCCTCGGCTGCCGATGAGGGCGCCGTAGCGGGCGGCAGGGTCAGTCGGAGGCTGTTGAGACCGACCGACAAGGAGCTCGCGAGCATAGCGAGTGCAGCCAGCGATGGAGACAAGACGCCGAAGATTGCGAAAGGAATGGCGGCGAGGTTGTAGACCAGGGCGAGGCCGAGATTCTGTCGTGTGACGGATGCGGTGCTGCGCGCAAGGTTCATCCCGGTCAAAAGCCGGCCAATGCCACCTCTGACAATCACCACGTCGGCGGTCTGGGCTGCGGCACTGTGGGCCCCCGCGACCGATATCCCGCAATCGGCGGCGGCGAGTGCCGGGGCATCGTTCACACCGTCGCCGAGGAACAGGACCGGCGAGGCCAAGGCCTTCACGAGTTCGGCCTTCCCGGCCGGCGTGCAGCCGTGACGCACCTTGTCGTGCGGAACGCCGAGCGCGTCGGCGATCCGCAGAGTCGGCCCGACGGCATCTCCCGAGGCGATCCATGTCTCAACGCCGAGCGCTCGAAGCCGGGCAAGCGTCTCCCGCGCGTCACTGGTCGGGGCATCGGCCAGGGCGAGCGTCGCGATGCGGATACTGTCCAGGGTTACGGCCAGCGAGGTCAGTCCGTCGTCGCGCTCAATTCCGTGAACAGCGATGCGGTGTCCGGCGTGATCCTGCGCCTCGGCGCCCCGCTCCAGACGCGTCCCGCCCGCCCCTTCTTCCCGGCCGTGCCGATCGACGACCGCGCGCGCCAGCGGGTGGTCGATTCCGGTTTCCGCTCGCGCGGCGATTTGCAGAACTTCGGCTTCGGACCAGCCGGACGCCGGAGCAACGTCGACCACGATGGGGCGTCCATGGGTCAAGGTGCCGGTCTTGTCGAAGATGGCAGTCTTCGGACGGGCGAGCGCCTCGAAGGCGGTGGGATTACGCAAACGTAGGCCAGAGGCCGCGGCGATGCTGGCCGCGCGCGCCTGAGCGAGCGGAGCGGCGATCGACAACGCACATGGGCAGGCCGCCGCCAGCACGGTCAAGGCTCTGAGGACGGCATCCTGCGGGGTGACGCTAAACAGCGGTGTCAGGAGCGCGGTCAACAGCGCGAGCGCAGGAATTGCCCAGCTCAGCGCGGCGGCGAGACGATCGGCGCGTGAGGCAGCCGCGCCGCGCCGGGCAAGCTCGATCGCGATCGCTCCGCCCATCCGGTCGAGATCGCGGTCGCCGAACGCACGGTCGGTCGCGACGACAATGCGCCGCTGGAGATTGACGGAGCCGGCCTCGACGCGCTGCCCGACCTCGACGGGAATCGCCCGGCTCTCGCCCGTCAACACGGCGCGGTCGACCAGCGTCGCGCCCTCCCGCACGGTTCCATCGACGCCAACAGTCATTCCGGCGTCGATGACGACGAGATCACCGATTCCGACCTGCGCGCACAGGACCACCTCGTCTCCCGACGCCGTACGCCTGACGGCGGTTTCAGCGGCCGCGTCCTCGAGCGCCTTCAGCGCATCGAGGGCGCCGCGACGGGTGGTGGAGTCGAGCAGTCGCCCGACCAGAAGAAGCGTGATCAGCATCGTCGCTGTGTCGAACCAGACATGGGAGGAGCCGGAGACGAGCGAGGCGATGGAAAGGAGGAAGGCGCCGCCGGCGCCCAGCGCGATCAGCAGGTCCATGCCGGGCGCGCGCAGGCGGATCGATCGCACAGCCATCCAGAAGATGTCGGCTCCCGCCCAAGCGACAACCGGCAGGGCCAGCAGACCGGACCCGAGCGCGATCCACCACGCGACGTCCGGATCGAGAACGGAGACGTAGAGCACGACGGCAAGAGCCATCGACCACATCCCCGACATGACGGCGACGGCAAGGCGCAGCGAGAGGCGGCTTATATCGGCTGTGAGGATCGCCGAGAGCTCCTCGGGCCGGTGGCGGTCGATCAGCCTGTAACCGGCGCGTGAGACAGCGGCGGCAATGTCGTCAACGGAGAGCCGCTCCGCGTTCCAATCGACCAGCATTGACGCGGTCAGGTGATGCACCCCGACGGCGCTGACCCCTTCCAGCCGGCCGATCTGCCGTTCCAGCCCGCGCGCGCAGCCGCCGCAAGCCATGCCACTGACGCCGAACAGGCGGCGCACGGCACTCAGTCCACGGCGCCGACCGGACGTTCCGGATCCGGCGTGCCCACCCCGAGCAGCACCCCGTTGACGGTCTGACCGTAGTAGATCTGATCGCCGTCGTGGTACTGCTTGCGTGTTTCCTCGATCGTCTTGCCTTTCTGTCTCGCATCCTTCGGGCGCTCGAAGCTGTTGATGTAGGCAGCGACGTCCCAGGCGTCCTGATCGGTCAGTCGGCCGGGCTGCGACAACGGCATGTTGTGCTTGATGAAAGCGGCCGCGGTGTCGATGCGCGCCATGCCGGCGCCCCAATTATAGGAACTGGCGCCCCAGAGCGGCGGGAAGACATAGCGCCCGTTGATGTCCTTCTGGCCCTGTCCGTCACCGCCATGGCACACGGCGCAATTGGCCGCGAACACCTGCGCGCCGCGTTCGGGGGAGTAGCCGAGCTCCGTCTTGGCAACCTTGCCGAAGCCGACACCCTCCAGCTCCTTGTTCGTCGGCGCGTTGGTCGCCAGCCAGAAGAAATAGCTTTCGAGATCGCGATAGATGTCGTCGCCATGCGGCGGCGGGCCGCCGTTGACCGAGTGCTGGGCATTCATCGAGAAAGTGAAGCAGCCCTGGACACGGTCTTCCATGGTGTTGATCTGCTTGTTCTTCGACCGGTATTTCGGGTACTGGACCCAGGCAGCCCACATAGGCGCCGAGAAGGGCTGGCGGCCGGCGCCGAGATGGCAGTTCGAACAGGACAGGCCATTGCCGACATACTGCGAGGCGTTGGTCGAGGTGTTCATGAAGATCGCCTGCCCGCGCCGGACAGCAGCACCGAATTGGTCGTTCGGAATCTGGTCGTCGGTCGGTGGCTGGAAGAAGCCGGCGGTCGCATGGCCAGCGGTGTCCTGCGCAGTCTGTCGACCCGGAATGAAACCACTCTCATAGGCGAGTGCGCCGAGCGCGGCGACGATCAGGCCCGCTCCGGCCGCATGGATCCACATTCGCGCGATGCGTCCCTTCTGGGGATCGGCGGGTTTTGCGCTTACGCTTTGCACAGGCTCCGTCATGGCCGTTCTCCGATCTTTGCAATCTTGGCGTCTTCTCCTGCCGGCACGGGGGGAAGCGAGGCGAGATAGTCTGCGACCGCCCTGCGATCGGCGTCGGAGAGCGCGCGGGAAATTCGTCCCATCAGGTCGAGCGAGGAATTGTTGCGCTGTCCACCGACCCAAGCGGCGAGTTGGCTTGCCGTGTAGGAGGCGTGCTGGGCGGCGAGTGCGGGAAACTCCGGCGAGACGCCGAAGCCCGAGGGTCCGTGGCAGGAGAAGCAGGCAGGCACGTTGCGGCTCCAGTCGCCGTGCAACGCCAGCGCCTCGCCGCGCGCGAGATTGCCGCCGAGTTCCGGTTTGGCGTTAGAAGGTACGCGCAGGCCGGCATAGTATTCGCCGAGCTGGCGCTTCTCCTCGTCGGTCAGCGACGCCACCACGATCTTCATGGATTCGTTCTGGCGACGCCCGCTATGGAAATCGTCGATCTGCTTGACGATGTAATCGGCGGGAAGGCCCGCCAGACGCGGGACGTTTTCCTTGCCCTGGCCTAGATCGCCGTGACAGCTCGCGCAGGCCCATTGCTCGCCGCGCCCGGTAAAGATCATCGCGGAGACGTCCGGGCTGAGGGAGACGGCAGTCTGCTCCACGAAGGGGGGCTGACTGCCGAGTTCGAGTGCGGTTGAGGACGCGATCTCCGTCCCGCCTTTGAAGCTGCCCTCGTCCGCGAGCTCGCCGCGCAGCTTCGCGACGGCTGCCGCTTCGATCGTTTCGGACGACTTGCCGAAGCGGTGCGCCACATAGGTCGCGAGTTCGCCGAGCTCGACATCGGTCAACACGCTGGCGAAGCTCGGCATGTGGCCGTTGAAATTGTGATCGCCGACGCGGATCGGCCCATCGATGCCGCGCAACAGGATCGTCGAGACGAGCTCGGGGCCTTGCGCGACGAAGGCGGAGCCGGCGAGCGGGGGAATAGCGCCGCGCACGCCCATGCCGTCAGGCTGGTGGCATGTCGAGCAGCGGGCGACGAAGAGCGCGGAGCCTGGCTCCGTACCGGCGCCCGTCGCCACACGGCTTTCCGCGATGCGCTCATCGCGCGCTGCCGCGACATCCTCGCGCGTGTCGAACAGCGTCGCCGCGCCCCAGATGCCGAGGCCGACGGCGATAGCGATCAGCGGCCATGGCATCTTGCCATGAAGCTCGTAGGGCTCGAAGTTCTCGTCGGGCCGTCCGGCAGAGTCCTTGCGGGGAGATTTGTCTGCCGTCATCGCGCGCCCTCCGGACGGTTGTAGCCGTCGTCGCGCAGCGCGTTGGCGGGCGCGGGATAGGTCCGGTCGAGCGATTGCAGGTAGGCCGTCAGGTCGAGCGCTTCCTGCCTGGCGATCACGACGCCGGATTTCGGCGCGTATTCCGATGGAAGGGCGACGACGACATCGCCGGGCGCAGCCGCCCCCTTTTCTTCGAACAGGAAGGGATAGGCCGGCATGATGCTCCAGTCGAAGATGGCGCGCGGCTGGTAGAGATGGGTCAGATGCCAGTCACGCGAGGGAAGGCGCGCGCCGACATTGAGGAGGTCCGGTCCGGTGCGCATCGTGCCGAGCTGGTGCGGACGGTCGTAGGTGTAGTCGGCGGCAATCGCCGGCCGGCCCCAGCCACGCACGCCGTCAGGCGCCTGGTCGGGCGAGCGCGGCTGCTGGCTGTGACAGTAGACACAGCCGAGCGAGACATAGACCTCGCGCCCGCGCAATTGTTGCTCGGTATAAGGCTTGAGCTCCGGCGGGATGTCGTGCCGGCTGATCTGGATGCCGGGCGCGATGACGAGCATGAGGGTCGCGAAAGCGAGAATGCCGAGGGCCAGAATGGAAAGAGGGAGATAGCGGTTCATTCTGCGGGCACCACCTTTGCGGCGGCCATTGCCCGGCGCGGAAGAAGGATAGCGGCGACGTTGATTGCGAAGACGATGTGGCCGAGCGTCATCAGGCCGCCGCCGACGCTGCGAGCTTCGAGATAGGGAATCGTGACCGTCACGCTGTCGGAGAACGGGCGGGTCGCGTCGAGCATGGCTAGGCCCTGAAGCACGCCTCCGATCGAAAGCCCGAAGAAGTAGATCGCGAAGCCGACGACGATCAGCCAGAAATGCGCGTTGATAAGCGCCGGCCAGGGAAAGGCCCGTCCGGTCATGCGCGGCAGCATGTGATAGGCGGCGCCGAACATGACGAGTGTCACGAAGGCATAGGCACCGAGATGGGCGTGGCCGACCGTATAGTGGGTGAAATGGGTGACGGTGTTGATCGAGCGCAGCGCCTCGGTCGAGCCCTGGAACGAGGCGAGCGTGTACATGACCGCGCCGAAGGAGATGAAGCGCAGCGGCAGCGATTCCTTCAGCGCCCAGAGATTGCGCGCGACGGTGACGTGCTGATTGATGGCGACCGCGATTACCGGGATGAACATCATCACCGAATGGACGATCGACAGGGTCACAACCCAGGTGGGCACCGGCCCGCCGATCAGATGATGGATGCCCACCTGGCTGTAAAAGAGCGCGAGGCCCCAGAACCCAAGCAATGAGACGGAATAGGAGTAGATCGGCTTGCCGATGATCTTCGGGATGAAATAATAGGCCGTGCCGACCCCGAGCGGCGTCAGCCAGAGCCCCAGCACATTATGGGCGAACCACCAGTTGACGGTCGCCTCTTCGACGCCGGAATGGATGTAGGGGATGTTGGCGATGACGAAGAGACAGGGGAACCACAGGATGCCGGCGAGGAAATACCAGCCGGACACATAGATGTGGTGCACCTGCCGGGCGATCGTCGTTTTGACCAGAGGGATGACAAAAAACACACCGGCGAGCGCCAGCAGCATGTCGAGCTGCCAGGGGATTTCCAGCCATTCCTCGCCATCGGTCCAGCCGTTGGCGATGGCAATGGCTCCAAGACAGACGGCGATGTTCCAGAGGATCGCGCCGATGATCGGCAGCCGCGGGGCACGCAACGGCGTGTGGAAGATGCGCGGCAGGATCCAGATCATCGAGGCCACGCCCATCTGCGAGAGCCAGCCGTATATGACGAGGTTGAGGTGCAGAGTGCGGACGCGGCCGAAGGTGAGCGGCGCATAGGCCGAAAGCCAGTCGTGCCAGTGCAGCTTCAGCGAGGCGATCAAGCCGAAGGTCGAGCCGACGATCAGCCAGACGGTCGCCGCGACCAGAAGCACGGTGACGGGCTTCTTGGAAATTCGATCGATCCCGGAGGTAGCCGCGTCGAAGTAATGGCGTCTGGCAGGCGAGTGTTCGGCATCGGGACTGTCGAGGTGGCCTTCATCGCCGGCCGCGAAAATGACTTTGGCGTCGTCCTGATCGAGCTTGAGCTGCCGGTTGCTGATCGCCCAGATCAGGAAGGCGAGCGCGAGCAACGATACGGCGAAGCTCAACGCCAGCAATAGTCCCATCGTCACCATGCGCTATCCCTCCCGCTCGCGTCCTGGCTCTTGCGGCAGGCACACGGAGTTCAGCGCTCGGAAACCAACCTTAAGGCAAGCTTAAGAGAAGCGATCCAGCCACAAAAAAGTCACGTTTAGTACCGGGCGTCCTTGGGCTTCTTGACGCCCTTCCAGTCGTTCACCTTGCCGGCGAAATCGGGCCGCGGCATGTGGGTGAAGAATTCCGCGACGTCGACGGCATCCTGATCCGACAGCACCCCGCCGGCTCCGAGCGGCGCCTCCAGATGCATGGCCGGCGGCATGGCGTATTTGACGAACTGCGCCGCCTTGTAGGTCCGGGCAAGGCCTGCGCCAATGTTTAACGATTCATCACCCCAGAGCGGCGGGAAGATGTAATCTCCGGCCTGATCCTTCATGCCCTGGCCGTGGGCCCCATGGCAGGAGGCGCACTGGGCGGCGTAGATCGTCCTCCCCCTCTCGGGATCGGGCACCAGGCTCTCGTCGATCGGCCCGGCGTTGCGCACGGCTGTCTTGTCGCCTTTCGCCACCCCCTGGCGCAGCCAGTCCATATAGGCGAGCATCGCATGCATCTCGGTGCTGTCTGTGCCGAGCGGCTTGCCGTTCATCGAGCGCTGGAAGCAGCCGTTGATGCGCATGGTCAGATCGACCTCGCGGTTGGCGCGCGGATTGAAGGACGGATAGCTGTTGGTCGTGTTGATGTAGGGATTGGCGTCGGACAGCTTTCCCTGAGCCATGTGGCACGAATTGCAGTTGAGACCATTGCCGACATTCGCAGGCAGCAGGCGCGCGGTCTCGTTGAGGAGCCGCTGTCCAAGCCGAATGGCATCGGCGTTCGGTTCCGCCGCAATGGTATTGTCCGCCGGAATTCGATAGTCGCCGATCCTCTTGCCGTTGGCATCCAGCACTGCGATCGCGTCCACGGCCGGCGCGTCAAGTGTCGGCTCGTGCAGGAACGCGAATGCTCCTGCTGTCGCAGCGACCGCCACGATGGCAGCTCCGGTCAGTGTAAGGGAGCGCTTGTTCATTTTTGTTCTCCCGGCACGTAGTGTTTCGGTTTGCGCTCAATCTCGTGGCGCATACGCGAGATGTCGGCTTCACTGATCTCGCTGCCGTGATTGCCCCAGCCGTTGCGGATAAAGTTCAGGACGTCGGCGACCTCGCGGTTGGTGAGGCTGGCGAAGCCCGGCATGGTGAAGGCCATTGTGTCGTGCGGGGTCTTCGGCATCCGCCCTCCGGCGAGCGTCACCTGAATGAGCGAGCTCGGATCGTCGGCGAACACCATCGAATTTCCGGCGAGCGCCGGATAGATGCGTGGCGCCCCCTTGCCGTCCATACGGTGACAGATCGCGCAGTGCTCGACATAGGAGGTGGCGCCCGGTGCGCTGTAGTCGCCGGCCTTGAGCGCCGCGGTGGTGATATCCTCTTTCGGCTGCCATGTCGGACTGCGGCCGTCGCGAGCTTTCAGGGATTTCAGATAGGTCGCGATCGCCGTGAGGTCTTCGTTCGACAGATGCTGGGTCGAATGCTCGACGACATCCGACATTGAGCCGAAGGCGGCGGTCTTGTCGTTGCGTCCGGTCTTCAGGAAGTCGACGATTTCGGCGGTCGTCCATGTCGAGAGGCCGGTGTCCTCGCCGCGCAGGTTCTTCGCGTACCAACCCTCAAGAACCGAGCCCGACAGGAAGCGGCTGTTGGCGCCGTCGGCAAGCGCCGTCTCCTGAAACGCGATGCCGCGCGGCGTATGACAGGCGCCGCAATGGGCGAGCCCCTCGACCAGATAGGCCCCACGCTCAAGCTGCGCATCCGTGACCGTGGTGGTGAAGTGGCGGGGCTGGGCGAAAGCGAGCTGCCAGTAAGCGAGCGGCCAGCGCATGCTGAGCGGCCACGGCATGGTCGTTGGCTGGTTGTCCTGCCGAACGGCCGGGACGCTCGACATGAAGTAGGCGTAGAGTGCCTTGATGTCGTCGTCGCGGACGACGGCATAGGAGACATAGGGCATGGCCGGGTAGAGATGCGTGCCGTCCGGTCGGACACCCTTGCGCACGGCCCGCTCGAAATCTCCATAGCTGTAGCCGCCGATCCCCGTGTCCTTTTCCGGGGTGATATTCGTGGAATAGATCGTGCCCATCGGTGTCTGCATGCCGAGCCCTCCAGCGAAGGGCTTGCCGCCGGGGGCGGTGTGGCAGGCGATGCAATCGCCGGCATGGGCGAGATATTCGCCCTGCCGGATCAGGGTCGCATCCGTACTATCGACGGACGCTTCGGTCTTCGGCTTGAACCAATACGGCGTCGAGATGGCGATGGCGTAGGACAGACCAAGCCCGCATACGCCGGCAAATGCGAGTTTGAGCAACAGTTTCACGACACGTTCCATGACTTTCTTTAATTATGTAAATATCCTAACTTTCCTCCATCCCGCTTTGATTTCAATCAATGAGAACGGGGACGCTTCAGCACCTAAGCGAAGGGGCGCAGGCGTCGAATGAGATCGCGCGCGGTCACGGACCCGACCGACCGGGTGCCGCTGTATTCGCGCCCACTCTCGGTCTGGACCACGAAGAGCGTCGGCGGCCCGTCGGCGCGCAGGTATCTGAGGAGCTCGCGGCTCGTCTGATCCATCCGGGTGACGTCGACCTTGATCAGCGCGATCCGTTGCATCGCGTGCTGGACACCGGGATCGGGCAGGATTTTCTGATCGATCGTCTTGCAGACGGCGCACCATTCCGCTCCGATGTCGACAAGTGCCGCCTGGTAGTGCGGCGACAGCCGCGCCAGGGTCTCGTGATACTCGCGCAGGTTCGTGACGAGCGAAGGTGCGGCGGTCGCGTCGGCAGACAGAGCGCAGGCTGCCGCCATCGAGAGCGCGCCGACGAGGATCTGCCGCCGCGTTGCAGCGCCCTCAAGCTGTCGTGAGACCTTCTGGCGGCTCGCTGGTTTAGAAGCGCGGTCGCGGACCGCAAAGTATGTCCATTTCGTATGAGGCATGCAGGGTTCTCCGTTGTCGATGGCAACGGGAAGCGCCGGCCTTAAGGCAGGCTTAAGGTGGGGCTGGAGTTTCGGCCTTCTGAACTGAACGAATTCAGAAGGTTGAGAGACAATTGACGAACACCATGTTTATCGGCCCGATGGGCCGACGCGCGTTCATGCTCGGTGCCAGCGCCTTTATTTTGGCCGGCTGCGTTTCGACCGGCCAAACCGTTCCGACGATGACGCCTGTCGCTGAGATCGAGCCGGAACCTGTGGTCCCGCTCATGTACGCGGCGCTGCCGAACGAGCAATTTCCGATCCCCGAAGTCGATGTCTCCAAGGTCGACCAGAAATGGTGGCGAACCGAAGTCGACTATCCGACCGGCGAAAAGGTAGGGACGGTCGTCGTCGATACACCAAACCGTTATCTGTATCATGTCAGATCGAACGGTCGGGCGACCCGGTATGGCGTGGGCGTCGGACGTGATGGGTTCGCCTGGGCCGGTCAGGGGCACATCGCATACAAGCGCGAATGGCCTCGTTGGCGTCCGCCCAACGAAATGGTCGCGCGCCAGCCTGAACTCGAGCCGTATAGCATCGACAATGGCGGCATGCCTCCCGGCTTGAACAACCCGCTCGGCTCCCGGGCGCTTTATATTCATGAAGGAAACCGCGATACGATCTATCGCATCCATGGCACTCCTGAATTCTCAACCATCGGGAAGTCGGTGTCCTCTGGTTGCATCCGCATGCTCAATCAGGATGTCATTCATCTCGCCGACAACGTCCGCGACGGCAGCGCTATTGTGGTCATCCCCGATCCCTCGATGTCGCATTTGCTGGTTGGATAGCTGGGGTCAGATGCCGAACGAAGTCGTCAGCTATGAAGTCGAGATGCGTGGCTATGTGCTACACGCGAGCTACTTCGGGCCTCGGGATCGATCGGCGTTGCTGCTGCACGGCGGCGGTAACACGGCCTCCGCAGACATATTCCCGCTTCGCGTCGATCTCGCCGAGCGCGGTATTGGTACGCTGGCATTGGATCATCGGGGCCATGGACTGACCGGCGGCGATGTACAGAAGAGTTCGCTGGCGCTGAGGGTCGACGAAGCGCGAGCAGCGATCGAGGCGGTCCGGCCGCGCAATCTGCTCGGTGCGGTTTCCATGAGCATGGGAGGCTATGTCGCTGTCAGGTTGTCGCAAACCGTCTCGCTGAACGCCCTGGTCATGATCGCGCCGGCGATGTACGTCGGCCAGGCGTTTACGGTGCCCTTTGGCCCGGCGTTTTCGGCCATCATCCGGCGCTACGAGAGCTGGCGCGACAGCGATGCCTTTGACATCCTGAGACGTTTCGGTGGGCGGGTGCTGATCGTTGCGGGCGAAGAGGATCGAACGATCCCGGCCGGCGTGATCGAGGCTTGCGCGGACGCAATGCCTTCCGATTGCTCCGCCGTGATCTCGCTACCCGGCGTCGATCACTTCGTGATGAGCCGCCTGCGCGCGGGCCCGGCCGATCGTCTGGCCGGAATCCTGGATCGGATGGCTGCGGCCCTTCTGGGAGATGATCAGGGGTGTGCCTCCGCAATATCCGCTCCGGGCCGTGCGGAAGCCTGAGCGGCGACGCGAAGCTCGGCATGCTCCGCCCCGATCGCCGGCAACGGAAGGGCATCGTGCCTTGCCTTTTCCGCGACGAGATCGATCAGCGCAGACATGCCGGAATGCCCCACGCCTTCCTCGATCGCGCTGTCATGCGCGCGAAGATGGCGGATTTCCCAATGCCCGAACGATCGGATCAGCAGGTCCTGCGTATAGAGATGATCGGCGTGCGGCGGGCCGCCGGTGCCATAGCCGAGCTGTTCGACGCGATAGCCCTGCATGATCAGGAGCCCGCCCGGCCTCAGGCAGGTGTGGAAGCCTTCGAACATGATCCGGCGCAGCTCGGGCGGAGCGAACTGCACGAAGATCGCGACGACGAGATCGTAGGCCTCGGGCTCCCACTCCCATTCGGCGAGATCGGCAAGCACGGTCTCCAGGGTGACGCCGCGCCGGCGGGCGAGCTCGCGCGCCTTGGCAAGGCCGACCGTCGAGGCGTCGATCGACACGACGTCGAGGCCGCGCTCGGCGAGCCAGACGCCGTTACGGCCCTCTCCATCGGCCACTGCGAGCGCCTTCATGCCTGGCTCAAGCCGGAAGGCTTGCGAGGCAAGAAAGGCGTTCGGCTCAGTCCCGAACAGATAGTCTTCACCTTCAAATCTACGATCCCAATCGTTCTCCATGGCAGTCGTCCCAGTGGCTTGAAAGGCTTCCGGCTCGAGGAGACAGAAGCCTGTTTTTGTTAGGCAGGCATATTGTCGGTATGGCTAGATCACGACAACCTTCGAACCCGTCGGAACCCGGCGATAGAGGTCGATGACATCCTGGTTCATCATGCGGATGCAGCCGGAGGAAACGGCATGGCCGATCGTTTCCGGCTGGTTGGTGCCGTGAATGCGGAACAGGGTGTCCTTGCCGTTCTTGAAGAGATAGAGCGCACGGGCGCCCAACGGATTGTTGGCTCCGCCCTCCATGCCTCCGGACCATTGGGCGTATTTTTCCGGCTCGCGCCTGATCATGTCCGGTGTGGGCGTCCACTTCGGCCATTCCTGCTTCCAGGCGATATTGGCGGTGCCCGTGAATTCCATTCCCTCGCGGCCGACGCCGACGCCATAACGCATCGCCTTTCCGCCCTCCTGAACGAGATAGACGAAGCGGTTTTTCGTATCGACCACGATGGTGCCCGGCCGCTCGCTTGTGCGGTAGTCCACCTGCTGCCGGAGGTTCTTCGGATTGACGCGAGATGTGTCGATCGCCGCGACCGGAAACCTTTCATTGGTCTGGGCGGCGTAGCTGGCGACTGTCGCGGGCCGATTGCGGTCAAGCGGCTGCGTGACGGCGGTTGTCGGCATCGTCGCCGTGGTGCAGCCGGCGGCGACCAGGCTGAACAGGAAGGCGGAAAACAATCCGCTCTTTTTTGATAGACTCATTTCGATTCACGCATCGTTGTCCGCGCTCCGGTCAGGGAATGCGGATGGTTCAGGTTCGGGGTTAAGGGAACGGGCCGCCCGCCATCGGATCGGGCAGGCAGGCATCATGTCGAGCCTCCAAGCCTCTCGATGGCGGCATTGAGCGCCTCGCGCGAGATCTCGCCCATGTGCATGGAGGCGAGTGTCCCGTCGGCTCTGAGGAACAGGGTGATGGGAAGTCCCATGCTTCCGTAGTGGCGGGGGATCTGCATCGACTGGTCGAGCAGGACGCGATCGAGCTTGAGGTTTTCTTTTGCGAGATAGGCACGGATCGTTTCCGAGCCTTCGCCCTGATTGACGAAGAGGAAGGCGACGTCATCACGGCTTGCGGCGACTTCCGCCAGCAGCGGCATTTCCCTGCGGCATGGCGGGCACCAGCTCGCCCAGAGATTGACGACAGCGGGTTTGCCGATCACGTCGCTGACCGCGAGCGGAGGACCGTCCATTTGCTGAAGCGCGATTGTCGGGGCGGGCTGACCGAGCGTGGCCTGGGTGAGTTGGGTCACGCCGACCCACAGCACGAGGCTGAGGCCGAGGGCCCCTGCGGCAGCAAGCCCGGCCTTGAGCGAGCGGATGAAGAACACGCTGACGAGCAGCACGCCGACAAAGCCGGCAATCGGCTGGAAGCCGCCCTGCCAGAAGGCGAAGATCCGCATGGGCTCGGCCGCGAAGCTTTGCCAATGCAGCGCGACATGACCAAGGCGGGCAGCGACCAGGCCGCCGATCAGCGCCCAGGTCGACCATTGACCGATGATAGGGTCGACGCGGCGCGCGAGGATCGACGTCGCGATCGTGAAGGTGAAGATGCCGAGAACGGCCGCGAATTGCTCCGAGGCGAAGACGAAAGGCCCAATCGCGATGGCGTTCATCGCACCGTCCCGGTCTTGTCGGACCCAATCTGCTCAACAGAGGCTTGCAAGGTCGCTTTGGTCACATCTCCCACAAGCCGCGTTCCGGTCGCCTCTCGCCCTTCGGGATCGACGAAGATCATCGTCGGCGGACCGACCACCTGAAGGCCCTGCATGATCTGCCGCTGTTCCGGCGTGTTGCCGCTGACATCGAGCTTGATGAGATTGAAGCGGGCGAGCGTGGACTGGACGGCGGGATCGGACAGGACGCTGCGGTCTATGACGGCGCAGGTTACGCACCAGTCCGCGGTGACGTAGAGCAGGCTCGGTTTACCGTTCCGTCCCGCGATTTCCGTCTGAAGCTCGGCGGGCGTGCCCGCGCTGCGGAAGGCAAGCGCTTCCGAAGAACCGGGAGCGCCTCCGGTTCCGGCCGCAAGGTTGGCGAGAGGCCGGAAGGGATCTCCGGCACCGCTGGCAGCCCCGACGGCCAGCACGATGCCATAGAGTGCAGCCGCGATGCCGGCGGCCTTTGCCGCCCGCCGCCGCCCCGAAGCATCCGGCCCGATCGTATCGAAGGCGCCCAGCCAGACCGCAAGACCGATCGCGAATAGGGCCCAGAGCGCAAGGCCCGCTTCTGCCGGGATGATGCGCGAGACCATCCAGATGGCGGTCGCCACGAAGACGAACCCGAACGCCTGCCGGACGACGGTCATCCACGCTCCCGCTTTGGGCAGCGCCTTCGGGCCGAGTGTGCCGAAAGCGATCAGCGGAATGCCCTTGCCCAGGCCAAGCGCGAAGAGGGATGCTGCCCCGAGCGCGACGTCGCCGGTCTGGGCGATGTAGATCAGAGCACCGGCGAGCGGCGCGGTCACGCAAGGCCCGACGATCAGTGCCGAGGTGAAGCCGAGCAGCCCGGCCGAGGCCAAAGAGCCGCGATTGCCCTGACCGAGCCGGCCGATGGCATTGACCCAGGCCGATGGCAGTTGCAGTTCGAACAGCCCGAACATCGACAAGGCCAGCACGACGAAGAGCACGGAGACCGCGCCGATGGCGAGCGGCGACTGAAGCGCCATCTGCAAATTCTGTCCGGACCAGGCTGCCGCCACGCCGAGCAGGCCCAACGCGCTTGCCATCGCCAGCACGTAGGCAAGCGACAGGGTGAAGCCCCTCAGCGCGGTGACGGACTCGCCCTGGCGCGCGATCGCTCCGGCAAGGATCGGGTACATCGGGAAGACGCATGGGGTGAAGGCGAGCAGCACGCCGAACAGCATGAAGCTTGCCAGAACCATTGCGACGCCGCCGTCCTTCAGCAGCGAACCGATCATGCCGCCATTGTCGGCCGCGATGGAAATGCCGGTCTCGTTTCCGGTCGCCGGCCCGCTCGCAGGAGTCGTGACGGCCGGGGTCGTCCACTCGTTCGCCTGCGTCGCCGGGGCGCGCTCCTCCGGATCGGTTACGGCAAGCGTCGTCGCATCGACATGGCGCACGATCGGCGGATAGCAGATGCCGTGGTCCTGGCATCCCTGATAGCGGACTTCGAGCGGAGCGGATGCCGAGGCATCAAGGGGAAGCACTGCGGCGACGTGATCGTGAAAGACGGTCGAGGGGCCGAAGGTCGGGTCGTCCTTGCTCTGGCCGTTCCCCTGGAGCTCGGGAACCGGAAGATCCGAGCCGCTGCGAGCGAAGCTGAATTTGTCCTGGTACAGGTAGTATCCCGGCGCGATCGTCCATCGAATCTGGACGCTACCGTCGTTTTGTCGTGTCGCCGAGAGTTTGAACGCCTGATCGACGGGAAGCGGCATTCCACCCGAAGACGTCACCTGCGCCGATGCCGGTGTGATCGACAGCGCTGCAAACGCCATGATCATGGCCGCGAGAATGACGGACCAGACAGTTCTTGAAGGCAATGCACGCTCCCGCTTGACGTTACGACGGCGGGAGAGGTCGGATCGGCAGCTTAAGGCAGACTTAAGGGCATCTTTATTCGTTGGATGTAGGAAAACCCCGCCGAAACGCCTAGAGCGGCCCGAACAAAGCTTCCAGAGCGGCTCCTCGGGGTGCACCGCTTTGAAGGATCAGTTCGCCATCGCTGCCTTGCGCGACGAGGCCGGGCGTACCGCTAAAGCCAAGCCGCCTCATCAGCTCAACATTGCCGGTGAGCTTGGTGTTGGTCTCCGGCGAGATCTTCGCCAGCGGGGCAATCCCGCCGGAGCCGTGGTTCATCTCGTTTTGCGTCAAGGCGGCTTGCGGATCGGCGGCTTCGATGATTGCGGCTGCCTTCGCAGCCGAGTCTGCCCGGATCACACCCACCATGACGTGGCGAAGCTGGACCTTGCCGGCCTCCACCCATGGCCGCGCCGAACGCCATAGCTCATTGCAAAATGGGCAATTGGCGTCGGTGAATGCGTAGACGACGCGCTCCGCATTCGGATTGCCGTCCTGAACCCAGGCCGCGGCTTCAAGCGCTCCCCAGGCCTCCCGCTGCATCGGCTCGCTCGTTGCCTGCTTCAACGCGGCGTCGGCAACAGAATCGCCCTTGGCATCGATCAGGGTGCCGATCAGCGCATAATTGGCGTCGGGCATGATGTAGACGGCCAGCGGCTGCGTGCCCGAGCTCGCGGCATAGGCCTGCAATCCGCCCGGCACCTCCAGGGGGCCGTGGATAGTCAGGCCCTGGCTCTTCAGCGACGCAAGGATCGCCTCGGAGTTGCTTGCCGTCTGTAACGAGGCCGTTTCAGTATTGTCGTTGCAGCCGGCGAGCATCGTTGCGAGCGCGATGGCGGGTAGAAGCTTTTTCATTCGTGAGGCACCAGTCGATGTTATGGACAGATCTGAATGTCTGCTGCCTTTTGCCTGCGAGCTTAAGGCAGCATTAAGCTCCGCCGCGGCGTTTGCCGTCACGAGCCGTCCACCAGAGAATAGATGTCTTTCCTGAACTGCGCCGGCCCCGCCGGAACGCCCCAGGCAGTGATGTAGACGAAGTGGACCGGAACGGGATTGGTGATCGCGACGTCCCGGCGCTGACCATTGGTCAGGAATTCCGCGACGGCCTCGGTAGACCAACCCGGCGTATCCTTGAGCAGCCAGGTCACGAATTCCGGAATGCGCTGAACCCTGACGCAGCCGGATGAGTGAAAGCGGCTGGCATCGCCGAACAGGCCCGGGTCGGGCGTGTCGTGAAGATAGACCGAATGTTGATTGGCGAAGTTGATGCGGACACGTCCAAGGGCATTGCGGCTCCCCGGCTCCTGCCGGAATACGTAGTTGGTCGCCTCGTCGGTGCTCCAGTCAATGCTCGACGGCGACACTTCTTTCCAGTTGCCGGTGTAAATACGCATCCCCATACGCGTCAGGTAATCCGAGTCCCTGCGGATGATCGGGATGAGATCGCGGCGGATGATGCTTTTCGGCACATGCCAATAGGGATTGAAGTTAATCTCGTGGATCTTGCTCGAAAGCAGCGGCGTCGCGCGATTGGGCTGACCGACGACGGCCGACTGGCGAAGCACCACGGCGCCATCTTCGACCATCTCGATCTGCGCCGAGGGAACGTTGACCGTCACCTGGCGACGATCGTCGACCAGAGCGGCCTGCAATCTGGGAATATTCGCAGTGAGGCTCCGCGCCCTGTCTGCCGCCGGACGGTTGAGCGCCTCGAACGTGGCAGCGCCCGCCACCCCGTCCACGGTGAGGCCATGCCGCGCCTGAAACCTGCGAATGGCGGCGTCGACGAAGCTGTCGACGACGGTGCCCGCGCCATATTGCGTCGCCAGGTCGCCCGTCACAGCGAGGCGTTGGCGCAGCCAGGAAACGTCGTTGCCCTGCGCGCCAAGGGAAAGCCGTTGCGTGAACGGATAGGCCGGCCATCCGCCTTCCGCCGCCCAACCGGCGTAGGTTTCGGAGGCAATCCGCGTCGCGTGCAATGTCGTCGCCGAGAGCAGCGGCGTTTCCACGTCCTGCAGGCCATCCATACGGGCGCTTGCCGTGTCGAAGGCCCCCTCCCAGTCGCGAGCGGACGCAGTGGAGAAGGTCGCGGATGCCAGCCCGCCGATCAGAAGAGAGCGTCGGTCCAGCATCAAGTCCGTTTCCCCCTCGCTTCGAGAACTGCCTGGGCAAGGCCGGTTGGATCGAGGACACCACCGTAGATCTTCGTACCGATGGCGAATGAGGGCG
This sequence comes from Tardiphaga sp., assembly GCA_030147505.1. Lineage (GTDB taxonomy): Bacteria > Pseudomonadota > Alphaproteobacteria > Rhizobiales > Xanthobacteraceae > Tardiphaga. The sequence goes on from JASBVG010000123.1 coordinate 141,022, forward strand.
TACCGGCCAGGCCGAATGCCTTGGCCATGCGGTCGTTGCGCGACAAGGTTTCGGCTACCGCTTCAGGTGAGTGAGCTGGCGTGAGACTTTTGACGCTGGCGTCCTCAAGCACTTCGATGACATCGTTCTCGGTGAGCCGTCCTTCCGTACCCATCAGCGCCTCGTGGGCGCGGCCGTAGGCCTGTGGATCGAGGGCCAGAACACGCTCGGCTGCAAACCGCGACGCTTCGCCAAAGATCGGCCAGTCGCGCATCATGAGGCGCAGATTGCCGTCGTCGCTGACGAACTTCTTGAGCTCTGGATAGGTGCTTTTGCAAAATGGGCATTGGTAGTCGAAGAACTCGACAATCGTGATGTCGCCATCCGGATTGCCGAGCACCGGCGTCACCGGATCGGAAAACACCTCCTCACGGGACGGCTGCCGGGCAGCGACGTGCGTGACGGTCGCAGGGATCGCCAAGAGCGCAACGGTCGAAATCAGAAAACATCGTCGTGACTGCATTCATTCGGTCCTCCGTGGGCTTTCGGACCGAAACGCAGTTGCAAGCTTAAGCTAGCCTTAAGTGGATACGCCGACGGTTCTCTCACACCGCTTGTATCCTCTTTGGTCCCGTGGGCGCCAAGAATGCGCTGGCGCTACGGTAGAGAACCACGGGCCAAGAGAATGATGACCGGGGGCTCGAAAACACGGAGGACGTATATGCGCGGGTCAAATCCGGAAACGTGCATTTGTGAGTCGGGGATGCGCGGCACCCCCTCTTGAGGCGGTCGCTCGGATTCACCGATTATCGAGTGATCCAGCCCCATTTCGCAAAAATGGCGGCACCCTCCTTGGCCTGCAAAAACTCGACGAACTCCGCCGACAGAGGGTTGCGTTTGCCGAGCTCGGTCGCTGCAATGCCGGTGTCGCGATAGATGCGATAACCGGGCTCGACCTCGACGAGATCGGCCAGTTCGGGAGCCTCGCGTTGCCAGATGTTCCAGATGATCCATGCATCCAATGTCTGGTCCGACGTCCATGCTTTCTTCGCCTGAGCGCTGTTCTCGGCGACGGCGGCAATATTTGAGCGAAGCGCTCGGACATCGGCGATGCTTCCGAGGCGTCCGGCAATGTCTTCCCAGAGTCCGTTCTGTCCCGCCCCGTTGACGACAAGGATCCTGTGACCGGGCTTAAGCAGATCGGCAATGCCGCCAATCTTCTCCGGATTGCCTGGGCGCACGAGGATTGCAGACGGTCGCAGGTAAAGCGGGTAGACGTCCTCCGATTTCAGGCGGCCGTCGAACATGGACACGAAGTCGTGCATCATTGTTTCCGAGCCGCTGTAGATCAGATCGGCGTCGTTCAAAGCCGATTGACGCCACTGCGAGGTGGGCCCGGCGGTGACTACGACGTCCTTGTTCTTGAGTTTCGCGAAAGCGGCCGCCGCCTCTTTCATCGCGGGCGCCGGACCTCCAGGTCCATAGACCCTGAGATCCGCGGCACTGCCAGCGATCGGCACGCCGAAGGCGAACAAAGCAAAAAGAACTAGCCGAAATAGGGTCATGTCTTTCCTCCGCGGTTTTTTGAAGTTGTTGGTCTAGCTACGAAGCCGGATTCGCACGGTTAGGCGTGGGCGGTGATTGCTGGTGCCAGCGTCTCTCCGATCTGCTCGCGTATCGCACCGGCCTTTCCGCGCCCTCAGCATGGTGGGCGATGCGCCGCCGGCATCGGACGTGGTCAGCCCGCAGAGCGCTGCGGTTAACCAATGAAGGCCCCCGCGCTCCGGTAGAGAACATAGGCCGCGACCACGAAGATCAGCGCCGCGAAGACGCGGTTGAGCGTGTCTTTGCCAGCCGACAGGCGGTTGGCGAGCATCATGCCGAGAATCCCGCCGATGATCCCTCCGGCGATGAACTCGAACGCGACGGGCCAGTCGACGAGGCCGGACGCGGCATAGTTCAGCGCGGTGGCGAGCCCGAAGCTGCCCACGGCCAGCAGCGATGAGCCGACCGCCTTGATCGTTGGCATGCCCGTCGCGAGGATGAGGCCGGGCACGATCAGGAAGCCTCCTCCGATTCCGAAGAAGCCCGAGGCGGACCCGGCCGCGAAGGCGACAGCGGCGGTGATCAGGCATGTCCTCAGATCAGCCGGACGCTCGGCGGATGCGGCGGCCTTGCGAGGCCGCAGCATCATGACGCCGACAAGGATCATGAGCAGGCCGAACAGGAAGAGAAGGCGCTCGCCGTCAACCAGCTTGCCGAGCGTCGAGCCGGCGAGCGCGCCGAACGTGCCGACGCCGGCGAAGACGATCGCGCAGCGCCAACGGACGTTGCCGCTGCGAGCATGGCCGATGAGATTGGCGAAGGCGTTGACCGAAACGGCGAGCGCGCTCGTGCCGATGGCGATATGTGGCTGTGTCACGCCGACGACGTAGAGCAGCAGCGGCGTCGCCAGGATCGAGCCGCCGCCACCGACGAGACCGAGGGAAAAGCCGACGAGTCCGCCCGAAGCGAGCGCGGGGCCGATATTGGCAAGCATGGCTCACCCCTTTCCGGCCAGGAACCGATCATGCGTGACCATTCCAATGACCATCGCGACGGCGAAGATCACCGCGGGGAGCAGGCCGAGTGACAGGGATGCGATCGCAGGACCGGGGCAGAAGCCGGCCAGGCCCCAGCCCACGCCGAAGATCGCCGATCCGAGGATGAGCGGGCGGTCGATGCGGGTTTTGGCCGGCAGATGAAGTTGGGCGTCGAGCAGCGGCTTATTGACCGCGAAAGCGATCCTGTAGCCGATGAAGGCGACGATCACGCCGGCACCGAGAACAAAGATCAGGCTCGGATCCCACGCGCCGGTGATGTCGAGGAAGGCCTTGACCTTGGCCGGGTTGAGCAGGCCCGAAATTGCGAGACCGAGCCCGAACAGAAGGCCGGCTGCGAGCGCCGTCAGCATGCGAAGCAGCGGCGTCATAGCCAGCCTCCGAGGCGCATCACCAGCACCGTGACGATCGCCGTCGCGAGGAAGGTCAGCACCGCGGCGAACGACCGGGGCGACAGACGTGCCAGTCCCGAGATACCGTGCCCGGAGGTGCAGCCGGACCCCATGCGGGTGCCGAAGCCGACGAGCAGGCCGGCGACGATCAGGAGGGGCCAGGACGCCGTTACGATGACCTGCGGCGCATTGCCGAAGATGGTGAAATAGGTCAGCGGACCGAGAAGGAGGCCGGCGACGAACGCAATGTCGTGGCCGAAGCGCTCGCCGCGCTGGCCGAGCAATCCGCCGACGATACCGCTGATGCCGGCAATGCGGCCGTTGACCAGCATGAGGAGGCTGGCGGACAATCCGATCAGCGCGCCGCCTGCCAGAGGAGCAAGATAGGCGTCCATCACCAGACCACCCCCTCGAGCGCGTCGAGCGGAATTTTTAGATAGCGCCGGCCGTTGCACTCCGGTTCGGGAAGCCGGCCGCCGGCCATGTTCACCTGAAGCGCATGCAGGATGAGCTTGGGCATCGGCAGCGTGGCGTCGCGTGCCTCGCGCAGGGCGATGAAGCTCGCCTCGGTCTGATCGACGATATGCGGGTTGAAGCTCTTCTGCTCGGCGACGGTGCTTTCCCACCGCGGTTGGCGGCCATCAGGCTGGTAGTCGTGCCCGGTGAACACGCGCGTCTCGTCCGGCAGCGCGAGAATGTCCTGAATGGACTTCCAGAGAACCTTGGCGCTACCGCCCGGGAAATCGGCGCGCGCCGTGCCGGAGTCCGGCATGAACAGCGTGTCGTGGACGAAGGCGGCGTCGCCTATGAGATAGGTGATTGAGGCAAGGGTGTGCCCCGGCGAGAACATCACCCGCGCATCTATCGTGCCGACCTTGAAGGTATCTCCGTCGGCGAAGAGCTGGTCCCACTGGCGGCCGTCAGCCGGGAAGTCCGGCCAATTGTAGATCCCTTTCCATAGAGCCTGCACATCCACGACATGGGCTCCGATCGCGGTCGGAGCTCCGGTCTTCTCCTTGAGATAGCGGGCGGCGGAAAAATGGTCGGCGTGAGGATGGGTATCGAGGATCCATTCGACCGTCAGGCCCTCGTCGGCGATGTAGGCGAGGATTTCGTCGGCATGCTCGGTCCTGGTCGATCCGGATTTCTCGTCGTAGTCGAGAACCGGGTCTACGATGGCGCATTTCGCCGTGGCTGGATCGCTGACGACGTACTGGATGCTCCAGGTGCGCGGATCGAAGAAGCCTTTAACTTTTGGCTTGACGGGAGCGGGAGGGCGATTTGCGGCAAGCCATGTCCGCGCGGCATCGGGCGCAATCCCGACGTCGTTCGCGACGGCGATCAGCTTGTCGTTGCCGAAGCCTTCCACATCGGCATTGCCGGCCAGGATCCACATGTAGAAAGAGCGCGCCCCTGAGCGGCAATGCGCGATCACTGGTCCGTCCGACGCGACGATCGCCTCCGCGAACCGCCGAACGTCCTCCGGCCGCATGTTGCTGCTCGTTACCGGGATGAAGACATAGTCGAGACCCGCCGCTCTGGCCGCCTCTTCTTCCGCCGCCGATCCCGGCTGTGAACCTTCTTCGCCATCCGGCCGATTATTGATGACCGTCTTGTAGCCGCGCCGGGCGAGTTCCGCGAAGTCCTTGGGCTGCAATTGCCCCAGGACAGAAAATTTCTCTGTGACGGGAATGGGTTTCATGGAGCCGCTCCTTGACGCTTGTCAATATGAATTACATACTTACATAAAACCAGATATGTAAATCTGCAAGTGGGAGGATCGCCATGGACACCACATCGAAGCAACAAACTGCCGGAGCCGCTGCGCTTAAGCATCGGATCGTCATCGTCGGTGGCGGGGCAGCGGGCATCACGGTTGCGGCCGAGCTGAAGCGACGGGACGCGAGGCTGGATGTCGCAATCGTGGAACCCTCGGAGGCCCATTCGTACCAGCCGGGTTGGACGCTGGTCGGTGCGGGCGTGTTCACGCGCAGGCAAACCGAGCGGGAGGAACGCTCGCTGATTCCCAAAGGTGTGACGTGGATCAAAGCAGCCGTCAGCGCCTTCGACCCGGAGAATAACGTCGTCAGCCTGAGCGACGGCCGAACGCTCGGTTACGACTATCTCGTCGCATGCCCTGGACTGAAGATCGCTTGGGACGCCATCCAGGGGTTGAGGGATACGCTCGGCAGGAACGGCGTGTGCAGCAACTACCGGGCCGACACGGCGGAATATACCTGGCGCCTCATTCAGGAATTCCAGGGCGGGACCGCGCTGTTCACCCAGCCGGCAATGCCGATCAAATGTGCCGGCGCCCCGCAGAAGATCATGTACATGATGGCCGATCATCTGCGTCGTCGCGGCAAGCTCGATGCCTCGAAGCTGAAATTCTGCCTTGCCGGCGACGCGCTGTTCGGCGTGCCCTTCTTTGTGCCGCCCTTGCAGAAAGCGGTCGACGATTACGGTATCGACACCTGCTACCGGCACAACCTCATCGCCATCAACGGACCTGCGAAGGCGGCGTTGTTTTCCGTGACGGACAAGGATGGTGTGGCGCGCGACGTCGAGATGCGCTTCGACATGATCCATGTTGTCCCGCCGCAGACGGGGCTTGATGTCGTTCGAGACAGTCCGCTGGCGAACGTGGCGGGCTGGATCGAGGTCGATGCGGCGACGCTCCGGCATGTGCGATATCCGAACGTGTTCTCGCTCGGTGATGCCGCCTCCACCACCAACGCCAAGACGGCGGCGGCCGTCCGCCTCCAGTCTCCGGTCGTGGTCGCCAATCTGCTGGCGGCGATACAGGGCAAGGACATGGCCGAGGCCTATGATGGCTACGGCTCTTGCCCGCTGACGGTGGCCCTCGGCAAGATCGTGCTCGCCGAGTTCGCCTATGGCGGCAAGGTGACGCCAAGCTTTCCGCTCGATCCGCGCGTGCCCCGCAAGAGCATGTGGTACTTGAAGACCAAGTTTCTGCCGTGGCTCTATTGGTCCCACATGCTCAGAGGCGGCACAATCGACATCAGGCATCGCGAGCGGGGATGGTGAGCGCGGGACCCGGCTCACTGCTCCCCGGCTTGCTTCTTGCGCGCATCCGAGACGACCTGCTTGAAACCTTGATAGTCGAGCGTCGAGGTCTGGAACGGGCCGACGAGGTAAGCCGGCGTGCCCGAGAACCCGATGGCATCGGCCTGCGCCATGTTGCGCTTGATGAGGGCGTCGATTTCCGCGGACTTGGCCTTCATGTCGGCGTCGAGACGAGCCATGTCGATGCCTGCGGACTGGAGGCCCTGCCGCATCTTGTCTTTTGGAACGCCTACGCCGGGGATGCCCATCAGGGCATGGTGCGCGACGTCGTACTTACCCTGATATTTGGCGGCGAGCGCCATCATCGCGCCGTCGATCGAGGTCGGCCGGATGACAGGCCAATCCTTGTAGACGAGCCTGATTTTGCCGTCCTCCTTGACGACGCGATCAAGGTCGGGCGCGGATTTTTTGCAGAACGGGCAATTGTAGTCGAGGAAGGCCACGATGGTGACGTCGCCTTTCGGGTTGCCCGCAACGGGCGCAGCCGGGTCGTTGAGGATCATTTCCTTAGACACGTCGGCATTCTGCCCGAGAGCCGTGCGGTGCATGAGAGGCACCGCCAGGGCCGCGCCCCCCAATGTGATCATGGCGCCGCGACGCGTGAGAGTAGGCATACGGGATCTCCTTTTCGTGTGAGCCGGACAGGGTGGGACCCTGCCTGGACGCGAGACCCGCGCCCGTCACCTTAAGGCTGGCTTAAGGTCGGCGGCAGATTGCGGTTGTTCTGTTGAAGTCGAGCAGGTTACGATGAGAGTTTTGGTAGTCGAAGACGACGCAGTATTGATGAACGGGTTGCAAGTTGGCCTCGGCCTGGCCGGCTTCACTGTGGACGCCGTTTCCACCTGCGTGGATGCCTCGGCTGCGCTGCGCAGCTCGGCCTTCGATGCGGTGGTTCTCGATCTGATGCTTCCGGACGGGTCCGGTCTCGACGTTCTGAACGAGCTTCGAGGACGGGCGGTGGGAACGCCGGTGCTGCTGCTGACCGCGCGTGACAGCATCCCCGACCGCATTGCCGGTCTCGATGCCGGCGCAGACGACTATCTCGGCAAACCCTTCGACCTGAACGAGGTCGCCGCCCGTCTGAGGGCCTTGACGAGACGGGGCAACGGCGGCGCCTCGGCTTGCCGCATCTGGCGCGATCTGCGCCTCGACCCTGCGACGATGGCGGTCTCGAAATCGGGCGAGGGTGTGCGGCTCTCCCGCCGCGAGTTCTCCATTCTGCACGCGCTGATGGAGCGGCCGGGCCAGATCCTGTCGAAATCGCAGCTCGAGGACCGGCTCTATGGTTGGCAGGAGGACGTGGAGAGCAACACGATCGAGGTTCACATCCACAATCTGCGACAGAAGCTCGGCCCTGGCGTCATCGAAACCGTGCGCGGGGTGGGCTACAGGCTGGCGGAGGACAGCATATGAAATCGATCCGAAGCCGGCTCTTCATGATCCTGATGATCACGACGGGCGTCGTTTGGATGTCGGCGATCGCCTGGATCTATCTCAGCACGCGAGCCGAGGTGGAACGCGTCCTCGATGCTCGCCTGATCGAGGCGGCGCGTATGGTGAGTTCGCTGATCACCAGCCAGGAGATCGATCCGAAGCGCGCAGCCCAGATTCCGGCCGTCGAGCCGACGATGCATGCGTCTTATGATAGGCAGCTATCCTGCCAAATATGGGCGCTGGACGGCACCTTGGTGGGCCGCTCCGACGCGGCCCCGGCAACGCCGCTGTCTGATGCACAGGACGGCTTTTCCGAGACCCTTATCGGGGGCGAAACCTGGCGCGTCTATGCGGTGGTCAACACCGATCTCGGCATGCGAGTCCTCGTCGGAGACAATATGCGCGTTCGCGATCGGCTGGTGGCCGATGTGATCCGGGGTCTTGCACTGCCTGCATTGCTGATCTTGCCGATCCTGGCCGGGCTGATTTGGCTGAGCGTGAGGAAAGGTCTCGGTCCCCTCAACAACATGGCTCACGCGCTGGAGACGCGGTCCGCCTCCGATCTGAGCGCCCTGCCCGACGTCGATACGCCTTCCGAGATCAAGCCGGTCATCCGCTCGCTCAACGGTCTCTTCGGGCGGGTGCATGCGGCCCGAGAACGGGAGCGCGATTTTACAGCCTTCGCAGCGCATGAGCTGCGTACGCCGATCGCCGGACTGAAGACTCAGGCGCAGGTGGCGCTCGGGAGCGAGGATCCGGGCATTCGTGCGAACGCCCTGCGTCAGATCGTGGTCGGCGTGGACCGGACGTCTCGGCTGATGCGACAGCTCACCGACCTGACGAATGCCGAAAGGGGCGAGACCGACAGCGACAATCATCGTGTCAATTTGGGCAAATTGGCCAGCCGGCTCGCAGATGACATCCGCCAGCACTACCCGGGCGCTGCGCTCCTCGAGATCGACGAAAAACTGCATGACATAGACCTTGATATCGATCCGTCACTGTTCATGCTCGCGACGCGGAACCTCATGGAAAATGCCGTTCTGCATTCCCGCGTTGAAAGCCCTGTCCATTGTGGCATGAGGCTTGAAGGCGACGGCGTCGCACTGACGATCGACGACAGCGGACCGGGAATACCTGAAGACGAACTGCCCAAGGTTTGCGAGAGGTTCTATCGCGGTCGCAACAAGACCGCGATGGGAAGTGGGCTGGGCCTCGCGATTGCCGACCTCGCGGCGAAGCGGCTCGGCGGGAGCCTGTCTCTGAAAAACCGTCCAGAGGGAGGTTTCCGCGCTGAACTGCACCTCAACGCCGCTCCAAGTTCGACAACGCCCCGCGGCGAGTTCCGCCACAACGACGGGGAGCTATCGCCCCTCCCGGTTGTGGCGGATGCGAAGGGGGATAGGCTCGCTCATGAGAGATAGGCTCGCGAAGCGCCGCGAGGCAATCGATGTACGCCATCTCTGCTACTTCGTGGCAGCGGCCGAGCAGGGCAGCTTTAGAAAAGCCGGCGCGGCTTCAGGGGTGCAGGAGTCGGCGATCAGCCGATCTATACGAGACCTCGAAGATCAGGTTGGCGCCTCACTGTTCCATCGGCGTAGCAGCGGCGTCACCCTCACTTACGCTGGGCAGCGCTTTCTCCCTCAGGCGCGTCGCATTCTTCGGGATATCGGTCACAGCGTTGAGGACGTGGCGAGGATCGGGCGTGTAGAGAACGGGCGGCTTAAGATCGGAATATTCTCGTCCCTAGCGTCAGGCTTTCTGGCGAATCTGCTGCTCGCTTACGACAGCGCCCATGCGAAGGTCCATATAGAGTTCATCGAAGGAAATCCTGACGAACATATCGCGGCGGTGCGTCAATTCCAGATCGACGTCGCGTTCTTGACCGGCACACGGGTCTGGCCGGGGTGTGAAACAGACCAGCTTTGGTTCGAACGGGTGTTTGTCGTGCTTCCCGAAGGGCATGCGCTTTCTGAGAAACCGGTGGTGGGCTGGAGTGACCTCACCATGGAGCAATTTATCGTCAGTGATGTCGCGCCCGGCCCTGAGATTCACGACTACCTCGTAAAGCGACTCGCTGATCTGGGTCATCATCCGTACATACAGCCTCAGTCAGTCGGGAGAGATAATCTTCTCTCGCTCGTAGCTGTTGGACGTGGCCTGACGGTCGTCAGTGAAGCGATGGCGGCAGCACGGCTTCCGGGGATCACCTATCGACCCATTGTCGATGAAATTCTTCCTTTCAGCGCGATCTGGTCTGCCAGGAATGATAACCCGGCATTTCGCAGCTTGCTAAGCATGGCAAGGAAGATGTCGAAATCAGCAATAGCCTACATGATGCTGGTGCTCACTCTGCCCATTTGAACTGTTGTTCCAAATAGCGCTCGGTCATGGTTGCAGATCTCAATTATCCTCTTCTAGGGCAGACGCCGCGCCTTGGCGAACCCGCGATCGGTTGCGATGAACCGATCAAGCATTGGTACGATCAAGCGCACCGGATCAGCGACAGATTGGCCCGACTCACGCGCCAGGATTTCGGCATAGGCGATGAGATCACGGTGGAGTTGTGCGGGCAATTCCACCGTGACTTTGACGGGCTTATCGTCGGCGATCGGTCCAAGTTTCAGTTTTGCCACAGTCAGCCTCTGTAGGGTTCAAGGACGAGATCGCGCGTGACGATAACGCGAACGGGGAAGCCCGGCCGGATGGTCAACGTCGGTGCGACCTGCAATTGGCGCCGGACGATCTGCTGACCGGCGTCGTTGATGGTGTCCTGTGCGCCGTCGCGGATAGCGCGGACCAGGCGGTCCTCATCGCTGACCGCCAGTTCCGTGCCGACCGCGAGCAGCGTGGAGAGACCGGCCGCTTTGGCGAGATCCCACCAGTGATAATCGACCCCATCCTCGAGACCAGCGTATCCTTGCGTGTCGGCGCCCGGCTGGCGTTCGAGGACGATGGAGCGGCCGTTCGGGAAGATCAGCCGGTTCCAGACCAGCAGCGCCCGTCTTTGCCCGAACTGCACGTTGTTGTCGTACTGGCCGACAATCCGCGTGCCTTGCGGGATCAGAAGCAATCTGCCGGTCGGACTGTCGTAGATGTTTTCCGTCACCTGCGCAGTGATCTGGCCAGGCAGATCGGAGCGAATGCCGGTGATGAGCGCGGCTGAGATCACCGCCCCGGCCTGAAGGATGAACGGCGAAGCCGGAGCTATGACCCGATCCGATGATGTGGTCCGGCGATCAACCGGTGCATTCAGAAACGCAAGCTGCCGATCCTGGGCGGTCTGCTGACCGGATTGCCCCGCGAGCCCGGCGAGATCGAAGCCGGGAACGTTCGGCATGGTTGAGCCGCCGGGTGTCGTCGCTGTCGAGCCGGGTTGGGTCTGAAAGAACACGCGGCTGGTGCGCGCAGCCTCTTCCTCGGCCCGCCGGCGCTGCTCAGCCTCGTCAACGGTCGGTGTTGTGATCGTCGGCGGGACCACGGGCTGGCCCCGGTTCTGGGCGTCGAGGATCGGGCGGCCGAGATCACCGGGCAGCGGCGGGCCGAGAACAGGTCCGGTATAGTCGCGCGGAAGGCCGGCGAGGCCATCTGCGGTCTGGCGATTGTTGGTCGAATAAAGTTCTTCGCCGCCTTGACCTCCATCGCGGGTCTGGAGTGCGTAGATTAGCGCGCCGCCGATGCCAACGAGCCCGACGGCCGTAATGCTTGCCAACACCCTCCGCGAAAGGCGCGTGACGCGCGGTGCCTCGGCGCGAAGACGCATGGGAGCTGTATTGTCGGTATTGTTCTCGCTCACGATGCGGGTCTCCCGTCGGTGCGGACAATCCTGACGACCTGCTGTTTGTCGCCGCCGCCAAGGCGGAGCTCGGCAGCGCCGAACAGGCGATCGACGATCAGGATGTGCTGGTGAATACGGCTGTTGACGAGTTGCGCTTCGCCATCGGGACCGATGACGAAGATCGGCGGCATTTCGCCCTGGACGATCCCGCGCGGAAACTCGACGTAGACCCTGCGGCCGTCGTCATAGACGGAGACGGGTTTCCAGGGCGGATTCCCGCCGGTCAAACCGTATCGGTAGTTGCGGGCCGCAACGGCCGGGATGACCGGCGTCGCCGGAATGCTCTGGCCTTGACCGGCGCGCGGCCGCGGATAGGACCAGGCGACGGACGGCATATAGGGCTTCGCGCCGGAACGCAGCTCGATCATGTAAACACGCCGGTCTGTAGTCACGACGAGATTGGTCGTGATGTCCGGCCGGGAAGGCTTCACGAGAATATGGACGCGGCGGGTCGTTCCGCTGCCGCTCTCGGTGTCGCCGATAATCCAGCGGGCGGTATCGCCAGCCGCGATCGGTCCGGCCCCTGTCAGCGACTCTCCCGGTTCCAGCGCGATGTCGGTGATCTGCCCAGGAGCCGCGTAGACCTGATAGAGCGCTCCTTCCGACCAGGGATATACCTGGATCGCGTTGAAGTAGCCCTCTCGGCGCGGCTGCACGCGAGCGGCAGCGTTGGCGTTCTCGACGCGAGCGACTGGTGTGCTGGCCGCCGTGCCGCCCTTTGCCGGCGTCCAGGCCGGAGGGATGTGGATCGGACGGGGCCGATCGTCCGTCACCGATGCCGGAACGGCCGGCAAAGCCGGAACATCTCGATCGTAGCTGATCTCCGGCGGCTTTTGCGGCGTGGCACAACCAGCCAACGCGGTGGCGGAAAGCAGCAGAACCGGGAGTACGGATTTACGGAAAACCGGAATGGCGGGGTTACGGAAAGCCGATTTCATTGGCTCATCTCCCGCGACCAGTTGATGGCGTTGATGTAAATTCCGAGCGGATTGACCTTCAGCCGCTCGGCATCGCGCGGAGGCTGGATGACGATGGTCAGGATCGCGGTCCATCGCTCGGTCGCGCCGAGCTGGCCATTCTCGAAATGCCGTTGCGTCCACGCGACGCGGAAGCTGTCCGGAGAAGCGCGGATGACGCTGGAAACCTCGACGGCGATCTGCTGCTTGCCGACCTTCGTGAAGGGATCGTTGGCGCGGGCATAGTCGTTAAGCGCAGCCGCGCCCCGATCAGTCGTCCACTCATAGGCCCTGAGCCAGTTCTGGCGGACGATGATCGGATCGGCGGGAATGCTTCTGGTCTGCTCGATGAAGCGTGCGAGATGCCACGCCACCTGTGGATCGGTCGGACGATAGTCCGCCGCGGCCGGGGCGACGGTCTGGGCCTGACCCAGATTGTCTACTTGAACCACCCAGGGAACCACTGTCCCACGCGCGGACTGATAGACCAGCGCGGAAGCGAAGCCCGCTGACAGGATCAGCGAACCGAACGCCATGTAGCGCCAGTTCCTCGCCTGCACGCGCGCTGACCCAAGACGTTCGTCCCAGACTTGTGCGGCCTTCTGGTAAGGTGTTTCCGGTTGAGGTGTCTTGCCGTAATGCACGGCCGGTCGTTTGAAGAGATTCATGAACGGTCACTTTCGGAGAGATTGACGGATGCGCCGGACCCATGGCTGTCGCCCGAGCGAACGGCATGGGCGGCGGCGCTGACGCCGTGGGCGACATGGCTGCCGCGCTTCATGCGCTGGGCCCATGCCGGCGGCTGATCGGGTGTGGTTGCGGGAGCGACGGAAGCGGGATCGGATTCGCCAGTGCCCGCGCCAGACGAGAAGGAGCCGCCGGTGGCGCTGACGCCTGCACGCGCGCCGTCGGAGAAGCTGGATTTCATGCTTTCCGAGGCGCGGGACGCGGCACGGCGCAACGGGGAAACGGAGGCCGATCCGGCGGCGCGTGCTACGCCTCCGAGGCCGGACGCGACGCCGGACGCGCCCGACTGTCCCATAGAGCCCAATGTGTAGGCCGACGATGCCGCGCCGGCCGCCGCAGCGCCACCACGCGCGGCAGCGGCGCCGCCGGAAAGAAGAGCGGCTCCGCCCTTCGCGGCCAGTACCGCGCCGCCGCCAGCAGCGAGTGCCGCACCGCCGACAGCAAGGCCGGTGCCAACCGCGGCGCCTGCGCCAAGCTGCGGGCCGCCGCTGACAAGACCGGAGGCAATACCGGGACCGAAGATGCCAAGGCCGACGAGCGAGAGCGCCGCAAGAACGATGGCCATGGCGTCGTCGATGCTCGGGGTCTGGCCGCCGAAGCCTTGCGTGAACTGACTGAACAGCGTTGAGCCGATGCCGACGATGACAGCGAGGACCAGGACCTTGATGCCGCTGGAAATCACATTGCCAAGCACGCGCTCGGCCATGAAGGCGGTCTTGCCGAAGAGGCCGAACGGGATCAGGACGAAACCGGCGAGCGTCGACAACTTGAACTCGATCAGCGTCACGAAGAGCTGGATCGCCAGAATGAAGAAGGCGAGGATGACCAGCGCCCAGGCAAACAAAAGGCAGACGATCTGGATCAGGTTCTCGAAAACCGCGATCCAGCCCATCAGGGGCGATATCGCGTCGAGCAAGGGACGCGCGGCATCGAGGCCGGTCTGTGCGACCTTGCCTGGACGAAGCAGATCCTGCGCAGTGAAGCCGGTGCCGGAGGCTTTCAGTCCGAGGCCGGCGAAGCTGTCGAAGACAATCTTGGCGAGGTTGTTCCAGTTGGATATCAGGTAGGCGAACACCCCGACAAACAAGGTCTTCTTCACCAGACGGGCGATGATGTCGTCGTCGGCGCCCCAGCTCCAGAAGAGAGCGGCCAGCGTCACGTCGATCACGATCAGGGTGGTGGCGACAAACGCCACCTCGCCGCCGAGCAGACCGAACCCGCTGTCGATATAGCGGGTGAAGGTTCCGAGAAATGTGTCGATAACGCCGGAGCCGCCCATGCTTCACCGCCCTTCGCTGGAGGACGGCGACGCCGGTGCAGAGGACGGACGCAGGAAACGGTCGCGGGTTTCCGCCCAGACGCGCAGGCATTCGGGGTCATTCGCGGCTTGCTGGCCAAGCTGCTGGCACCGGCGCTGCCCCGCGCGCAGCGGATCGTGCGAGGGTTCGATGACGCGCGTGGAGAAATCCTCTTTCGGGTCCTCCTTTCGGGTCAGTTCGACGACCGCCGCCGTAATGGCGACGGCGACGAACACGACAGCGCCCAGCCGGGCCAGCATCTTGCCGTCCATAAGCCCGCCCTCAGTTGCCGTTGAACATCTGCGCGTTGCCCGGCTGGTAGCCCGAGCCCGGCGTCAGGAAGCGGCGGCGCTGTTCCCGTCCCTGCTCCGCCGCAGCCGTGCGCTCGGCTTCGGTCAGCGCGCCGGCACGCCCGTTGGCCGCAAGCAAGGCGACCAGATCGGAAAGCTGCTGCGACTGGAGTGCGAGGAGCTGGTTGCCGGCCTGCGTCGCCTGAAGCGCGCCCGTTGCGCCCTGGCTCTGGCTCACCAGGTCGCTCATCTGCGTGCGGTTGGTGTCGATGTTGCCGACGACACCCGCCTGGACGCGCATGGCGTCCTGAAGGCCGCCGACCGTGTTCTGCCAGCGCGATCGTGCATCGGAGACGAGTTGCTGATCCGTGGCCGACATGGAGACGTTGCCGTATTTCTGGCTGAACATCTGGTCGATCTGCTGGACGTTGAAGGCGATGCCCTGCGCCTGCTGGAGAAGCTGCTGCGTCTTCTGGACATTCTGCTGCAAGGTCTGGAGAGCGGAGAAAGGCAGGTTCGCCAGATTGCGCGCCTGGTTGATCAGCATCGTCGCTTCGTTCTGAAGCGAGGTGATCTGGTGCGTGATCTGTTCCAGAGTGCGCGCAGCCGTCAGCACATTCTGCGCGTAGTTGCTCGGATCGAACACGATCCGCCACGCATAGGCGGGCGAGGTCACGACGGAAGAGAAGGCGATCGGTGCGGCGAGTGCGGTTGCGGCAAGCAGAACTGCGCGCAGGCGGAAACGGGAGGTCGTCATGATAGAGGTTCCTTTTGGGATTGGAGGACGGTCGTCTGGACGTTCGGGATCAGATCGACGGCCCAGCCGACCTCGCGAGCGGCGAGCCACGCCGTGAGGAAGCCGTCGCGTCCGTTCTCGGCGACGATCTGGGCAATCAGCGTCTGATCGGACTTGGAAGATGCGGCACAGAGCGCGAGCCCGACTTCGGACAGGCCGAGCTCGAACAGACGATTGCCGCGCCGGGACTGGCAGTAGTAGTCGCGCTTGGGCGTCGCTCGCGCGAGGATCTCGATCTGACGGTCATTGAGACCGAAGCGGCGATAGATGGCGGTGATCTGCGGTTCGACTGCCCGTTCGTTCGGCAGGAGCAGTCGCGTCGGGCAACTTTCGATGATGGCCGGGGCAATGTCCGAATTGTCGATGTCGCTGAGCGACTGGGTGGCGAAGATGACCGAGGCGTTTTTCTTGCGCAGCGTCTTGAGCCACTCGCGGAGCTGGCCGGCGAAGCCTTCGTCGTCTAGCGCCAGCCAGCCTTCGTCGATGATGAGCAGCGTCGGCCGCCCGTCCAGCCTGTCGCCGATGCGGTGGAAGAGATAGGCGAGCACAGCAGGCGCAGCGCCCGTCCCGACCAGCCCCTCGATCTCGAATGCCTGCACGTCGGCCGAGCCGAGATGTTCGGCTTCGGCATCGAGCAAGCGGCCATAGGGACCGCCGACGCAGAAAGGGCGGAGCGCCTGTTTGAGGTCGTTGGACTGGAGAAGGACGCTGAGGCCGGTGATCGTGCGCTCACCGATCGGCGCCGAGGCGAGCGAGGTGAGCGCCGTCCAGATGTGCTCCTTTGCCTCCGGGGTGATTTTAATCCCTTCCCGCAGAAGGATCGCGACGATCCAGTCGGCGGCCCAGGCGCGCTCATAGGTGTCGTGAATGCGGGCCAGCGGCTGAAGCGATACCGAGGATTCCGATCCTTCGGTCAGGCCGCCGCCGAGATCGTGCCAGTCGCCGCCCATGGCGAGCGATGCGGCGCGGATCGAACCGCCGAAGTCGAAAGCGAAGACCTGGCTGCGGAGGTAACGGCGAAATTGCAAGGCCATGAGGGCGAGCAGCACGGATTTGCCCGCCCCTGTTGGGCCGACGACGAGCGTGTGGCCGACATCGCCGACATGCAAAGAAAGCCGGAACGGGGTCGAACCTTCGGTTCTGCCGTAAAGCAGCGGGGGCGCATCGAAGTGTTCATCCCGTTCCGGCCCCGCCCACACGGCAGAGAGGGGGATCATGTGGGCGAGATTGAGCGTCGAGATCGGCGGCTGGCGCACGTTTGCATAGACATGGCCGGGCAGACTGCCGAGCCAGGCGTCCACCGCGTTGACCGTCTCGATCATGGCCGTGAAGTCGCGGCCCTGGATGACCTTCTCGACCAGCCGCAGCTTTTCGTCGGCAAGGCGCGGATCGGCATCCCAGACCGTGATCGTGGCGGTGACATAGGCCATGCCGGCTACGTCGGCGCCGAGCTCCTGCAAGGCCATGTCCGCGTCGGCGGCCTTGTTCGCGGCGTCGGTGTCCACCAGCACCGATTGCTCGTTGGTCATCACCTCCTTGAGGATCGCGGCAATCGACTTGCGCTTGGCGAACCATTGCCGCCTGATCTTGGTGAGCAGCTTGGTCGCGTCGGTCTTGTCGAGGAGGCTCGCGCGCGTCGACCAGCGATACGGGAAGGCCAGCCGGTTCAGATCGTCGAGCAGGCCGGGCGTCGTCGCGGTCGGGAAGCCGACGACGGTCAGCACACGCAGATTCTGATCGCCAAGACGCGGCTCCAGACCGCCGGTGAGCGGCTGATCGGCGAGCAGCGCGTCGAGATAGATCGGCGTTTCCGGTACGCGGACACGATGGCGTTTCGTCGACACGCTGGAATGCAGGTAGGTCAGCGTCTCGCTGTCATCGAGCCAACCGCAGGACGGCATGAAACCGTCAAGTAGGGCCAGCACGCGATCGGTGCGGTCGGTGAAGGCGCGCAGGATCTCGTGCGGGTCGACGCCCGAGCGCTCACGCCCTTCGTAAAGCCAGGACTCGGTACGTGCGGCTTCCTCGGCCGGCGGAAGAAACAGGAAGGTGAGGAAGTAGCTCGATACGAAATGTGCGCCAGCTTCTTCGAAGTCGGCCTTGCGCTCGGCATCGACCAAAGCCGACGCGGGATCGGGAAAGATGTTGTCGGGATAGGTGGCGGCCTCGTACCGTTGTGCCTCGATGAAAATGCTCCAGCCCAGGCCAAGGCGGCGGAAAGCGTTGTTGATGCGGCTCGCAACGGCAACCAGCTCGGCCGCGACGGAGGAATCCAGATCCGGACCCCGAAAGCGGGCCGTGCGCTGAAACGAGCCATCCTTGTTCAGCACGATGCCGGGAGCGACCAGAGCGACCCATGGCAAATAGTCGGCGAGGCGAGCGGCAGTGCGACGATATTCGGCGAGATTCATCATGGCCGCCTCCTCACACCGCGAGGAAAGCCGGAATGCGCAGATGCCTGCGCCCGACCTCGACAAAGAGTGGATCGCGACGGGCCGCCCAGACGGCCACGAAATGACCGATTGCCCAGATGGCGAGGCCGACGAGCCAGAGGCGCAGGCCGAGGCCCACGGCCCCGGCCAACGTGCCGTTCATGATCGCGATGGAGCGCGGTGCACCGCCCAGCAGGATGTGCTCGGTCAAGGCGCGATGGACGGGCACCGAAAAGCCCGGCACCGCGTCGAGTTGTTCGAAGACCGCCGCCATCAGACAAGTACCCCGCCGCCGAAGCTGAAGAAGCTGAGGAAGAACGAGCTGGCCGCGAAGGCGATCGACAGACCGAATACGATCTGGATCAGGCGGCGGAAGCCGCCGCTGGTGTCGCCGAAGGCGAGCGCCAGGCCGGTGGCGATGATGATGATCACCGCCACGATCTTGGCGACCGGCCCCTCGATCGACTGGAGGATCTGTTGAAGCGGCTGTTCCCACGGCATGGAGGAGCCGGAGGCATGGGCCGGCGGCGTGGCGGCCAGCATCATGATGGTGAAGAGCGCGGTCGAACTGGCGAGACGCCGGTAGCTGCCGCGCATGATCGAGCCGGCGGGCAGATCTGGACCGATGGGCACGGGCGACAGGACGGGCGGATTGGTCACATTCGGAACGACGGGCGAATTCATTCAGCTTCTCCATTCGAGGTGGTTGCGGGGATGATGCGGTAGTCGCCGGTGGCGGGATCGATGCCGTCGACGCGCGCGAGCTCGGCCAGCCGGCGCGACAAGCCGCGGCCGGAGAGGACGGCGACGAGATCGATGGTCTCGGCGATCAGCGCGCGCGGGACCGTGACGACGGCTTCCTGGATGAGTTGCTCGAGGCGACGCAGCGCGCCGATGCCGGAGCCGGCGTGGATCGTGCCGATGCCGCCGGGATGGCCGGTGCCCCAGGCTTTGAGCAGGTCGAGGGCTTCTGAGCCGCGGACCTCGCCAATGGGAATGCGGTCGGGCCGCAGGCGCAGCGAGGAGCGGACGAGATCGGAAAGCGTGGCAACGCCATCCTTGGTCCGCATCGCGACTAGGTTCGGCGCTGCGCATTGCAGCTCGCGGGTATCCTCAATGATGACGACGCGATCTGCTGTCTTCGCCACCTCGGCGAGCAGCGCGTTGGTCAGCGTTGTCTTGCCGGTAGAAGTGCCCCCAGCGACGAGTATGTTGGCGCGGGACTGGACCGCTGCGCGCAGCTTCACCGCCTGGTCGGCCGTCATGATGCCGGCGGCCACATAATCGTCGAGCGTGAAGACCGCGACAGCCGGCTTGCGAATAGCGAAGGCGGGTGACGCTACGACTGGTGGAAGCAGGCCCTCAAAACGCTCACCTGTTTCCGGCAACTCGGCCGAGACGCGCGGCGAGCGGGCGTGAACCTCCGCACCGACATGATGCGCGACCAGACGCACGATGCGCTCGCCATCGGCGGCCGTCATCGTCTCGCCGGTATCGGCCAGCCCTTCGGAAAGCCGATCCACCCAGATGCGCCCATCGGGATTCAGCATCACCTCGACCACCGCCGGGTCTTCCAGAAACCGCGCGATGGCGCTGCCGAGCGCGGTGCGCAGCATGCGCGCGCCACGCTGGCTCGCTTCCTGTCTGTGATGAGTGGATGCCATCTCGTCCCCGTTTCTCGTGGGGACGCAACAGATGATCCCCGGATCGGGGATGATTAAAAGAGCCCGGAATCAGGCCGATTCAACAAGTTTCGGTCGTAGTAGTAGCGTGGCGTGCAAATACAGGAGAACGGCGGTGCGCCCCTGTTCTTGAACTGGTCGTATCGATTCCCAGATGCCGCGCGCGAGGTGTTCACGCGTCCGATTCGGGCACATCTTCCGAAATCTCTTGCCGAAGCTTCGGCCCCTGCGCCAGACGCCGGCCAAGCGCGGTGATGAACGCCTCGTAACGCTCGCTGGATTTGGCACGCGCTGCCTGCGCCGCCGGCTCCGGCAAGGCGGGCGTCGTGGTTATCCAGAAGCGGATGAACACCGCAAGGGTCTCGACGGCGATGCCGACGTCCCGTTCCAGGCGCGTCATGCGGCGGTCGATCTGGTCGAGGCGCTTGGCGACGATCGCCTCCCGCCGCTCGGCATCGTCCGGCGAGAGAAACGACGCGATGGCCGCCTCCGCGATCATGGATTGCGATTGATCGCGCCGGGCGGCAAAATCCGCCAGCGTCTTCTCGACATCGGGGTCCAGATAGACCGTGGTCTTTATCTTCTTCCGGTGACTGGTCATGGCGCCTACAGTTCCATGCCGTCATTCGGATCGAGCGAGACCTGCCGTGCGACGCCCTGCATCTGGCGGATCATGCGCTGGTTTCGCACGGCATCCTCATCGATGTCGTCAGGCGGCTCGATCTCGAACTCGTTCTCGATCGGCGCTTTCTTTTCTACCGGCTTTACCCGGTGGAGCTCGTGCTGCAGCCGCCGTTCGGATTCGGTCGGGTCCTGGTCGTCGGATCGGCCTGCCGGTTGCGCATCGAGCGCTTCCGGCCGCGCCGGGATCGGCAGGCTGGTCCAGTCGTCCGGACGAATCTGTTCCGGGCGCTTCAAGGCGGGCGGCGCCAGAAGACGTTCGCGGAAACGGGCATCCTCATAATAGCGCGCCTTTTTCGCCCGGATCGGCGGAATGCCGGCGACCATGACGATCTCGTCGGCCGGCGGAAGCTGCATGATCTCGCCCGGCGTGAGCAACTGGCGGGCGGTTTCCGAGCGAGACACCATCAGGTGGCCGAGCCAGGGCGACAGACGATGCCCGGCATAGTTTTTCATGGCCTTCATCTCGGTGGCCGTCCCGAGGGCGTCCGAGACGCGCTTGGCCGTCCGCTCGTCGTTCGTCGCGAAGCTCACGCGAACATGGCAGTTGTCGAGGATCGAATTGTTCGGCCCATAGGCTTTCTCGATCTGG
The DNA here is from genome assembly GCA_030147505.1 of Tardiphaga sp. GTDB lineage: Bacteria > Pseudomonadota > Alphaproteobacteria > Rhizobiales > Xanthobacteraceae > Tardiphaga. The sequence continues at coordinate 161,826 of JASBVG010000123.1, forward strand.
TTCAGCGATTGCGCGATCAGGAAGCTCTTCAACCCATACCCCGCCATGAAGGCCAGCGCGGTCTCGAAAAAGTCGAGGCGGCCGAGCGCCGGAAACTCATCGAGCATGAGGAGGAGACGATGGCGCCCGGTCTTCGCCTGGAGCTCTTCGGTCAGGCGACGGCCGATCTGATTGAGTAGCAGGCGGATCAGCGGCTTGGTCCGGTTGATGTCGCTGGGCGGCACGACGAGGTAGAGCGTCGTCGGAAGCTCGCCGCCGACGATGTCGCTGATCCGCCAGTCGCAGCGCCGCGTGACCTCGGCAACAACAGGATCGCGGTACAATCCGAGAAACGACATGGCGGTTGATAGAACGCCGGAGCGCTCATTGTCGGATTTGTTGAGGAGCTCGCGCGCCGCGCTGGCCACGACAGGGTGTGGACCGGCCTCGCCCAGATGCGCGGTCTTCATCATAGCACGCAGCGTCGACTCCACCGGGCGCTTCGGATCGGAGAGGAAGTTGGCGACGCCGGCCAGCGTCTTTTCCGGCTCTGCATAGAGGACATGCAGGATTGCGCCGACCAGAAGTGAATGGCTGGTCTTTTCCCAGTGATTTCTTTTGTCCAGGCTCCCCTCGGGATCGACGAGAATGTCGGCGATGTTCTGGACGTCGCGAACCTCCCATTCGCCCCGGCGGACCTCGAGCAACGGATTGTAGGCGGAGGATTTGGGATTGGTCGGATCGAACAGCAGCACACGGCCATGGAGTGACCGGAAGCCCGCGGTCAGCGTCCAGTTCTCACCCTTGATATCATGGACGATGGCCGAGCCCGGCCAGGTGAGGAGCGACGGCACGACGAGACCGACACCCTTGCCGGATCGGGTAGGCGCAAAGCACAGCACATGCTCCGGCCCATCATGGCGCAGATACTCGCGATGGTATCGGCCGAGTACCACGCCATCGGGATCGAGCAGACCCGCAGCCTCGATCTCGGGCTTCTCTGCCCAGCGGGCCGAGCCATAGGTGGCGACATTCTTTTGTTCGCGCGCCCGCCAGACCGACATGCCGATGGCGACCGCGATCGCGATGAAACCGCCCGACGCGGCGATCATGCCGCCGGTCGCGAATATGCTCGGCGCATAGGCGTCGTAAAAGTACCACCACCACATGATAGCGGCCGGAAAATAGACCGGAACGCCGAAGAGCCTGAACCACGGCTCGCCGAGCTGCGCCTGATAGCCGAGGCTCCACGCAACATACTGCGTCGCGCCCCAGGTGGTAACGAGCACGATCAGGAAGACGATCGTGATCTGTCCCCAGAGGATCTTGGTGCCGGACATAGCGAGGCTCCTTTCTGACGGGTGTTAGAGGCCGATCCCCCGCTTGCGGCCGAAGTCCCAGTCGACGCCGCCATCGTCGCGGGCGACGCCGGAGACGTGGCGGCCGATCTGCTTTTCGAGAGAGGGAGACCAGGGGACGAGCTGGAAGCCGAGGCCGTCGTCGATCATGGCGAAGCGGCCGGAGGCGAGCGTGAAGCGCTGGCGATAGGAGCCGGCGACATACTCGCCGCCGTCGGCATGGTTGAATGGCAGGCCGGTCTCGGCGGCGAGCTTTTCGCCCAGCGCACTGACCTCGCGATCGCGTAGCGTGTTGAGCAGACGCCGCGCGAAGACGACGCGCCCGCCCTGCCGTTCGGCGAGACCTTCGCCGATCAGGTGCTCGGCGCGTTGCTCGAGGGCCCGCTGCACCTCGGCGCCGAAGCCACCCTCCGAGAGCGCGATGGGCTCGCGGGCAACCGCCTGCCGATCGAGCCAGGTCGCACCCGCTGCGTTGACCTGAGAGTGGATATCCAGATCGGAGCGGACGGCGAGCGCGACGCGGCGCTGACCTTGCGCATCCTCGTAGGCGCGCAGCTCGACGATCGATCCGGGTGGGCTGTCGCCAGCGGCATCGAGATGCGGCAGCTTAATATGATGGGGGCGGCCGTCGACGCCGTCGACCACGGCATAGGCCGTGCCCTTCAGTTCGTCATCCAGACCGCGTTCGAGCAGGCGACCGACAACGGGCACGTCGAGGCTTTCCCCGGCGAGCACATAGCTTGCCGACCCGCGCTCGATGCCGCGTTCGGTGAGAGCGCGGTGCATGCGCTTGATGATGTCGCCGCGCTCGCCGAGCTCGCGCAGGACGCTCTCCGCCTCGGGCCTGATGAACCATTGCGAATGGCCGACCTGTCCCGCGACACCGAGAATTTCCAGCGTTCGCAGCCGGCCGACCTTCAAGGCGTGGAATTCGTCCGGCTGTCGGTCGGCGCGGGGCGCGAGGTCGATGATGCCGGACTTGCCGGCGTCGCGGACAAGCTGGCGGTCAAGCTGCGTCCAGCGTTCGGTCTCGATCTGGCTTTCGAGAGTGCGGCGGATATCGAGATCGGTGCGCGGTCCCAACTCCTGGGTGATGAGCTCGCGCGCCCGGTCGCGCATGCCCTCCTTGATGTAGTCGCGCGAGATCACGAGGTCCTGGCCGTCGTCCCTCACGCCGCGCACAATCAGGTGGACATGCGGATGCTCGGTGTTCCAGTGATCGACGGCCACCCAGTCGAGCTTCGTGCCGAGATCCTTTTCCATCTGGCCGACGAGATCGCGCGTGAAGGATCTGAGGTCTGCCATGTCCGGCGCGTCGTCGGGCGAGACGATGAAACGGAAATGATGCCGGTCATCGCCACAGCGCTCAGCGAAGGCGCGGGCGTCGGCATTCTCCGTTCCCGGCCCGAACAGCCGCGCCTTCTCCCCGTCACGGGTCACGCCGTCGCGGCGCAGATAGTCCAGATGCGTTCCGAGCGGTGCTGATCGAGCGGTATGGCGGACCACACGCGCCTTGACGACGGCGCCGCGCGTGCGCGACGTGATGAGGCGATTGGCCTGGATGCTGGCGCGCTGGCCGCGCCCGAAGCGCGAACGGTTGCCGGAGGTGACGCGGCCGGATCGCGAGACGCCGCCGCCTGCCTTCTTCGCTGCGGCGAGCGCCTGCGCAACGAAAGGCCGGGCCTGCTGCGCGCGGGTCGATCGGATGCGGCCTGGACGTATGCGGAACTCGTGGTCATCGGACATGACGTGACCCCGCACGGTGCAAAAACGATAAGAAAATCATGAAGATGGGCGCGGAGCGCACGGTGCGCGAAAGCGCTGCACGGTGCGGAACGCGCCAAAAACATGAACAAAAACAACCGCCCGACCGAAGCGCACCGTGCGCCCTTTTATCCTGCCATCGTCCGGTTGCTGCGCCTGCCGCCACCCCGGGCGTCCTCCACGACACGCCAGCGCACGATGGGATGCGAAGCGCCGCAGGGCCGCTCATGGCCGGTCTCCAGCGGTATTCCGGGCGACGAACAGCCCCTCGGGCTGTCCGGCGACAAGCATCTGCGGCATCGCCGGGACGGGTGAATGGGCGTCGTCCGGCGAGCGGTCCGCGGCCGCGGGATCGGCGCTGGAAGCGCCGTCATCGCGCCCGACGATGATCGCCGCCTCGCGCCAGTCGAGCGGCCGGGCGACCGTCGAACCGCTCTTCGAAGGGCGCTCGCCGCGCAGCGCGGGCGCGAGCGAAGCGACATAAGCCCGCGTCTCGGCGGGCAGCGCTCGGCCCTTCGAACGATGCTCATCGTAGCGCGCCGGGCCGGCATTGTAGGCCGCGAGCATGGCGGCGATGTCGCCATAGCGATCCCACATCTCGCGCAGGTACGCAGTACCCGCGAGGATGTTGTCGCGCGTATCGTAAGGATTGCGGCCGAGGCCGTGGCGGATGCGAAGCTCGGCCCAGGTGTCCGGCATGACCTGCATCAGACCCATCGCACCGGCCGAGGAGACGGCCCGCACGTCGCCCGCGCTCTCGGCGCGCATGACGGCGACGATCCATGCTGGCGGAATGCCGAAGCGGCGCGATGCCTCGGCGATATGCGCCGCATGCGGATGCGCGGCGACGGTGCTCGTAGGCGACACGCTTTGCGCCAGAACCGTCGGCGTTGCGGCTGGGGTGAAGAGCAGGCCGGAAAGGAGAAGAAGCGCTGAGCGCCGGACGGTGGAAAAACGTCCGGCGCAGGCGCGACATCGGGGCGCCGCCATTCAGTCCTCCTGCCGCTTCTTGGAGGGCTGGACGGTGGTGAGCACCCAGGCAGAACCATCGTCACCGGCGCGGAAGAGATTTGCGCGAAACGTGCCGCCGAGTAGCGGGCTGTAGATCGTGATCGAGACGAACTCGCCGGCCCGTTCGCCGACATGTATCCAGCCCGCGCCGATATCGAGGCCGTCTTCGTCACCGAGCAGGACGCGGTATTTCGGGGCGTTCTCGGTCTCCGAGGGTTCGGCAGGAACGAGGGTCATTTCCTCTTTGATGCCGAGCGTTCGGAACTCGCCTTCGAAGCCCGCTTCCGTGCGCGTGAACTGTCCGATCTGGGCCATGGTCATGGTCTCCTGTGCTGCGGTGGGATTGCGAAGGACGCGCGCTCACCGCGTCGGCGCGCGCCAGACGAAGCGGCCGTCGCCGTCCTCGTCGGTGAAAAGCGGGGTGGCCCGGCCGATCACCGCGGAGGCGGGAAACGGGCCGAAGTACCGGCCGTCGAGGCTGTCGGCGGCTTCGAGATTCATGAGGAAAAGTTCGCCGCCGCCGATCACGCGGCAGCCCCGCCAGACCGGCAGGTCGCGGCCACGGCTGTCGCGGTCGCGGGCCTCGCCGAGCGGAACGTCGTCGACCGTGATGGCGCGACCGTCGCGGCAAACGCGCTGTCCCGGCAAGCCGACGACGTGCTTGAGGATCGGCACGTCGCGGCCGACATAGCTGCGTTCGACCATGAAGGAGGCGAACGGCTCGGGTGGCATGACGGCGACGAGATCCGGCACTTCGATCCGCCCGGCCGGCGATACCGTGTAGAAGCCGATTGGCGCGCTTGCCGTCGCGTTCCAGATGAGTTTCAGCGGCATCGGCGTGGCGCTGGCCGCAGCGATGCCGAGCACGGCGACAGATGTCGCCGCGAGGTAGCCGAGCCGCGTCATCGCCCGATCTCCCGCCGCCGGAGCCAGGCTTGATGGCGCTCGGCCGTGTACGGGCGCGGCATCTCGCCGGCATTCATCCAGTGCGCGACGTGCCGCCAGTGATCGGGATCGGCGTCGGCGGGATCGATGCCGAGGGCCTCGATGCCGTCGACATGGCGAAGCACGTCCTCGACCTTCGGCCAGCTTTCGACCTTCAGCAGGATTTCGCCGCCAGGACGGACGAAGGGCAGCGTCTGGAACGGCTCGCCGCGGTCGACCGCGCGGACGATGTCCAGGCGCGAGATGATCGTTCCGTAGTCGTTTGCGGCCCAGCGGACGAGGCAGAAGATCGTGCCGGGCGCGAAGCCGACCACCCTGTGCCGGCGGTCGAGTTTCTGCTCATAGCTTTCGCGGCCGAACCTGATCCAGTTCTCGATGCGCTTCTCGATCCAGGTGAGCTCGACGAGCGTGGTGAAAGCGGCGGGACCGTCCGGCAACGGACGACCGCCGATGCGGAGCGCCGCATTGCCGGTCATGGTGTGTCTCCTTGGGTGTCGGGGAATTCGCGCTCGAACAGCTCGCGCAGCATGTCGGCGACCGTGACGCCGCGGCTGAAGGCGGCGATCTTGATCCGGCCGCGCAGCTCAGGCGTGATGTCGATGGTGAGCCGGGCCGTGAAGGTCACGGCTGCGCCATTGCGTGGCGGAGGCGTGTCCCCCGCTTTGACCCATCCGTCCGCATCGGCGGGGCGCTGCGCGAAGCCGCGCTTTTCGGCGGGGGCCGTCATGACGCGCCTCCGTCATGGAACGGCAGCACGGTGGCGATGCGGTCGCGTGCGCGGTCGGCCATCGTGGGGTCGATCTCGCAGCCGATATAGCGCCGGCCGGAGAGCCGGCAGGCTTCGCCGCCGGAACCCGAGCCGGCGAACCAATCGCCGACCAGGCCGCCTTCCGGGCAGCTCGTGCGGATAAGGATTTCGAGGAGCGCTGACGGCTTTTCAGTCGGGTGGATCGCGCGGCCGTGGCAGTTGCGCAGGTAGATGACCGACCGCATCAGGCGCGGCCCGCCGTCGTGGCTGACATAGTGGCCAGCATCAATCTGGCCGGTATGGGGAGGACGCTGCTTGCGTCGCACGGTCCGGGCTGTCGCGTCGGGCGTGGTCTGGACGTCGTTGTAGATGTCGCGCCACGCCGTCTCGGCGGGGTAGAATTGAACGGCCAGTTCATGCACGCGCTTGAAGCGGTCCGCATGGAAGCCGGTGCCGTTCTGCTTCTCCCAGACGATCTCCTGGGCGAGCCGCAGGCCAGCGTCGGCGAAGCGGTCGGCGGTTGCCATGAAGCTGCGCAGCGAACCGAAGACCCACATCGAGCCGGTCGGGGCAAGCGCGCCGCGCGCGAGCGCCAGCCAGCCCTCGACGCGGCGATCCCAGGCGAGCGATGTGTCCCCGTAAGGGGGATCGGCGAGGATCATGTCGAACGGGCCGCGCGCCGGCATGCGATCGCGGCAGTCTCCGGACAATATGATTTCGGGGGGAACCGTCATGGCGCGGTCCTCCCGATGCCGAGACGCTCGACCTCGGCCGCCAGTGCCGCGATCTCGCGCGCGGCGGGCGAACGCCGGTCGATGTCTGACGCGAGCCTCCCGGTCTGCGCGGCGTCGGCGAAGACGACGCGCTGGCCGATCGTTGTGGCGAGCACTGGCGGATCGTGGTCAGCCAGGGTCTCGGCCGTCTCGCGAGCGATGACGGTGCGGGCGCCGCAGCGGTTCAGCACGAAACGGGCGGTGAGCTGGGGCCGGTAGATGCGCGCCTCCGCCAGGAGCGCCAGCATCTCGGCGGAGGCCCAGCCGTCGAGCGGTGACGGCTGCACCGGGATCAGCACGAGGTCGGCGGCGAGCAGCGCGGAGCGCATGAGGCCGGCGACACGCGGCGGGCCATCGATGACAACGTGATCGACGTCTCGCGCGAGTTCCGGTGCCTCGCGATGCAGCGTATCGCGTGCCAGGCCGACGACGCCAAAGGCGCGTGGCAGGTTCTCGCGCGACCGTTGCTGCGACCAGTCGAGCGCCGAGCCCTGCGGGTCGGCGTCGATCAGGGTCACGCGCTTGCCGCGCATCGCCAGTTCGCCGGCAAGATGCAGCGCGAGCGTCGTCTTGCCGACGCCGCCTTTCTGGTTGAGAAGCGCGAAGATCATCGGCGTCCTCCCGGTGGATCGAGAGGAAGACGTGGCGTATCGGGATCAGTGGATGGAGAGGCCCCACCGCGGCGGCTTGTAGCCGTCTGTGGCGGCTCGGCCGGCGCGCTTGGCGCGCTCTTCCTGGCGGTAACGCTGAGGCTTCTGGCGGCGTCGCGGATGAGGTTTTCCACATCGCGCGCGCGCTCTTCA